>NZ_JBDSUA010000030.1:0-60122 GCF_039927955.1 Devosia sp. | reverse complement strand
CGAGGTAGGTATTGTCGGTCGCGACGGCATGAGCGGGTCGGGCGTGGTGCAGTTTGACGAGCACGCGACGTTCCAGACCTTCGTGCAGATCAAGGGCCAGGGCCTGAGCCTCGATATCAAGACGCTGCGCACGGCATTGTCGCAGTCGATTTCGATGAACATCCTGTTCAATCGCTACACGCGGGCCTTTTCGATCCAGATCGCCGCAACGGCCCTGGCGAACGGCCGCTCCAAGCTCGAAGAGCGTTTGGCGCGCTGGCTGGTGATGTGTCAGGACCGGATCGACAGCGACCGGATCGATCTGACCCATGAATTCCTGTCGGCGATGCTGGGCGTGCGACGCTCGGGCGTCACCGATGCGCTGCATATGCTGGAAGGCAAAGGGCTGGTTCGCTCCAATCGCGGCGAAATCATCATTCGTGACCGCGAAGGCCTGATCGTTTTGGGCGATGGCGCCTATGGCATGGCCGAAAACGAATATCAGCGCATCATGGGGATGCCGTCGTAGCCACACAGATTGCCAGCGCCGGGCAAATCGGCCAGAGTTTGATTCTGGCATCGCCCGTGCCTCCCCCCTCCGCCGGGAAAGTACACCTCATACGGGGCTGACCGTTTACCGAACCCCAGTGTTCGAGCCCAGCACAAGGAGGGATTGCTGATACCGCTCGCATAGGAGGTTTGGATGCACCTTTCTGCGCCCATCTATCAGCTCAAACGCCATGCCAGACGCATGGCCCGCGAGCATTCCATACCGCTCAATCAAGCGCTGGATCGTGTCGCTGCAGAGCAGGGCTATACTCAATGGAGCCTGCTGGCGGCCCGGCATGAAGCGACAACACCGGCGGCAAAGCTTTATCAAACCATGCAGCCAGGCGATCTGGTGCTGGTCGCAGCGCGGCCCCGACAAGGCAAGACGCTGCTGGCGCTCGAGCTTGCTGCCGAAGCAGCGAGGTCGTCCGGCAAAACCGGCGCGTTCTTTACGCTGGAATATACCGACAAAGATGTGCTTGTCCGCTTGCAGGCTATCGGTTGCGATCCGGCGCAGTTCGACGGACGGTTGAGTTTTGATTGCTCAGACGCGATTTGCGCCGACTACATCATCGAAAAAATGCAGGACGTCGCTCCCAGCGCTCTGATTGTCGTCGATTATCTGCAATTGCTCGATCAAAGGCGCGAACATCAGTCGATCGGCCTACAGATCCGGGCTTTGAAGGCGTTTGCCAATGCAAACAGGTTGATGATGGTGTTCATCGCCCAGGTCGATCGCTCATACGATCCGACAGTGAAGGCCATTCCCGATCTGGACGACGTGCGCCTGCCCAATCCGCTGGATCTGACGCTGTTCAACAGAACCTGCTTCCTGCATCAGGGCGAAATCCGGTTCCAGACAGCACATTAGCAATGCATAAACGGATCGCAGGCCAAGTCCGGCGTGCGATCCAATTGCGTTCCAATTCCGATAATCGTGTCAGGCGGCGTCGAGGCCACGCAGGCGCATCACTTCTGATGCGGCAATGCGAGCATTTTCCACGCTGTCATACGTCTGTCCATCGATAGCAAAGGCCGGCAACTTGACGGCAAGAAACCGGTAGCCTTCGGCATGGGCGACCACAACGCCCAGCGGTTCGCCAGCAACTTCTATAACGATGGGCTTCTGGACCTTGGTCCGATCGACACTGCGTTCCTGCATGGTGGAGACTCCACTTGCGCGCCGGCTTTGGAGATCACGGGCCGATTGCCAATCGTGAGCGCCTGAGCGGTGCGGGGGTATTTATCGAGCTTGTGAGACAAATGCGTGACGACAGGTCACATTCGTTTCGAGCGACAATTCCCTTGCCAACGTTTGGCAATAAGCTGGTCAACTACGTGTACGTCCATGCACCCGGTTCGGATAGTGAAGCAATTCGACAAAGTCATCTTCGGTCCTCTCCTGCGGGTTGAACGGGCAGCGCCGAACCTAGTTCAACGCATGACGGCAAGATAAGTGAGCCGCGCGGCGATTACCAGTGCGACCTTCGCTATAGGTGTCGCAAAAATTGAAATTCTCTGCTCGACTTTAGGGACAAATCAGAAAAGGTGATAAATCTTATCATATTTTTGGCGAGGTCGGCCAGGTCCTTAGGTCGAAGGGCGTGTTGAATTTGGCGCGATAATCTGATGGTGTCCCCTGGTTGAAACGATGCAAGTGGCATCGAATGTGCTGGAGAACTGAGCAGTGGCCGAAAATGACGTTCGTCCGCCACCTCGCCTGAAACGCGGCGTCAAGCCATCGGGCAAGCCGACGCTCAAGACGATTGCGCTGATGACCGGATTTGCCGTGACCACGATTTCGCGGGCGCTCAACAATGCGCCCGAACTGTCGCAGGAGACCCGCGACCGGGTGCAAAAGATTGCTGCTGAAATCGGCTATCTGCCGGACCGTGCGGCGCTGCGCCTCAAGACCGGCCGGACCAATGTGATCTCGCTGGTGCTGGCACCGGATGAAGAGATTTTCGGCTTCGGCTCATCACTGGTTTCGGGCCTGACCGCCTCGATGCGCGACACCTCCTTTCATCTGGTGGTGATGCCGCACTTCCGCAAAGTCGAGCCGATCGAGCCGATCCGGCACATCGTGCGCAACCGCATGGCCGATGGCGTGATCTTTTCCAAGGCCGAGCCGTTCGATGACCGGGTGCGGTTCCTGCTCGATAATGATTTTCCCTTCATCACTCATGGCCGCACGCTGTGGCCGGAGGCCCATCCGTGGGTGGATTTTGACAATGAGACCTTTGCCCATGGCGCTGTGATGCGGCTGGCCAAGCGCGGCTGCCGCAAAGTCTCCATCGTCCTGCCGGACAGTTCGTTGACCTATTCCCAGCATCTGCGCGAAGGATTCACGCGGGGCGCAGCGGAGGCCGGCATCGCCTCGGAGATTGCCACCGACGTCAATCTGGACAGCCCGGCCGAGGCGATCCGCGAATATGTGATCAAGCGCCGCCGCAGGCCCGATGCGCCCGAGGGTTTCGTGTGCTGCAGCGAGGTTTCGGCGCTCGCAGTGATTGCCGGGCTCACCGATAGCGGGCTGGTGATGAACCATACCGGGTTCATGGTGTGCAAGCAGTCCTCGCCGCTGTTCACCCAGTTCCGGCCTGGCGCTGAAACGGTGTTTGAGGATTTCGTCGACCATGGCGAGCGGTTGGGCCGGCTGCTATTGCGCCGGATCAACGGCGAAAAGCCCGAAGACCTGCAGTTCCTTGACGTGCCCAATATGACGTTTTCCTGATCAGGACGAGCGCCAGTTGGCGACCGGTTCGCTCAGGGTCTGCAGGGTTTCCGGCGCAGCGCCGCCGATGCGGGCAAGCAGCAGGCGGGTCAGCTCGACCCCAGCGGCAAAGACATCCTCGCTGATACTATCAAGGCGCGGGAACAGCGTCGGCAGAATATCGGAGGTCTGCTTGTAAACCAGATCGATATCGCTCCCCAGCCGCAGCCCGCCATCCTGCAGGCCGCCGACCAAAGCGATGGTGCGCATTTCACTGTTGCAGATAATGCCGGTCGGCCGATCCGCTTCCGCCGCGGTGGCCATATGTAGGCCAAGAGCGCGAATTGCCGCCGCGCCCTTCCCCGCGACGCTATGCAGTTCCGAGCCGCGCACGCCCAGCCGCGCCGTGGATTGGGCAAAGGCAGTGACGATATTGTGGTGATTGGTGGTGGTGTCATCCCCAATCACCAGGGCGATATCGCGGCGCCCCAGGGCGGCCAGCCGCTCCACCGCTAGCGCGACAAAGGCTTCGGCATGAAAATCGTGAAAGGCGTGCGGGGTTGGCGAGGCCGTGCGGCCATGGGTGACGAAGGGGAAGCCAGCATCGATCAGCATCTGCACCCGCTCATCCTTGAGCATGGTGTGGGTGATGATGACGCCGTCGGCCGTGCGATTTTCCAGAATGTAGCGGATGGTTTCGACCGAGGCATTGCCCTTGAATTCGGGGGTGACGGTCAGATGGTAGCGCGAGCCATGCAGGGCATGGCCGATGCCCTGGATCATATGGCGGGCAAAATCGATGGATTCCTCGGCGCCATCGAGCACCAAGGCAATGACGTTGGTCTTGCCGGTGCGCAGGCGAACGCCGGCTCGATCGGGGACATAGCCGAGCTTTTGGGCCGCCTCGGCGACCCGCCGATTGGTCTCCTGCTTGAGCGTGGCGCCACCGCGCAGAGAGAGTGACACGGTGGAAAGGCTGAGCCCGGTCAACTGGGCGATGGTCTTGAGCGTCGCCCGCGATCCAGCTGCCGCGCCACCTGTAGCATCGCTGTTGTTGTCTTTGGCCATCATGGCTCCTGCCCATCGATAAAGCTTCTACACAGCTGCCGGGCAGATGCAAACATTCCACAATTGCAACGTTGCAAAAAATGTGATTGGGTCCGCGCAAAGTGCCGTGCGAGCCGGCCATCGGAGTGTGAAACGTGACCTACCTGAACCCTCAATCGACCAAGCTGGGCCTGCTGGACGACGACCTCAAGATGGAAGGCAAGCTGCTGCGTCTGGTGGCGGACCTAGGGGCCAAGATCCTGACGCCGGTGAGCGCGCCATTTCAATGGCATGTGAACGCCGATGAGATGAAGGCGGAGCAGGCTCTGGCCTCGGACTGGCGTTCGTGGAGCGAATTTGGTGCGCGCAGCGTGTGGAGCAAAAAGCAGGGCAACACCTGGTTTGCCGCTGAAGTCACAGTACCGGAGGCGGCTGCGGGGCAGACATTGATCCTGCATTTCACCAGCCAGTGGCAGGAGCGTCCCGGATCGACCGATCCACAGTGCCTCGCCTATCTCGATGGCAAGATCGCCCAGGCGCTGGACGGCAATCACACCGAGCTGGTGGTGGCGCGCGGCGCGGCCGCAGGCACCAAGGCCGTGCTGCATGTCAATGCCTTTACCTTTTTTGATCGGCCACTCGTCGGGTTTACCGCAGAATACTTCGTGCGCAACGAGCGCGCCGAAAAGCTCTATTACGACCTGCAGACCCCGCTGGAAGTGGCGATAAGGCTGTATCAGAACGATCCACGCCGGCAGGCGATTTTGAACCTGGTCGATGAAGCGGTGCGGGCGCTCGATCGCCGCGATGGGCATACCGAAGCGTTTGCGGAGAGCCTGGGTGCCGCCGAAGCCATTGCCGCCAAAATTTATGCCCTGGTCGATACTGAAGTGCAGCCGCAGATCACCGCAGTGGGCTCCACCCATCTCGATGTTGGCTGGCTTTGGCGCGTGGCACACACGCGCGACAAGACCGGCCGCAGCTTTGCCACCGTGCTCAAGCTGATGGAGGAATATCCAGAATTCGTGTTCATGTATAACCAGTCGGTGCTGTTCGACTTTTTGAAGCAGGACTATCCAGAAATCTGGGAGCGGATGCTGGAGCGGGTCAAAACCGGCCAGTTCGAGATCGAAGGCGCCATGTGGGTGGAGCCCGACGTCAACATCGTCTCGGGCGAGTCGCTGGTGCGCCAGATCATGCGTGGTCGGCAGTTTCATCTGGCCGAGTTCGGCGTCGATCCCAAAACCGTGTGGCTGCCCGATACCTTCGGCTATTCGGCCAACCTGCCCCAGATCATGGCCAAGTCCGGGCTGGAATACTTTGTCACCTCAAAACTGAGCTGGAACGATACCGACAGGCATCCCTATGACACCTTCTTCTGGCGCGGCATCGATGGCACCGTCACCAAGGCGCAGCTGATTACGGCCCAGCGCTATGAAAGCGAAGCGGTCTATACCACCTACAATGGCGATCTCTCGGTGAGTGAAACCATGGGGGCGTGGAAGCGCTATGAGCCCAAGGCGGTCAACAGTGAAGTGGTGATGAGCTACGGCTATGGCGACGGCGGCGGTGGCCCGACCCGCGGCATGATCGAGCGTGGTATCCGCATGGAACGCGGTATTCCCGGCGCGCCAAAAGTAAAGCTCGAAGGCATCGTCCCGTATCTTGATCGCCTCGGCAAACGCATGGATGCCAATGCCAGGAAGTTCCCGACCTGGAATGGCGAGCTTTACCTGCAGTATCATCGTGGCACGCTCACCAGCGTCGCCAAGAACAAGGCCAACAACCGGTTGGCCGAACGGCGGCTGCGCGAGACCGAGTTTTTGGGCGCCATGGCGCTGGCCACGACGGGTGCAGCTTACCCCTCGGCGGACCTCAAGGCGTTCTGGGAAGTGGTGCTGATCAACCAGTTCCACGACATCCTGCCCGGCACCTCGATCCCGGAAGTCTATGTCGACAGCGACAATGAATATGGCCAGCTGTTTTCCACGTTGAACTCGGCCAATGGTCCGTGGCATGGGGCGGCAAACGCCATCGCCGAGACTGCGGCGAGCGAGATCAAGCTGTTCAACTTTACCAGCCAGGAACGCACCGCACTGATCAGCTTTGGCAGTGACGCCGCACTCAAGGATGCCAGCGTCTCCGGCCAGCCGCTGCAGCGGCTGAGCCGCGCCGATGGCTCCACCAGCTTTGGCGCCCGCATCACTGGTCTGCCCTCATTAGGCTGGGCCAGCACCCAGATCGTTGTCGGCAGCAAGGCGGTGGCCAACACGCTGTCGGTTTCCGCCAAGCATCTGGAAAACGCGCTGGTCGCAGTCCGCTTCGACACTGCGGGCGAGATTGTCTCGATCATCGACAAGGCCTCCGGTCGTGAGCTGATCGCCACGGGCGAGACCGCCAATCGGCTGATTGCCTTTGAAGACAAGCCGATGGAGTGGGACGCCTGGGATATCGATCGCTACTTCGAAGAGCAGTTCTGGCCACTCGCCGATACCAAGGCCAGCATCTCGGTGGTCGAGACCGGCCCGCATCGGGCCGCGATCCGCATCGAACGCCGCTACCGGAAATCCAAAATCGTCCAGATCATCGCGCTGGAAGCCGACAGCCGCCAGCTGGAATTCGACACCTTCATTGACTGGCAGGAGCGCCAGACTGTCCTGAAAGCCTGCTTCCCGTTTGATCTCAATACTTCTGAAATCCGTTCGGAAATCCAGTTCGGCCATGTGCGTCGCCCCACCCATCGCAACACGTCTTGGGACAAGGCGCGGTTTGAGGCCTCGATGCATCGCTGGGTGGATCTGTCGGAAGCCGATTTCGGCGTGGCGCTGATCAATGACTGCAAATATGGCTATGACGCCGTCGAGCAACTGGTCCGCCTGACGCTGGTGCGCGGTTCGACCTTCCCGCACCCCGAAGCCGACCTCGGGGAGCATCGCCTGCGCTATGGGTTGTTCATCCACGAGGGTGTTGCGGACATCGCCCAGGTGCATCGCACTGCCGAGCGGTTCAACAACCCTGTCGCGGTTGTTGGCGACACCAGGCCGGTTAACACCGCGACCTCTGAGGGCAAATCCCTCTCCTATGCCCGCGTCGACGCCGCCAATGTCACCGTCGAGACCATCAAGAAAGCCGAGGCCTCAAACGCCGTCGTCGTGCGTATCTTCGAACACGCCAACACCAGGGCAAAGGCCAGGCTCAGCTTCGGCATTCCGGTGAAGTCGGTGCGGGTGGTCAACCTCATGGAAGAGCATCCGGGAGAGGCATTGCCGCTACACGACAACGGCGTCAGCCTGAGCCTGCGGCCGTTTGAGATCACCACGCTGCTGGTGGAGTTCGCATAGGGAACATCCGCGCACGCCCTCGCGGCACTAAGCCTCACTGGCGCGGCGATAATCCAGTTCGGCCATTTCGATGGATTTGCCGTTGATCACCCGTGCCGTCAGCGCCAGCGCAATGGCGCGGGTGCGGCTGTTGTATTCGGCGGTGCCGCTGGGCAGGGTGGGTAGTTCCATCAGGCCGAGCTTGGCGTAGAGTTGTTGCAGGCGGCCCTGTACCGAGCGCAGCGAAATGCGCCGGCGGTCGGCAATGGCCTGATCGGTCAGACCGATGGCGATATCGAGCAGCACTTCATATTCGGCCTCGGAAAGGCTTTCCGAGCGAGAGTGGCCGCGCTGCTGCACCCCACGCACTTCGCGGTCGATGATGTTTTGTCCTTCCAAAAACACGCACTGAATAGAGCGGCGCAGGCGCTCTTTGGATGAGGTTTTGAGCAGGTAGCCATAGGTCGCGTTGGCCGGGACGATCTTGGTGATGCCGCGCACATAGGCTTCGTCGGCATAATTGGACCAGAACACGATGGGCATGGTCGGATTATCGGCCCAGATCGCCTTGGCCGCCTGGACCCCGGTTTTGCGCGGCATCTGCAAATCCATGATCACGCCCTTGGGGTCGTGTTCGGCCACCATGCGGATGGCCGCTTCACCATCGTCGGCCTCGAGCAGATTGGTGCATTCGAGATCGGACAGGGTGATGACCTCGCGCAGGAAATTGCGATGCAGCGCGTCGTCCTCGACGATCAGGAAAGTGCTCATGGCAGGCTGGCTTTCACGGGTTGAGCTGCCGGCGTGCAGGCCGGCAACAGAATTTCCAGGCGTGTACCCTTGCCGTCGCTGCCAGAGGCGACCGTGAGGTCGGCTTCGATCAGCGAGGCGCGGGTGCGGATATTGCTCAGGCCTCCGGTGCGGCGACCGGGGGCGGTGCCCAGGCCAATGCCGTCATCGGCGATGACAATGCGGGCGGCGCCGCGATGCCGGTTGAGGCTGACGGCAATGTGGGTGGCGCGGGCATGGCGGACGCTGTTGTTGATGGCTTCCTGCACGATGCGATAAAGGCTGACCACGGTATTGGGAGGCAGTTCATCAAGGCCTGTATCGCCATCGTCCTGCAGGCAATAGGTGAGGCCCGCCGACGACGAAACGCTGCGTTCGAGCAGGGCTTCGACGGCTTGGCCGAAGCCAAAGAACTGCAGCACCGAGGGCTTGGCATTGTCGATGATGACGCGCAGTTCGCGCAGGCAATGTTCGATATCGTCGTGCAGGGGCTGCAATTCGGCGCCACGCAGCGATGGCTTGCCGACGGCGCGTTCCAGCCCGCGCGCAATCCGCGACAGATCGGCCAGGGTCTGATCATGCAGATCCATGCCCAGCGCCTGACGGGCGTTTTCCAGCTCCTCCGTCAGATGCAGCGCACCGATGCGCAGACCTTCGGCCCGTGCTTCGGCCTGCACCTGCTGCAATTCGCTCTGGCGGACCAGTTCGGACTGTTGCAGTGCGAAAAAATAGGACGACAGTATATCGGCAACGATGCGGGCGGTTTCCACATCTTCGAGCCGGTAGGTGCCGATTTCCTGCGTGGAAAAGCTCAGCGCCCCGATGACCCGGCGCTCGACCTTGAGCGGCACATGCAGGCGGCTGCGCAGGCCGGCGGCAAAGATCGGCTTGGAAAAGGCGCCTTCGAAATGAAAGCGCGGATCGTTCTGGGCGTCGTCGGTCAGAATGTAGTCGACCTTGCCCAGGAACAGCGGGCGGATGGGGCTGACCTTGACTGGCTTGGTGGCCGTAGTGGAGGCGTCCCATTCGGTATGCAGGCCCGTCTCATAGGCCGAAACCATGGTGCGCTTGCTATCCATGATCGCCACATCGAGATGGTCATGGGGCAGCAGCGCACTGATTTCAGCCGAGGCGGCGCTGACCACTCCGCGGAAATCGAGCTGACCGGCGATGGCGCGCAGAATCGACAGAATTTGCGTCATGTCGATGGTTTGAACGGTTCTTGGCATCACCGGCCGCCTGTTGCTCACGAGGAACTACGCCAGCAATCCTGGCACGAAACAGCGTGGAAACCGGAGCGGATTTGCGGGAACCCGCAAATTTTGTTCGCGTTGGACCGTTTTGCCTTTGGCATGCAAGTGAAAACCTGACGCCACCTGCAAGAGCCAAAGGCCAGCAGGGGGCTCGGGGAGGGCTCATGGGAACCGCGTATTTCACCGTGCTCGATGAGCGCCTGCGTCAGCTTGTGCAGCCCAATGCACAGCTTGAGCGGCTGCATACCGGCATGCTGTGGGCAGAAGGGCCGGTGTATTTCGCCGCGGGCGACCATTTGTTGTGGTCCGACATTCCCAATAATCGCGTTATGCAATATGTGCCGGGGCTGGGTGCGCGGGTCTATTCGCACGATGCCAATAACTGCAATGGCAACACGCTGGACCGCGAGGGCCGCCGCATCACCTGCGAGCATCTGAGCCGGTCAGTGGTGCGCTTCGAGCACGATGGCAGCCGCACCGTGCTGGCGTCCCAGCATGAGGACAAGGCGCTCAATTCCCCCAATGACGTGGTGGTCAGCAGCGACGGTGCGGTGTGGTTCACCGACCCCAATTACGGCATCATGAGCGACTACGAAGGCAGGCGCGCCAGCCCTGAGCAGGCGGGCTGCTTTGTCTATCGCATCGATCCGCAGAGTGGCGCGGTCGAGGCCAGGATCACCACGATGCGCAAGCCCAACGGGCTGGCCTTCTCGCTCAACGAGCGCATTTTATATGTCGCCGACAGCGCGCGCTCACACGATGCGCAGGGCGATCATCATGTTCTGGCCTTTCCGGTGACGCCTGGAGGGGGCGTTGGGACGGGCCAAAAGATTGTCGAAATCGAGGAGGGCGTGCCGGACGGGTTCCGGCTCGACGAATTCGGCAATCTCTGGGTCAGTTCGGAACGGGGCGTGGAAATCTTTGCCCCCGACGGGACCCCGCTCGGTATCATCCATGTGCCCGAGACGGTCGCCAACCTGACGTTTGGCGGACCCAAGAACAACCGGCTGTTCATCGCCGCGACGACTTCTCTTTACGCCGTTTATACCGCCGTCCGCGGGGCACAACGCCCTCGGGGGCCTTTGACGTAGCCAAGCAGAAGCATCCCATAGGGAGGGAACATTATGACCAAGGACAATGATATCGATATCGGCCAGCGCCGCGACTTCCTGAAGACCATGGTGCTGGGTTCGGCCGCCGTCGGCGCCGCCGCGACCGGCATGTTCGGCCATCTCGACGCCAATCGGGGCCTGGGCATGGCGCAGGCCCGCGCCGCCGATGGCCGGATCAAGATGAGCTTTATCCAGTGGCAGCCACACACCGTGCCGGCCGCCTGGTCCAAGGGTATCGAGGAAGTGCTCAAGACCCAGCAGATCATCGACTATGAACTGCTCGACGGGCAGAACAAGGTCGAAGTGCAGGTCAGCCTGATCGAAACCCTGATCAACCAGGGCGCTGCGGTGATCTTCCTGCAGCCGATCGACTCGGTGGCGCTGGCACCATCGATCGCCAAGGCCAAGCGCGCCGGCATTGCCGTGATCACGCTCAATATCGATGCGACCGAGGCCCATGCGGCCCATGTGGAGATGAACCACTATTTCGGCGCCATGGACATCGCCAAGGCACTGGGCGACGCCATGGGCGGCAAGGGCGATGTGGCGATTCTCAATGCCCCTCCGGGCATCATCATCCGAGACCAGCGCACCAATGGTTTTGTCGATGGTATGAAGATGCACCACCCGGACATCAAGATCGTTGCCGATCAGGTTGCCGATTGGGACCGCAAAAAGGCCCAGGACGTGCTCAACACCATCCTTGCCGCCAACCCGACCCTGGGCGGTGTCTATGGCGTCAACGATTCGATGGCGCTGGGTGCGGTCGACGTGGCCAAGGAAAAAGGCCTGATCGGCAAGTTGTTCATTTTCGGCAATGACGGGGAAACCGGAGCGCTGGAATCGATCGAAGCGGGCGAGTTGACCGGCACCCAGTATACCGACGTTTATCAGCAGGGCCGTCTTGCCGCTGCTGCCGCAACTGTGCTGGCGACCGGCATGGTGCCGGCCACCGCGTTCGGCCAGCAGGGTCACCTGCTGATGCCATACGTCATCGCCACCAAGGAAAATGTTGGGCAGATCCAGCCTGCCCAACGCTGGTAAGTCTCTCCCGAGGCTCACTGGGCCGTGGCATACCCATGCCACGGCCTTTTTTACTTGTTGGGAGAGGTTTCGGTCGCTCTGGTCTTCCTTCTCCCCTTGCGGGAGAAGGTGCCCGAAGGGCGGATGGGGGTATCTTGGCTACTTCGTGTTCGCGGCGCCAACCCCTCACCCTGATTCCGCAAGGAGAGAGGGATGACGACTGAGGTATTCGTGAAGACAGGTCCGAGAAGAAATACATGAAGGCCCGCCCCGCTATTTTTGCACTATTGCTGTTTTTTGCGGCGACGACCGGGCTGTTCAGCCTGTTTGCGCCGCGTTTTGCCACGGCCAGCAATATGGAAAACCTGATGTCAGGATTTTCCTTCGTGGCGATCCTGGCCATTGGGCAGGCCTTTCCGATTCTGGTGCGTGGGATTGATCTGTCGGTTGGCGCCATTGTCGCCGTGGTTGGCATGGTGACGTTCGATCTGTCGCTGATGTTCCATGTGCCAGGTTTTGCGGTGCTGCCGCTGGTCCTGATCGTGGGCACGCTGGCCGGAGCGCTGAACGGCGCGCTGATCGTGTCGCTGCGGCTGCAGCCCTTTATCGCCACACTGGCGACGCTGGCCGCCTATCGCGGGCTGGTCTATTCGATTTCCGGGCGCCAGCTGGTGCCGGGCCTGTCGACCACCCCGATCACCGACAAGTGGATCACCGGGCTGGAAAACTACTTCGATATCGGCGGCATGACCGGCCTGAGCCACGCCATTGCCATGCCGTGGTTTCCGCTGTCCTTCTTTGTCATGCTGGCGGTATTGGCGGTGTTCCAGTTCATCCTGCTCAAGACTCGGTTTGGTCGCGACATCTATACGGTGGGCGGCAATTTCGAAGCGGCGCGGCTGGCCGGGATCAAGACCAATCGGGTGATTATCGCCGCTTATTCCATCTCGGGATTCTGTGCCGCCATGGCGGCGCTGCTGCTGGTGGCGCGGTTGACCACATCGACCGAGGCGCTGGGCACCGGCATGGAATTGTCAGCCATCGCGGCGGTGGTCATCGGCGGTGTCAGCCTGCAGGGTGGCACCGGCTCGGTGTTCGGACCAGCGCTCGGCGCGTTCCTGCTGGGCATTGTCCTGCTCGGGCTGACGCTGCTGGGCGTATCGCAATTCGTGCAGCAAATCTTGACGGGGGTGATCCTGCTGGCGGCAGTGAGTTATGATCGCCTGCTGGTGTTGCGCCAGCAGCGCAGGCTCAAAGCCAATCTGGCGGCGGGGCATTGAGATGAGCGTAACCCCGCTGATTTCGGGCAAGGGACTGACCAAGGTCTACGGCAATTTCGTCGCGCTTGCTGACGCCAGTATCGCGGTGATGGCTGGCGAAGTACGCGCGCTGATCGGCTCGAACGGAGCCGGCAAATCGACGCTGATCAAAGTCCTGACCGGGGCGATCGCGCCGACTTTAGGGACGGTTGAAGTGGAAGGCGTTATCGCCCCGTTGGGCAACCCGACGGAAATGATCGCGCGCGGCGTGGCCTGCATCTATCAGCACTCCAACCTCGCCCCAGCGATGAGCGTACTCGATAATATCTACCTCGGCCGCCAGCCCACCAGGGGGTTTGGTCTGCTTGATCGCAAGACCCAGCGCGCCAACGCCTTGGTCCTGCTGGAGCGCCACGGCATAGATCTTGATCTCGACGCCATTGTCGGCGCGCTGCCGACGGTGAAGCAGAAAGAAGTCGAAATCGCCAAGGCGCTGGCGCTTGACGCCAAGGTGTTGCTGATGGACGAGCCGACCGGCTGGCTGGCAGCAGCGGATGTGGCGCGGCTGCACGACACGATCCGCACGCTCAAGGCCCGTGGCGTGGCGATCGTTTATATCAGTCACATGCTCGATGAGATTTTCGCGGTGTGTGACACCATGACCATCATGCGCGACGGCAAGGTGATCGCTGAAAGTGCGGTCAAGGACATCAAGCGGCCCAAGGTGGTCGAACTGATGGTGGGCGAAAAGCTGGCACGCGATTCCGCTGGTGCCGCTCTGGTCGGACGCAAGCCGCGTGGCTCGGGAGCCGTCCGGCTGGGGGTCCAGAACCTGACCAAGAGGGGCGTGTTCAAGAATGTGAGCTTTGATGTTCATGCCGGGGAAATCTTTTGCATTACCGGGCTGATTGGCTCCAAGCGCACCGAAGTGATGCATGCCCTGTTTGGCTCGGACCAGTTCGACAGCGGCACGGTCGAGCTGGACGGAAAGGCGGTAAAATTCGGTCACCCGGCGGAGGCGATGGCAGCGGGCATAGGATTTGTCACTGAAGACCGGCACCGCGAGGGGCTGATGCTGGGCCTGAAGGTGACCGACAATCTGGTGATGGCAACGCTGAAAAAGTTCTGGCGCTTCGGCCTGCTGGACCGCGGCGGCATCGAGCGCAGTGCCAAAAAGTCCATCCTTGATCTCAACGTGCAGCCGCCCGATGGCCGCAAGCTGGTCAAGCTGCTGTCTGGTGGCAACCAACAAAAGGTGTTGCTGGGCAAATGGCTGAACCTGTCGCCGCGGGTCATCATCCTGGATGAACCCACGGTGGGCGTCGATGTCGGTGCCAAGGCGGAAATCTACGCCATCCTGCGCGCCGAGCGCGACAAGGGCGCGGCGGTGCTGGTGGTGTCGTCGGACCTTGAAGAGGTGATGACCGTAGCCGACCGGATCGGCATCATGGTCAGCGGCCAACTCAAAGCGATCCACGATGCGGACAAGGTGACGATGAGCCAGGTGGTCAACGAAATCGGCGAGGCGGCGTAATGGGCACGGCAGCGCAGATTTCAGGCTTCGGGCGGCGTATTGCGCCCCACGCCCTGCCGCTGGCGATCCTGGTGATCGTCGTGGTCTTTGCCATCGCTCAGCCGGCGTTCTTGAAGCCGGAAAACCTGATCGGCATCCTGCGGCAGGTGGCGCTGGTCGGAATCATGGCGACGGCGACGACCTTCGTGATCATGACCGGCGGGGTCGACCTGTCGGTTGGCCCGGTGCTGGCAATTTCGGGACTGGTCTCGTATTTTTGCCTGGCGGCGGGTTATCCGCTGCCGGTGGTGCTGGCGGCAGGATTGGGGCTTGGGCTGTTCATCGGCTTTGCCAATGGCGCGGTGATTGCGTTTCTTGGCCTACCGCCGATCATCGTGACGCTGGCCACTCTGTCTATTGTGCGCGGCTCGGCACTGCTGTTGGGCGGGCCGGACCTGCATCTAATCCGCGAGGAGAGCGCCTACACCTTTATCGGCACCGGCAACATCTTGGGCATTCCGGTTTCGATCTATCTGTTCATCGCCGTGGCGCTGGTGCTGATCTTTGTGCAGAGACGGACCCCACTGGGCATGCTGGTTGCGGCCGTGGGCGAAAACGAGCGCGCAGCGTTTCTCAGCGGGCATAACACGGCGCTGACCAAGACCCTGATCTATGGGCTGTCGGGGCTGGGTGCCGGGTTTGCCGGCATTATCCAGTCCTCGCAGGTGCATACGGCGGCAGCGACCTACGGGCCGTTTGGCACCGAACTGGATGTGATCGCCGCCGTGGTTCTAGGCGGCACCAGCCTGATGGGGGGCAGCGGTTCAGTGGCGCGGACGGTGATGGGCGTGCTGTTCCTGGGCATCATGAACAATGGCATGAACATTCTGAACGTGCCCATCGACATGCAACTGATCGCCAAAGGGACGATCATTGTGGTGGCGCTGGCGATTGCAGAGCTGAAGTAGTTCAAGCTGTTCTGGACGGAGGCGCTGTCCCGGCAGAGGCCGGTGATCAACGGGCGCCGTGTCGCCCGACTTGCCGTGGCCCGCCAGCGACCCGGATCGGCCAACGGCACCAGCCTAGTCAGCCGACCTTTGTCGGCTGCAAACGCTTTATATATTGAAACGTTATCTATTTTAGCAACATGGGACAAGTCCCAGTGCCCCTTTGAGATTCGATGGGCTACCCTGTTGAAGGGTTGCGTTACTGCATTGCTTTGTTATCGTTGAACAATTGCATTTCGAATCACAATTCCAGCACTGCCCCAGCATATTCGGGGCGATTTGTTGCCGTTACAGAAACCTTGAATCAGTCCGGCGCATGCCAGGGCCGACCTTGGCTATTTGTCGATCAGGAGCTGTTGCAGTTGCCTAAAGACCCGGAATTGGTGCCTGGCATGTTTGAAACGGCCGGGCGCGGCTTACAGCATCACGGATTGCGCCGCGCCAATGAACGGGCGGTCATGACGGTCGTAGCCTTCAACCCTGGCCTCTCCAATGCCGAGATTTCGCGGCTGACGGGGCTGGCGCCACAGACCGTTTCGGCAATCCTGATCGAGATCGAGCGGAGCGGGCTGATCCGGCGCGGCGAGGTGCTGCGCGGTCGTCGTGGCCAGCCGGCGACCCCGATTTTTCTCAATCCCGAAGGCGGCTATGCCATCGGCTGCGAAATTGGCTGGCGGCATCTGGATGTGCTGCTGATCAACATGCATGCCCAGGTGTTGGGCCACATTCACCGCGATTATGCCTATCCCGATGCCAGCGTGCTGCCGGACGAAATTGCCGAGGCGGTGCAGGCCCTGCGCGCCGGAATTCCCACTGATCGACAGGACCGGCTGACCGATCTGGGGATCGCCATGCCAACCTCGATCTGGGAGCATGTGCATCTGGTCAATGCACCCCCGGAGCAGACCACGCTGTGGCGCGAACTCGACATTGCGGCGGAGGTGAACGCACGCTGCGGGCTTGATGTGCAGGTTTTCAATGACGGCAACGCGGCCTGCTGGGCCGAGCTGATTGCCTCGCCGGCGCCACGGCCGTCCGACTTCATCTATTTTCTGGTGTCCTGCTACGTGGCGGCGGGCATTGTCGGGCAAGGCACGCTCTGGGAGGGACCGACCGGGAACTCGGCCAATCTCGGCTCGATGCTGGTGACTGATGCCGAAGGAAAGCAGCATCCCGCCCATTTCGTCGCCTCGCTCGACGCACTCGAACAGCGGCTGACGGCGGCGGGACGGCCGGTTTCATCGCCCATCACCCCCGAAACGGATTGGGGGGCGCTGGAGCCGGTGCTGTCAGACTGGATCGAAGATGGCGGAAGGGCGCTGGCCAACGTGGTGTTCAACACCACCGCCGTTATTGAGTGCCGGCTGGCGGTGATCGATGGAGCAATGCCCCGGGCGGTACTGGAGCGATTGGTGGCGTGCGTGCAGCGCCATCTGGCAACCCTGCCGATATCGGCCTGTTCGGCGCCCGCGGTGGTGGCGGGCCATCTTGGCGCCACGGCCCCCGCGCTGGGCGCTGCCGAACTACCGCTGTATCGCCGGCATTTTTCGCGCCACCCATCCGATATTGCCGGGTAAAATACTTGATGGATCGGATCAAGTTTAGTTGACATATTTTAGAACGGTTATAAGTTAGCGAGCGTTAACGGCGCGAATCCGGGCGTTTGCCCGCGCTGCCGAAAGGGTCATGATGCGACTGACACGCCAATCCAACTACGCCATCCGCGCTCTGGTTTATTGTGCGATCAACGATCCGGGTCTAAGCCGCGTCGCCGACATTGCCAAGGCCTATGGCATTTCCGAGCTGTTTTTGTTCAAGCTGATCAAGCCTCTGGTTGAGGGCGGTCTGATCCAGACAGTGCGCGGCCGCCATGGCGGCATCAAGCTGGGTCGCCCGGCGAAAGACATTTCGTTGCTCGAAACCATCCGCCTGACCGAAGAAAATTTCGCGCTGGCAGAATGCTTCGAAGATGGCGCGGATTGCCCGCTGATCGGGGAATGCGATCTCAACTCCGCACTCCGCGAAGCGCTTGGTGCGTTCTTTGCGGTGCTGGACGGCTATTCGATTGCTGATCTGGCACAAAAGCGCCGGTCGTTGCGCGAACGGCTGGGGCTGAAATTCGTTGAACCAATTGCCTTGGCGCATTGAGACGACTTTCCTCGTTTCGCCACAAATATGAGTTTGATAGTCATATTATTTTGCGACTAATTACAGGGCCCGGCCAAGCAGCCGACGCCGCAGGGCCGGCACAAACATCGGAACGACGGGGCTTACTGCTACCGTCTCCCCGGGCTGCTCAAGGTCCTCAACGCCCTGACCAGCCTTCTCTTTTTCCCCATTCCGAATTGACGCATTCCGGGTTCCCGCCCGCGCGCATTGATCTATCGACGCGCCCATGCTCTATGCGGCCAAACCCACAGAAATGTCAGTCCTTCATGGCCGCTGCCCCGCTTCTCAGCCTGCAAAACATTCGTCTGACCTTTGGCGGCACGACGCTGCTGGAAAGCGCCGAGCTGATCGTTTCGCCCGGACAGCGCATTGCACTGGTGGGCCGCAACGGCTCGGGCAAATCGACGCTGCTCAAGATCGCTTCAGGTGATGTGCAGCATGATGGCGGCGTGCGGTTTCTCGAGCCCAGTGCCACCATCCGCTACCTGCCACAGGAACCGGACCTGTCGGCGTTCAAGACCACGCTGGATTATGTCGAAGGTGGCCTGGGGCCAGGCGATGATCCCTACCGTGCGCAATATCTGCTGAACTCGCTGGGGCTGACCGGGGCGGAAGACCCGAGCAAGCTGTCGGGTGGCGAGGGCCGCCGCGCCGCACTGGCGCGGGTTTTGGCGCCGAAGCCCGATATTTTGCTGCTGGACGAGCCGACCAACCATCTCGACCTGCCGGCAATCGAATGGCTTCAGTCCGAGTTGAACTCGATGCGTTCAGCCATGGTGCTGATCAGCCATGATCGTCGGTTCCTTTCCGATTTGACCCGGGCCACCGTCTGGCTCGATCGCGGCGTCACCCGGCGCCTCGACAAGGGCTTTGGCGCGTTCGAGGCCTGGCGCGACACGGTGCTGGAGGAAGAAGAACGCGACCGCCACAAGCTGGACCGGCAGATCGTGCGCGAAGAGCACTGGCTGCGCTATGGCGTGACGGCGCGGCGCAAACGCAATGTCGGTCGGCTGGAACGTCTTGGCAGCCTGCGGCAAGACCGGCGCGAACAGCGCCGGGTGACGGGCAGCGTCAATATGCAGGTTTCCGAGGGCCGCACCTCCGGCGCTTTGGTGGCGGAAGCCGAGAATATTTCCAAGGCCTATGGCAATCGCGTCATCGTCGATGACTTTTCCACGCGCGTGCTGCGCGGCGATCGGTTGGGCATTGTCGGACCAAACGGGGCCGGCAAGACCACGCTGATCAAGATGCTGACCGGCCTGCTCAAGCCCGATAGCGGCAAGATCAAGCTGGGTGCGGCGCTGGAACTGGCGATGCTGGACCAAGGCCGCGCCAAGCTGCTACCCGAGACCCGGCTCAAGGACGCGCTGACCGGCGGCGGCAGCGACACCATCCACATCAATGGCGAACCGCGCCATGTGGTGGGCTATATGAAGGACTTCCTGTTCAGCCCCGAACAGGCCAATACCCCGATCGGCAAGCTCTCCGGCGGCGAGCGTGCCCGCGTGGCCTTGGCTCGCGCCCTGTCCCTGCCCTCGAATTTTCTGGTGCTGGACGAGCCGACCAACGATCTGGATCTAGAAACCCTCGATCTGCTCGAGGAAATGGTCTCGGACTATGCCGGGACTGTCGTCGTGGTCAGCCATGATCGCGATTTTCTGGATCGGGTCGCTACCTCGGTGATCATTTCGGAGGGCAACGGTGGCTGGACCGAGTATGCCGGCGGCTATTCCGACATGGTGGTGCAGCGCGGCGAAGGCGTGCAGGCGCGCGCCGCGATCACCAAGGCGCACAAGCCGGGCAAGACCTCGCTGGCGCCGGTGACCGCTGCGACCGGCAAGCGCAAGATGAGCTTCAAGGAAAAGCACGCGCTCGAAACGCTGCCCAAGGAGATCGCCAGGTTCGACACCGAAATCGCCCGCCTCGCCAAGATTCTGGCCGACCCGCAGCTTTATTCCAAGAACGCCAAGGCGTTCGATGACAGCTCCAAGGCGCTGGCAGAGGTCGAGGCCAAAAAGGCTGCAGCTGAAGAACAGTGGCTGGAACTGGAAGTGCTGCGCGAAGAGCTTGAGGGGTGACGCAGGCACAGTAGCCTCATGGTGAGCTTGTCGAACCACGAGGCGTAACTAGATCGCGCCCGCAGAGCGGGCAACCTCGTTCCCGAGGAAACACGGTGTAAGTGGTGGCTGATTGAGCGTAACCCAGCGCCTGGACGAACTGGCTGTTGCTACCCCGTCGCCAACAAGCCCTTCTTCTGCCGCCGCCGGATCACCGAGGACGGTATATTCATCCCCTCGCGATACTTGGCGACGGTGCGGCGGGCGACGTCGATGCCTTGTTCTTTTTTCAGCACATCGGCAATCGTATCGTCCGACAGCACATCGCTGAGCGGTTCGGCATCGATCAGCTGGCGGATGCGGTGGCGCACGGCTTCGGCCGAGTGGCTATCGCCGCCATCGCTGGACTGGATGGCGGTGGTAAAGAAGTATTTCATTTCCAGCAGGCCACGCGGGGTCGAAATATACTTGTTCGAGGTGACGCGGCTGACCGTGGACTCATGCATTTCGATGGTTTCAGCGACCATCTTGAGCGTCATGGGCTTCAGATGGGCGATGCCATTGACCAGAAATCCATCCTGCTGGCGGACGATTTCGGTAGCGACCTTGAGGATAGTCTGGGCGCGCTGATCCAGGCTCTTGGTCAGCCAGTTGGCGGTCTGCAGGCAATCGGTGAGGAAGGTTTTTTCCGTGCTGTCGCGGGCCTTCCTGGTGACGCTGGCATAATAGGTGCGGTTGACCAGGACGCGCGGCAGCACATCGGAATTGAGTTCGATCAGCCAGTTTCCAGCCGGACCCTGCTTGACGAACACATCGGGCACCACCGCTTCGATGGGGCCAACATCGAAGGCGCGGCCCGGCTTGGGGTCGAGCATGCGCAGCTCGGACAGCATATCGGCAATGTCTTCGCGATCGGCGCCGACGGCACGCATCAGCGCCGGCATGTCGTGATTGGCCAGCAAGCCCAGATTATCCAGCAGCCGCTGCATCATCGGATCGAGACGATCCTTTTCGCGCAACTGGATGGCAAGGCATTCGCGCACGTCGCGGGCGAACACACCCAGCGGATCGCATCCCTGCACGGCCTGTAGCACAGCTTCGACATCGGCCAGTTCGGCGCCCAGCTGCTCGGCAATGGAGTCCAGTTCAACACCAAGATAACCAGCTTCGTTGAGATTATCGATCAAGTGGCGGGCAATCAGCCGATCGGCCTGGGTGCGCAGGATCAGGTTGGTCTGTTCTTCCAGATGATCGGCCAGGCGCGGGCGCGCAGCGACGAATTGATCGAGGTCCGGCGCTTCGCCGCCATCGCCATTGCCCTGATGATCGATGCGGCTGGACAGATTAAGCTGATCGGCGCTGGCCTGATCGGGGAAGACGTTTTCAACCGAGGTGTCATAACCATCAGCAATCGAATCGGCGCTCTGGATGCGGTCGCCGTGATCGACGGTGTCCTCGTAGGCGCTGAGTTCGGCGAGGCGTTCGGGAAGCTCGGGCGCCTCATCGGCAGCACCATCCTCGCGCTCCAGCAGCGGATTGCGCAGCAGTTCGGCTTCGACAAAATCATTGAGTTCAAGATGACTCAACTGCAGCAGACGGATCGACTGCATCAATTGCGGCGTCAGCGTCAGGCTTTGCGCCTGGCGAAATTCGAGACGCGGCGATAAAGCCATTAAAACAGTCCCTTAGACAAACCAATGGGCTGTCGCCAGCCCGTTCCCAGAACGAACATGACTCATTTTTGGGCAGGTGGCAAGGTGAAGGGCAAGTTCCGTGCCAGTTGCGGCGGCGATCACGCCAAGTTCAATAATCGAAATTATCGCCGAGATACACGCGACGGGCCTCCGGGTCGGCGGTGATAGTTTCGGGCTTGCCCTGAATCATCACCTTGCCGCCGTGAATGAGATAAGCGCGATCCACCAGGCTGAGGGTTTCGCGCACTGAGTGATCGGTGATCAGCACGCCAATGCCGCGCTTGGTCAACTGCTTGACCAGGCCCTTGACCTCGGCCACGGCAATCGGATCGACGCCGGCAAACGGCTCGTCGAGCAGCATGAACGCCGGATCGGCGGCCAGCGCGCGGGCGATCTCGACGCGGCGGCGTTCCCCGCCGGACAGCGCCATGGCGTTGGACTTGGCCAGATGGGCGATGGAAAATTCTTCGAGCAGGGATTCGAGCTTTTCGGCGCGGTCACGGCGCGAGCGGACATGGTTTTCCAGCACCGCCATGATATTGCCGCGCACCGACAGGCCGCGAAAGATCGACGGCTCCTGCGGCAGATAACCAATGCCCAATTGGCCGCGCTGAAACAGTGGCAGTTTGGTGATAACATGGCCATCAAGCCGGATATTGCCGGCGTCGGGTTTGACCAGGCCCATGATCATGGTGAAAACCGTGGTCTTGCCGGCCCCGTTCGGCCCCAAAAGCCCCACCGCCTCGCCGCGCCGCACGGCCAGCGATACATCGCGCACGACGACGCGCTTGCCAAAGCTCTTGGCAAGGTTCTGCGCCACCAGCCAGCCGGTCTGGTCGACTTTGGGTTTGGCTTGCGTTTCGGTCATTGCGAGGTGAATACGCCCGTAACGCGGCCGCCGCCATTGCTGGTAAAGGTCGAAACATTGGTTTCGAGGTTCACCACCAGCTCGCTCGAATTGACCGTGCCGCTGGAATTGACCACGACCACATCGCCGGTGAGACGCAGCAATTGATCGGCCGGCGTAAACACTGCCTTTTCGCCGGTGGCATCCTGTTCCGGCGTGGTTAACCGGACATGCCCGGTGGCAATGAAACTTTCGATATCGGTGGTGCCGCCGGCGCCGTAGACAGCAACGACCTTGTCCGAATGAACGGTGACGCTGGGATGGATCACCACCACATTGCCGCTGAACACCGCCTGATGATCGGCTTCCGAAACGACAAAGGTATCGGAGGTGATCCGCACCTTGTCGGCCGCCACCGCCGGCAAGGCCAGAAGGCTTAGCAGCACAATAAGAATAGAGCCTGACTTCATGGCTTTTTGGCTCCTGGCGTGGATGGCAGCGTGACGGTGGACCCTGAAAAAGTCCAGACCCCAGCCTGGGTGTCGTATTTCATGGTCTTGGCGATGATCTTGGTGCCGTCGGCATAATCAACGGCCACCGGACCCTGGCTATCGAGCGTCTGCGCCGACCAGTCGAACACGCTATTGTAAAAGCGGCTGACCGTTCCCGTGGAATCCTCGACATTGGCAAGGCCGGCAATGATTACCTGTCGCTTGGTGGTATCGAGTTGGGCGGCCGCCGCGTTAATCTCAAGCGTGGTGCCGGATTTGCGCAGCACCGTGAGCGCTGCGTCGGTCATGTCGATGATATCGGTATGGGCGATATTGGCGACAGCGCCCTGGGCGGTGACGCGATAGGTCGAACCATCGGACATGACGCCGGCATATTCGGGCGCATCGATGCTGACGTTTTCGAGCGACACCTTGATCTGGCCAATACCGAAGCGTCCGGCCAGACTTGAAAGGTAAATCTCCGCTGCCAGCAGCAGGAAGATTGCCGTGCCGGCCAATGGCACGATCAGGCGCAGCAAGGATACGCCGCGGTTACGCCGGAGCAGCCCCCGATAAACCTGTTCGCGTTGGCCAGCCGCCAGTGTCATCAGCTATGGGCGAAAATGTCGGTTTCTTCCCAGCCCAACAGGTCGAGTTCGCAGCGGGTCTTGAGGAAACGGAAGCATTCGTCAGCGATTTCCATGCGGCCTTCGCGCTTGAGCATGCGATCCAGATGCCGCTTCAGATCGTGCAGATAGAGCACGTCGGACGCAGCATATTCGAGCTGCGCATCGCTGAGCTTGTCGCCGCCCCAGTCCGAAGACTGCTGCTGCTTGGACAGATCGACATTGAGCAATTCACGCACGATGTCCTTGAGCCCATGGCGATCGGTATAGGTGCGGACCAGCTTGGAGGCGATCTTGGTGCAGTAGACCGGGCCAGTCACCACACCAAACCGGTGCTTGAGCACGGCGACGTCAAAGCGGGCGTAATGGAAAATCTTGGTCACGGCCGGATCGGCCAGCAGCCTTGCAAGATTGGGGGCAGAGTTGGAGCCTGCCGGGATTTGCACCACATCGGCGCTGCCGTCGCCAGGCGAAAGCTGGATAACGCAGAGCCGGTCGCGGTGTGGCTGCAGGCCCATGGTCTCGGTATCGATCGCCACTTCGCGGCCGCTATAGTTGGAAAGATTAGGCAGATCGCCCTGATGCAGTCGGATGGCCATAGTCGCCTCGTTATCGTTTCAACCCTGATGCCACACCATGATGGCCTTGGGAAGGCGGGCTGCGGTGCGGAAGACGACAAACGCCTGAACCCGGCCTCGCTGTTGCGAGGCCGGTGTTTCAAACGTCGATACAGAGAAATGGTGCCCAGAAGAAGACTCGAACTTCCACACCTTGCGGTACACGGACCTGAACCGTGCGCGTCTACCAATTCCGCCATCTGGGCACATGTAAGTTTGGCCGAACTGGACAAACTCGTATTGGAGCGAGCGGTTACTAGGGCCGCAGGCGGGTTATGTCAATTGGATTTGGCGGCAAAAACGCATGCAATCGACATGGTCGACACGGCCCATCACCCTCGACAGTGCGGTGGCGCTTGCGTTAGAAGCGCTATGCAGCAAGCCGTTCCCCAATCGTCGTTCCCGGAGCCCATCGAATGGATCATTTGGACCAGAAACTCGTCACCGTATTTGGCGGCTCGGGGTTTGTGGGGACCCAGATTGTGCAGGTGCTGGCCAAACGCGGCTATCGCGTGCGCGTGGCCGTGCGCCGGCCCGATCTGGCAGGGCACCTGAAGCCGCTGGGCGATGTGGGGCAGATCCAGCCGATCCAGGCCAATGTGCGCAACGAAGCCTCGGTGCAGCGGGCCATTGCCGGCGCCGATTATGTGATCAATCTGGTCGGCATTGGGTTCGAGCGCGGTCGGCAGCAGTTCCAAGACGTGCATGGCATCGCGGCGGGCACCATTGCCCGTGTGGCCAGGGCTGCCAAGGTCGAATCGCTGGTGCATATGTCGGCCATCGGCGCCGACGAGCAGAGCGCCAGCACCTATGCCGTGTCCAAGGCGCAGGGTGAAGCTGCGGTGTTTGCGGCGTTTCCGCAGGCCGTGGTGATCCGCCCGTCGATCCTGTTCGGGCGCGGCGATGGCTTTTTCAACCTGATGGGTACATTGGCGCGGATGTTGCCGGTGATGCCGGTGATCTCGGGCAAGACCCGCCTGCAGCCGGCCTATGTGGGCGATGTTGCCGAGGCGTTCGTGCTGGCCGCCGAAGGCAAGGTCAAGACCGGCAAGGTCTATGAGATCGGCGGGCCCGAAGTGATCGATCACAAGGCGCTGCTGGCGATGATCCTGCGCGAAACTGGTCGCAGCAATCCGCTGCTGCCAATACCCAGCGGCATTGCCAAGCTATTGGCGCTGCCCTTTGCCATCCTGCCCTTCCCGCCGCTGCTGACGGCGGACCAGATCACCTTGCTCGATAGTGACAATGTCGTCTCCGACTCGGCGATTGCCCAGCGACGCACCTTGGCAGCGTTCGATATCGAACCGACTTCGATGGAAAGCGTGCTGCCCAGCTATATGTGGCGGTTCCGCAAGAACGGCCAGTTCGGTCGCCCGGCTGCCAATGGCGGCACTGCCGTCTAAACGCGCTTTGGCTTAGAAATAACAAGGGCCGCCCACTGGGCGGCCCTTTTGCATTGGGGCTGGAAGTATCAGAGGCCGCGCAGCAGCGCTGCGATGCCGGCAATGCCCACCGCAATACGCCACCAGGCGAAGGGGGCAAAGCCGAAGCGGCTGACGAAGTTGAGCAGGTAGCGCACCACGATGGCGCCGACCACGAAGGCGGCGGCAAAACCGATGGCGATATTGATGCCGTCGGAGGCCGAGAGCAGATCGCGGCTTTTGTACAGATCATAGCCGAAAGCGCCGATCATGATCGGCAGCGCGATAAAGAAGGTAAATTCGGCCGCCGAGCGCTTGTCGGTACCAAACAGCATCGAGCCGACAATGGTGGCGCCGGAGCGCGATACGCCCGGGATCAGTGCCAGCATCTGGAACAGCCCGATAATCAAGCTCAGATGCCAGGGATAGGTATAGATATCGGTGTAGCGCGGCTGCAGCGGCAGGCGATCGACGATCAACAGGATCACCCCGCCAACCACCAGCATGATGCAGATCAGCATCGGGGTTTCGTAGAGCACGCCCTGAATGAAATCGCGCAGCAGCACGCCGGCAATCACCGCCGGGATCGAGGCCAGCACAACATTGCGCGCAAACGCCCACGCATAGGCCTTGCCAGTCAGCGCATCGCGGAGCAGCAGCGCCAGTTTGGCAAAATAGATGGTTATGATTGCCAGGATCGCCCCGAGCTGGATCAGCACGATGAAGGTTTTTGGCTGGGCCAGACCGAAGAAATGTTCGGTCAACAGCAGATGGCCAGTCGAGGAGACTGGCAAGAATTCAGTAAGCCCTTCGATAACTCCGAGCACCAGCGGCACAAAAAGACCTTGATCGACGCTCATTTGATCCCCTAATTCAACCAGCCACGCCCTTGGGCGTTATGGTCTTAACGGTGTTTGCATGGCTCGCCAATAAGCTGGCTTGCATCGTTGGCCTGAAATTAGTGAGTGAGTTCGCATGCCGACATTGCTGCACCATCCGCTCGATCCATCCTCGCGCCTGGCCCGCCTGATGTTTGCCGAGTATGGCATTCCGGTCGATCTGGAGGAAATCAAGCCGTGGCTGCGCGAACCGCAATTGCTCGAGCTCAATCCGGCGGCGACCCTGCCTATCCTATTGGATACCAAAATCGCGCCGGCCGTCGGATGCCTTGCCGTGGTTCATGCGATCGAGGAGCGATTTGCGCCGGCCGCGATCGACGGCTTGTTTCCAGCCGATATCGGCCTGCGCTCGGAAATGTGGCGGCTGATCGAATGGGTGATCTTCAAGCTCAATGACGAAGTCACGCGCTACGTGCTCGAAGAAAAGATCATCAAGCGCGACAGTCGCGGCGCAACTCCCGAACCGGCAGTGCTGCGCGTCGCCAAGACCAACCTCCATGAGCACATGCTGTATTTTAACTGGCTGTTCGCCACCCGCCCGTGGCTGGCCGGCGACACCATGACGCTAGCCGATTTCGCGCTGGCGGCGCATCTGTCGACGCTGGATTATCTGGGCGATATCGACTGGGGCAATGCGGGGGAAACCCGTGACTGGTATTCGCGCATCAAATCCCGCCCGGCGTTCCGAACCTTGCTCAATGACCGCGTGGTGGCGATGCCGCCGCATAAGGGTTATGCCGACCTGGATTTCTAGGCGTCATCCACCGGGTCATTTCCGCGCAGGCGGGAATCCACTCTTTGGTGGTCATCGGCTACAAGACAGAATGGATTCTCGCTTGCGCGGGAATAATCCGGTGAACAAGTGCCCGCTTCCGCCAGCCAAATGCCAAAACTGATCGCCGAGCTGCGCGCTCGAGCGGTGGCGCTGGGGTTCGACAGCTTTGGGATCACATCCACTGCCGCGCGTCCCGACCTGCCGGAAAAGCTGCGCCTGGCGCTGGAGCGCGGCTGGCATGGTGACATGGACTGGATGGCCGAAACGGCCGAGCGCCGCAGCAGTCCCAATGCGCTCTGGCCCGAGGCGAAATCGGCAATCCTGCTGGGGGTCAACTATGGCCCTGAACGCGATCCGCTGGCGCTGCTGGCAGAGAAATCACTGGGGACGATTTCGGTTTATGCGCGCAATCGTGACTATCACGAAATCATCAAGGGCAAGCTCAAGGAGCTGGCCGGCCTGCTGGCACGACGCAGCGGAGCCGACGTCAAGGTGTTCGTCGATACCGCCCCGGTAATGGAAAAGCCGCTGGCGGAAGCCGCCGGGCTGGGCTGGCAGGGCAAGCATACGGTGCTGGTCAGCCGCGACTTCGGCTCATGGCTGTTTCTGGGCGCGATTTTCACCGATGCCGAACTACCGGTGGATGCACCCCACGCGGAAAGCTGCGGCTCCTGTACGCGCTGTCTCGATATCTGCCCGACCCAGGCGTTTCCCGCGCCATTCCAGCTCGATGCGCGGCGGTGCCTCGCCTATCTCAATATCGAGCACAAGGGACCGATCCCCGCCGAGTTCCGGGTGGCGATGGGCAACCGGATCTACGGCTGCGACGATTGCCTTGCCGTCTGCCCGTGGAACAAGTTTGCCAAGGTGAGCCGCGAAGCCAGACTGCGCGCCCGCGACGATCTGGAGCGTCCGCACCTGGCCGATCTGGCGCGGCTCGACGACGGTGGTTTTCGCAGCCTGTTTGCCGGCTCGCCGATCAAGCGGATCGGGCATGGGCGGTTCCTGCGCAATGTACTGATCGCTGTCGGCAACAGCGGCGACGACACCCTGACGTCACTGGCCGAAACGCGCTTGGGCGCCGACGATCCACTGGTGCGCGGTGCGTCCATCTGGGCGTTGCGGCGCCTGGCGCCCGAACGCGCTGATGCGGCGCGGCAAGACTATGAGACTGATGAGGCGGACGATACGGTTCGCGCGGAATGGACGGCGGAGCTTTCGGGTTGAACATCTTCTTTTTCGGACTGGGCTTCTCATCACTGGCCAGCGCCCAGCGCATTCGCGCCCGGCACCCCGATGCGGTGATCTCCGGCACCGTGCGTGCGGCTGACAAGGCCGAGGCGTTGATTGCCGAAGGCTTTGCCGCGCATCTGTTCGATGGCACGACGAAAAATTCAGCGCTGTTGGCCGATCTCGCCGCAGCAACGCATATCGTGCTGTCGATCGCTCCTGACGCAGCGGGCGATCCCGCACTCAATAGCTTTGGAGCCGAGCTGGGTGGCTCCAAAAACCTGCAATGGCTGGGCTATTATTCGACCGTGGGCGTCTATGGCGATTTCGGCGGTGCCTGGATCGATGAAAACGCCATCTGCCAGCCAATCAATGTGCGTTCGCAGCAGCGGGTAGTTGCCGAACAGACATGGCGGGATTTTGCCCAAGCCAACGGCGTGCCGCTGGCGGTCCTGCGGCTGGCGGGTATTTATGGGCCGGGCCGCTCAACCTTCGACAAACTGCGCGAGGGCAATTCACGCCGTGTGATCAAGAAAGATCAGGTTTTTAACCGCATACACGTCGCCGATATCGCGCGGGTGACGGCGCTGGCGGCGGAGCGCAAACTGGCAGGCACCTTCAACATGGCCGATGACGAACCGGCCCCGCCCCAGGACGTGATCGCTTATGCCGCCAACATGGCTGGGCTAACGCCGCCACCGGAGCAGCCCTACGAAACCGCCGAGATGACACTGATGGCGCGCTCGTTCTATGCTGACAACAAGCGGGTTTCCAACGCGGCGGTCAAGCATGCGCTGGGCATCGAGCTGCTTTATCCAACCTACCGCGAAGGCCTGAAGGCGATCCATGATGCACAGTGACGTCAAACCCGCCAAATCCGTACCGGAGCGCATCGTACTCGAAGGGCGCTACGTGCGGCTCGAACCGATCGAACAGCGCCACGCCGCCGAGCTTTATGAAGCCTCGGCCAGCGCGCCTGAGCGCCACCGCTGGTTGTTTTCGCATGCCCCTGACAGTGTGGCCGCGGCGCAAGCCTGGATCGACGCCTCCAATGCGTCGCCCAACCGCTATGTGGTGGTGATCGACAAGGCCACCGGCACGGTGCAGGGCCATCAGGGCTGGATGCGGATTTTTCCCGACCACGCGTCAATCGAGATTGGCGGCATCTATTGGGGCCTGGCGATTTCGCGCTCGCGGGTGACCACCGAGGCACTGTTCCTGTTCGCCCGGCATGCCTTCGATGATCTGGGGTACCGGCGGTTCGAATGGAAATGCAACAACCGCAACGAACCTTCCAAGGCCGCAGCGAAGCGCTTCGGTTTCCAGCACGAGGGGGTGTTCCGGCAAGACCTGATCATCAAGGGCGAAAGCCGCGACACCGCATGGTTCTCGATCATCGACAGCGAATGGCCGGCGTTGCGGGCGGAATATGAGCGATGGTTAAACCCAGATAATTTTGACGCTGGCGGGATGCAGAAGACGAAGCTGGCGGCGGCCGTTAGATCGTAACCCCTCACCCGTCTCGCCCTGCGGGCGATCCACCCTCTCCCACAAGGGGCGAGGGTTGATCTGGTGTCTAATCAGGCACAATGCCACCCTTCTCCCCTTGTGGGAAAAGGTGCCCGAAGGACGGATGAGGGGTTTCTACTCCCCGACCAGCCGCTCCACTGCATCGGTCAACAATTTCAAATCCTGCGGGCGGCTCAGCCGGTGGTCGCCGTCCGGGATTAGCGTCAGCGTCACCGGATCATGCAGCAGATGCGTAGTCAGGCGAATGGCGTGGGACTGGGGCACGTCGGGATCGGCGCCACCCTGCAGAATGACCACGGGACACCCGGTTTCGATGACCTTGCCGAACAGCAGATGGTTGGCGCCGTCCTCGATCAGGCCACGGGTAATCCGGTAGGGCGTGGCCGAATATTGTGACGGCTGGTCGACATAGCCCAGTTGTTTCAGCGACGAGCGTTCCTCGGGCGTAAAATCCTTCAGCATCAGTTCATGGGTCATATCGGGCGCCGGCGCGATCAGGATCAACCCCTTGAGCGGGGTGCCGCGTCGCAGCAGGCTGCGCGCCAGCAGCAAAGCCAGCCATCCGCCCATCGATGAGCCGACGACGATCTGCGGCCCGGCGGCAAACGCAAACACCGCCTCCGCCTCCTCCAACCAGCGCGAAATGGTGCCATCATCGAAGCTGCCGCCGGAAACGCCATGGCCGGAGTAGTCAAAGCGGGTGACGGCCAGGCCATGCTCGGCGCCATAGGCATCGAGCGCCATGGCCTTGGAGCCGATCATGTCGGAGCGGAAGCCACCGAGCCAGAACAGGCCGGGCGCCGTTCCGGACCGCTGGCGCACTGCGATGGCTCTGGCATCGGTCCCATGCCCCACCACGATATCGCGCGGTTGTATCTCGGCCATCGCTCTTTGTTCTCCACTGCGCTATAATGGCTGTGTTGCCCTCGCGCCGAAGACGGCGCAATTGCTTGCAGATAAAGCCGTTACCATGCTGCAACACGCCACAATTTGGGTGTGTTTGCCTGTTGACTTCTGTCTGCGCTAACACGATTTTACGCCTGATTTCACCACTCGGTTTGTCAATACAAGGAACGTTTGCCATTCGTCGTCCCATGAGACCAGTTGCGCCCCAGAAGGATGGGCCGCTTTCTAACGAAGATATCACCAGCGCCGATGTCCAACTCATCGACGCTGAAGGCGAGAACCGCGGGATCGTCAACACGCGCGCGGCCATGGCTGAAGCGCAGGAAGCGGGTCTCGATCTGGTTCTGATCTCTCCCAATGCCGTTCCGCCCGTCGCCAAGATGCTGGACCTCGGACGTTTCAAGTATGCCGCGCAGAAAAAAGCTGCCGAGGCCCGCAAGAAACAGAAGGTCATCGAGGTCAAGGAAATCCAGCTGCGACCCAATATCGACACCCATGACTATGAAACCAAGATGAAGGCGGTGATCCGCTTTCTCGAAGATGGTGATCGCGTCAAGGTAACGATGCGTTTCCGTGGCCGCGAAATGGCCCACCAGGATATCGGCATGCACCTGCTGATCAAGGTCAAGGACCAGATGGAAACTCTGGCCAAGGTCGAAAGCCAGCCCCGGTCGGAAGGCCGCCAGATGGTGATGGTTCTAGCGCCGAAGTGAGCTTCTGGCACATTTGAATTGGAAAAGGCGGGCTTTGAGCCCGCCTTTTTTGTTTTGCGCCGCTGCCGGATTGATCAAGCCGCAACATTGGTCCACTGCGGCGCAATCGCCGTACCGCGACCCAGGCCATAGCCGAAGCGGATGTTGAGCATGCCGACGGGCTCGATCAAGCGGGCGGCATCGAGACCACCGGCGTTTTCGACGGCAAAGCCAGCCAGCTTGACCAATTCGGAGACAGCGGCGACGGCGGCCTCGTCATTGCCGGCCACAAAGACCGGGACGTTGGCCGTCGAGGCAGCGGACGCTGCGAACACACTGGCGAAAATGGTGTTGAAGGCTTTGACCACTTTAGCCGCGCTGGCGACGGCCTGAATTTCCTCGGCAGCCGAGGTGGTATGGCCGATGCTGAGGCCGGAGAAGTCCGGCTTAACCGGGTTGGAGATATCGACGATAATCTTGCCAGCCAGATCTGGGCGGGCGGCGACTTCGAGCGCGGCGCCGTAAGGCAGGGCCAGCACGACGATATCGGCGGCGGCGATTGCATCAGCGATCGAAGCGACACGGGCATTCCCAAATTGTGCGGACAGCGCCGCATTGGCGGCAGCGTCACGCACGCCCAGCACCAGATCGGTCTTGCCGGCGAGGCGGGCGGCGATGCCCTTGCCCATATTGCCCAGTCCAAGAATTGCTACGGTCATTGGTTTCTCCATCGGTTTGGTTTGATTGCGATGACCATGAGATAGAGCAGCGCCATTGTTACGTAAATTGGGTGGATTGTCGTTTTAGAATTGCATAATAATATCGAATGAGCGAGTTGATCGATATCCGTACCTTTGTGACCGCAGCGCGGCTGGGCAGTTTTGCCAAGGCGGCGCGACGGCTTGATATTTCGCCGGCGATGGTGGGACGGCGGGTGCAGGCGCTCGAAGAGCACTATGGCGCGCGGTTGATCGAACGGACGACGCGCAGCCAGCGGCTGACCGAACTGGGCGAGCGATTTCTGGTGCAGGCGCAGGCTGTCCTTGATGCCGAGAACGCGCTGGGCGATTTGACCCGGGTCGAGCCGGGACAATTGCATGGGCGCATTCGCATCAGCGCGCCGACGACGCTGGGGATAAGGCGGTTGCCGAGGATCGTCGCCGGCTTCGTCGCCGCGCATCCGGGGGCGATCTGCGAGATTTCGCTCAGCGACCGACGGGTCGATCTGATTGCCGAGGGTTTTGATCTGGCCGTGCGCATCGGCATGCTGCCGCCATCCAGCCTGATCGTGCGGCGGATCGGCACTTACCGGTTCATCTGTTGTGCTGCAGCCAGCCATGTGGAACGCCACGGCATGCCGCAGACGCCCGATGGTCTGCAGCATGCGCCCTGCGTGCTCAATCTCAACCTGATCCCGCGCAATCGCTGGCCGTTTATCGGGCCGGAGGGGCAGGAAGTGACAGCGGCGGTGAGGGGCGGTATCGAGATCGACAATGGCGAGGCGCAACTGGCAGCAGCTTTGGCCGGCGGCGGTGCGGCGTATCTGCCGGAGGATCTGGTGCGCGACGATCTCGCATCGGGACGTCTGGTGCGCATACTGCCGAACTGGACCATGCCCGGCCTGCCCATCCAGGTGGTGCATCCCAGCCGCAAACAGGTGCCGCGGCGAGTAACCGCGTTTATCGATGCGCTGGCGGAGGGGATGCGGGAGTAGGGGTCAGTCTTCGAGTATGCGGAAGCACAGCCCCACGCTGCTCGATGCCGGACTTAGCTGAAGCTAAGTCCTATCTCGCTTCCCTCCCCACAAGGGGGATCAAGGGGGGTGGCGCCTCTACGAAGCCAGCGCCTTGTCCACCTCAGCGGCAAACGGGATCGCAGGCTGGGCGCCGGGCTTGAGGCAGGCGAGGCTTCCGGCATAGGCGGCGCGGCGCATGGCGGCTTCGAGATCAAGGCCGGCATCGAGACCGGCGGCGAGATAGCCGCAGAAGGTGTCACCGGCACCAACGGTATCCACCGGAGTGATGGCGAGAGAGGGGACGCTGAAGGCGCTGGTGGGGGTGACGGCCTTGGCGCCGTCTTTGCCCAGCGTCACGATCAGCGTCTGGCCGTGCTGCTTGACCCAGGCGGCCATGGCAGTGTCGAGTTCGGCCGGCGTCGAATTGCTGAGCAGGGCGAACTCGGTTTCGTTGGCGACGAGGATGCTGGCCTTGTGGGCGAGGGTCTTGGTGGTTTCGAGATACGGCGCGGTATTGAGGATCGAGACCAGGCCATTGGCCTTGGCGATATCAAGGGCGCGTTCGGTAGCGGACTGCGAGATTTCCTGTTGCAACATCACCACCGCGCCGGGCGGCAGTTTGCTCAGCGCCGTTTCGGCCTCATCAGCGCTGACTGTGGCATTGGCGCCGGGGAGCACGGCGATGCAGTTTTCGCCATGGGCATCGACAAAGATCATGGCGATCGCGGTGGCGCCGGGCACGGTTTTGACCAGGCTCAGATCAACCCCGCCGGCCTTGAGCAACGCCAAGGCTTGGGCGGCGAAGGCATCGTCGCCCACCGCCGACACATGGCGCACGTCGGCACCGGCGCGCTTGGCGGCCAGCGCTTGATTGGCCCCCTTGCCGCCGGGGGCGGAGGCAAAAACGCCGCCCAAAACGGTTTCGCCGGGGCCTGGCAGGCGCGGCACGGTGCCGATTTGATCCAGGCCCGTGGAGCCGAAAACAGTGATCATGGTTCTAAGTCCTGATGCGTTAGCTGGCTGCTTTTAACACGGTATTCCAGTTGCGCGAGGTCCAGAGGCGCTTCTTGCCATAATGCTTCCAGATCAGGTCCATGCCTGAGCCATAGCGGCCATCGGCCTTGCGATACGTGACAATGCACACTTCGCCGTCAGTGAGCTTGACCACTTCAAAGTCAGCCGTGACGGCGCAGGGCATCGGCAGGGATGTGGCGTTCAGGTCCTCGACAAAGGTCACGTAGAGCTTGGTGTTCTCATCCTCTTTGCGTCCATCGAACGGATCGAGATCGATCAGCGCCTTGAGCTGATCCTGGCTGCGCAGCACGGTGCCGATGGCAAAGCTGAAAGCCCGCTCCAACGCCGCTTCGATCTGGCGAGCGTCGGGACTGTCGGCATCGAACAGCACATTGCCCGAGGCGAGCAGGGTTTTGACATTGTCGAACCCCATGTTGGTGAAGGCTTTGAGCAGGTCGGCGCTTTTGACCTGCCGCTTGCCCAGATTCACCCCGCGCAGGAAAGCGGCGTAGCGCGTCACGATTTCTTGCCCTGCGGATAGATGGTCTCGCCGTTTTCCAGCATCTCGACAAAGCTGGCGATGCGCTTGGCGCGGCCGGCGGCGGTCTTGAGGTTGTGGGTGCGGAAGGTCAGCGCAAAGCGGTTCTGGGCGCTGAGCTTGCCGTAAAACTCCATCGCCTTGGGGCTGGCTTCGATCGCCGCCAAAAGCTCCTCGGGCGGCGGCATATCCATTTTGTAAGCGGCGGCCCAACGGCCATCGGCCTTGGCTGCCTCGACATGGCGCATGCCATGTTCGGTCATCCTGCCATCGGAGAGCAGCTTGGCGACATTGTCCTGATTGACTTGGCTCCACAGGCTTTTCGGCCCGCGCCGCGTATAGCGTTGTACGAAGGACACATCGTCGTAGCTCTTGCGGATAGCGTCGATCCAGCCCCAGCACAACACCACCTCAATGCCTTCGACCGCATTTATTGTGGGCGTACCGGTGGCCTTCTTGAAGATGCGTACCCACACTTCGGTTTCCGTGTCGTGGTGCTTGGCCAGCCAATCGTAAAACGCCTGCGCGCTGGCGAAGGGATGGACCTTGTCGGGATCGACATAGACGGGAGCCATGGTCAGCTTTCGGTATGGGTGGCAAGCATCTGAGCCAGTGCCGGATCGAGCAGATCACTGGTTGGCAGGGCAATGCCGAAGGTATCCGAGAGTGCCGCACGGATGTCCTCCACGCTTGTAAGAATGCGACGGTCGCGCTCCTCTCCCGGACGATACGTGCTCAGCAGATTGTGGCGCAGCGTGGTACGCAAGCCGGGCTGGACCCGGGCGGCGATCAGCAACCCCGCCTGATGCTGCTTTGCCGCGATTTCGGCGCTGAGCGCGGCATAGTCGGCGTCCGTCGGTTCGGTCAGTTCGAACTGATAGGCGGGGCGCCAAACCTCGTTGAACTTGACCTCCAGCCGGAACCCGTCACCGATCGGCATGAGGCGGAACGTATCATTGGGGGTCGTCTGTTCGACCTCGGTGCGCAGTTTGAGCGGGGCGGTCAGGGTGCAACTGCCAAAAGCGACGTCGGCCAGATAGGAAACGCCGGCAATGTCCACCACCAGGCACATATGGGAGGGCCCCCGTCCGGCTGGATCGGGGTTCCACCACAGGCCCTGCCCGGCATAGCCGCGCACCTCAAATTCGAGCGTCTGCAACACCCGCATGAACAGCAGATTCTGTTCAAAGCAATAGCCACCGCGGCGATTGTGCAAGAGCTTGTGTTCCAGGCTGTGCTGGTCGAGCGGGACCGGCAGGCCCAGGAATGCATCAAGGTTTTCAAACGGGATCGCTGCGGGGTGCAGCGCATGCAGTTGTTCCAGGGTCGCCAGGGTCGGGGCGATGGAGCCGGAGAAGCCGATTCGCTCGAAATAGGCCGCCAGGTTGACTTTTTCGCTCATCGGGACCCGCAAACTGGTTTTATGAGAACCCCATCATGGCGACCGAAGCCGGCTTTGTCACGACGCCGGCGCCAAACCGCTCCGTGCAGAACGCTTCGGAATGGACTAGGGTTCGTCCAGATTATGCCAATGGGGGACGCAATATGGGATTGCTGGGTTTCATCACCGGAAGCAAAGCCGCTCCCTCAGGCGTGGCCAGGAAACCGCCATCGGAGCTACGTGAGGCACTGCTGGCGCTCAACAACGATGGCGTGCCGTTCCTGATCCGCGACGGCGGCCCGGAAAAGGTTGATCTGGTGGCCGAATGGAAGATCATCGACGCCAAATGGTACGCGTTCTTTGAAAAGGCGGGCCTGAAACGGGTGTTTAAGGTGCTGATGAAGTTGGATGCGAGCCGCGGCGTCGTGCGCTCGGTGGATCACGAGTTCAGCGTGGAATGGCATGCGGGCATCCCGAGCCTGTCGTTCGCGGCTTCGGCCTCGCGCGGCCAGCAAAAATCGTTCAGCTACGGCGCCGCCTTTGGCATCAAGGAAGACGGCAGCTTTGGCAAAATCTACGAAGCCAAGTTCAGCACCGGCGAAATCAAGACACCGCTGCAGGAAACCACGCTGGCTAACGGCTGGGGATGGAAGGGCGTAGCGTTCGGCAGGCTCTAAAAGAGCGTCACTGCGCCTTGCGAACGCGAATGACCACATCGACATGGCTCACCACCATGCCGGCAGGGGCTTCGGGCAAAGACTCAAAGCTCACGGCCGAGGCGGGGATATCGATCATCCGCTGTTCGTCTTCGACGTAGAAGTGGTGATGATCAGACGTATCGGTGTCGAAATAGGACCGGGAGGCGTCAACAGCCACTTCGCGCAGCAGGCCTGCTTCATGGAACTGGTGCAGCGTGTTGTAGATGGTCGCCAGCGAAACATTGACGCGGGTCAGGCTTGCTTCACCATGCAGCTGTTCGGCGCTGACATGGCGATGCGGGCCACCGAACAGCAGTTCGGCCAGGGCGACACGCTGGCGCGTGGGGCGAAGGCCGGCCATGCGCAGCACTGCCGTGAGACACGGTTTGCGCGACGGATGGGTGCGGCTGGTCAGGGTGTGGTCCGGCATTGGGTCCTTAGGTCGACAGAAAGGGCCATAATTGTTCGCTCCTCTTATACGCAGAGCGGCGGTTTGGCACAAGCTATGCACAGGGAAAGCCACAATGACAGATTGGCGCAGAGCCCGGCTCTCTTGACCCTCCTGCCCCGCCCCTCTACACAACGGCCACTGGTTAACCACGGGGCAGGCAATGGCCGAGCGGCAGAACTCTTTTACCTATGACGAGCTGCTGGCGCATGGTCGCGGCGAATTGCCCGGCCAGATGGATGCGCGCCTGCCGGCGCCACCGATGTTGATGTTTGATCGCATCACGCGGATCGACGAGACCGGCGGTGCCCATGGCAAGGGGCAGGTGCGGGCCGAACTCGACGTGAACCCGGACCTGTGGTTTTTCAAATGCCATTTCATCGGCGATCCGGTGATGCCGGGCTGCCTTGGCCTTGACGCTGTCTGGCAGATGACCGGCTTTTTCCTCGGATGGGTCGGTGCGCCCGGCAAGGGCCGCGCCCTGGGCGGGGAAATCAAGATGACCGGCCAGGTGACCGATGACGTCAAGGTGGTGGAATACGGCATCGACGTGAAGCGCGTGATGCGTTCGCGGCTGACGCTGGGCATTGCCGATGGCTGGGTCAAGGCTGACGGCAAGTTGATCTATGAGGCCAAGGATTTGCGCGTAGGTTTGTTCACCGACAGCCAATTGCGCGACCAGAAGAGCGCGTAAGCAAAAGTTCATCGCGTAAAGCGGCCCCAGCCATGAAACTGGCGGGAAGCCAAACTATATAAAAGCGGTGAGCGCCCGGGGCGGAACTCTGCTATACGATCTGGAGCGAGGCGAAGATGAGACGAGTTGTCGTAACCGGCATTGGGATCATTTCTTCCATCGGCAATAATGTGGCCGAGGTTTTGGCCAGCCTTTATGCCGCCACCCCGGGCATTACCTTCGCCCAGGATTATGCCGACCTCAATTTCCGCTGCCATGTGCATGGCGCGCCCACCATTGATCCATTTGCCGTGCTCGACCGCCGCACCACCCGCTTTATGGGCAAGGGCGCGGCCTGGAATTATCTGGCAATGCAGCAGGCAATCGAGGATTCGGGGCTGGAAGAATCCGACATCAAGAACCCGCGTACCGGGATCGTGATGGGTTCGGGTGGTCCATCGACCCGCACCGTTGTGGAAGCCGCTGACATCACCCGCGACAAAGGCCCCAAGCGCATCGGGCCGCTGGCCGTGCCCAAGGCGATGAGCTCGACTGCCTCCGCAACGCTGGCGACGCCCTTTGGTATCAAGGGCATCAATTATTCGATTTCCTCGGCCTGCGCGACCTCCAAGCATTGCATCGGCAATGGCTATGAGCAGATCCAGATGGGCAAGCAGGACATCGTGTTTGCCGGGGGTCATGAGGATCTCGACTGGACGCTGAGCGACCTGTTCGACGCCATGGGCGCCATGAGTTCGGACTTCAATGCCACCCCGTCCAAGGCTTCGCGCGCCTATGACCGCGATCGCGATGGTTTTGTCATCGCCGGCGGCGCGGGCGTGCTGGTGCTCGAAGAACTCGAACATGCCAAGGCGCGCGGCGCCAAGATCTACGCCGAAATCATCGGCTATGGCGCGACCTCCGATGGCTACGACATGGTCGCCCCATCGGGCGAAGGCGCCGAGCGCTGCATGCGGCTGGCACTTGAAGGCATCAAGATGCCGGTGGACTATATCAACCCGCACGCCACTTCGACCCCGGTCGGCGATGCGCGCGAAATGGACGCCATCCGCGCGGTGTTCGGCACCGGCGACAAATGCCCGCCGATTTCGGCCACCAAGTCACTGACCGGGCATTCGCTCGGCGCCACGGGCGTGCAGGAATCGATCTATTGCATGCTGATGATGCAGGAAGGCTTCCTGTGTGAAAGCGCCAACATTGAAAACCTCGATCCGGCGTTTGAAGACATGCCGATCCTTCGGGCACGGCGCGACAATGCCAAGATCGGCGTGGCCCTGTCCAACTCGTTCGGCTTCGGTGGCACCAATGCGACGCTGGTATTCAAGCACCCCGAGGCCTGACGCTCGCTAATAGGTCAGTTCGGTAAACCGGGCGTCGCGGCCGTCATACATCAGCAAGCGCCCTACCAAGGGCGTGCCGATGCCGGTGATCAGCTTGATTGCCTCCATCGCCATCAGGGTGCCGATGATGCCGGTGAGCGGACCGAGCACACCGGTCGCCTCACAGCTTGGCAGATCGGCATCGTCGGGGCTGGCCGGGTAGAGATCAGCAAAGCGCGGACCGTCCGGCAAAAAGACCGTCAATTGCCCATCATACATCGAGACGGCGCCCGAGATCAGCGGCTTGCCGGCTGCCTCGCAGGCCGTGGCGATGCTGAGCCGGGTGGCAAAGTTGTCGGTGCCGTCGATTACCAGATCATAATCGGCAATCAGACCCGTCGCGTTGTCGGGTTCGAAGCGGACGGCGTGGGACGTCACCGTGACATGGGGATTAAGCGCGGCAGCAAAATTGGCGGCGCTTTGCACCTTGCCGGAGCCAATGCCCCCGACCGTGTGCAGCACCTGCCGCTGCAGGTTGGACAGCGATACCGTGTCATTGTCGACGATACCTAAAGTGCCGATGCCGGCGGCGGTCAGATAGGCGATGACGGGACTGCCCAGCCCACCGGCTCCAACCACAAGCACCTTGGCGGCCTTGAGCGCCTGTTGCCCCGGTCCGCCCATGCCCTTGAGCACCAGATGGCGGGCATAGCGGCGGGTTTCGTCGGGCGTGAAAATCACTGCGCTGCCAGAGGTATGGCAAGGAAGCGCCGGTCCGGGCCTTCAAAGCCATTGGTATAGACCGAGACAATGGCTACTGCGCTTTTGACGCTGTCGCTATCGGGCGGCAGCAATACCCCATACAGCCGGTACGCCATGGGGCAGCCGCGCGAGCGGGGCAGCTTGTCATCGAGATGGATGACGCGATCGGCGCCATCGCCGGTCAGCAGGAGTTTGTAGCCGAGGCCGGCCGTGCCGAACCAGTCGGCGCAGGGCACGCTGGCGGTGGCCTCGAAGCTCGTCAGTTTCAGGCCATAATCGCCGATAATGGCCCCAGGTGTGGTGTAGGACGGCAGCCCAAAACGCAGGTTGGCGCCGTCGTTGCCGACCAGGCCATCGCCGATCTGGGCGATCAGTTCCGCCGGTGCGTTGATGCCCAACTCGCTCAACTGTGTCTGCACTTTGCCCAAGCTCTTGGCGCGGATGCCGAGCAGGGTTTCGCTTTCATCGACCGCCTGCACCTTGATCGGCGTGCCCAGCACCCAGGAGTCCTTTTGCAGATCGACGACATAGATATTGGAATAGGGCAGGCCCGAGCCGTCGCCGATGCCGAATTCCTCGAAGGCCAGATAGTGGCCGCCTTCATCGTAGCCGATGGCCCCGAACTGGGCGCGATCGCCGGCCCAGGCTGGCATGGCCGAAGCGGCAACCAGCCCCAGGCTAACGGCCAGTCGAGCCATGGCCTTTAGTGCCGCGTTCGGTTTCATCCAGCGTCTCCGTTTCCAAAAAGGTTACGGCGCAAACCGGTGCAACCACCATTTGGGCGATACGATCGCCACGACGCACCGAAAAGGGCGCCGAGCCGTGATTGATCAAAATGACTTTAATTTCGCCGCGATAATCCGCGTCGACAGTGCCCGGCGCATTGAGCACCGTGACCCCAAATTTGGCGGCAAGACCGGAGCGCGGCCGCACCTGCGCCTCGTAGCCCTGCGGCAGGGCAATGGCAAAGCCTATGCCGACCATGGCGCTGGTGCCCGGCAAAATAACCAGTTCCGCCCCAGTTTCGAGCGCCGCCGACAGATCAACACCGGCAGCACCAGCCGTGTGCTGGCGTGGCGCTTCCAGCCCCTGTCCATGCGGCAGACGAGCAAAACTGATCGGAACGGGAAGACCCGGCATTATTTGACCCTGATAACCGCAAACAATTGTTTGGGGAGCTTGGCAGTTCCGTTGATAATTTCAAGGAACTGAATGGCTTGTACAGCAGAAGTCTTATCATCAGACAATGTCATGTTGGTGTCGATGACCTCGAGCCCGGAAAAATGCAGCGTCAGTGTGTGGCCGCTGAACACAGATTGATTCATCTGCTCGGTTTCTTCGTCATGGGCAAAGCTGGCGCCGGTTTCCGCGAGCAGGCCGCCGGTGTCGAACGCGACACGGACGAGGCCAGCGCCAGCCGGGGCAAAACTGAGCAATTTCTGATGCTTGCCCAGCGCCAGGCCGGCAAACGGCCCCGATGCGGTGATCAGGCAGGTGGCCGAACCGTCGGTGCTTTGCGTGAGCGTCCCATCGGCACAGAAATGCTGGATTTCCGGGCCCTGCTCCGTTTGCCCGCTCGGATCAATCTTGGTCGCGGGCGGCTTGATCATGGAATAGAACTGCGCGTTCATCACCTGGATCAGCGTGGCGCTGGCGGTGGTGGTGCTGGTCAGTTTGACGTCGAGATCGGCATCGACGCAGCCAGCGAGCAGCACCAGCAATCCGGCGAAGATCGGAAGTTTTGCAAAGGCCGGAAGTATCATTGCTGCGCGTCCAATACGGTCAGGCTGAGCCAGCCAAGCGGCGGCAATCTAAATCCGGGCCGGATGCGCCACAAGGCGGGTGCGGCGACACTAAAGCGTGACCAGCCGCCAGATCGCCGCCACCGCCAGCACCGCCAGCAGCCAGAACAGGGAATAGACCATCCACGGCGCTATTGCCGAACGGCGGTGCTTTTCCGCATGATAGTCGGCCAGCGCCGCCTCTGCCTGGGTGACGATGACGGGGATGCGGCGGACGGTGTCAGCCAGGGTTGCCAGCCCGGACTTGAGGTCTTCGAGCTTGCCGATGGGGCCTTCCTCGCGGCGCAGCCAATCGCCGACAACGGGTTCGGCAATGGTCCAGATATCCAGATCCGGATCGAGTGCACGGGCAACCCCTTCGACCAGCACCATGGATTTTTGCAGCAGCACCAGTTCGGGCCTGGTCTGCATTCCGAACAGATCGGTGATGGCAAACAGCTGCCCCAGCACATTGGCCATCGAGATATCGCTGGCGACGCGGCCATGCAGCGGCTCGCCAATCGAGCGGATGGCGAGCGCGAAATCCTCGATCGACTGATCGGCCGGGACATAGCCGATGTCGAAATGGCGCTGTGCGACCAGGCGATAGTCGCGGGAAATGAAGCCGAAGACCGTATCGGCGAGGAACCGCCGCTCGGCCTTGTTGATGCGGCCCATGATGCCGAAATCGACGGCCACGAGCGAGCCGGTTTTCGGATCGGCGAACAGATTGCCCGGGTGCAGATCGGCGTGGAAGAAGCCATCGCGGATGGCGTGCTTGAGAAAATTCTGTAGCAGGGAGGTGGCCAGCGCCTTGCGGTCCATGCCGGCAGCATCAAGCGCCGCCAGATCGCGGATCGGGATGCCGTCGATCCAGGTGGTGGTCAAAATATTCTGCGCGGTCTGGTCCCAATGCACGTCGGGGATGACGAAGCCGGTGTCATGTTTGATGTTCTCTGCGAACTCGGAAATCGAGGCGCCTTCAAGCCGCAGGTCGAGTTCGAGCCGGGCCGAGCGATCCAACGTCGCCACAATCTGCGTTGGCCTGAGGCGGCGGGTGGAGCGGACCAGTTTTTCCGCCAGCCTTGCGCCCGCATAATAGCTTTCGATATCGGCCATGAACCGCCCGGCCACGCCGGGGCGCAGGATTTTGACGGCGACCTTTTTGGGCATCGTGCCCGGCGCGACCAGCAGGGCCTGATGCACCTGCGCAATGGAGGCGGCGGCGACCGGCGGCGATAGCTCGGTCAGCTCCAGCGCCTTGGCACCAAGTGCTTCGCTCAGAATACCCGGGACCGAGGCCGGATCGAACGGGTCCATCCGGTCCTGCAGCGATGACAGATCCTCGGCAATATCGGCGCCGACAATGTCGGGACGCGTGGCCAGAGTCTGGCCAAATTTAACATAGGTGGGGCCAAGCCGGTTGAGCGCCCGGGTCAGCCGTTCGACGCGACCGGTGCGGCGCACCGAGGGACGTTCGATCAGCCGCGCGGTGGCGATGCCCAACCGCAGCGGCGCCGGCAGGTCCTTGGCCTCGATAATGGAGAACGCGCCTTCGCGCGACAGCACATAGCCGGCGCGCAGCAGACGGAAATAGGCGGAGAGGCCCAAGAGCAGACCCTTACATTTTCCAGGCGCTGAACAGCGCCGCGATATTGCCGGAATAGGCGGTGTGGGTGACCCGCTTGAAGCCGGCCTCAGAAATCATGCCGGTAAAGGCCGGTGGGGTCGGGAACTTGCGGATCGATTCCACCAGATATTGATAGGGTTGGCCATCGCCGGTGACCATCTTGCCCATGGGCGGGATGACCCGATCGGAAAACGTCGTGTAAAAGCTGTCCAGCCCCGGCACATCGACATGAGAAAATTCGAGTACCAGCAGGCGGCCGCCGCGCTTCAACACACGGTGCGCTTCGCCCAACGCCTTCTGGATGCGCGGCACGTTGCGGATGCCAAAGGCGATGGTATAGGCGTCAAAGGACTTGTCGGCGAAGGGCAGCTCTTCAGCATTGGCCTCGACAAAACTGGCCTGGGCCGGAAAGCGCCAGGACTTCGCCCGTTCGGCACCGACGCGCAGCATGTCCGAATTGATGTCGGAGACCACGACTTCGGCATAGCCGACCGAGGCATTGATGATGCGTTCGGCGACATCGCCGGTACCGCCAGCCATATCCAGCACGCGATACGGCCGCGTTCCCTGCTTGGGCGGGGACAGATCGGCGACCATGGCGTCCTTCCAGACGCGATGGATGCCGCCGCTCATCAAATCGTTCATCAGGTCATAGCGGTCGGCTACGCCGTGGAATACGGCATTGACCAGGCCCTGCTTCTCGTCGAGTGGCACTTGCTGTTCGCCGAAATGGGTGGTCTCGCGGGCCTCGGTCATGGCATTGAGTCTCGTGCGATTTTGATTTGCCGCACCATAGCGAAGCAGCATCGGCTTTGCCATGGCGCAAAGCCGCACAGGGTGAAGGGTTATTTGCGTATGCCGGAACTGCCCGAAGTCGAAACCGTCCGCCGGGGCCTCGAGCCGTATCTGAAGGGCGCGCGCATCGACAAAGTGACCCTCAACCGGGCTAATCTGCGGTTTCCGTTCCCCAAGGGCTTTGCCGAGGCGCTTGAGGGGCAGACGGTGGTTTCCGTGGGCCGGCGCGCGAAGTATCTGCTGATCGAGCTGTCGAGCGGCCAGACTGTGCTCAGCCATCTGGGCATGACCGGCAGCTATCGCTTTGCCGAGCGCAAGCTGGACAAGCCGCCGCGCTATTATGAGATCGAGCCCACCCCAAAGCATGACCATATGGTGTGGGACATCACCCATCCAGAGCATGGGCACCTGCACCTGATCTACGCCGATCCACGCCGGTTCGGATTTGTCGATCTTTATGACAGGGCGGAAAATAGCCCCTATCTGACCGGATTGGGGCCGGAGCCGCTGGGCAATAATTTCAACGCCGCGGAAATGGCGCAAAAATTTGTTGGCAAGAAAGCCCCGATCAAGGCGGCGCTGCTGGATCAGCGGGTGGTGGCGGGGCTGGGCAATATCTATGTGGCCGAGGCGTTGCATCGCTCGCACATCCTGCCCACCGCGCATGCCGGCGCGCTGGTAACCGCCAAGGGCAAGCCGAAGATCATGCTTGAAGACCTGGCCAGCGCCGTGCGCCAGGTGTTGCTTGAAGCCATTGAAGTGGGTGGCTCGACGCTGCGGGATTTTCGCAATGCGGAAGGTGGCTCGGGCTATTTCCAGCATCGCTTTGCCGTCTATGACCGGGAGGGGGAGCCCTGCCCTACCCCGATGTGCACCGGCACTGTCGAGCGGATCGTGCAATCGGGCCGCTCGACCTTCTTTTGCCCGGTATGCCAGAAGAAGCCATGATGCCCTGTTTCCTGTTGACGGGCCGGGGGCGCGCTAGTATAGACCGCCCAACTTGGCGGCTATCGATGTGCCGCCGATTTCATTTTGATACCGGACGCTGGTGACGCCTTGGGCGCGCTGACTGCCGGATGACGCGCCAAGAGGACCATCATGGCCAATACCGCTTCCGCCAAAAAGGCGACCCGCAAGATCGAAGCCCGCACCGCGGTCAACAAGTCGCGCCGTTCGCGCATCCGCACCTTCATCCGCAAGGTTGAGGAAGCGATCGTGGCTGGCGATCACAAGGTTGCCATGGCAGCGCTGAAGGCTGCAGAGCCAGAAATCCACCGTGCTGCTGGCAAGGGCATCGTTCATGCCAATCTGGCATCGCGCAAGGTTTCGCGCCTCAATGGCCGCGTCAAGGCGCTGGCTGTCTAACAGATACCATTGACTGTCCGGTCCGAGATGGACTGGCGTGAGACAGGGCTCCTTGTGGAGCCCTTTTTTATTGCCTGGACCAGGCCACAAAAAATGCGACGGTAGCTGGAATCTGTGACGTTGCAGTGACACCGTCAAAAATACCGGTAGCTGGCGATCGGCTATAAAATACATTTGTCTTTTCAAACGTTTGACTGATTTCCTATGCGTAATTTCCGCCGGGCCGGAATAAAAACCGAACCAGCGCAACGGAATAATCTGACGAAAAAATTTCTCCGCCGCTTAACCCGAATTTACGATTCTGCGTTGAGTCACAGATGCTTGGTTTGGGGTCCGGGAGAGGGCCTTGGAAACTGTTTTTCGCCTTCGCAGAGTCAAGCCCCTATTTCATCGATTCACGTGTTGCGGGGCCAAAAGGTCCACTCTAATATGGCTAAGTCAGCTCAAGAAAAGGCGGCGCTAGACCCGTCAGACGGAGCTTTCAAGGTCGTATTGGGGCATATTATCAGGGCTGTGAAGGCGGCGACGTCTTCTGGGTTTGGCAGCCAATGTCATTTTGAACATGACGGTTTTGGCGCTGCTCTGCGGCGGCGGGTTGGCGTAGGCGTGTAACAGAATTTCTGGCTGGTTCGGCCGGGTTCAGATCAAAATTCAGGACGACAGGCAGCGGCCCAGCCGCGCCACGGGATCGCTCGCCCATCATTTGGGCGCGGGTTGAAGTATTGGCAGAGCCGTCCGGGCAGGGCGGCGATCGACGGCATGGACACTTTGCGGGGTCTGTGCCGAATTGAAACGAGGCACAGACGATGAAGCGACAGGCGACCGCCGGACGGGACGATTGGGACAATTCCAGTCAACCGACACCTCAGACCACCACAAAAGGCGAACTGTCCGCGATGACCACATCCACTCCTTCCGAAGCTGAACGCGACCTATGGACCCGGGCCCGCGCCCGGCTCAAGGTGGCGGTGGGCGAGGATGTGTTCACCAGCTGGTTCGCCCGGCTCGACCTCGAAGAAATGGTCGATGACCTGTGCCTGTTGTCGGCACCCACCCGCTTCCTGTGCTCGTGGGTGCAGTCCAATTACGCCGATCGGATTCTGGAAGCGATCCAGCTCGATGCGCCCCAGATCGGCCGCCTGCAGGTGACATTGCGCGTCAATGGCCAGGCCCGTCCGCGCATTGCCCCGCAGCCCGAAATTTTTGTGCAGGAGGCGCCCGTCGCCGTTGCCACCATTCCGGCCATGCCGCGACTGGTGCGCGACAACAGCGCGCAAAAGGGCGACGCCCTTTCTGGCAGCGCCATTGACCAGCGCATGACATTTGACAGTTTCGTGGCCGGCGGCCCCAATGAGATCGCGCTGGGCGTCGCCCGACAGGTGGCCAATGCGGCTGTCAACGACAGTGTCAGTTTCAATCCGGTCTATATCCACGCCACCGTCGGCCTGGGTAAATCGCACCTGCTCAACGCCATCGCCCATGCCACCGCGCAGGCCGATCCGAGCAAGAATATCGTTTATCTGACCGCCGACCACTTCATGTACCATTTCATCACTGCGGTGCAGCGCCAGTCGGCCCTGACCTTCAAGGAATGGCTGCGCAAGGTCGACCTGCTGCTGATCGACGACATGCAGTTCCTGCAGGGCAAGTCGGCCACCGAATTCGGCCATACTCTGGGTACACTGTTGACTGGCGCCAAGCAGGTTGTCGTGGCGGGCGACGCGCCGCCGCGGGATCTGGAAATGCTGGATGAACGGGTGCGTTCGCGCCTTTCCGGTGGCCTTGTGGTGCCGATTACCGCCTTTGACGTCGAGCTGCGCCGCGCCATCGTGCAGCGCCGCGCCGATCAGGCCGCAACGCGCTATGGCATGCACTTCCCGGCGCCGGTGATCGATTATATCTCTCGGGTCGTGGTCAGCCATGGCCGCGATCTCGACGGAGCGGTGAACCGCCTGGTTGCTGCCAATCAGCTGACCGGCGAAATGATCACTATTCCGCTGGCCGAGAAGACGCTGGGCGACCTGATCCGCTCGCAGGAAGCCCGCCGGGTTCGCATCGAAGACATCCTGCGCATCGTGTCGCGCCACTACAAGGTGCCGCGCAACGAGCTGCTCTCCGCCCGCCGCAGCCGTGATGTGGTACGCCCGCGCCAGATCGCCATGTTCCTGGCCAAGGCCCTGACCTCGCGCTCGCTCCCCGAAATTGGCCGCCGCTTTGGTGGACGCGATCACACCACTGTGCTGCACTCGGTTCGGAAAGTCGAACAGATGATGAAGGATGACGGCGAGCTGTGCCAGGAAATCGAACTGCTGAAACGCATGATCGAGGAATAGCTTTCTAGCTTACTTTTTCGCCCTTCTCCCCCAGGGGGAGAAGGTGCCCAAAGGGCGGATGAGGGTCCCTTGTTGCCTCGCGTTTGCGGAGGGAACCCCTCACCCTGATTTTCTGCTGAACGCAGAAAATCGGTCCCTCTCCCTCAAGGGGCGAGGAGAGGCCGGTGATTAGTCGCTAATCCACTCAACTAGCGCCCGGTTCACCGCTTCCGGCTGCTCGCAGGTCGAAAAATGCCCGCAATGGGCGATGACCACCAGTTTCGCGCCGGCAATCGCTTCCGCCATTTCCTGCGCCAGCGCCGGCGGGGTCAGCGGATCGGCATCCCCGACAATCACCGTGGTCGGCACCGCGATCGCCCCAAGGCTGGGGCGCGAGTCGATGCGGGTGATGATGGCATTCTGCTGTCGGGCCATGCCTTCGACGCCCACGGCCAGCCCGCCGCGCAGACTGATAGCGCCCAGTTCGGGGTCATTGCGATGGTCGGGATGCAGGTTCATGGACATGGTTTCGGCCAGTAGCGCCGCAAAGTCCTCGCTGCGGGCACGCGCCATTCGATCGCGCCGCAACTGGCTCTGTTCGGGGGTATCGGGGCGGGCCGACGTATCGAGCAGCGCCAGCTTGACCACCCGCTCGGGTGCCTGCCGCATGATTTCCAGGCAGACATAGCCGCCCATGGAAATGCCGGCCAAGGCAAAGCGCGGCGGCGCACCGGCCAGAATATTGGCGGCGATCGCCGCCATGGTTTCGCCTTCGAGCGTGGACGCTACCGTCACCGGCCCATAGGGCCAGAGCGCCACGATCTGCGGAACAAAGATTTCGGCGGTGCAGAGCAGGCCGGGAACCAGAAGGATCGGGGTCATTGCTCAGTCGCCGTCATCGATCGGCAGGTCCCGCGCCATGAAGGCGGCAAACTCGTCCTTGTAGTCGGGATGCCAGCGCGACAGCGCCGGACGGTTCTGCACGATATCCATGGCGTTCCAGTAGATGCGCTTGCGGTCGGTTGTCGTGCTGGTCTCGTCATCGGGGCAGAGGATGAAAAAGCCGTCGCGGGCGATGGCTTCGTCCATGAAGGCGATCACCTGCTCGGGCAACCAGGCGCCTTGGCGATGTTCGGCCTCCCCAGTCGTGGTCCAGCCGGGGATCAGCAGGTGGGCCGTGACCCGACAGCCGGGGCGCTCACGCAGGTCGCGCGCCAGGTTTTGGGTATAGGCATTCACCGCCGCCTTGGAGGTGTTATAGGCCGGGTTGCCCGGCGGGTTGGTCAGGCCCTGCTTGGAGCCGGTATTGACGATGACGGCTGGCATGCCCGCTTCCAGCATGGCGGGCAGAAACGCCTGCACGCCATTGACCGGCCCCAGCACATTGACACCAAACAGCCGCTGCCAGTTTTCAATGGGATCGAGAATGCCGCCTGCCCCGCCCGAAACGAAGGCGGCGGCGTTGTTCATCAACAGCGTTGGGCTACCAAAACGGGCGATGACGGTTTGCGCCAGAGCCACCATTGGCGCCGGATCGGCGACGTCGGCGGTCGAAATCAGCACATTATCGACACCAACCATACCGGCCAGTTCGGCAGCGGTTAATGCCAGTTTTGCCGCGTTGACGTCGACCAGCACGATCTTCATGCCCGCCTTGGCGGCTTGCCGGGCGGCGGCGCGGCCGATGCCGCTGGCACCTCCGGTGATGACGGCCAGACCGTTTTGAGTGAAGGCTTCTGCCATGTTGGTTTTTCCTAGAATCGATGGGGGCATTGTAGCCAAAACCACTTGTGGATGCAGCGGCGGCGCTATTTGCCGCGCGCGACGGTTTTTTGGCTATTTGGCGGGGGCAAATCCCGGCGCGCCCTTGCCTTTTTGTCCCTGAATTGCAATGGTCTGCGCCCGGCTTGCCGGGTTTGACCACGCCAGTTTACGGCGCGTGCAGTGAGGATACCGGATCGATGAAAGTTACGCTCGAACGCAATCATTTGCTCAAGTCGCTGAGCCATGTGCATCGGGTGGTCGAACGGCGCAATACCTATCCGATCCTGGCCAACGTGCTGTTCAAGGCCACCGGCGATACCGTGGAACTGCGCGCCACCGATCTCGATATCGAAGTCACCGAAAGCGTTCCGGCAATGGTGTCAACCGCAGGCACCACGACGGTGCCGGCGCATACGCTGTACGAGATCGTGCGCAAGCTCAGCGATGGGGCCGAAGTACGGCTCGAAACCGATGGCAGCGAGCAGATGCTATTGACCTCGGGGCGCTCGCGCTTTCATCTGCAATGCCTGTCGCCCGACAGCTTTCCCGACTTGAAATCGGGCAGTTTCAGCCATGAATTCTCGCTGCCGGCCGCCTCGCTGCGCGAACTGATCGAGCGGACGCAATTTGCGATATCCAACGAGGAGACGCGCTATTACCTGAACGGTATTTATCTGCACACCATCGATGTTTCCGGCTCAGGCCTGGTGCTGCGCGCCGTGGCCACCGACGGTCACCGTATGGCCCGGGCGGAAACCGAAGCGCCCAAGGGCGCCAAGGGCATGACCGGCATTATCGTGCCGAAAAAGACCGTCAGCGAAGTGCAAAAGCTGCTCGATGGCGCCGATGGCGACGTGGCGGTGGAAGTCAGCGATACCAAGATCCGCTTCTCGCTCGGCGGTGTAGTTTTACTCTCCAAGCTGATCGAGGGCACCTTCCCCGATTACGATCGCGTCACCCCCAAGAACAACGACAAGTCGATGAGCGTCGATCGCGCGGCCTTTGCCACGGCGGTGGATCGCGTTTCGACCATTGCTTCGGAACGCGGCGGCAAGGCGGTCAAGCTCTCGGCCAAGGATGGGCAGCTTGAACTGTCGGTCACCAATCCCGACCACGGTACGGCCTCCGAAGAACTGGCCGTCGAGTTCGACACCGATGGCTTCGAGATCGGCTTCAACGCGCGCTATCTGCTCGACATCGTCGGGCAGATCCGCTCCGACAATGCAATCTTCCTGTTCAACGACGCTGGCTCGCCAACGCTGGTGCGCGAAGACGGCGAGGCAAAGGCGCTCTATGTGCTGATGCCGATGCGGGTTTAAGGCCAGTTCTCTGGTTCTTCCTTCTCCCCTTGAGGGAGAAGGTGCCCGAAGGGCGGACGAGGGGTCCAGGATGGTTGCTCTGTCGATGCTGACTGAGATAACCCCTCACCCGTCTCGGCCTCTGGCCGATCCACCCTCTCCCTCAAGGGGTGAGGGGAGACCCGGTGGACGTTGGAATAGATGACCCCCTCCCGTTACCTCTCCCGCCTGCGCCTCAGTGCCTTCCGCAATTACACCGCGGCAGCGCTCGACCTGGACGAGCGCCACGTGGTGCTGACCGGACCGAACGGCGCCGGCAAAACCAATCTGCTCGAAGCCATTTCGCTGCTGTCACCGGGGCGCGGGCTGCGACGGGCGGCGTTCGAGACGGTGCAGGCGCAAGGCTCGGACGGACCGTGGGCGGTGGCGGCAACGATCGAGACCAGCGAGGGCCCGACCGATATCGGCACCGGCGCTGGAACCGGCGATGCCGGCCGGCGGGTGCGGATCAACGGCGCCAATGCCCGTTCGATCGAGGCGATGAGCGATTACTTGCGGGTGCTGTGGCTGACGCCGGCGATGGATGGGCTGTTTTCCGGCCCGGGCAGCGAGCGGCGGCGGTTTCTGGACCGGTTGGTGACGACGCTGATTCCGGGCCATTCGGCGGCGGTGAACGATTTTGACAAGGTGATGCGCCAGCGCAATCGGCTGCTCGAGGACAATGCCGATCCGCGCTGGCTCAACGCCATCGAAGTGCAGATGGCCGAGGTGGCCGCGGCGATCCATCTGGCGCGCACCGACAGCCTGACGCATTTGCAGGACCTGATCGCGCAGAGCCTGGAGCAGGGCAGCTTTCCGGCCGCCCATCTGGCGCTGACGCCGCTGTTCGAGGATCGGCATGAGCCGGTGTCATCCTCGGCGCTGGAGGCGGAACTGATGGAACTGTGGGCGGGCACGCGCGGGCTTGATCGCGCCGCCGGACGCACCACGTCCGGACCACACCGCGTCGATCTGGACGTCACCTATGCCCAAAAGGGCATGCCGGCGGCTTTGGGCTCGACCGGCGAGCAGAAGGCACTGCTGATCGGGCTGATCCTTGCCCATGCAAGGCTGGTCAAACAGCGTACCGGGATCACCCCGTTTCTGCTGCTGGATGAGATCGCCGCACACCTCGATCCGGACCGGCGACGGGCATTGTTTGTGGCGCTGGACGGCCTGGGAACCCAGTGCTTTTTGACCGGCACCGACCCCTTGCTGTTCGAAGCTCTGGAGGCGCGCGCACAACGGATCACGGTGCGCGACGGGCGGGTGTTCCCGGACCGCTGAAATCCCCCGCCGAGCGGCCTGAAACGGGCATTTTGCTTGGGGATAGACCCTCTATCGACTAGAACTATTTCATCTTCACGAGCCTGATTCGGAACCACATGACCGACGATAATATTCCCGATCCCGCAGAGTATGGCGCCGACAGCATCAAGGTGCTCAAGGGGCTCGATGCTGTGCGCAAGCGCCCGGGCATGTATATCGGAGATACCGACGACGGTTCGGGCCTGCACCACATGGTCTATGAGGTGGTCGATAACTCCATCGACGAGGCCCTGGCCGGCCACGCCGATCGCGTCACGGTGACGCTGAATTCGGATGGCTCGGTTTCGGTCACCGACAATGGCCGTGGCATGCCCACCGGAATTCACACCGGCGAAGGCATTTCGGCGGCCGAGGTCATCATGACCCAGCTGCATGCCGGCGGCAAATTCGACCAGAATTCCTACAAGGTCTCGGGTGGTCTGCATGGCGTGGGCGTTTCCGTGGTCAACGCGCTATCCGCCTGGCTCAAGCTCAAGATCCGCCGCGAAGGCAATATCCACGAGATATCGTTCACGCACGGTGTCGCCGACAAACCGCTCGAAGTGACAGGCACCTATGAAGGCCGCACCGGCACGGAAGTGACGTTCTTCCCGTCGACCGAGACCTTCACCATGGTTGAGTTCGATTTCAAGACGCTGGAGCATCGCATGCGCGAGCTGGCGTTCCTGAACTCCGGCGTGCGCATCCTGCTGGCGGATCGTCGTCATCCGGAGCCGGTCGATGTCGAGCTGTTCTACGAAGGCGGGCTTGAGGCCTATGTCAATTATCTGGACAAGTCCAAGTCGCCGATCATCGGCAAGCCGATCACCATCCTGCATGAAAAGGACGGTATCACCGTCGAGGTGGCGCTGCAGTGGAATGACAGCTACCACGAAAATGTCCTGTGCTTTACCAACAATATCCCGCAGCGCGATGGCGGCACCCATCTGGCCGGCCTGCGCGGCGCACTCACCCGGCAGGTCACCGGTTATGCCGATAGCTCCGGCATTTCCAAAAAGGAAAAGGTGACGCTGACTGGCGACGATACGCGCGAAGGCCTCACCTGCGTGCTGTCGGTCAAGGTGCCGGACCCGAAGTTTTCCAGCCAGACCAAGGACAAGCTGGTCTCGTCCGAAGTGCGGCCGGTGGTGGAAAACGTCGTCAACGAAAAGCTCGGCCAGTGGTTCGAGGAGCATCCCCAGGAAGCCCGTGCCATTGCCGCCAAGGTGGCCGAAGCTGCCTCGGCCCGCGAAGCGGCCCGCAAGGCGCGTGACCTCACCCGCCGCAAGGGCGCGCTGGAAATCTCGTCGCTGCCGGGCAAACTTGCCGACTGCCAGGAACGCGATCCCGCCAAGTCCGAAATCTTCATCGTGGAGGGTGACTCCGCCGGTGGCTCGGCCAAGCAAGGGCGCGACCGCTCGGTACAGGCGGTGCTGCCGCTGCGTGGCAAGATCCTCAACGTCGAACGCGCCCGGTTCGATCGCATGATCAGCTCGGAGCAGGTCGGTACACTGATCACGGCGCTGGGCACCGGCATTGGCCGCGAGGAGTTCAACGCCGACAAGCTGCGCTACCACAAGATCATCATCATGACCGACGCCGACGTGGACGGCGCCCATATCCGCACCCTGCTGCTGACGTTCTTTTACCGGCAGACGCCGGAGTTGATCGAGCGCGGTCATATCTATATCGCCCAGCCGCCGCTGTATAAAATCAAGCGCGGCCAGTCCGAACAATATCTCAAGGACGAGCGGGCGCTGGAAGACTATCTGCTGTCGACCGGCACGGAAGACGCAGTGTTGACCACCCATTCCGGTTCAACCCATGCCGGCGCCGATCTGCTGCAAATCCTGCAGCAGGCACGCGATATCGTGAACGCCATCGATAATTTGAACACTCGGTACAACCGATCGCTGGTCGAGCAGGCCGCCATCGTTGGCGCGCTCGATCCGGATGGCCTGTCGGACCGGAGCAAGGCGCAGGTAACGCTGGACCGGATTGCGGAGCGGCTGGACCTGATTTCGGACGAGCTGGAACGCGGCTGGTCGGGCGTCATTACTGATGAAGATGGACTGGCCTTTACCCGCACCGTGCGCGGCGTGGCCGAAACCCACGGCATCGATCCGGGCCTGCTCAACAGCGCCGATGCGCGCAAGCTGCGCCAGATCGCGCCTCGGCTCGATGAACTGTTCGGTGGGCCGGCGCATCTGAGCCGCAAGGGCGATACGACCCAGATCCATGGGCCGGCATCACTGTTCAAGGCGGTGACCGAGGCCGGGCGCAAGGGCGTATCGCTACAGCGCTACAAGGGTCTGGGCGAAATGAACCCAAGCCAGTTGTGGGAAACCACGCTCGATCCCAATGTGCGCACGCTGCTCAAGGTGGAAATCCGCGAAAGCGACGAAGCCGATGCGATCTTTACCGCGCTGATGGGGGATCTGGTCGAACCGCGCCGTGATTTCATCCAGGACAATGCGCTCAGCGTTTCCAATCTGGACGTGTAGCAGCCGCGCAACAGCGCCGCCGTCGGCGACAATTGCCCCATAAACCGGCCACAATTCGCACGGACAAGCCGGTCGGTGTATGGACATTGGCTGGCGTTCGCTTGCCTTGATGCTGGTGGCCATGAGACGGTGCGCCGTCGGCCCTGAAAAAGACGTTTAGGGATGGCCTGATACTGGCACTGCAGCGGCACGAGCAGGCCGCTTTGCTTCGGAACGGATTGCATGGAATTTCGTATTTCGCCTGAGGACCGGGTTGGCGCGCAGCCGGGCAAGCGCGGCGGCAAACCTGCGGCCAAGGCCAAGTCATCCGGCTGGGGCAAGGGGCGGGTTGAACCGACCATGGGCAGCGCCGTCGGCGGCTTCGTAGATGATGAGCGCTCAGGCGGCAAGCCGGCGTCGAAAAAACCCGTCAAACGCGGCACCGCGAAAGTCGCAAACGGCAAACGGCGCAAGCGCCGTGGCCTGGGCGGGTTCATCGTCTCTATCGTCTACTGGCTGTTCATGGCTGGCCTGTTGGGCACCATCGCCCTGGGTGGCGTGATTGCCTATTTCGGCATGCAATTGCCGTCGTCCAATACCTGGGCCGTGCCGGACCGGCCGCCAAATATCCGGATTCTGGCGGCCGACGGGCAGTTGATTTCCAATCGCGGCAAGACCGGCGGCGAGGCAGCGACGCTGCGCGAATTGCCGGCCTATGTGCCCGCCGCTGTGATCGCCATCGAAGACCGGCGCTTTTACGAGCATTTCGGTGTCGATCTCTATGGTCTGGCCGCGGTGGCGGTGGAAAGCCTGCGTGCCGGCCGGGTCACCCGAGGCGCCTCGACCATTACCCAGCAATTGGCCAAGAACCTGTTCCTGACCCCCGAGCAAAGCCTGGCCCGCAAGGTGCAGGAAGCGCTGCTGGCGGTGTGGCTGGAGCGGACCTATTCCAAGGACGAAATCCTTGAGCTGTATTTGAACCGCGTGTTCTTCGGCAACAATGCCACCGGCATCGAGGCCGCAGCGCAGACCTATTTCGGCAAATCGGCGCGCAATCTGTCGCTCGGTGAAGCGGCGATGCTGGCCGGTTCGCTGCAAGCGCCCTCGCGCCTCAATCCAAAATCAGACCCGGTGGCGACGGCGGCGCGCCAGAAGCTGGTGCTTAATGCCATGGCGGAGGAGGGCTACATTTCGCCCGCCGAAGCCCAGGCAGCGCAGATTGATCCGAACCAGAAGGTGCGCACCAAGGTTGCGGGCTCTGAATCCTATGTTGCCGACTGTGTCGAAAGCCTGATGCAGTCCTATCTTGGGGACATCAAGCAGGACGTGGTGGTGTCCACCACGATCAACTGGGATTTGCAGAAGCAGGCCGAATTCATCGTCAAGGAAGCGGTGGCCAATGATGGCCCCAAGCGCGGCTTTACCCAGGGCGCGCTGGTCTCGATGACCACTGATGGCGCGATTCAAGCCATGGTGGGCGGCGTCGACTACCAGAGCAGCCAGTATAATCGCGCGGTGACAGCCAAGCGCCAGCCCGGCTCGACCTTCAAGCCGTTCGTTTATCTGGCAGCCATGGAAAAAGGCTATACGCCTGATACCGTCGCCGAAGACGCCCAGTTCACCTATGAGGGCTGGAGCCCGCACAATGCCAGCGGCAAGTATGCCGGCTCGGTGACGTTGCGGCAGGGTCTGGCCTATTCGCTCAACACCATTGCCGCCCGCTTGGCCATCGACGTTACCCCGCAAGTGGTGGTGGATACGGCGATGCGCCTGGGCATTGGCTCGCCACTCGAAGCAGTACCCTCGATCGCGCTGGGCACGCAGGAAGTGTCGCTGCTGGAGCTGACAGGGGCCTATGCGCCGTTCGCCAATGGTGGCATCGGTGTCATCCCCAGCGTCATCACCAAGATTGAAACCACCGATGGCAAGGTTTTGTATGAAGCCTCGACCGCCGGCCCGGGCCGGGTAATCGCGCCGCCGATCGTGGCGGAAATGGACGACATGCTGACCAAGGTGGTGGAAGTGGGCACCGGCAAGGGCGCCAATCTGCCGGGCTGGCAGTTCGGCGGCAAGACCGGCACCTCGCAGCAGGCCAAGGACGCGCTGTTCGTCGGCTTTTCCGAGCACATGATCACCGGGGTCTGGCTGGGTAATGACGATGCGACCAAGACCACGCTGTCGGGCGGCAATGTGCCGGCGGCGATCTGGACGCAGTTCATGGCCAAGGCGCATGCCGGGCTGAAACCGATCGGCCTGCCTTCGGGCTACGACGCCAGCAATATGCCAGTGGCCCAGCCGGTCATCGATCCGGCTACCGGCCAGCAGGCGATTGACCCGGCGACGGGGCAGCCGCAGGTACAGTATGTCGATCCGCTGACCGGGCAGCCGGTGCAGGTGCAGCTCGATCCGACCACTGGACAGATCGTGCAGCCGACAGCGGCTCCACAGATCGATCCGGCGACCGGAATACCAGTCGATCCCGCAACCGGCCAGCCGGTGCAGCAGGGTTTCCAGATCGATCCGGCCACCGGGCAGGCGATTATTCCACCGGCAAATCAGGGCGATCAACTGATCTATGATCCGAACGCTGCCCAACCAACGCCGCAACAGAGCCCAAAAAGCCAGCACACGCTGGTGGATCTGATCTTTGGTGGTTAGAATCTGGTCAGGCGGCTCAGCCGCCTGAACTGTTTTCGGGCATAGCCAGCAGTGCCAGTTCTGCGAGCTGACCCAGCTCCAACGACGTTGCCCCTTCCCGCGCCTGCACCGACATGCCGTGCATGACGCTGCGGATATATCTGGCCAGCGTCGGCACCGAAATCTGCATCGACAAATCCCCATCCGCCTGACCCTTGGCCAGTCGCGCCGCGATTGCGGTTTCACTGCGCTGCCGATAGCCCTTGAGCGTATCGGCCACCTGCTGCGCCTGGGGCGAGGCGGCCAGCGCACCGCTGATGAACAGGCATCCGCCGGGCTTGTCGGGCCTGGTGTAAGAAGTGGCGGCGCCGGTCAGCAGCAAGGCAATCGCCTCGCGGGTCGAGACCTCGGCGTTGAGCGCTGCAAGGGCAAAGCTCACTTCGGTCTGATGGTAGCGCTCCAGCGCCTTGCGGAACAAGGTCTCCTTGTCAGTGAAGGCATTGTAGATCTGCGGCGGGGTCAGCCCCATGGCGTCGCGCAACATCGCCAGCGACGTGGCCTCATAGCCATGTTCCCAGAACAGCAGCATTGCCGCTTCGAGCACCGTGTCGGCATTGAAGGCGCGGGGGCGGCCGGCGCGTTTTTCTGGAATTTCCATACTGATCGTTACGAAACCTATTGACGCCGTTATGGATCATAACATAACGATTGATATGTAACGCGACAAGGCCGTTGCCAACCGATCAACAGGAAATGACATGCCAATCACCGTAACTGCCCCCAGGGGCGTATTAACGTCTGCCGGCGAGCGCGAAATCATGCCCCGCCTGATCGCGGCACTGATCGAGGTTTCCGGGCTTGCCGGAAACAGCTTCTTCACCGCCATCGTCGGCGGAACCGTGCATATCCTGCCGCCCGAGCAGATCTATGCCGGTGGGAGCAACCGCCCGGTGGTGATGGTTGAGCTCAAGCTGCCCAATATCGGGCTGGCTTCGCTGGAGGCGCGCCAGAGCTTCATCGCCACGGCCACCGCCATCGTTGCCGAACTCAGCGTGCCGACGCATCGCCCCGAAAATACCTGGATCAACATCCTCAATGCAGAGGATGGCGCCTGGGGTATCGGGGGGATCCAATATACCGGCGAAGGCTTGATCGCCGCCGTGATGGCAGTCGCCTGATGCAACAGTCCCTGTCGCTGTTTTTTACGACCAATTGCGAGGCGGCGATGGGGTTTTACCAAAGCTGCGGGCTGGGCGAAGGCAAGGTCATGGTACGCTACGGCGACCATGGCATGGCCGTGCGCAGTCAAGCGCTACGGGGCAAAGTGCTGCACGCCCGGTTCGAAGGGCAGGGCGTGCTGTTGCACTGCTCCGACAATGACGATGCCGAACCGATGCGCGGCTGTGCGGTGACGCTGGAATATGCCGATGTGGCCGCTATGGCCGAGATGTTCGGGCGTCTCGCGGCGGGTGGGCGGATTACCGTACCGCTCGCGTTACAAGGTTGGGGCAAGCAGTTCGGCATGCTGATCGATGCGTTTGGCGTGCAGTGGCTGTTCAGCGAGCGCTAGACGCCATAGGCCATCAACTGGCGGCCGTGGGCCTTGAGCCAGGCGCGGCCGCGATCCTTGTCAGGCAGGGCCTTGCCCACCGTCGCCCAGAAGGCCGCAGAGTGGTTCATTTCCACCAGATGGGCAATTTCGTGGGCGGCGACGTAATCGAGCACGAATTCGGGCGCCAAGATCAATCGCCAGTTGAAATTGAGATTGCCGGTCGAAGAACACGAGCCCCAGCGCGTCGCCTGCGAGCGCAGCTTCAGCGATCGCACGGTGACCCCCAGCGTTGCGGCATGGATGGCGGTTTGTCGATTGAGATCGATCTCGGCCTCGGCCTTCAGCCAATCGGTCAGCCGCCGTGCCTGATGTTCCGGATCACCGGGCACCACCAGCATCGGGCCTTCGTCATCAGTTTCGATCTCGACCTTGCCGCGCACCTTGCCGCTGGCAACGATCAGATGATCGACGCCCCGCAATGGAATGGTCGAGCCGGGCGCAAACGACACCGGCGAAGCGGCGCGGGGTAGGCGAGCGGCCAGCCAATTGGTCTGGCGCAACAGAAACGCCTCGGCATCGGGCCAGCGGCCATGCGGTGGCAGGGTCAGCACCGGGCCACCGCTATGGGGGATCGATAGCCGATAGCTGCGCGCCCGCGCATGGGTGCGCACAGCGACGGCGACCATGCGGCCATCGATATTGACCTCGGTGGAGGCGGGGATCTTGGTGCGGGAGAACAGCTTCAATCTGGGCCTAATGGAAGAATCGCGTGGGGGAAGGGTAGCACGGCTTGTCAGTGGTTTGAGCCGAACAGTCTCAGTCGCCAGCCTCCCGCTTGTGGGGAGGGATCAACGGTGGGGGGGTGAGGGCCCAGATTTATCACTCTGAAATCATGGCGCCGCCCGCCCCCTCCCAACCTCCCCATCAAGGGGAACTGTTTACCTACGATCCTTTTTGGATTCTTGTGCTGTGCAAGTGATTTGCTCAGGAGGATGGGATGGATTGTCCCCGGTGTGGTGGTGCGCATCTGATCAGGCGCGGTTTCAAGTCT
>NZ_JBDSUA010000029.1:0-79017 GCF_039927955.1 Devosia sp. | reverse complement strand
GAAGCCGGCAGGCTGCTTCACGCGCGATGCGTACTGATCTTCAGTGAAGTCGAGGAAGCGGTCGGGGAAATCGCTCAGACCAATGCAGAGCCAACGGGAACCTTGCGCATAACCGCTCCCAATGACTATGGCGCGTCCACCGTTGCGCCTGTCATCGCTGCCTTCGCCAGGAAGTACCCGGCCTGCAATGTCGAATTGCAACTGTCCGATACCAGGGTCGACCTGATCGCCGACCATTTCGACCTCTCGATCCGCGTCGGGTGGCTGGACGATTCCAGCTATCACGCCAGGCGGATCGGCACCTTTCGGCAGCTGTTGGTTGCATCGCCAGACCTTGTGCGAGGCTGGACCGCCAGCGTACCGGAGGACCTGATTGGTATCGCCTTCATTGCCAATGCCTCGCTGAAGGAGCCCTTGGTCTGGCGCTTCACCAAGGATGATTTCGACCCCAGGACCGTCAGACTCCGGCAGAACATCCTGACCAATTCCACGCCCGCGGCGCTGGCGGCAGTTCTGGCCGGCGGGGGCATGTCGGTTTTGCCGGACTTTCTGGCGGCGGGGCCCTTGCAGGCCAATCGGCTCGTCCAACTCCTGCCAGCCTGGAGCCTGCCAGCTGGAGGGGTTTATGCCGTCTATCCGGCGGCGCGGTTCCGGCCACCCAAGGTGACGGCGTTCGTGGCGATGTTGTCACACCAACCAAGCGATCAGGCAAAGTTAGAAAAGTAGATATTCGCATCAGCCCGATTGGCAGGATGTGTGGGCATGCCGAACCCCGTCCTTATGGTCCTCAGCCGCACTCGGAAACCGCGGCGGAACTGGCTCGCGCGATGAGTTGGGGCTGCAGGATGATGTGTTGCGCGCTCACCCGTCCTCTAACACGCTCCAGCAGAAGCGTGGCGGCTGTTTGCCCCAGGAGAGCCCCTGATTGGTCCACACTGGTGAGGTTATTTTGAGCGAGCGCGCAAACCGGGCTATTGTCGTAGCCAACGATCGCAACATCGCTCGGAATTGAAACTCCCATTTCTGAAGCGATGCTCAAGACTTCCACCGCAACGAAGTCTGACCAGCAGAACAAAGCACATGGCCGCGACGGCTCATTGAGTATCCGTTTGGCGCCAGCGACGATCTGCTCTTTCGCGCTGCCCACTCGAGCGATGTTGATGTGTTCGGCCAGACCGGGTTGCCAAACGTCATGGTGTCCCGAACTTCGGTCCAGTTCTGCGGCGGCTGTGGGGCCCGGAACCGCAGGGATCCCACGGGCGGGGCGCCATAGGGGACACCGAGGAACTTGGCGATTCCATCCTCGGTCTTGCCGCGGATCGGGCCATGGGTGGTCGCCGCATCCATGGTGCCGCTGTCGGCCTGTCCCATTGCCGACAGCGGCAATCCCGCGACGCCGAGTAAAGCGGCCCCCTGCACCATCATTGTCCTCCGGGTCATGCGAATGTGCGTCATAGTCGTTCTCCTCGATCTACTGTCAACTGGGCATGCACTCTCGTTGGCCGACGCGTTGGCGCGGCTGGCAAAAGTCGTTCGGGGCGATGTTCACCCCAGTGGCACTAGAGGTGGCGGGCGCGCCCGGAGGGATCGAAGGCGATCGCATCCTGGGGTTCGAAGCCGAAGCTCACCTGTTGTCCGGGCTGCAGTGTCTTGTCGCCATCGAGCACCGCCAGGAAGTTGACACCCGACGACAGATTGACGCTCACGTTGGTTTCACTCCCCAGCCGCTCAACGAGGACAACCTGCCCGACCAGTGACCCTTGATCGCGAAGAACGAGCGCCTGTGGCCGTATCCCGAGCGTGATCTGGTCGCCAGGCTGCAAGCCTGTTGTATCTGCCGGCACTTCCACTCGTTCGACGCCTTTGCCACTCACGGCGACGGTGTTGGGACCGATGGCGTCCACGGTGGCGGATAGCAGGTTCATCTTTGGTGATCCGATAAATCCGGCGACGAACAGATTGGCCGGCCGCTGATAGAGCTCAATCGGCGCGCCAATCTGCTGAACCTTGCCGGCATCGAGTACGACGATCTTGTCGGCCAAGGTCATGGCTTCGACCTGGTCATGGGTGACATAGATCATGGTCGCGCCGAGGTCCTGATGCAGCTTGCTGAGCTCCATGCGCATGTCGACACGCAGGGCAGCATCGAGATTGGACAGTGGCTCGTCGAACAGGAACACCTCGGGCTGCCGCACAATGGCGCGCCCGATGGCAACGCGCTGGCGCTGTCCGCCGGAAAGTTGCGCAGGCTTGCGCTCGAGCAGGTGCTCCATCTGCAGGATGCGCGCCGCCTCGCGCACTTTGGCGTCACGCACGTCCTTGGGTGTCTTGGCCAGCTTGAGGCTGAAGCCCATGTTCTCGTAGACCGTCATATGTGGGTAGAGCGCGTAGCTCTGGAACACCATGGCGATGCCGCGGTCACGCGGCTCCACTGCATTGACGACACGTGAGCCGATCGACAGTTCGCCCCCGCTGATCTCTTCGAGACCGGCGATCATGCGCAGGAGGGTAGACTTGCCGCATCCCGAGGGCCCGACGAACACGACGAACTCGCCGTGGTCGATCGAAATGTCCACGCCCTTGATGACTTCCACGCCGCCATAGCTTTTGTGTAGTTGCTTGAGTTCCAGTCCGGCCATGACGGCCTCCCTTGAAGTATTGCCTAACCCTTGACCGCACCGGCCGTCACGCCGGCCACGATCTGCCGGTTGAAGAACAGGAAGACGAGAAGTGGCGGGATGGTGATGAGCAGGATGTTGGTGAAGAGCAGATTGTAGGAGGTGTTGAACTGGCTCTGGAAGTTATAGAGCGTCAGTTGCACCGTCGCGTTGCCGTTGCCCGGCAGGTAGTAGAGCGGGTTGGTGAAGTCGTTGAAGATGGCCACCGACTGCACCACGATATTGGTCACGGTCACCGGCCAGAGCAGCGGCAGGATAACCCGGAAGAACACATCCAGCGGGCGAGCGCCGTCGATAATGGCGGCTTCGTCAAGCTCTCGCGGAATTGTGGAAATAAACGCCCGATACAGCAGGACGGAGAATGACAGGCCGTAGGCGACCTCTATGAGCACCAGTCCATGGAGCTTGCCGAACAGGCCCAGGCCCTGCAGCAGCCAGATCGTGGGGACTACCGCCGGCGGGATCATCAGCCCGGCCAGGATCAGGAACTCAATCAGCCCGTTGAACCGCGTCTTGCGGCGGGCCAGCACGAAGCCGACCATGGCGGCAAAGATCACCAGCAGGGTGACGCTGGCCACCGTCAGGATGGCGGAATTGACAAAGGCGGTGACCAGCATCCAGTTGCGCGTGGCAATCACCTGCACCACGTTGTCCCAGAGGTGAAAGCCAGCAGGCCAGGAAAAGTCCCGCAGCGACGACTGCTGACGATCCTTGAACGCCATGAGCACGATGAACGCAAAGGGTATCAGGAACACCACGGCAGTAGCGGCAATGGCGGCTGAACTGATGAGAATGGATGGCCGGGATTTCATTCGTGACCCTGCTTGCGGTTGAGGAGCATGGTCAGCGGGACCACCAGGACGCCGATGAGCACGAACAGCACCACATTGCCGGCGGTCGACAGGCCGTAAAAGCCGGCCTGGTACTGCTTGTAGATGACCGAGGCCACCGTATCGGAGGCAAAGCCGGGGCCACCTCGGGTCATCGCCCAGATCAGATCGAAGGTGCGCAGGCCGCCAATGAAGCTCAGCGTGATCACCGTGGCCGTCGCCGGCCGGCTCAGCGGCAGCGTGATGTAGAGGAAGTTCTGGAATTTGGTGGCGCCATCGATCCGCGCCGCTTCGTAATAGTCTTGCGGGATGGCCACTATGCCGGCGATGTAGATAACGGTGGCGAGGCCCACGCCCTTCCAGACGTCCACCAAGGCGACCGAGAACAGGGCGAGGTTGGGGTTGGTCAGCCAGCCCGGCCCCTTGATGCCGATCAGGGCCAGCCCCTCATTGATCATGCCGTTGGTGGGATGCATCAGCACCGTAAAGGTAATGCCGACGCCTACCGTCGATACCAGGACGGGGAAGAACACCACCGAGCGGAGGTAGCCACGCGCCAGGATGTGGCTGGTGAGCAGCAGCGCCAGCAGCATGCCAAGCACGACCTTGAGCCCGGAAGTGATCACCGCATAGAGCACGGTGTTGACCAGGCCCTTGATGAGGAACGGCTCACGAAAGAACTGAGCGAAATTTTCGAACCCGATGAACGTCGAGTCGAACAGCGTCCAGCGCGTCAGGCTGAAATACAGCGACGCAAAGGTCGGCATCAGGAACAACACGCCATAGATCACCGCCGCAGGCAGGAAGAACCAGCCTGGATAGGGCGAGGGACGGGCGCCCAGCCTGGCAGGCACGGCCATCGGGGCGAGGCGCGTATCGGACGCGGCCGTCATCAGCCTTCTCCTTGAGAAAGAGGGTGGCAGCCCGGAGCGAGACCAGACGCTCCGGACTGCCAACGCAGCAAGCGTTACCAGCCGGGGAGACCAAGCTGTTGTGCCTGCTTGCGGACATCCTCGTCATAAAGCGTCGCAGCATCTGCCGGAGTCCGGATGCCAGAGCCAACTTCGACGGTGATGTTTTCCAGACTTGGCCCCTTGACTGGCGACAGGAATTCCAGCGCCGGAGCGGTACGGCCATCGGCAGTAAAATAAGTCTGCAGATCCTTGACGGCCGCAGGCACATTAGAGGGCAGTTCACAGCCCTGGATAAGGAACGGTCCGGTGATGGCATTGAGTTTGACCCATGGGTCGCAGCCGCCTTCCTTACTCGCCACGAAGGCCACAAGCTTCTTGGCCGCGTCCAAGTTGGGGGTTTTGGCCGAGATGTAGAGTGCGGTCGGCATCCAAACCGTGGTGCCGTTGATGGTGGCATCGTCGCCCGGCAGGGCGAAGAAGCCGACGTCGTTGAGCTGGTCGGGATAGTCCTGCGCGATAGTGCCGACCGCGAAGGTCAGCATCGGATAGTGGACCCCCTCGCCTGCAGCGAGCATGCGCAGGCCGTCATTGAGCGTAGCGGCACCGAAATCTTCGTTGAGATCTCCCGCCTTAAATACGTCGGCCTGTTTCTGGAAGCCGGCCATGGCGGCCGGAGTGGCGGCATACTTGGCTTCGCCGCGCGTGTACATGTCCGCAAACTGCGGGTTTTTGGCCTGCACATTGAAGAAGTCGGCAAGGATGAAGAGCTGGCTGGTCCAGGTGTCGCCGAACGTCTGGATCACCGGGGCCTTTCCAGCCTCCTTGATCTTGGTGTTGTTGGCCATGAACTCGTCCCAGGTCAGCGGAACCGAGAGGCCAAGATCTTTATAGACCTTTTTATTGTAGAGAATGCCGCCACCCATGGCCTGGCCATAGGGTACACCGCGCAGTGTGCCGTCGGGCGCGGTCACTGTCTGCTTGAAGCTGTCCAGGATGGTCGACATATAGGGTTCATTGGTCAGGTCGACCGTCGACTGCACCGGGTTGATCGCCTGGAACAGCGAGCCTGCATTATAAACGAAGACATCGTTCATCGTGCCTGTTGCCAGTCGACTCTTGACCATGTTGTCGCGCTCGGTGCCCCCCGGCCCGACTTCGATTTCCACATTGATATCGGGATTGGCAGCTTCGAATGCTGCAACCATAGCTTCGGTATAGGCGACCGCAGCCTGATCGTTTGGTGCAAACAAGCTCAGCGTCGTCTGCTGTGCGAAGGCAGCGCCCGACAGGGCGGTGAAGCCCATCAGGCCAGCAGCGAACCCGGCAATGGCGTGCCGGCGGTTAGTCTTCTGCATAGTTTATCCTCCCTGTGATCGAGCCACTTGGCTTCGATCGGATGTTGTGATCCCGCCAGAGCGGGCTCCGGTGACTAGTCCTCCCGCCGGCTGATCCGGAACGTCACCGTGTGACGGCCGCGCGCGAGCTGGCATCGCGCTGTCTCGCCGGACGGGCGGCCCAGGGCCGCTCCATCGACGATGATTTCCTGGTATTCCGGCCGCAGCACGAGCGTGCCGGTGGAGCCTTCGGGGACGAGCACGTCGTAGGTGACGCTGTCGCCATCTACGCGCCAGCCAGCCTCGATACGCCCGACCTTGGCATCATGATGCGCGGCAACTGGCGACAGCGACGGCACGATCAGTGGCTCGAAGACGACATGCTCGAAGCCGGGCTTCTCCGGATCTGGGCGGAAACCGGCAACGGCCTCGAACAGCCATTGGCAGACCGCGCCATAGGCGTAGTGATTGTAGGAATTCATGGTCGGCTCGAAGATCGAGCCGTCCGCCTTGATGCCGTCCCAGCGCTCCCAGATGGTGGTGGCTCCACGCTTGACCTGTGCGAGCCAGCCGGGAACTTCCTCCTGGAGGAACAGGCTGGCTGCCATGTCCGGTTCGCCGATCTGGACCAGAGCTGGCAACAATGCCGGCGTACCGATGAAGCCGGTGCCGATGCGCCCGCGTGCGCGCTCGATGGTTGCCTTGAAGAATCCTTTGGCTGCCTCGACATGCTCTGCCGGGATCAGGTCGTGCAGGAAGGCCAGGGCGTAGGAACTCTGGTCGTCGTAGAGCAGCCGGCCGGCGGGCGTGATGAACTCCCTGGCGAAGGCCCGTTTCACAGCATCGGCGCGCTCGTTAAAGTGCCGTGCCTCGTCCTGCCGACCGATGATCGAGGCAATGCGCGCGATCTGCTCTGATGAGATGTAGAGGTAGATCGTTGCCGCAGCATCGTCCCCCATAGTGGGGACGGCCTTGAGGTGATCGTTCTGCGGCTGCAGCCAGTCGCCGAACGAGAAGCCCTTGACGCCCCAGCCTGAGGGTGGTCGCACCACCGGGCCTTCGCTGATGGCCCAGACATAGTCATTCCACCGCGTCATGGCGGTGAATGCTTCATCCAGAATTGCCCGATCACCATAGTGGAGGAACAAGGTCCATGGGATGATGCTGATGGCATCGCCCCAACCGGTTGAGCCGGCAAAGCTGCTGCCGTCGGCCGGCGGTTTGAGGCGGAGTGGATTGGGCGACACATGCGCAATAGCGCCGTCCGGCTCCTGATCCACCATCATCTCGCGGACAAACTTGGCCAGGAAGCCATGGCTATCGGCCAGGTAGCACGCCGTGGACGCAAAGACCTGTGCATCGCCGGTCCAGCCCAGACGCTCGTCGCGCTGCGGGCAATCGGTCGGGATATCTATGAAATTGCCGCGCTGCGACCAGATGGTGTTCTGGACCAGCTTGTTGACCAGCGGGTTGGCCGACGTAAAACTGGCTGTCGGGGTCGGGACCGAGGTAATCGGCACCGCGACAATGCTCTCTATGCTGGCATCGCCTGTGATCGTGGCACGCGCATATCGGAAGCCCTGAAACGTAAAGGTGGGCCGGTATTCTTCCGTGGTGGCGCCAGCAAACACATACTGAACCAGCGCTTCGGCGCTCCGGAAGTTCACGTTGTAGAATGCGCCGTGCTTGTCGAGGATTTCGGCGTGCTCGAACAGGACGCCGGCACCAGTCGCGCCACGCCCCCTGAAGGCAACATAGCCGCCGATATTCTGCCCGAAGTCATAGACGGTGCGGCCCTGGGCATCCTTCCAGGTCTTGACCGGGGCCAAGCCAGGCATTTCCCTGACGGGAGCGCATTCCGGTGCGACCAGCACATCGGGATTGAAGTCGAGCACCTCCACGCCCTGGTCTGCAACCAGCTTGACCTGCGCGTCGAAAATCTCACCAAAATAGATGCCAGACTTGCGGACCTGGCTCTCGCCGCTTGTCCAGGATGCATCTGTGACCAACAGTGGCGCCCCAAGCCGTGCAATGCGGATTTCAGCGAAGGTGCCGATTTTCTCGCCCCAGACATTGGCTAGGCCCGATCCCGTCCACATCAGGGGGGAGCGGAACCAGCCGTCTGCGAGTGAAATCTCGATCGTGTTGGACCCGACCCTGAGCAGGCCGGCAATGTCGTATTCCTGCACTGACAGCCGGGCGTCGTAATTGGTCCAGCCGGGCGTGAGGACGTCATGGCCGACGCGCCGGCCATTGATGCTGGCGCGATACAGGCCCCACGCCGTGATCGCCAGGGTTTCGGTCCCCAGCACACGGGCCAGCTCGAAGGTCCTCGTAACGAATGACCCGGCCTTGCCGACACCCTTGTCGGCAAGTGGATGGATCATCCTTGCCTGCCAACCCTGGGGGCGAGCGGTAGCGCTCGCTGCCGCGCGCGGCAACGTCATGTCGTTCAAGGGAATTCCTCCCTAGCGCTTGGCTGCGCTAGTGTGTGCAATGCTGTACGTGCAGCGTTGTACGAAATTGACGTTATTGCAAGTGGAAAATAATCAGGCACATTGGCTGCTCGATTTTCCACTCGAAGGATGGGGCATTGGACAAGGCGCCAAAGCGCAAGCGCGTGACGATCCATGACGTGGCCAAGGATGCGGAAGTGTCTTTCGCCGCCGTGTCAAAAGTGTTGCGCAACGCCTATGGCGTAAGTGATGGCCTGCGCGAACGCGTGAAGGCGTCCATCGCCAAACTCGGCTATTCCCCCAGCTTTTCCGCGCGCGGCATGAGCGGAGGGAAAACCTTCGTGATCGGCGTCATCTTCCCCGATATGCGGAACCCGTTCTTCGCCGACGTCCTGACGGGAATAAGCGCTGCGCTGGAGCGGACGACCTACCAGATGGTGCAGGGCATTGTGCAGCACTCGAGCGAAGCCGCATTGGCCCAGTCGATGGTAGGCATGCAACTGGACGGACTGATCGTGGTCGGCAGCGTCAGTTCTGCTGAGACACTATCGGCGCTCGGGGCCAAGATCCCCCTCGTCCTGATCGGTCATCACCTTCCCAATGTCACAGGCCTCGACACCGTCAATAACGACGACCAGGAGAGCGGCAGGATCGCTGTTCGGCACCTTGTTGAACAGGGGTATCGCAAGATTGCAATGCTCAGTCTTGAGACCGTCAATGGTTCGGTGATCGAGCACAGAGAGGCCGGCTACCAGGAAGCCATGAACGAGGCCGGTCTGGGCCGCTATATCGAGGTTGTTCGTGCGCCACAAAACCTTCGGGACATCCAGGTGGCAACCCAGGGTCTATTGGCGACACCGGGAAAGCGGGAGGCCATATTCTGCTGGACGGACTACGTGGCCCTTGAGGTGCTCAGTGTCGCCGGCATATCCGGGCTTTCTGTCCCGGGCGAGCTTGCGGTGGTTGGCCACGACAACACCATGTACTGCGCCTTCGACCAGAACTCGTTGACCAGCATCGACCAGTCTGGAGAGCAACTGGGTCTCCAGGCCACCAGGCTCCTGGTGGAACGCATCGAAGGCCGGCAGAAGGCAGAAAACTTCCTGGTTCATCCCCGTCTTGTCGCGAGGCGCAGCACGGCTGTCAAACTAGGCTCAGGACCTATTAAATTGATCGTGTGATCTGGCTGGGATTGATTCAATGGCGTCGGAGGTGTCGCCATGGAGGATTTGTTATTGCTGTCGGAGGCGCAAATGCGCCGGATCGAACCGTATTTCCGTTATCGCACGGCATTGCGCGGGTTGATGATCGGCGTGTCCTGAGCGGCATCCTGTTGGTGATCCGCGACGGCTTGCGGTAGCCAGACGCGCCTGCAGCTTATGGGCCACCCAAGGCGATCTATACCCGTTTCATCCGCTGGAGCCGGCTGGCGACAGCGACACTTCGGACCGGCCGATGATCGATGCGACGCAGCACAAGGCACATCGCACCGCCGCCAGCCTGCTCAAAAAGGGCTCTACCCCGATGTATCGGACGCAGCCGGGGGGGCTGACGACCAAACTCCATGCCGTTTGCGATGGCAGCGGCCGTCCCATCCGCTTGGTGCTGACTGACGGACAGACCAGCGACTACGAGGCCGCTGCCCCTGCATCGCTATCGGCGGCGGCACCATCAGCAGTTTCGGGCCGGCGACACCGGAAACCGGAACCTCGCTGCGCTGAGACTGTTACCCAGTACAACAAGGAAAAATCATCATGCATTTGCCACACGGAACAACGGTCGCGGTCGCGGACGGCGAAAAGCTCATCCTGCTGCGTAACCAGGGCGACGAGGCCAAGCTCGAACTGGCCGTGCAGCCAGATCTGGACGTCACGCCGGTCAATGCCGGTGCTGGCGGGCATCGCAACAGTTCAGGCGAGCGCGACGGCGGTCAGCAGGCCGAAGACAACTTCTCGGCTGGCGTCGTCGGGGCGCTCAATCAGCAGGTGTTGCAGGGCCAGATCAAAAATCTGGTGGTGATCGCCTCGCCGCGCAATCTGGGTGAACTGCGCAAGCACTACCACAAGGCGCTGAGCGCCATCCTGCTCGGTGAGATGGACAAAGACCTGACTGGACATTCCGTCGCCGATATCGAGAAAGCAGTGCTGGCGCACTAAGCCGGCTTCACACCGCCATCGATATGCATCGATCCATTGTCCTGGCGTCGTTGATGCCAGGACAATGCCTCTTCGAGCAGGTGCGGGGTATGCCCGCCTCTAGCCACCGCCCGGTCGAAATAGTCGGCAAGTTGGGCGCGGTAACTAGGGTGAACGCAATTGGCGATGATCAGGGCCGCGCGTTCGCGTGGCGCCAGCGCCCGCAAGTCTGCCAGGCCAATTTCGGTGACCACGATATCGACGTCGTGCTCGGTGTGATCGACATGGGACACCATCGGCACCACCGACGAAATGGCACCGTCCTTGACCAGTGACTTGGCCACGAAGATCGACAGATAGGCATTGCGCGCGAAGTCCCCCGAGCCGCCAATGCCATTGACCATCTGGGTGCCGTTGATGTGGGTGGAATTGACGTTGCCATAGATGTCGAACTCGAGGGCGGTGTTGATCGCGACGATACCCAGCCGCCGGATCACTTCGGGGTGGTTGCTAATCTCCTGCGGGCGCAGCACCAGGCGATTTTTGTATTTGGCGATATTGGGAAAAATCCGTGCCGCATACGACTCGCTGAGGGTAATCGACGAACCTGAGGCGAACACCAGCTTGCCCGAATCCAGCAGATCGAAGGTGCTGTCCTGCAGCACCTCGCTATACATCTGCAGATGCTGAAACGGTCCGTCGCCAAGTCCGGCAAGGACTGCATTGGCGATATTGCCGATCCCCGCCTGTAGCGGATTAAGGCTGAGGTCGAGCCGACCCAGCGCGGTCTCAAGCTTAAAGAAATCGATGAGATGCTTGGCAATGGCGGTGGTCTGCAGATCAGGCGCCTCAAGGGCTGCGGCGCTGTCACTCTGGTTTGTCACCACGATGGCGACAACCTTGGATAGATCGACCAACACATAGGGCAGCCCGATCCGGCTATCGCAGGCGATCACCGGGATAGGTTCACGTGTCGGCCGCCTGGTGGGGATGTAGATATCGTGCAGCCCCTCCAGTGCGCGCGGCTGGCTCAGATTGATCTCGATGATCAGTTTTTTGGCAAGGATCGCAAAGCTGGCGGAATTGCCGACCGAGGTGGTCGGCACAATGCCACCTTCCTCGGTGATTGCCGTCGCCTCGATGACGGCGATGTCCATTGGGCCTAACTGCCCGGAACGCAGGTGTTCGACCGTTTCCGACAGATGCTGGTCGATGAACATGACCTCGCCGCGATTGATCGCCGCGCGCAGGGTTGGATCGGACTGGAACGGGATGCGCCGGGCCAGGATGTGGGCCTCTGTGAGCACTCGATCCACGTCCTTGCCGAGCGAGGCGCCGGTCACCAGCGTGATCTTGAACGGATCGGTTTGAGCACGGCGCGCCATGGCCAGCGGCACGGCCTTGGCGTCCCCGGCCCGGGTAAAGCCGCTCATACCCACCACCATGCCGTTTTCAATCAAGCTCGCGGCCTTATCGGCCGTCATGATCCGTTCCAGCAACGGGAACAGTCGAATGCGGTCGGCTGGCATGGCTTTACCTTCGGTTGGTTGTCGCGATGGCGTTCATCTCACGCTGTTCCTGCATGCGACCGGAGCGGAGACGAAGCACCCGATGGAACTGCGGCGGCACTTCGGCGTGGGTAATCACGATCATCGTGCGGCCGTCGGCCAGGGCGGGGAGATCGGCCAGAAACCGCGCTTCGCTATCCCCGTCGAGTCCGCTGGTCGGCTCGTCGAGCACGACGATCTCCGCGCCCGACAACAGGGTTCGCGCCAGGCAGAGCCGCCGCGCTTGCCCGGCCGACACCGTGCGCCCCGCCTCTCCGACGATGGTATCGAGACCATCAGGAAGCGCCGTAACGAAGTCTTCCAGTCGCACATTGCGAAGCGCTTGCAGCAAGGACGGATCATCGGCGTCGGCACGCCCAATCAGCAGGTTGGCGCGGATGCTATCGAGGAAGACCGGAGCGTCCTGCTGCATCAGCGCTACATGCTGGTGCAGTTGAATGGACGCGACTTGGCGCGGGTCGCTGCCGTTTATGCTGATCGTGCCAGATTGTGGATCGGCGAGGCGTAGCAGCAATTGCGCAATCGTCGATTTGCCCGCGCCGCTCGGCCCCGTGATGGCGACGCATTCTCCCGTCGAGACGGTAAAGCTGAGGCCATCAAGGACGGGTCGCGAGGGGTCGTAGCCGTAACGCACGTCGGTGAAAGCAACAGTTCCGCCAGCCGGAAGTGGCTTGGGGTTCAATGGCTCCGCCACGGGTGGCAGGGTTTCAGCGAGAGCTTGCAATCGTCCGGCTGCGGCAGCGGCTCCCGCCAATCGGGTCGCGCTACGCACCAGCGTTGCCGAGGCCTCAAAGCTGGCAATGACTGCCAGCAGCACGCCGACCAGCACCGGACCATTAATCTGATCCTCCGATAAGGCCGCGAGGCCAGCCAGCAGAACGGCGATCAGTGAAGCGCTCGCGCAGATTTGCACCAGCGCCGTTGCGATGATGCCCAACAGTCCAAGTTTACGCCTTGCTTTGCCAAGCGCATGGACACGTTCTGCCATCGCTGCCTCGGCTTCGTCCTTCGCCCCGAACAGCACCAGGTCCTGGTGACCATCGAGGCCATCGAGCACGCTTTGGCGCAACGCGCTCGTCGCAGTGCTGACCTCATCGCTACTGTTGCGCGACAGCATAATCAATCCGGCTGGAACCACGAGCACAGCCACAACAAACGCCAGTGCATAGGGCAACGCCGCGCTGGGCAGCAAGAAGGCGAGCAGCGTTGTCATCGTAACACCAGCAAGCGTTGCCGTGCTGATCGGCCCCAGCGCCACAAGAAACATAGTGTCAAGTGCCTCTACATCCGCCAGAAGGCGACTAATCAGGTCGGCGCGGCCGAGGCGACGATCGAGCGGCACCAGCGGGAACAGCCGGCCAAACAGCCAGTGCCGCAAATCCGACAGCAGCTTGAGCGTGGCGTCATGACCTGACAGTTTTTCGCCATAGCGCGACAGGATGCGAATGAACGACAGGCCACGGACGCCGGCCGAGGGCACGAACAGGTTGAATGCAGCGCCGGCTGTAGTAAGCGCGGCTGCGGTCAGAAACCAGCCGGACAGACCAAGTAGCGCAATGCCGGCCGCCAACGTGACAAGCGACAACAGCAGGGTGAGCAGCATCGGCTGGCGCAAACGGGCAAACAGCGGCGCAAAATACAGAATGGCGTTCATGCTGCACCGCGCTGGTTCATCATCAGGGCGGGGCGGGGTGCCGGCAGGATGTGTCCACCGACGATGCGGAGCACCTTATCCATCCGAGCCGCCGCCGCGGGAGCATGCGTCGCCACCAGCAGGGTACGGCCAAAAGCAAATTTCAGCAGCTCATCGAGGACCTTGGCTTCTGTGACGCTGTCCAGGTGGGCAGTGGGCTCATCGAGCAGGATCAGCGCAGGGTCGCGCAAATAGATCCGCGCCAGCGCGATCCGCTGGATTTCTCCCCCAGACAGACCAAGCCCGTTGTCGCCGATTACTGTGGCCAACCCGCTTGGCAGGGTGTCGGAAAAGCTGGTGACGCAGGCCCGCCGCGCTGCCAGAAGCACGGCAGCGTGGCAGGCGTCGCGGCGGCCGAGCCGGATATTGTCGGCAATGCTTCCCGCAAAGATGCGCGGGCGCTGGCCCAGCATAGCGATGCGTTGGCGCAGCTCGCCGTCAGCGATTTCTCGCAGCGGCGTCTGATCAATCAGGATATGGCCGCCAAACTCGCGCAAGCCAGCGATCGCTTCGAGGGTCGTCGACTTGCCGATGCCGCTGGCACCCAGAATTGCAACATGCGAACCGGGTTCAATGGCAAAATTAGCGTCGTACATCACGGCGCGACCGCCCGGCGTGGTGATTGAGACCCCAACCAAGTCAAGCTTGGCCGCCTGGGTCAGCGCCATTGGTCCGACCGGAACCACCGGGATCGACTCCCCAATTTCCGGCCAATCGCCAAGCTGGGCGGCGATTTCGGCAGCTGCGGCTTTAGCGTTGGCACGATCATGGTAGTGCGCCGCCAGCAGGCGCAACGGCTGATAAACCTCGGGCGCCATCAGCAGACAAAACAGGCCCGCCCGCAGCGTCAGTTCGCTACCGCGCAATGACACCAGATCGAGCAGGGTCAACCCGATATAGAGCGCTACGCCGGCCACGCCCAAAGCCGCAAAGAACTCCAGCACCGCCGAGCTTAGAAAGGCGATGCGCATAACCTTCATGGTGCGCAGCCGCAACTCTTCCGAGGCGTTGCGCACGGCGTTGGTCTCGGCATCGGCCCTGCCAAACAATTTGAGCGTGGTGAGGCCGCGCAAGCGGTCGGCAAACCGGCCGCTCAGCCGGCTGAGCGCACTGGCCTGCGCCTTGCCCGCAGCCTCAGCACCAAGGCCGGTCAGCGCCATGAACAGCGGGATCAGCGGCGCGGTGATCAGAAAGATCAAGGCCACCATCCAGTCGATCGGCAGGGCGATCGCGGCGAAAGCCAGAGGCAGCACCGACGCCTGAACCATGGCGGGCAGATAACGCACGAAATACCCGTCCAGCGCTTCGCTCTGTTCGATCATGGTGCTGGAGAGCGCGCCCGAACTGCGCGCCGCCGTCCAGGTCGGGGCCTGATTGAGGAGGTGCCGCCCCAATGTTTGGCGCAGGTGCAGTTTGATGGTTTCGGCAGCTCGTACCGCCAGCAGTTCTGCGGTCGCCCCGATCACAATGCGGGTGAGCAGCACAAGGCCAAGCAATGCAACGGCGCTCCACAGCGTTGCCCATGCCTGGTGCTCGACCACGGCGCGATGCAGCAGGTCGGCCAGCAGATAGGCCTGAGCCACCAACAATCCACCGCCCACCAATGGCAGCGCTATCGCCCATCTGAGCGCGGCTCCCCCATGGCGGGACAGAGAGCGCAACCAGTTGGAGATTGCCTTGTCGGGTTTGGCGGTATCGGTCACTGCGCGTCCTTTGCGTCCTGTGCGCCAGCAACCACGTCCCAATGCGACCGACCTTGACGCAGATCAAAGTCGAGCTGCGGTGGGGCTGCTAGTCAAGCTGCAATCCAGCGTGTTCGCAGCCACTCGAGGCCCCCCATGATCGATCCTGTCGTCGTCGACCTATCCCGCATCCAGTTCGCGGCGACCGCGATGTACCACTTCCTGTTCATTCCATTGACGCTGGGCGTGGCCCTGCTGTTGGCGATCATGGAGAGCGTCTACGTGATGACCGGCCGACCGATCTGGCGCAAGGCAACGCTGTTCTGGGGCATTCTGTTCGGCATCAACTTTGCCATGGGCGTCGCCACCGGCATCGTCATGGAATTCCAGTTCGGGATGAACTGGAGCTATTACAGCCAATATGTCGGGGACGTCTTCGGCGCGCCGCTGGCTATCGAAGGGCTGATGGCGTTCTTCCTCGAAGCCACGTTCATTGGCCTGTTCTTTTTCGGCTGGGACCGCTTGCGGCCGGTGGCGCATCTGGCGGTGACCTGGCTGATGGCGCTAGGGGCCAATTTCTCGGCGTTGTGGATCCTGATCGCCAACGGCTGGATGCAGAACCCGGTGGGGGCCAAATTCAATCCCGATACCATGCGCATGGAAGTCACCAACTTTATTGAGGTGATCTTCAATCCGGTGGCGCAGGCCAAGTTCGTTCATACGGTGAGCGCCGGTTATGTGGTTGGCTCGGTGTTCGTGCTGGGCATCAGCGCGCTGTTTCTGCTGCAGGGACGGCATGCCGAACTAGCCAAGCGCTCGATCGTTGTGGCCGCCAGCTTTGGTCTCGCCTCGGCACTGTCGGTGGTCGTGCTCGGCGATGAGTCGGGCTATGTCGCCACCGAACATCAGAAAATGAAAATCGCCGCCATGGAGGCGATGTACGAAACAGAACCGGCGCCAGCCGCTTTGACGCTGTTCGCCATTCCCGGCGCCGATGGCCGGCCCACCTTCCAGGTGCAATTGCCGTGGGTGCTGGGCATCATCACCACGCGCTCGTTCGACCGCGATTTGCCCGGCATCACCGAACTGACCGAACATGCGGCGCTGCGGATTGCCAACGGCATCAAGGCCTACATCGCGTTGAACGCCATTCGGGCCGACACCCATGACACCGCAGCGCGCGCCGCGTTCGACGCAACCCAGGCCGATCTGGGTTATGCACTGCTGCTCAAGAAATATCGCCCTGACGTCGAAAACGCCACCGGCGAGCAGATCGCCACGGCGGCGCTCGATACCGTGCCCGATGTGTGGCCGCTGTTCTGGAGCTTCCGCCTGATGGTGGGGGTGGGGCTGTTCTACATCGCGTTCTTTGCACTGTGGTTCGTCAAATCCTCGCTGCATCAGATTGATCGTCACCGCTGGCTGTTGCGGCTGGCGCTGTGGACCATGCCATTGCCGTGGATTGCGGCGGAAGCAGGCTGGATCATTGCCGAGTATGGCCGGCAACCTTGGGTCGTCGAAGGCGTGCTGCCGACATACTACGCCGCGTCCAGCCTGAATTTCTGGGATCTGGTCATCTCGCTGGGCTTCTTCATGACCGTTTACAGCGTGCTGATCGTGATCATGGTCTGGCTGATGACGCGGGTGATCAAGGCCGGTCCGCCCGACAAACTGGGGCTTGGATTGCCTGCTGACGCGCCTGGCCTGACAACGGAGATCGCGGCCTGAAATGACAACCATTCCCTTGGACTACGAAACGCTGCGCCTGATCTGGTGGGCTTTGCTCGGTATCCTGCTCATCGGCTTTGCCATCATGGGTGGCATGGATCTGGGCGTTGGTACGCTGCTCCCCTTCGTTGCCAAAACCGATGAAGAACGGCGCGTGCTGATCAATCTGGTCGGCCCGACCTGGGAGGGCAACCAAGTCTGGCTGGTGCTGGGCGGCGGCGCCATTTTTGCGGCGTGGCCAGCGCTCTATGCGGTCAGTTTTTCGGGCTTCTACATCGCCATGATCGCCATTTTGCTGGCGCTGATCTTGCGGCCGGTCGGGTTCAAGTTCCGCGGCAAGGTGCATGACGCCCGTTGGCAGTCCGTGTGGGATTGGGGCCTGTTCGTTGGCGGCTTCGTGCCCGCCTTGGTGTTTGGCGTGGCTGTCGGCAACGTCTTTCTGGGCGCGCCGTTCCGCCTGGATGACACCATGCGCGCCAGCTATGAGGGTAATTTCTTCGGTCTGCTGACCCCGTTCGCCCTGTTGGCCGGGCTGGTCAGCGTCGCTATGCTGGTCACTCAGGGTGCCAGCTATATCGCGGCCCGCACCGACGGCGTCATCGCCGCAAGAGCCCGCTCCTATGGCCGGATCGCTGCCATTTCCACCATCGTGCTCTTTGCGCTCGGTGGCGTAATCTGCCTGTTCCTGCTCAATGGTTACAGCGTCACCAGCATCCAGGACCATGCCGGCCCCTCCAATCCACTGACCAAAACAGTGATTGCCGCACAGGGCGCCTGGCGCACCAACTATGGGGTCTATCCATGGATGACCATCGCACCAATCCTGGGGGTTCTCGGCTCGGTTCTGGCCTATTTCGCCCTCACCACGCGCTGGAAGCTGGCGGCGTTCCTTGGCTCCAGTCTGGCGATTTTCGGCATTATTGCCACCGCCGGGCTGACCCTGTTCCCCTTCCTTCTGCCATCGTCGGTCGATCCGGCGGTGAGCCTCACCGCCTGGGACGCCTCATCGAGCCAGCTGACCCTGTTCATCATGCTGATCGCCACGGTGATCTTCCTGCCAATCGTCCTGATCTACACCAGCTGGGTCTATCGCGTGATGCGCGGCCCGGTGAGCACGGCCTCGCTTGGCCGCAATCCCAATGCCTATTAGGAGCCCTGTAATGTGGTATTTTGCCTGGATACTGGGCCTTGGCCTGGCCTGCAGCTTCGGCGTCCTCAACGCCATGTGGTACGAGATGCGCAACGACCGGTTGGCGCAGGGAGCGCCCGGCGCCGGCGCTGTCGTGTCTTCTCCCGGGCCTGTACAGCCATGATCGAATGGACCCGACTTGGCACCCGGACTGGCTTCAAATTTCAGGTGCGTCGTGCCCGTCCGGCCGATGAACCGGCTTTGGCGAGGTTTTTCCAGCACGTCACCTCCGAAGATCTGCGCTTCCGGTTTTTGACCAGCCTGAAGCAGGTCGGCCACGATCGCCTGGTCGCAATGACGCAGGTGGATGATCCTCAGGCCGAAGGCTTTCTCGCCTTCGAGCAGGACGACGGGCCCATTATTGCCGCTGGAATGCTGGCCTGCGACGCCAAACTCGTCGTTGGCGAAGTCGCCATCTCGATCGATGCCCGGTACAAGAACAGAGGCGTCGGGTGGGAATTACTCGGCCACATCACGCACCGCGCCAGGGAAAAGGGCATCCGCACGTTGCAGTCGCTCGAGAACCGATCCAATAGCTCGGCGATCGAACTGGAAAAACAATTTGGCTTCACAGCCGAGAGCTACCCGGGCGACGCCGCTTTGGTCTTGGTCCAAAAGATCCTCTAGGAAACACCAGACCCGAGACTGCGCGTTTTGCAGCTCATCGAGGTATCCCAAACGGACGCGAAATGTCCCGCTGCACAGTACGCTGTCCGGCAAGGGAATTGCTGAGGAGTCGCCCTGCTGGAGCGCCCGTACCGTGCTGGTAGCGCTTGTGGCTGTTTCCATCTGCATAGCCGTTAGACAATCTGTGCTGATGATAAGGTCCGCTTTGGCTGGTGGACTACCAGAAACCGGGCGGACCGCTACCGGCCTCAAGACGGACTTCGTTTCGAACTGGCAAAGGTATCGGCCGAGGTTTCGAAACCATTTCTTCTTTTCGGCTGAGGAAGCCTTCCCCATGCCAGTGGCACGCTCTTCGCGCTGTCTTATCGGGGCCTTGTCCGGCTGAAACGCTAACGTCGCGCGGCGCGGATTGCGCTATAGGCGAGGATGGCAATGCACCCCAGCAACAGCGTGCCGCACACCAGCAGGTCGGGCATTGCCAGCAGTTTGGCTGCCAGCGCAACTCCGGCGATCAGGATGGCCGCAAACAGCGCCAGACTGCCGTCGTCGATAAACATGCCAATGGTTTCATCGACAATTGTGCGCAGCACCTTCATGACTTCGCTCCCGCCAGTGGTTTGGCTTGAAGGCGCCTGATCGCGCCCAGGATCACCCCGGCCGCGCCGGCGACTATGGCAAAGATTGCCAGCAGGGCCAAATCAGCGCCAGGCCAATCTGCGCCGACGCCTTCGGCCGTCCAGAAAATCCCGAAGCTGGTCAGCATGATGCCAACGACAAACTTGAGCGTGTTCTCGGGGACCGCTGACAAAGGCCGATGCACGATCAGACCGATGAGCATCACCAGGATCAGGGCCGCCAACGCACCCAGGCCGGCATAGAGGGTCAATCCGCGCGTGGCCCCCACGGCGATGACGATGAAAATCACCTCTGCCCCTTCGAGCAAGACGGCCTTGAAGGCCGCCAACCCGGCAAGGTAGTCGGCGCGGCGTTCGTCCTTTTGCCGGGCCAGTTGCGCCGTTTCCGAGGCGAAGGCTTTTTCCTCATCGTGCAGGGCGATGATCCCGGCTGAACGCAGGATCGCCTTGCGCAACCAGCGCATGCCAAACAGGATCAGCAAGCTGCCGACGAGGAACTGGACCAGGTGGATCGGAACAAGGGTAAGCAACGGGCCAAAGACCAGCACCAGCACCAGCAGCAGGCCCAACGCGAGCCCGCTGCCGATAAATGCCGGGCGCCATCCGCGCGTCAATCCCACGGCCAGAATGATGGTGAAAGCCTCCACGACTTCGACTACCGAGGCCAGAAAGGCTGCAGTTACCGTTGACAGGATGGTCGATAGGTCAGCCATTTGGAAGTCCCTGGTTGGGCACGCTCTTTGCGGCGGCGTGAATGCCTATGGCGTAGGCGCCCATGCCGGTGAGCAAGGCCCAGGCGCTGCCCAATGACCAGCCCGCCAGCACGTCAGTAGGATAATGCACGCCAAGGTAAATGCGGCTGATGCCGACGATGACGGTCAGGAACACTGCAACCGCGACATAGAACACCTTCAGCCGGCGATCAGGAGCCCGCAGCGCCAACAGCGTGCCCAGCGTGAGGTAAACCACCGCCGAAAGCGTAGCATGGCCGCTGGGGAAACTGGCAGTGAAGACTTTGGCGACGCCTGTCAGGTCCGGACGGGGGCGATCGAACACGGTTTTGAGCACGGTACTGACGACCGTGCCGAGGAGCACGGAGCCCGCCAGAAACCATGCCGTGCGTGCCCTGTTGGTTAAAAGCAGCAAGATCACCACGACGATAACCACAATGCCGAGGACCGAAAAACTGCCAAGCCCGGTGACGTCGCGCGCCGCTTCGGGCAGCCATGCCGGGCCGATGGGATCGGTCGGATTGCCAGGCCTACGGAGCGCCATCAGCACGGCCATGTCCACGGTCATGGTATCGCCTTCAATCACCTCGTCGGCAATCAGGCCAAAGCCACCCAGCAATAGAACGGCCAACCCGCCGGCAAGGTATATCGGAGACAGCGGCTTCATGGTTTGGGCTCTGCGTTGAGTGGATCGAACGTAATGGTGACCTGTAGGCCCGGGTTCCGATCACTAAGCGCAATGCGTGCACCATGCAGGTCGGCAATGGCCTTGACCTTGCTCAGCCGGGCGGCGTGGCTGAGCGCGTCGCGGCCATCCGTCAGGGCTTCAGCCAGATGCCCGGCCTCTGACCGGCCCTTGATCACATAGTCCGAGGTTTTTGCATCATCTTCTACGATCAGAATGCGCATCGGCAACGTCCAGCTGGGCGGCCGAACTGCGGTTTTCGAAGCCAGATGTGCATGCTGATATCGGCCACCCATGGAACGCGCTTCTCGATAACCGACGCACTTAAGCACACGCAGACCACCGACGACCAGCGACCCGTTGTTGAGCGTCAATATACAGATTTATAAGATTTGCGGTCGGGCCGTGGAAGGATTGACTACCGCGGCCCATACCATGTGGCGAGAGCCTCGAGCAGGCCTTCATCCGTCCCCTGCCCGACCCAGGCGACATAGCCGTCAGGACGGATCTGCACAGCGGAGGGCGCGGCCACCGGGCCGATCACCGGCAGGTCCCAGACCCCCTCGTAGCCGGCGTCGAGTGTGCGCACGCTGTCGGCCCATGGTCCGGCGCTGATGCCATCAGGGCACCCGAAGTTGAGCAGGAGCGGTCGGGCGTCGTGGAGCTTTTCATAGACGCGCACCGGGCCATCCTCCGTGGTGACCTCCAGGTCGGGCATGCGGCGGCCGAGCAGCGGATGGCCCCCGCCGAGGTCATAGCGGATATCGAGACCGGACATCCGCCCGGCAGTGACCAATCGCGGCTCCGCCATGCCGACAAGCTCGCTGACGAGAGCATTCAAAGCCTTGGTACGATCGTCCGAGCGGTTCAGCGCAACCGTCGCCATGGTGTAGCCCAGCAAGCTGGCCGCAACGGGATGGCGCTCAGCGTGATAAGTGTCGAGCAGCGAGACCGGGGCTGTGCCCTTGACCACCTGCGCCAGCTTCCATCCCAGATTGACCGCATCCTGGATGCCAAGGCCCATGCCGAAGCCGCCCGCCGGGTAATGGATGTGGGCCGCATCGCCCGCCAGCAGCACCCGGCCTTGGCGGTAGGCAAGGGCCTGCCGCGTCATGTCGGTGAAGCGCGTGATAAAGCGCGGGCTATGGACGCCAAAGTCCGAGCCATAGTGAGCAACCAGCCGTTCGCGCAGGTCCTCGAGTGTCGGCTCAGCCACGCCGACCTCGGGTTCAGTGACCATTATTCCGATCTTGCCGCCTTCGGTCCTGCTGAGCGCGTGGGTGCCAATCGCGTCGCGGCGCAGTCCCCATTCGGGCTCTGCGATCAACTCGGCCTCGGCAAGAAGGTGGCTGATTGTCGGATCGGTTCCGGGAAACGCGATGCGCGACGCCTTGCGGACCAGACTGCGGCCGCCATCGCATCCCACCAGATACCGGGCGCGCAAGGAGCGCCCGTCCTTGAGCGTAACGTCGATGCCGGATGCCTCCTCAGTGATGCCGGTGATTTCGGCGCCGCGCAGGATCGGCACGCCGAGTTCCCGGGTCCAATCGAGGATAATTCGTTCGCTATGCTTCTGGATCAGCGAGAGACCATAGGGATGGCGGCTGGGAAAAGCGCTGATATCGAGGCGCACGCCAGCAAAGCCAAGCACCTGCATCACCTTGCCTGCGGCGAGAAAGCGGTCGGCAATGCCGCGCTGATCGAACACTTCGATGGTGCGCGCATGCAGACCGAGCGCCCCAGGCTGGTTGCGCTCCTCGGCGACCCGCTGTTCGAGGATGACGACGTCGACGCCGGCTAAAGTCAGCTCGGCGCCGAGCATCAGCCCGGTCGGGCCACCACCGGCAATGATCACGGCATGGTCGCTCATTTGCACACCTCCAAGTTCGGCAATGGAGGTTTCTTACGCGATGAGCGGGGACTTGAAGCAAGCCCCTTGTGCGCTACATATCAGTGTGGGGAGAGACGGATCAGCCAGGCCGGTTGCAGGCGAAGGCCATCTCTTAAACCTTCAACGACGCATCGAGCCAGAGCGCGAAGCCGCCCTTGAAGGCGTTGGCATTGTCGCCGCGCCGGGCGCCGGGCGGCAGCGTTTTCAGCGCTTCGACATTGCCGCCACCGATGACCACGTAGTCGGGCTCCAGTGCCGCGTTCAACTGCTCGACGGCGCGAAAGACATGCTTTTCCCACTTGTCATGGCCGCGCTGTGCAAGGCTGGCGGCGCCCAGATAATCCTCGAAAGTGCGCCCCTTGCGGTAAGGCAGGTGCGCCAGCTCCATGGGCTGGGCAACATTGTCCACGATCATGGCAGCGCCCAGGCCGGTGCCCAGCCCCAGAAACAGCATCCGTCCGCCGGCATAGCTGCCGATGCCCTGCATCAGCGCATCGTTGACGATGCGGACCGGCTTGCCGAAGCGCTGGGCAAAATCGAACGCCGTCCAACCCGGAGCCAGATTATGCGGCTCGGCGAGAATGCGGTTGTGAATGACCGGCCCGGGATAGCCCATGGCGATCACATCATAGCTTAGCCCCGATGCCAGCTTTTCGACCGCATCGGCCATCGCCTTTGCATTCATGGCTGGCCCGGACACCGCCTTGCGCTCGTCGCCACCGGCACTGCTCATGATCTTGACGTGCGAGCCGCCGATATCGATGGCGAGGACGGTTTGAGGTTCACCCATTGCAGGTTTCCTTCATGGTTGCGGATCGACCCAGCCGCCGGGCGGGGCGAAATCTTTCATGGCCTCGGCTGGGCCCCAGGAGCCAGGCGCGTAAGGAGCCGGCTGGTCAGTCAGATCGAGCACCGGGTCGACCACCCGCCAGGCCAGTTCGGCGGCGTCCTGCCGCGTGAACAATTGGCGTTTGCCGTTGAGCGCGTCCCCGATCAGCCGTTCATAGGGCATCATGTCATCGGTGGTGTCATCGACCGCGTCCAGTTCGACCGGCTCGCCCACCATGTCCCCGCCCGGCGCCTTGCGGCGCGCGCCGATGCCGATGGTCACCTGCGGACCCACCCGGAAGCGCACGTAATTGGCGCCGGCGGTAGCCACATCGTCAAACAGCGCCACTGGCGGCCGGCGGAACCGCACCACCACTTCGGTGGCGCGCACCGGCAGGTTTTTTCCGGCGCGGATATAGAAGGGCACATCCTTCCAGCGCCAGGTATCCACGAACAGGCGCACCGCCGCGAAGGTCTCGACCGGCGATTGCGCAGCAACGCCCGGCTCGTCGCGATAACCGTCGAACTGGCCGCGCACCAGATTATCCCGCGAGAGCGGGCGAATGGCTTTGAGGATCTGCACCTTTTCATCGCTCAGATCATCGGAACTGCTGGTCACCGGCGGCTCCATGGCCAGCAGCAGCAGCACATTGACCAGATGGTTCTGGATCACGTCGCGGATGCATCCCACCTCGTCGTAGAACTTGCCGCGCCCGGCAATGCCGAAATCCTCGGCCATGGTGATCTGCACGCTTTCGACATGGGTGCGGTTCCACACCGGTTCGAGAAAGGCATTGGCGAAGCGGAAATACAGCAGGTTCTGCACCGCCTCCTTGCCCAGGAAATGGTCGATGCGAAACACCGCATCTTCCTCGAACACCGCGCGCAGCACGCCGTTGAGCGCCCTGGCGGTTTCGAGATTGCGCCCGAATGGCTTTTCCACCATCAGCCGCGCATGGTCGGCAATGCCGGCGGCCTTGAGCCCATCAATCACGGTGCCGAACAGGCTGGGCGGGATGGCGAGGTAATACAGCGGGTGCGTGGCCCCGCCCAGCGCGTCGCGCAGCTTGGCAAAGGTTGTGGCGTTCTTGTAGTCACCGCTGACATAGCGCAGCAGGCCCTTGAATTTGGCAAAGACGGTTTCGTCCACTTGGCCAAACTGCGTGACGATGCCGTCGCGGGCGCGATCGGCCAATTGGTCGATACTCCAATCATCAAACGCCACGCCGATGATGGGCTCGCTGAGATGACCCCGTCGCACCATCTGATACAGCGATGGCAGGATCATCTTGTGCGCCAGATCGCCGGTAGCGCCGAACACCACCAGCGCGTCGGACCGCTTGTTGTCCATGCTCATTTCCCTTCGGGCTTTTCGGCGTGGCCGCCAAAGGAATAGCGCATGGCCGAAAGCAGCTTGTTGGCAAATTCGTCGTTGTCGCGCGAGGCGAACCGGCCAAACAAAGCCGAGGATAGCACTGGTGCCGGCACCCCGGTTTCCACGGCGGCCCGCAAGGTCCAGCGGCCTTCGCCCGAATCCGAAACACGGCCGCCAAATTTTGACAGTTCGGGGTCCTGCTTCAATGCGGTTGCCGTCAGATCGAGCAGCCACGAACCGATGACGCTGCCGTGGCGCCACACCTCGGTGACCGCCGCCAGATCGATATCGAAGCGATAATATTGCGGATCGTGCAGCGGTGCGGTCTCGGCGTCGGCCTCGCGGGTGTCATTGCCGGCATTGGCGGCGCGCAGGATATTGAGCCCTTCGGCATAGGCGGCCATCATGCCGTATTCGATGCCGTTATGGACCATTTTGACGAAGTGCCCGGCCCCGGTCGGGCCGCAATGCAGATAGCCCTGCCCGGCGGTTTCGGCTGTGCCCGGCGTGCCGCCATGACCATCGGCGCCCGGTGCCAAGGCGGCAAAGATCGGATCGAGCCGCTCGACGGCGTGCAGCGATCCGCCAATCATCTGGCTATAACCGCGATCGAGCCCCCATACCCCACCGCTGGTCCCCACATCGACAAAGGCGATGTCGCGTGGCGCCAGTTCGGCCGCCAGATCGACAGCGTCGCGATAATAGGAATTGCCGCCATCGATCAGGATGTCGCCCGCCGCCATCTGGCTCGCCAGATCCCGCGCAATCCTGCCGGTAATCGCGGCTGGCAACATCAGCCAGACCGCCCGTGGCTGGGCCAGCTGGCCCAGAAATTCGGGATAGCTGGCAGCCCCGACCGCGCCTTCGGCAACCAGCGCGGCGACGCTTTGCGGGTTGACGTCATAGACGACGCATTGGTGCCCTGCCTTGAGCAGGCGCCGCACCATATTGGCGCCCATGCGCCCCAGACCAACCATGCCCAGTTGCATGTGCAACTCCTGTTTGCGTTATTTGCCCATCACTTGGACCGTGAATTTGGCGTCGTCCCAGCGCGCATCACCCAACCAGAGGAATGTGAACACCACGGCACAACCCGCTTCCAGCGTGCTGGTATCGAGATCGACCACGTGCAGGCCAAAACCAGTCTCAAGGGTTGGCGTATCCGTCGCACTTTGCCAGCCATCAACCGACCAATGCACACGCGCGCTCCGCTCAAGCTGCAGTCGCAGCATCTTGCCCTGCGGGATCTTGGACAATTGGTTATTGTTGCGCCAGATCCGCAGCGTCGACGGCGTCTGCTGCGTCACGTAGCGCGCCACGGTTTGCGGCGGCATGTCGAACACCGTGCCATCAGCCAGCGAGCGCAGCAGCTTGATATGCTCGGCATGGGCCCAGACCAGCGGCATGGCGCTGCCCGAGGGGCGACCCAGGAACAGTTCGTGCGCGGGCACGTCGGCACTGTCCCAAACCTGTTCGGGCAGCAGTCCCTCGCCGCTGGCCGAAGCCTCGATCGTTGCCAGCAGTTTTTCGGCTGCTTCGGGACGACCGGCGGCCAGTTCGTAATGGGCGCGCTCACCAGCCAGCAAAGGCCAGGCGCGTCCCTGCCCGATGCCGTCGAACGGGCTGCCATCGGGATTTTCGCCATAGCCATCGCCGGTATAGCGATACCACAGCGGGCCTTGGGGCAGGTCCACCTTCAAGGTCCGGTCGATCACCTTGATGGTATCGAGAATACGCGGATCGTGCGGCGCTCGCAGCCCGAACCGTACCAGCGCCAGCGCATCCGGGCTCAGCACATTCCGTGTCGGCAGCCAGGACTTATCCGTCACCTGATTTCGGATCGGCGTGCGCCCCTCGGCGGCGCCGGCCACATCGGTAATGTCATTGCCGCTGATCCGCACATAGTAACCCGCCACGCCCATTTCGGCGCAGAGGTCCGGATCGCCGGCATAGGTCCAGTCTTCGATCTGCTCGTTCCAGCAATCGGCGGTCTGGCGCAGCAATTCCGCCGCTGCGGCGTCGTTGCGGTGCTCCAGCAGATCGGCCGCTGCCAGCAAGGCGGCAATCTCCACCGCCAGAGTGAACGGACTATAGCCGCCGTCTTCTTCCCAGCGATCCTGGCTGGTGGCCGGGCCATTGGCGATGATGTAGCCGGCGGCGCGCCGGACCATCGGCATGAAGCGGTCGAGCAGCGTGCCGGTCAGGTGATCGCGACGATGCAGCAGGTCGGTCAAAAGGATCGGGAACGCGCATTCATCCATCTGCACGCCGTGCCAATACGGCCGCCCGTCGAGCCACAGATTTTGTGGCCAGCGCCCGGACGCCAGTTGCACCTCGCGCAGATATTGCAGGATGGCGAGCGCCTCCCGATCGTCACCCGCTGCCAGAAAGCCGCCGGCGGTCTCGACCAGATCGCGGGGCCAGATCAGATGATAGCCGCCCAGATCGTCATCGCCCTTGCTGGCGCCCCAGGGGATCGACAGGCTTGCCACCACGGCGCCGGGTCGATCGGCGGCGCGGTGACTTGCCAGCACCGCGGTCGAGACGCGATAGGCGCGGCCACCTTCACGATCAAGCGGGCGCAGTCCCTGCTGCCAGGTCTGCCAATTGGTGGTGTAGGCCTGCGATGCGCCATCAAAGCCGTCACGCAGACTGGCCAGCACATGCGCCCCGGCCTCGGTTTCCGATTGGCCGAAGCCGAGCGCCAATATCGCGGTCGTGTTGCCCTCGGAAAAGCCGATCTCGCCCACCAGGGCGATATTGCCATCGTCGGCCCGCTGATATTGCGGATCGATCACCCCGTCGCGCAGCAATTGCTGATAGCCATCCGATTGCCCGACAAACCCCACCGAACGCTCCCGCAACGGCAGAGAACAGCCCAGCGCCAGATAGCGCGACCGCCCGCTGGCAAACAGCAGGGGCACATCGCGTTGCTCGCCGATCCAGGCCGAATTGGCCATGCCGGCATTGACCAGATGCGGCGCCAGCAGCGCATAGACCCGATAGTCCGATGGCTTTCCCACCAGGGCAGTGAAGGTGATGCGCTGTAAAACCGTCGGGCGGGACGGATCGGAAATGACCTGCTTGTCGATGCGGTAGCGGCCGTCAGCGGAGGTGTTAACGACGTGAAAGGCGGGAACGCCGGCCTCGTTCTGCTGCGTCACCGTAGCGCAATCGCGCTTTTCCTCGGAGAAATAGCCGTTCGGTCCGACGATCAGCAGGCCGAAATCGCGGATGCAGGCGCTATCCACCCTTGGATAATAGACTTCGTTCAGGATGCCGTGGCTGAGGGTGAACCAGACCGGCGATGCCGCCGACAATGCCGTCCCCACCCCGCTTTTGGCGCTGGAGGTCCAGCGCGCCGGAATGCCGGGACCGCCGGGGGCAAAATCAAGCAGCGTGTTCAATTGGGCATCGGTTCCTAAGTCGGCAGAGCCACAGGCTCCCCCATTGTGGCCCTTCTTGGTCAGCTTCGGAACAATGAACGAATGTTAAAATGGCCGACCGCAACGGCACGAGCGAACGCGGCAGAAATCCACGCCGCGTTCGCTTCGTCGGCAGTTCGGTCTAGCGGAAGGCCGGGATTACCTCGCGGCCGTAACGAGCAATGATGTCTTCTTCTTCGCCGCTGTCGAGATAGATGTTGAACTGGGTGACACCCGCCGTTTCGAGGTCACGGATCTTGGCGATGTGGTCGGCGGGTTCGCCCAGCACGCAGAAGCTTTCGACGATATCGTCGGTGATGAAATCGAGGAACGGGTTATCGGCCTGGCCGTGCTTGGAATAGTCATAGCCGCGGCGCTTTTCGACGTAGGAGGTCAGGCTCTTGGGCACCTGGTCGCTGTCGGCGCCGTACTTTTCCACGATATCGGCGACGTGGTTGCCCACCATGGCGGGGAACCATTTGACCGCTTCGATGGCCTTCCGCTTGTCGCCAAAATAGGCCGGCGCCGCCGCCATCGAGCGGAAGCCCGACATGTCCTTGCCCGCCGCCTTGCCGGCATCGATGCACTGGTCGGTGAACCACTTGCACAGCCCCGGATCGGCAATCTGCAACACCACGCCTTCGGCGGCTTCGCCCGCAGTCTTGAGCGCCAGCGGCCCATAGGCGGCAATCCAGCTGGGTATTTCGTGGCCCACGGCCCAGGGGAACTTCACCGGCGCCGGGATTTCGCCGTAGGAGACTTCCTCGCCGCGCACCATGGCCTTGGTCTTGGCGATGAATTCGGCGACCCGGCCGAGCGTTGCGGGTTTCTTGCCCATGACGCGCATCGAACTGTCGCCACGGCCAACTGCCAGGTCGAAGCGTCCCCCGCTCTGCTTGGAGAGCGAACCGAAGATCGAGGCGGCGACCGACCAGTCGCGCACGTCGGGATTGGTCACCAGCGGACCAAAGCGCATGTGCTCGGTGTGTTCCATGCACATGGCGATGGCGGCGTAGCAATCGCGCCAGAGAATATGGGAATCGTAGAACCAGCAATAGGTGAAGCCGGCAAACTCGGCCTGCCGCACCAGATAGCGGGCCCGCTCGGCATCGACAAAGCCCTTGAAGGTGATCCCGAATTCCATGGTGTCGCGCTCCTCGCCCGAAATTTGACCAGACGATCAAATTCTGTCTGTCGGCGCGCCATTGTCAATCCAATTTTGCAGCGGCGGCATCAGTTTCGGCGCGATCATAGACAACAATGGGGTGCGCACTGCCCGGCAGGCGCACGATGGTGGCGGCAACGCCATAGACCTGCCGTAGCAGATCGGGCTGCAGGATTGCATCGGGCGAACCCTGTGCAACCACGGCGCCCGCCTGCATCACCACCAGATGATCGCAAAATCGCGCCGCCAGATTGAGATCATGCATGGCCAGCACGATGGTGCAGCCGGCCTCGGCGCGGCGGCGCAACAGATCGAGCACCAGCAGTTGGGCCTGAATATCGAGGTGGCTGGTGGGTTCGTCCAGCAGCAGCAACTGGGGCTCCTGCGTCAACGCCCGGGCAATCTGCACCCGCTGCTGTTCGCCCCCGGACAGCGTGTGGTAGAGCCGGGTGGCAAAGGCGGACAGGCCGATCGCCTCAAGCGCAGCCTGCACCAGCAGCGCATCGTGCCCCGACGGCATGGTCTGCCAGGCGGTCTGGAACGGCACACGCCCCAGCGCCACCACGTCGCGCACGGTCAGGCGCTCCGCTGTCGTGGCGGACTGTTCGACATAGGCGCACAGTTTTGCCCGCTCCCCGGGCACCATGCCGGGCAGGTTGGTGCCGTTGAAGGCGATGGTGCCAGAGGAAAGGCGGCGCAGGCCGAGCATGGCCGCAATCAGCGTCGACTTGCCGGCGCCATTTGGCCCGATCAGCCCGGTGACACCGCCTTTGGGCGCGGTCAGGCTGACCCGGTTCAGGATCGTGCGGTCGCCGGCTTTGACCGTGGCATTGCCCACCACCAGCCCGCTCATGTCACCCGCCGGTAGCGCAGCAGGATCAACAGGAAGGCCGGTGCGCCGATCAGAGCGGTGACGATGCCGACCGGCAGTTCGCGCGGGTCGAACAGGGTGCGCGCCGCCGTATCGGTCCACAACATGAAAATGGCGCCGACCAGCATCGACATCGGCAGCAGCACGCGATGGCGCGACCCCACCGCCAGCCGCACCGCATGGGGCACCACCAGTCCGACAAAACCGATGGCACCGCCAATGGCCACCATCACCCCGGTCAACAGCGCGGTGGCGGCCAGCAGGGTCCAGCGCAGGCGCGTGATGTCGATGCCAAGACTGGCGGCGGCATCATCGCCAAAGGCAAAGGCATCAAGGCCGCGGCCGGACAACAAAATGATCGGCGTACACAGCGCCAGCGCCAGCATCACCAGAACGGCATCGCCCCAGGTGGTGCCACTGAGCGATCCCAGCAACCAGCTGAGGATTTCACGATAGGAATCGCCGGTAGCCGACCAGAAGATCAGCAGCGATGTGGCAGCCGAGGCCAGCGCGGCGATGCAAATGCCGGCAAGGATAGCGCGTGACGGCGTGGCGCCGCCGAGTAGTCGGGCGATCAGCAGGGCCAGCCCCAGCGCGGCAAGGCTGCCCAGAAACGCTCCGACCGGCATCAGCAGCGCCGCCCCGGTCAACAGGAAAATCACCGCACCCAGCGCCGCGCCCGATGACAGGCCGAGCAGATAGGGATCGGCCAGCGGATTGCGGGTCAACACCTGCATGACCGTGCCAGCCAGTGCCAGACCGGCGCCAATCCCCAAAGCGGCCAGCACGCGCGGCAGCCGCAATTGCCAGACGATGGCATCGCGCAGGTGGGACAGCGGGCTGTCGCCCGCCATCCCCAGATGATGCAGGATGGTGCCCCACACCTCGGTCGGCGAAATTTCGGCCGGCCCGAAGGTTACCGCGATGGTGGCGCTGGCCAGCAACAGCGCCCAGAGGCCAGCATAGGCGGCCAGATAGGCTGGCCGTTGCGGCATTACTTGGCCGGAATGTTCAGAGCGGCCAGTTGTTTGGCCAGATCGAGCGTCGCCGGTACATTGCGCACCCCGGCTTCGGAGGCCGGGAACGGAATGATCAGATAGCGCTGGTTGACCACGGCATCGAGCTGGCTGGTGATCGGATTTTCCGACAGCAGCTTGATCTTTTGCGCCGCCGGATTCCAGGCCGCATCGACCAGCACGATCACGTCCGGATTGGCATCGACCACAGCCTCCCAACTGGCGGCGACCCAACCGTCATCGACATCGCCGAAGACGTTCTTGAGGCCAAGCGCAGTCATGATCATTGCCGGGGCGTTGCTGCCCGCGCCGACATAGGGCGCCTTGGTGCCGGAGGAATACCAGACAGCGGTCAGGCCCCGCGGATCGGGCGCGAGCGCTGCAAGGCTGGCCTTCTGGCTGTCGACCAGTGCGGTGGCCGCCGCGTCGGCATCGAAAATGCTGCCCATTTCGCCGATTTCGGCAAAGATGGCGTCAAAGCTCAGTTTGGGTGGCTTGACGGTGCGGCAGGCAGCGGGCGCGACATAGGTTTTGACGCCCAGCTGTTCCAGCGTTGGCCGTTCCCCAGCACCGTCGGCAGCAAAGTTGCTTTCCCAGCCGCCATAGATGAAATCGGGGTCGGTTTCGAGCACCACTTCCTGCGACGGCAGCTTGTCGGCAAGCACCTTGAGACTAGCCCCGGCTGCAGCCAGCGCCTCGGGCAGAGGCCCATCCTGAAAGCCGACACCGACAATGCGGTCACCCAGACCCAGCGACAGCAGCAGTTCGGTGGCGGTGGACTTGATGGTGACGACGCGGGCCGGTGCCTTGTCGAAGGTGACTTCGGCGCCGCAGTTCTGCAGCGTCAGCGGATAGGTGGTGGCGGCAAAAGCCGGGCCGCTAAGGGCCAACAGAGCGGTGGTAAGGACGACGAGACGCATGATCGATTAATTCCCCTGCCTGGCGTCCTGCCGAATGGCCGAACCCTTGCCTTCAAGTTCTGCCCGCGCCGTATCATAGCCGAGCTGGTAGGCTTCGGCTGAACCGAAGCGGAACATGTCTTCCTCGAGCGACCGCACCAGCGCCCGCGCCCCGGGGGCGTCGAGGCCGCACACCAGCCGGCCCAGCCCGCGCACCACGGCAACCGGCAGGCCGCCGGCCTTGCCCTTGACCAGATCGGCAGCGCCGGCAATTTCATCGGCGACCACAGCAATGGTGGCATGCAATGGCCTTCCATTGGCATCATTGCCGCCGCGCAGGTCTTCGGACAGCTGCACCCCAGCCGCGCCGATGGCGACATCGGTCTGCCCGACGCGCCAGGGGCGGCCAAAGGTGTCGGTGATAATGACGCCCAGCGCAAAGCCGAGGCGATCGCGCAGCGCGGCGCACAGCGCGTTGGCGGATTTGTCGGGATCTTCTGGCAGGCGCAGCGCAAAACCATCAGGCACATTGGACATGTCGATGCCCGCGGCAGCCATGATCAGCCCCTGCCTTGTTTCCACGATGCGGGTGATGCCGCCGGGATGAACGCGTTCGGCGACGACGCGGACGGTGTCTTCGGTGATGGCTTTTTCGCGGTCGGTGGCAGGCACCAGCCGCCCCTCGGCCTTGGCGATAATCTTGCTGGCAACCACCAGAATATCGCCATCGGCCAATGCCAGCTCGGGATCCCCTGCGGCCATGGTATCGATGGCGTCAAGGATCAGTGCGCGCAGATCGTCGCCATCATGGACTTCGGGAATGCCGGGGACCGCCCAGACGAAAAACCGCGGCAAGCTCACGATGGCAATCCCGTCAGCTGGCGCAGACGCGGCAAGATTTCCCGCGCGTAGAGATCGATGAACCGGGCCTGATCGTTGCCCGGCGCATGGAACACCAGATGATCGAAGCCATAGTCGATATAGGTCTTGATCGCGGCGACATGTTCCTCGGGATCGCTGGAAACGATCCAGCGCTTGGCGACCCGCTCGATCGGCAGTTCGGCGGCCAGCCGCTCCATTTCGGCGGGGTCCTGCACCGAATGCTTTTCCTCGGCCGAAAGCGACAAAGCCGCCCACAGCCGCGTGTCGTTGAGGGCACGATCCGGATCGGTATCGAACGACACCTTGACCTCGATCATGCGCTCATAGGGCTTGCCGGCCGTCTCGCTTTCGGCGCGGCCGATTTCCACATTGGGCAGCAGTTGATCGACATACAGCTCGGCGCCCTTGCCCGACGTGCAGATAAAGCCGTCGCCGGCGCGGCCGGCATATTTGGCATTCAGCGGCCCGCCGGCAGCGATATAGATCGGCACCGGTTCGGCAGGCTTGTCATAGATCGTGGCATTGACGGTCTTGTAGTATTCGCCCTCGAAGCTGACGCGATCCTGCGTCCAGAGCTGGCGGATGAGTTTGACCGCTTCGCGCAGCCGCGCCGAGCGCTCCTTGAGTTCGGGCCATTCCATGCCGGTGGCCGGCACTTCGTTCAGCGATTCGCCGGTGCCGACGCCCAGAATGACGCGACCGGGAAACATCGCTCCCAATGTGCCGAAGGCGTGGGCGACAACGGAAGGATGCAGCCGGAAGGTCGGGGTCAGCACCGAAGTGCCCAGAATGATCCGCTCGGTCCGCGCCAAAACTGCAGCCATCCAGGCCGGCGCGAACGGGGCATGCCCATCGGTATGTTTCCAGGGCTGGAAATGGTCGCTGACAAACACCGAGTCGAACCCGGCCTGTTCGGCCTGCACCGCGAAGGCCAGCAGCGCATTGGGTGAAAACTGCTCGGCCGATGCCTTATATCCAAACCGCATTTGCGCCTCCCAGCCGGAATTCGTTATTTTGACCAAATGGTCAAAGATTTGTCCACCGGAATCTTGCAGGCGGAGCGCGCCGCCATTTCAGTGGCGCGCTCCGCCTGTCCTGCCAAGACTCAGCGACGGTTCAGCTCGACCACCGGAATGATATCGCGCGTCGTTTCTTCCGCATATTTGGCAAATTGGGGAAACCGCTTGGCCTGCTCGGCATAGATGGTGTCCCGTTCGGCGCCTTCGAGCGCGCGGGCGTGGACGGGAACCCGCTCGATGACCTTGCCGTCGCCGACCGAAATCTCGAAATCGGGATGAGCGACGACGTTGTGGAACCATGCCGGGTCCTTGGGTGCCCCTCCATAGGAGGCAAAGACGTACCAAGGGCCCTTCCCGTCCCGCAGGAACATCAATGGCTGGGTGCGTTCCAGGCCGGATTTGGCGCCGATGGCGTGCAGCAACAGCACCGGAGCATCCTTGAAGTAACCCCCTGGCTGGCCGCCGTGCTGGTTGAAATCGGCGATAACCTGTTGATTGAAGTCGTTCATTTTTGAACCTTCCCACTTGTTGGCGAATGCCTTGCAGCGATCGATGCCAACCTTGGGCGCCAAGGCTACGCCACCTCAAACAGATAGGCGAGGCTCACTGGTAGTCAATGCTGCTTTGAAGCCGCCTGGCACGTCGACGTCGCATTTCTGATCGACGGACACGCCGGCCGACGGCCTGATTCAGGCTCGTTCCATGCACAGATGTTGACGTCCTGGCAAAACTATGCGAAATGACATCGGTGTCATGACATCGGTGTCATAAGCTGAGCACGACACGCTGCTGGAGGATTTTCCACATTCCGGGCCTGGGCGCGACGCCGTTTCGCGCTAAGCATCGGCTTGGAAATTGTTCCAGCGCCAGGGAGAAACCGATGGCCACGATTTACGACGTTGCCCGCCTTGCGGGTGTATCGCCCAAGACGGTCAGCCGCGTCCTCAACGGGGATGCGCCGGTCAATGACAAGACCCGCGAAGCGGTCAATGCCGCCATGGCCAGTCTGACCTATGTGCCGTCCAGCGCCGCTCGCTCGATGCGCAGTCAGAAATCGGGCCTGATCGGGATGATCACCGGCGCCATCAGCACCTCGCTGCAATCGTTCGAGGCGGCGGGCCTGCCTGACATCTATATCGTGCAGGGCGCCCAGCGCGCCTTTGCCGAACATGGCATGACGCTGCTGATTTCCGACACCGGCGGCAAGCCGGACCGGATTCCCGCGCTGGTGCAAACCTTTCTCGAACATCGGGTCGAGGGGCTGATCTATATCGCGGGCTGGCACCAGCAGGTGGAACTGCCGGCCAGCGTGCGCAAAACCAAGCTGGTGCTGGCCAACTGTTTTGATGCCCATGGCACCCCCACAGTGCTGCCCGATGACGAGGGCGGCCAGCACGACCTGACCGCTCTGCTGATCCACAAGGGCCACCGCCGCATCGGTTTTCTCACGTTGCCCGAGCGTCAGACGGCGCGGCCGCTGCGCACCAAAGGCTATCAGCGGGCGCTGGCCGAGAATGGCATCGCCTATGACGCCGATCTGGTACTGGCCGGGGCGCTGAGTGACGAAGCCCATGAATTCGACAGGCTCTGGGACTCGCTGGACCGGTTGCTGCGGCTGCCTGAACCGCCCACCGTGATCTGCTGCGCCAACGACAAGATGGTGATGCGCGTCTACACGCTGCTGCGCCAGCGCGGCCTGTCGATCCCCGACGACATCTCGATCGCCGGCTATGATGACTACAAGATTATCACCGAGCATCTGCACCCGACCGTGACCAGCGTCGACCTGCCCTATGGGGTGATGGGCATGCGGGCTGCCGACAAGCTGATGCGCCTGATCACAGGCACAACCAAACCGAATGAACCGAGCCAGGAACTGGTCTCGGGTCCGGTGGTCTGGCGGGAATCCGTCAGGGCCCGTGACACCGTCGTCACGCCATTCATAAGCAGGAGGAAAGAAACATGACGTTCTTCAGGACACTCATTGGTGCTCTGGCGATTTCGACCGCCTTGGGCGGCACGAGCTTTGCCGCAACTGATCTGAGCATGTGGTATCACGGCGCCGGCAATCCGGTGGAACGCCAGGTGCTGATCGGCATCATCGACGATTTCAACACGTCGCAGACCGATTGGGCGATCAAGCTCGAAGAATTCCCGCAGGGCGCCTATAATGACAGCGTCACCGCTGCCGCCCTGTCCAACAAACTCCCCGATATTCTGGACGTCGACGGCCCCAATATGCCGAACTGGGCCTGGTCGGGCTATATGGCGCCGCTCGATCTGCCCGAGAGCATGTTTGCCGATTACCTGCCCGGCACGCTGGGCAAGTGGCAGGGCAAGCTCTATTCGGTCGGCCTGTGGGACGCGGCGGTGTCGATGGTCGCGCGCAAGTCGGTGCTCGATGAATTTGGCATCCGCGTGCCGACGCTGGAGCAGCCCTGGACCGGCGACGAGTTCGAGGCAATCCTGCAAAAGCTCAAGGCCAGTGGCAAGTTCGAATACCCGCTCGATCTGGGCATGGCCTGGACCGGGGAATGGTATCCCTATGCATTCAGCCCGCTGCTGCAGAGCTTTGGCGGCGATATCGTTGACCGCACCACCTATAAGACCGCCGAAGGCGCGCTGAACGGGCCTGACGCGATCAAGTTTGGCGAATGGTGGCAGCACCTGTTTGTCGACAAGCTGGCGCCCGGCACCTCGCAGGATCCGGCTGACCGCGATACCGGCTTCATCAACGGCAAATATGCCCTGAGCTGGAACGGCAACTGGGCCGCACTCGGCGCGCTCGAAAAATTCGATGACGTGCTGTTCCTGCCGGCGCCTGATTTCGGCCATGGCCCCAAGATCGGCGCTGCCTCCTGGCAGTTCGGCGTCACCGCCGGCAGCCAGCATAAGGATGGCGCCACCGCGTTTATCAAGTTCGCCCTGCAGGACAAGTATTTCGCCGCCTTCTCCGATGGCATCGGCAACATTCCGCCGACCAAGACGGCAGCGGCAATGTCCAAGAACTACAAGGACGGCGGCGCCATGACGGCGTTCTACGCGCTCAGCGAAAAGCAGGCGCTCGTCCGTCCGGTGACCCCGGGCTACATCGTGGACGCCAAGATCTTTGAAAAGGCCCTCGCCGATATCGCCAATGGCGCCAACGTCACCGACACGCTCGATGCGGCGACCGACGAGATCAACGCCGATATCGAAAAGAACAAGAACTACGGTTTCTAGAGCATTTGTTGTCACGTTTCCGAACCGCAAAAGTGGCGTCCACTTTTGCTGGAAACGCTCTGGCGTCCCGCCGCTTGCGCGGCAGACTAAGGCGTTGCGGCATCCGACCCCCTCGGGATCCGCAACGTCTCGACCTCCCACGTCCCTCCCGGACGGCGGTTCGCCCACGGGCGAACCGCACCCCAACCAAGCCACCGCAGGGAGACCAAGATGTCCGGACCCGTTTCAAGATCGAAATTGCAGGATTCCCCGCGCGCCGGCTGGCTGATGGCACTGCCCGCCTTCCTGCTGCTGGTGACCTTCCTGATCGTGCCGTTCGTTCTGGCCTTTGCGCTGTCGTTCACCAATCAGCGGCTGGTTTCGCCCAACCCGACCGAGTTTGTCGGAACCCGTAATTTCGAGAGCCTGCTCGGGGTCGGCATCCTGACGCTGCAACCCGATCTCGATTCGACCTCCAAGCAAGTGTTGCGCGACGCGACCGGCGCGGCGAGCTATCCGGCGGTGCGCGGCTTTACCCGCAACAATCCCGACTATCCGCAATATGACGGCATGCGCGAAATGACCTCGCTGCAGTTTGGCGACACCAGGGTCGTGGTGCTGGCGCGCGATCTGCTGTTCCTCAAGGCGGTCGGCAATACGCTGCTGTTCGTGATTTTCGTGGCGCCGTTGCAGGGTGGGCTGGCGCTGCTGCTGGCGCTGCTGATCAACCAGAAACTGCGCGGCATCAACGTGTTCCGCGCCATCTATTTCATGCCGGTGGTGGTGTCGATCGTCGTCGTCGCCCTGCTCTGGCGCTTTATCTATGACGGCCAGAACGGCCTGCTCAACTCCATGCTGGGCGCCATCACCTTTGGCGGGTTCAAGCCCGTCGACTGGCTGGGCAATCCAGCCACGGCGCTCGGCGCCATCATGGCGATGTCGATCTGGCAGGCGGTGGGGTTTCACATGGTGATCTGGCTTTCGGGCCTGCAAACCATTCCCGTCTCGCTCTATGAGGCGGCCGATATCGAAGGCGCCACCGGCTGGCAGAAATTCAGGTACGTAACCTGGCCCGGCCTGCGCAATACCGCAGTGCTGATCCTGATCGTCATCACCATGCAGGCTTTTGCCCTGTTCTCCCAGGTCAACGTCATGACCCGTGGCGGCCCGCTCGATAGCACCCAGACCATGGTGTTGCAGGCGGTATCGCGCGGCTACGAAAAGCAGGACATCGCCGGCGGCTCCTCGATTTCGGTGGTGCTGTTCCTGATGGTTTTGTCGATCTCGCTGCTGCAACGCTATCTCACCCGGGAGAAGAAGTGATGACCGCCCTCAAATCCGGCAATGGTCCGGTCAAGCTGACGCTGCGCTATGGACTGCTGGTCGTGGTCGCGCTGATCTTCATCTTCCCACTGGTGTTTATGCTGGTGTCGTCGCTGAAACCGGATCAGCAATTGCTCAGCGATACCTCGTCGCTGCGCGCCTTCCTGCCAGTGGGCGATATCTCGCTCGACAATTACTTTGCCGCATTCAAGCGGGCGCCGGTGGCGCTGTTCATCTTCAATTCGATCCTGGTCACTGCCATCACCGTGGTGCTGTCGCTGTTCCTGTGTTCGATGGCGGCGTTCTCGTTTGCCTGCATCACCTGGCGCGGCCGCGAACTGGTGCTGGCGATCATCATCGCCACCTTGATCGTGCCCTTTGAAACCATCGCCATTCCGATGCTGATGGTGGTCAACAACCTGCCCTGGGTCAGTTCCAGCGGCGTCACCTTTGGCTGGCTCAATTCCTATCATGTGCAGATCGTGCCGTTCATTGCCGATGGGCTGACCATCTTCCTGTTCGTGCAATATTTCCGCGACCTGCCAAAGGAGTTGATCGAAGCGGCGCGGCTCGACGGCGCCACCTGGTTCCAGGTCTATTCCAAGGTCATCGTGCCGATCTCGGGCCCGGTGTTTGCCACAGCGGCGATCCTGAAATTCCTGGCCATGTACAACCAGTATCTGTGGCCATTGATGACCACCCAGTCCGAGCAGTTCCGCCCGGTCATGGTGGGGCTGCAATACTTCTTCCAGCTCAATATCGCCTGGGGCGAAGTGATGGCCTACCTGTCGCTGATCACCATCCCCGTCCTTGCCTTTTACCTGTTCCTGCAACGGGCGTTCATCGCTTCGATCGCCTCGACCGGGATCAAGGGCTGACTTTTACCCCATAGAAAGACGTTTACCGTGGCACTCGCACTCAAAGACAAATGGATCTGGGACTTCTGGCTGGCCCGCGACGGGCAGGATTGGCACATCTATTTCCTGCAGGCCGACAAGAGCCTCGGCGATCCCGACCTGCGCCACCGCAACGTGACCCAGGGCCACGCCATCAGCCAGGATCTGTCGAACTGGACCCATCTGGGCACCACCTTTGCCCCCTCCAAGGGCAATGGCTTTGACAGCTGGACCACATGGACCGGTTCGGTGCTCAAGGACGACACTGGCCTCTGGCATCTGTTCTACACCGGCACCAGTACCGAGCAGGCGGGCATGCACCAGCGCATCGGCCACGCCACCTCCACCGACATGCACCATTGGCAGCGTGTCGGCAGCGGGCTGGCGCTGGATATTTCCGGGCCCGATTACGAGGAATACACCCCGGGCCACTGGCATGACCGCGCCATGCGCGATCCGTGGGTGATCAAGGATCCGGATGGCGACGGCTGGCTGATGTATTTCACCGCCCGCGTCCCCAGCATTGCCGAACCCAATGCCGGCGGCTCGATCGGCTTTGCCACCTCGCCAGATCTGTACACCTGGACCATCCAGCCACCGGTATTTGCCGGCGGCATGTTCGGCCAGATGGAAGTGCCGCAGGTCTTTAACGTCGGCAGCCAATGGTACATGCTGTTCTGCACCGATGGCTCGCACTGGTCAGAGGCCTATCGGCGCTTCAATCCCGAACAGCCGACGCGGGGAACCCACTATCTGATGGCCGACAATCCGCGCGGTCCGTGGCAGGTAGCACCCGGCCCGTTCCTTGAAGGGCACAATGGCAGTCGCTATGCCGGCAAGGTCGTGCCGACTGACACCGGTCTGATGCTGATGGGCTTTATTCACGATGACGCCGAGGGCAATTTCGTCGGCGAAGTGTCCGATCCGATCCCGGTCAGCATCGATGCCGAAGGCCTGCTGCATGCGCAGATCGACAAGGTCGCGCCCGGCGCCAAGATTTAACCCTCACGTTGCGAGAACCACCATGGCCAATCTTGAACTCAAAAATCTGCACAAGAGCTTTGGCAGTGTCGACGTCATCAAGGGCGTCGATCTCAAGGTCGAGCATGGCGAATTCGTCGTCTTTGTCGGCCCCTCGGGCTGCGGCAAGTCCACCCTGCTGCGGATGATCGCCGGGCTTGAGGACATTTCGAGCGGCGAGCTGCGGATCGGCGGCAAGCTGTGCAACGATGTGCAGCCACGCGACCGGGGCGTCGCCATGGTGTTCCAGTCCTATGCGCTCTATCCGCATATGACGGTGTACGACAATGTCGGTTTTGGCCTGAAGCTGGCCAAGACCCCCGAAGCGATCCGCGACGCCAAGATTCGCGAAGCGGCCCGCATCCTGCAGATGGAACATCTGTTGCAACGCAAGCCGGCAGCGCTGTCCGGCGGCCAGCGCCAGCGCGTCGCCATCGGCCGCGCCATCGTGCGCCAGCCCGAAGTGTTCCTGTTTGACGAACCACTGTCCAATCTCGACGCTGCGTTGCGCGGTGACATGCGGGTGGAGCTGGCCAAGCTGCACAATGACCTGGGCGCCACCATGATCTACGTCACCCACGATCAGGTCGAGGCGATGACGCTGGCCGACAAGATCGTGGTGCTCAATCAGGGCGTGGTGCAGCAGGTCGGCACCCCGCTCGATCTTTATCACCACCCGGCCAACCTGTTCGTCGCCGCTTTCATCGGCGCCCCCAAGATGAACCTGCTGCCGGTCACCGTCGCGGCCAGTTCGCCCACCAGCGTCACCGTGCATTCCGCGGTGATGGCGCCGGTCACCCTGCCGCTCGACGGCAAGGCCCTCAAGAGCGGCGATACCGCAACATTGGGCCTGCGCCCGCATCACCTGCTGCCAGCACCAGACGGCGCAATCGCCGGCAAGGTGGTGCTGGTAGAACGGCTGGGCAACGAAACCATCGTCAACCTGACGCTGCCCTCGGGCCAGACCATGATCGCGGCGCTGGGCAGCGAAAGCAACGCCGCCATGGGCGAAACCCTGACCCTCGGCTTCGCGCCCGACAAGGCCCTGCTGTTTAACGCCGAAGGCAACAATCAGCAGGTTATCTAGGGCGAACTCACTCTGCTCCCCGCCCCAAGGGCGGGCTATCACATCTGTAAAGTTCACCTGCCCAAATTCTGAAGTCGACACCCTCCCCCTTGCGGGGAGGGATCAAGGGTGGGGGTGGGCAAGCCATGATATTGGTGAAACCCACCCAGCATCCCGGCAATGCACTTGCCGAATGGGGGCACTGCCGCAGGCAACCCTTGGATGCGTCGGGGATTTAGGGGATAAGCTGGTTTTCCACCCGAACGACGGACGCTGTCATTTGCCCAATCCTTTTTCCGCCCCGGCTGCGGCCCCGCCCGAGCCCAAGCGGCTGCATTCGCTCGATGCGGCGCGCGGCGTGGCGGCTTTGGCCGTGGTGTTCTGGCATTGGCAGCATGTCTATGCCATCGGCGGCGGCGAACTGAAAGATCGCACGATCCAGCCGTTTTATGGGCTGCTGTTCCCGCTCTACAATGCCGGCTGGCTGGCGGTGGAGTTCTTCTTCACCCTCTCGGGCTTTGTGTTCTTCTGGCTCTATGGGCAGGCGATCGCAGACAAAACTCTCGGCCTGCGCAGCTTCTGGGTAGCGCGGTTTTCCCGGCTCTATCCGCTGCACCTGCTGACGCTGCTGATCATCGCCGTGCTGCAGATCGCGCTGATGAGCCATGGGCTCAAGAGCTATATCTATGGTGGCACCAACGTGCCCAACTTCCTCTGGAACCTGTTTTTCCTGCAATATTTCGTGCATGGCTGGACCTATAATGGCCCCGAATGGTCGGTCGGCGTCGAGATCATCCTGTACGCGCTGTTTTTCCTGTATTGCCGCCTGCTCAAGCCGCACTGGATCTTGCCGCTGCTGATCGCGGTGGGCATCGGGGTTTACGTGCTGTTCCACGATTGGGCGACCGGGCGCGGCATTATCGGCTTTTTCGCCGGCGGGCTGGTCTATCAGGCCTGGCGCTGGTGGCGCGCCCAACCGCGCCTTGCCACCTGGGTCACGCCCCTGTTCTGGCTGACCGTGGCGCTGTGGGCCTTCTCGATTTTCGAACTGAAATTCCATCCGGTGGCCAATTGGCTCAACCAGTTCGACGGGCGCGGCTGGTGGTGGATGGAAATGGCGTTCCGGATGGTGCTGGTGCCACTCTCGGTGCTGGCCTTGGCGTTGCATGACGAGCGCGGCGCCCGCTTCTGGCAAAAGGTCTCGCCGCTGGGCGATCTGACCTATGCGCTTTACCTCTGGCACTTCCCGCTGCAACTGCTGATGGCGGTGGCGGTGCTGCTGCTCGGCTTCCCGCTGGCGCCGATCCAGACCCCGTGGGGTCTGCTGGTCTATCTGTCGGCGCTGATCGGCCTCTCGATCCTGAGCTATAACTGGGTCGAACGTCCGGCGCAGTCGTGGCTGCGCAAGCGGCTATCGGCGCCGCAGCGTCTGCCCGGATAGTGCAGTCGACACCCTCCCCATCAAGGGGGAGGTGCCGTCCTGTGGGTGGACTGTGCTGTGCCCTGATCGCTGTGCGATAGTCTTTGCAAACCCTACTCGGCCGCCATCGCCGCATTGCGGGCATTGATTTCGATCAGGCGATAAGCCCGTTCCAGGCTGGCGGGCTGTTCGCTGCGATAGCGCTGGCCGATTTCCATCATCAACACGGTATCGGGCAGGAACTGCAGTTCGGCAAAGATGTCTTCCCAGTCGATATCGCCCCAGCCCAGCGGCATGTGCAGATCGCCCAGGCCAAGCGCAGTGGCCTCCTGCGGGTGATAGGGCTGGTAGTGCGCAATCGGCAGGCCGAAGCTGTCATGCACGTGCAGATGGCCGGCAACCGGGGCCATGGCGCGCAGCTGCTCGCGGAAATCCAGGCCCCGATAGGTCGATTCGATATAGGCATGGGAGAAATCGATCAGCGCCACCACATTGGGGTGGTTGACCGCCTTGACCGTGGCGGCGACTTCGGCCGGGGTCTGGCGATACTGGCCGGGCTCGGTGGTGAAGATGTTTTCCAGCGCGATGCCGACGCCATAGGGGCGGGCAAATTCGGCCAGCTCGGTCAGCGCTTCACGCTCGACCATATCGGCATGGGCGCGGTCCTTGATTTCAGCGGCGCGGATATTGCCGCCATGCTGCACCAGGATGCGGGAATCAATGCGATCGCACAGTTCGACCAGCGCCTTGGCGGCCGCCACCTGATGGCGCACGGTGGCTGGGTCCATGAAGTTGGACGAGACCAGGCCGTGCACGGTGTAGCGGAAATCGAACTGGTCGGTCAGTGCGACCAATCGCGCGGCGCGCTCTTCGATGATGCGACCGCCCGAGATCAGATCCATTGTGGTCAGGGCGATCTCGACGGTATCGACGCCGATATCGGCGAGACGACGCAGGTCCAGTTCAAGGCTTTCCAGCTCTCCATCGAGCGAGCCGGAATTGAAGCCGGTGGCAACGATATTGCTCATGTTTGTCTCCCTAGGGTCAGGCTTTGATGGTCAGATCATTGGCAGGCGAACTGGAGCGGCGCGGATCGGCAATGCCGGTGTCGATGCGGCGACCGTCTTCGGCGGCAAACAGGTGCATGTCCTGTTCGGCAAAGGTGAAATGGAGCTGGCTGCCTGTCGGGATGGTGGCCGAACTGGTGTCCACGGCGATGATCTGATGGCCATTATTGCTGGCATAGATCAGCCGCGATGCGCCCAGTTCCTCGACATAATCAACGGTAGCAGCGATTGCTCCGGACGTGCCCGGTTGAGCGCGGCGCACCGCTTCGGGACGCACGCCCAGGCTCACCTTGCGGCCGGCCATGCGGCTGCCCAGATCGACCGGCAGGCGGCCATCCTTGCCATAGTTGAAGAACCCATGGGCATCGAACACGCCCTCGATCAGGTTCATCGCCGGCGAGCCGATGAAATCGGCGACGAAACGGCTAGCGGGGCGGTGATAGACTTCGGACGGGGTGCCGACCTGCTCGACCTTGCCGGCATTCATGATGATCAGCCGGTCGGCCAGGGTCATGGCTTCGGTCTGGTCATGGGTAACGAAGACCGAGGTGACGCCGAGATCGCGGTGCAGGCGGCGCACTTCGGAGCGCATCGCCACGCGCAGCTTGGCATCAAGGTTGGAGAATGGTTCGTCGAACAGGAACACCTTGGGTTCCCGCACCATGGCGCGGGCCATAGCAACGCGCTGGCGCTGGCCGCCGGACAATTGCCCCGGACGACGATCGAGGAAGGTTTCAAGGCCCACCGAGGTGGCCACGGCCAAAACCTTGGCGTCGCGCTGGACGCGCTTCATGCCGGCGACCTTAAGCGCGTAGCCGATATTGCCGGCCACGGTCATGTGCGGATACAGCGCGTAGTTCTGAAATACCATGGCGCAGCCGCGTTCGCGCGGCTCCAGGTCATTGACCACCTTGCCGCCGATCAGGATTTCGCCCTCGGAAATCTCTTCCAGACCCGCAATCATGCGCAGCAGCGTAGACTTGCCGCAACCCGATGGCCCGAGGATGACGACGAACTCACCCTGTTCGATGGTGACGTCAACGCCATGCACCACCAGCGATTTCTGGTAGCGCTTCTTGACCGATTTGAGGGTGATGGCTGACATAAACATTGGGCTCACTTGTCCGAGGAGATGAGGCCGCGCACGAACCAGCGCTGCATGAAGGCAACGACGAGGAGCGGTGGCAGCATGATGATGAGGGCGCCCGCCATGGTGACGTTCCAGTCCGGCGTGCCGTTCTGCGCCGGGATCAGCGCCTTGAGCTGCATCACCGCGGTGCCATAGTTCTTGCGGTCGGTGGTGATCAGCAGCGGCCACAGATACTGGTTCCAGGAATAGACGAACATGATGGTGGCTAGCGCCAGCATATTGGTGCGGCTCAGGGGGATCAGTACTTCAAAGAAAAACCGCATCGGCCCCGAGCCATCCATCTTGGAGGCTTCGACCAGCTCGTCGGGAATGGTCATGAAGAACTGGCGATAGAGGAACGTGCCGGTCGCCGTGGCGATCAGCGGCAGGATCATGCCGGGATAGGAATTGAGCAGGTTCCAGCTCATGGCAATCTGGATGCCGGTCAGCGACTGGATCAGGCCGGTAAGGCCGGTCATATCAAGCAGCGACTGGAATGGCCCCAGCGCATTGGCCGCCACCGAATAGGTCGGCACGATCCGCACTTCGAGCGGCAGCATCAGCGTCACGAAGATCAGCCAGAAGCTCAGCATCCGGCCCCGAAAGCTGAAGAACACGATGGCAAAGGCCGAGAGTGCCGCCAGTACGATCTTGCCGGTGGTAACGCCCAAAGCCACGATCAGCGAATTGACCAGCTTTGGCCCCAGGTCCGTGCGGGTCCAGGCGGCAGAAATGTTTTCAAACAGATGCCCGCTCGGCCACAGGCTGATCGGCACGCGCGAGACTTCCTGCAGCGATTGCGAGCCGGCGACGAACACCACCCAGAACGGGGCAATGACGACGACAAGGCCGATGGCCATGACGCAATAGGTAATGATATCGAAGGTACGGGAGCGTTCGATCATGGCCGGACCTCAGTTATAGTGAATCTTGCGTTCGACCCATCTGAACTGGATGAACGTCAGGACGATGACGATGAGCATGAGCACGATCGATTGGGCGGCGGCGCCCGAGTAATCGAGGCCTTTGAAACCATCGAAATAGATCTTGTAGACCATCACATTGGTGGCCCCGATCGGGCCGCCCTCGGTCATGGTGTCGATCAGCCCGAAGCTGTCGGTGAAGCTCGAGATAATGTTGATGATGAACAGGAAGAACGTCGTCGGCGCGATCAGCGGCAATTGCAGGTCGAGCATGCGGCGGAACGGGCGTGCCCCGTCCATGGCCCCGGCTTCGTTGAGCGAGCGCGGAATGCCTTGCAGCGCGGCGAGAAAGAACACGAAATTGTAGCCGATGCCGAGCCAGGCGTGGCAGACGATGACCATGCCCAGGGCCTGAAAGCCATTGGTCGAGGGGTCCCAGATGCCAGGCCAGATCTGGTTGACCGCCCCGATCAGCCCGGCCTCGGGCGAAAACATGAAGCGGAAGGCGACGCCGGCGGCGGGGGCAGCAATGGCATAGGGCCAGATGAAAATGCCCTGAAACAGCTTGGTGCCCTTGAGCGCCCGGTCGGCGAACAGCGCCAGGGTCAGCGCGGCAGCCATGGACAGCGCGGTGGCGGTTATCGCATAAAACGCGCTGCGGATCACCGTGGACCAGTAGCGGTTGTCCTGGAACACCGAGATGAAATTGTCCCAGCCAGCCCAGCTATTGCCGCCGCCCCAGGGTTGTTCCAGCGTGAACGCCCAATACAGCGCCTGCGTCGTCGGCCAGTAGAAAAAGACCAGGATCAACAGCAATTGCGGGGCCAGCAGCAGCCAGGGCAGGCTGGTCTTGCGGTAAAAGGCGCGGCGTTCCATTGGCGGTTGTCCTTGGGCGTCTTCAGAAATTTTGCTGCCGAGATCAATCAGTCGACACCCTCCCCCTTGCGGGGAAGGAGTGATGAGCCACCTTGCCAAGGTCCGGTGGACCTTGGCGGCGAAGAACGCCCGTAGCGCTACGCGCGAAGGGCTGTGGGAGGGGGTGGGAAAGCCCATATATCCGGGCTCTCGCACCCCCTCCCAACCTCCCCCGTCAAGGGGGAGGTGCCGCCGGGCAGGCGGGGCCAGTTCAGTCGCAGATCAAGGCAGAGCGACGCCCTGGTAGGTCTTTTCGAACTTGCGCAGCACGGCATTGCCATGTTCGACAGCGGTATCGAGAGCCTGCTGAACCGGTACGTTGTCGAACAGCACGGAAGCGATGGCGTCGCCAACTTCCTTGCGGATCTGCACGTAGTTGCCCAGGCGAATGCCGCGGGTGTTTTCGGTCGGCGGGGTGAAGGTCAGGCTCTGGATCGCCAGTTCACGGCCCTTGTAGGGGGCTGCGTCGTAGAAGCCCTTGGCCTTCATGGCTTCAAAGCCGGTATTGGTGACTGGGATGTAGCCGGTCACGGTCGACCACCATTCGGCCTGTTTTGGCGTAGCGAGGAAGGCAAAGAACGCAGCGGCGCCCTTGTATTCTTCGGCAGTCTTGCCCTTGAGGGTCCACAGCGAAGCGCCACCGACGAGCGAATTCTTGCGCTCGGTGCCAGCCCAGACGGGCAGCATGGCAACTTGCCAATGCACGGTGGGGTCGGCCAGCTTGGAGAAGGTGCCGTGATCGGCAACCGAGGACGAGGTGATCTGGCAGTGGCCATGTTCGAAGGCGTCATTGGCGGTTTCGCCAGAAGCCTTGGATTTGTTCACGAACAGGCCGGCGTCATACATCTTCTTGATCCAGGTCAGCTGATCGACGAACTTGCCCTTGTTGAAGACGAGTTCCGCATCGAGGCCGCCAAAACCATTGCCTTCGGTGGCGATGGGCTGGTTGTGGATAGCCGAGAACTGCTCGAACCACTGCCAGACGCCGCCGGTCGGATCGAAGGCGACCGGGCAATCATAGCCGGCGGCCTTCATCTTGGTCGCAACGTCTTCGACTTCTTCCCAGGTCTGGGGCACGCCGGTAAAGCCAACCTTGGCCAGTGCGTCGGTGTTGTAATAGATCATTGCCGTCGAGGAGTTGAACGGCATCGACAGCAGTTCACCCTTGGAGGTGGAGAAATAGCTGGCGATACCGGAGAAATAATTGGTCCAGTCGATATCGTAGCCGTTTTCCTTCATCAGCTGGCCGACGGGCATGTAGGCGCCCGACAGCATCAGGTCGAGCGTGCCGGCATCGTGGATCTGGGCGATGGTGGGCTGCTTGTTGGCGCGGTACGCGGCAATGGTGTTTTGCAGGTTGGTGTCGTAATCGTCCTGGCTGGTGCAGACGATTTCGTAATCAGCCTGCGACTTGTTGAAGTCGCCGCACATTTCCTGAACGCGCTCGCTGAGGTCGCCAGACAGGCCGTACCAGAATTCGAACTTGGTGGGCGCGGCCAAAGCCGGCGCGCTGGCCAGCGCCACAGCGCCTGCCGAGATTGCTGCGGTTAGCAGCCAATTGCGTGTCATCGAGGTCTCTCCGAATAGGGTGCCGATCGCTTTCGTGCGGCGCAGTCCTATCGGGGGTCAGTGACGCTCAGATTTCAGAGCGATGAATGCGGCGTGACAGTTCAATGATGATCGCGTGTCAGTGGCTGCAGCAGCCGGTGCCGAAAATGTCGGCCTCCGGGGCCTCCTGTTACCATGACTCAATGCCCGCAATCTTGGGCCTAGTGCATCATGGGCCAACCCACCGCAATCACCCTCCCCCTTGCGGGGAGGGAAGGGAGGGGGTCGCTTCCGCTCCCACTGGCCTCGCTTATTCGCTCACTGAACCGCGTTCGCTCAGCGCAAAATTCTGCAAGGCCTGGCTCTTTTCCACGTCCTGATCGGCGGTGTGGATCAGGGACGAGAACGCTGCCCGGATGATGTCCTTCTTGGACGCCTTGGGATGCAGCTTTTTGGCCTGCCGCAGCATTTCCTTGGGCGAGACATTGGGGGTAGCCAGCTTGAGCAGCGTGGTTTCGAGCGTATCTTTTTTGTCTGAATTGGGCATGTCGACTCCGTGTTTGGCATACGAAAGTCACAGGCCACTGTCATAATCTAGTCATTTAAACGCTAGTGCATCCGCTGCCCGATCAGCCGCGTGCGCAGGGCATTGGACAGATTGTCGAAAATGAACACCACCGCCAGCATCAGCAGCACCATGTAAAACACATTGCTCCAGTTGGAATTGGTGCGCATCGCCTCCCACAGCTTGAGCCCGATGCCGCCGGCTCCGACCGCGCCGATAATGCTGGCCGAGCGGGTGTTGGATTCCCATTGATAGAGCGTCTGGCTGACCATGACCGGCAGCACCTGCGGCACCACGCCATAGCGCTGCACCAGCATCGGACTGGCGCCGGTCGACTGAATACCCTCGCGCTGCTTGTCGTCGATATTTTCCAGCCCTTCGGCATAGAGCTTGCCCAAAGTGCCGGTTTCGGTGAAGGCAATCGCGCCGATGCCAGCCAGCGGGCCAGGCCCGAAGGCGCGGGTGAAAAACAGCGCCCAGATCAGCATGTCGACCGAGCGCAGGAAATCGAACAACCGCTTGAAGCCCTGATTGAGCGCGCCATTGGCCGTGATGTTGCGCGCCGCAAGGAAGGCCAGCGGAAACGCCACCATCGCCCCGATCAGGGTGCCGGCAAAGGCCATGACAATGGTCTGCAGCAGCTTGATCAGCACGTCGCCATGCTGCCACTGCGCATTGTTCCAGAAATTATCGAAGGCCAAAGCCAGGTTGGAGGTGCCCGGCACCAGATCTGGACCCGAGACCAGCAGTGCGGTCACTTCTCCGACGGATTTACCGAAGAACGGCGAATTGGGATCGAAGATGAAATTGGGCCAGCCCAGCGTGCGCTTGCGGAACTTCACCCGATCATGATTGACGCGGATATCGCCGGAAAAACCGAAATCGGCGATCACCTGGCCGGACTTGAGGGTCACCCAATCCGGCACCGGTTGGGTGACGAACACTGCATCGGTGCCGCTCAGATCGACCACCACGCTATCGCTACCGTGACGGATGGTTGCCTGCGTCGCGGTAAAGGTCACCGAGTGATCGGCACCGGACAGTTCGAGCGTGGTCGAGCCATCGGCGCCGGTCTTGATCCATTCGGGACGGGGATTATTGCCCAGCACCGAAAAGCGCGGGAATTTTGCTACCGGCGGGCTCTGGTCGAGGCGGAATTCGGCCGACACGTCATAAGCGATCCACTGCTGGGTATAATCGCCCAACCGATCCCACTTGGCCGCACCCAACACCGTGGGCAGGCCGAAAAACCACACCGCATAAACCAGATAGACCGCGACCGCGATCACCCCGATCAATGGAGCAAAGCGTTTGACCGGGGATTGGTGGAACACGGCGGGAAAGCGCTGTTCCAGGCTCACGCTCATATCGGTCATGGGGTCACCCGTGTACGAGGAAGGCGGCGTCGCCGATCAGGCGCCGGCGGATATGGGCCGAAATCTGGTCAACGATGATGATGGTGGTCAGCAGCAGCGCGATCAGCGCCACGGTCTTGGCGCCAAAGCCGCGCGAGATCGAGAGCTTGAGCTCTTCGCCGATGCCGCCGCCGCCCACTGCGCCGATAATGGTAGAGGCGCGCACGTTGATTTCGAGCCGCAGCATGGCATAGCTGACGAAATTGGGCAGCACCTGCGGCAGCGCACCGAACCGCACCCGCTCGATCCAGTTGCCGCCGACGGCGCGAATGCCCTCATCGGGCTTCATGTCGATATTTTCGATGACTTCGAAATACAGCTTTCCCAGCGCCCCGATGGTGTGCAGCCCCACTGCGACCATGGCCGCGACCGGCCCGATCGACAGCACCGCGGCAAACAGCCCGGCAATGACGATTTCGGGGAAAGCCCGCAGGATTTCCATGGTGCGGCGGACGAAAAACCGCACTGGCGCATAGGGCATCAGGTTGCGGGCGGCAAAAAAGCACAGCGCCAGCCCGCCGGTGAAGCCGATGATGGTGGAGACCAGCGCCACATTGATGGTGATCAGCATCAGGTAAAAATATTCGGGGATGTAGAAGCCGCCGCCGATCTCCACCTTGCCGACCGGGAAGTTGAATTCCTGGGTGCCGTTATCGGCGGGCGAGGGCAGATCGAGCAGCGCGCGCCAGACGTCGTTCCAGTCGTGCGGAATGAGCCAGCTCAAAAAATCAAACAGATGCGGCAGCCGGTCCCAGAAGTGGCCGGCATTGCTTTCGTCGGCAAACCATAGCGACGCCACCAGCGCCAGCGCCAGCCCGCCAAAGCCCAGGATGGAATACAGCCGCCGCTGCCCGGCCAATTGCCGCCAGGCGAGATCGACAGTGCGCACGGCTTCGGACGGTTCAGTGGCTAGGGTCATCGGCAATCCTGAATAGACTTGGGGCGGGGCAGGCCGGTTTTTTCAGCGGCCTTCGACGTTGCTCGATCCAGCCCACCCACCGGACGGCACCTCCCCCTTGATGGGGGAGGCTGGGAGGGGGTGTGCGGGGCCCCTATATCCGGGCTTACCCACCCCCACCCTTGATCCCTCCCCACAGGGGGAGGGTGTCGACTGAACAATCGCGGTCCAGCAGGCTATCGATCAGAGATCAGCCGCCGATCGCAGCCTTACGGGCTTCGATGATGGCGTTGTAGAATTCTGGCTTTACCGGGACGTAGTCGGTGAAATCGCCGCCTTCGACAGCCGAGAAGCATGCTGCGTCCTTGGTGGGCAGGGCGGTGTAGAAATCGGTGAGCTTCTTGATCCATTCATCGCCGAGAGCGGTACGCACCACCACTGGGCCGTTCGGGATCAGCGGCGAGCGCCACACTTCGACCAGATCTGCGGGATCGACAGCGCCCTTGGCAACCAGCTTGTGGAAGGTACCCGAAGTGAAGCCGTCAGCGAAATCGCCGATACCCGACGAATCGTCCACCGATACGTCCGACTTGCCGTCGATCACGGCGAGCAGGTTGTTTTCGTGGCCGCCGTTGAAATCAGCCGAGGCGAAGAACTTGTCGTTTGGCATGCCGGTGGTGGTTGGGATCTGGGTCAGCGGGATCAGGTAGCCCGAGGTCGAATCCGGGTCTGCATAGCCCAGCTTCTTGCCCTTGGCGGACATGATATCGGTGATGCCGGAAGACTTGAGCGCCAGGCCGATCGAGTAGTAACCGGTCGAGCCATCGGTCTGCTTGGTGGTCAGGATCGGGGTGACAACCTTGGGGTCCTTGATAAACACCTTGGCATAGCCGGAAGCGCCCAGTTCGGCGACGTCCAGAGTACCGCCCAGCAGGCCCTGGATCACGCCGTCATAGTCAGCAGCGGGGAACAGCGACACCTTGTCGAAGCCGAGATCGGCCTTGAGGTGGTCGGCCAGGCAAGAGTAGTTGCGCAGGCGGTCGGCTTCGTTTTCGCCGCCGAGGATGCCGATGCGCAGTTCCTTGATGTCCTGGGCATAGGTGGCGACCGAGCCGGCGCCGAGAGCGACGAGGGCAACGGTGGTGAGCAGAATGGTCTTGAGCATGCGAGGGTCTCCTGATTGCATGTCATCGTGACAATTCGGGCAGCCGAGCGGCCGCCGAATGGGGGAAAGGCCGGAGCAGCGGTCAGACCGCGCCCTCAAGGGCCGGAACGCGGGCGCGCTGGCCCGGCATGGATGTGGAGGTGATGGCTTCGGAAAAGGCTTCCTTCATGCCGTCGGCGCCGTAGATTTCGCGGGCGGCAGCTTCGGTGAGCTGTTCGGGGCGGCCGTCGAACACCACCCTGCCGGCGGCCATGCCAATGATGCGGCTGCAATAGGCGCGGGCGGTATCGAGCGTGTGCAGGTTGGTGATCACCGTCAGGCCCTGCTGGCGATTGATATCGCGCAGGCTATCCATGACGATCTGGGCATTGCGCGGATCGAGCGAAGCGATCGGCTCGTCGGCCAGCACCAGCTTGGGGCCTTGCATCAAGGCGCGGGCGATGGCCACGCGCTGCTGTTGCCCACCCGACAAGGTGCCGGCGCGCTGCAGCGCGGTCTGGGCGATATCGAGCCGGTCCAGCGCCAGCAGCGCATCGCGCCGTTCGGCGTGGGAAAACATGTTGAGCACGCTCGACAGCGTGGAGCGGCCATTGAGGCGCCCGAGCAGCACATTGGTCAAAACATCAAGGCGCGGCACCAGATTGAACTGCTGGAAGATCATGGCGCAATCGCGCTGCCAGCTGCGCAGCGCCTGGCCCTTGACCGCCGAAACGCGCACGCCGCCATATTCGATAAAGCCGTCCGACACATCTGCCAGCCGGTTGATCATGCGCAACAGCGTCGATTTACCGGCGCCGGAGCGACCGATAATGCCAACCATCTGCCCGTCTGGAATTTCCAGATCGATATTTTCGACGGCGGTCTTGGAGCCGAACCGTCGTGAGACCCTGGAAATCTTGAGCATACGTATTCTCCGGTCATGCAACCGAGCGGAATGCCTATGTCCTGCGCATAAACCTGCAATGTCAGTTCGGTGACGGATTGGTGACGATGGGGGGCGGACGGTCCACGCACCAGACCATCAGTCCTCACCCTCGCCCCTTGCGGGAGAGGGACAGACTTTTCGCGTTCAGCGAAAAGTCAGGGTGAGGGGTTGCTTCCGCAAATATCGCGTTAAGCAAGAGACCCCTCATCCGCCCTTCGGGCACCTTCTCCCGCAAGGGGAGAAGGAAACAGGTAGTTTTGTCGGGTCTGGGAGCCTACCCCTCGTATTTCTCCAGAAACGCCTCGATCGGCAGCGTCCGGAAGTCCTTGAGCCCAGCGTGAAGCCGCTCATGGCTCCAGTCCCACCACGCCAGCGCATCCACCCGCGCGGCGACAACGTCGGAAAACCGCTGCTTGATGGTGCGGGCCGGCACGCCAACGGCGATGGCAAAGTCCGCCACGTCCCTGGTCACCACCGCATTGGAGCCAATAACCGCCCCATTGCCGATCCGCACCCCGGGCATTACCACCGCACCATGGCCGATCCAGGTATCGTGGCCGATATGGATGCGCTGTTCGGCGCGCCAGTCGAAGAACTCGGCATTGTCCACCTCGCCCTCGAAATACCACGACGAGCGATAGGTGAAATGATGCAGCGACGCATGCTGCATCGGGTGCATCGAGGCGTAAATCCGCACATGCGCCGCGATATTGGCAAACTTGCCGATCGTCGCATAGGCGATCTGGGTGTTTTCGACGCAGTACGAATAGTCCCCCAGCGTGGAATTGGCGATGTGACAGCCGGCGCCGACTTCGGTGTAGCGGCCCAAAGTGGCGTTTTTCACCTCGGCCGTCGGGTGGACGAACGGGGCTTCGGACAGCCGGGTCATGCCGCGATCCTGGGGGCAAAGCCGGTGACGTCAACAATCCGGTCGGCGACCTGGCTGCGCACATCCTCGTCGTGGAAAATGCCGAGCAGCGCCGTCCCCGCCGCCTTCTTCTGCGCGATCATCTCGACCACCACGGCGCGGTTGGTGGCGTCGAGCGAGGCTGTCGGCTCATCGAGCAGCAGCACCGTGTGATCGGTGATGAAGCCGCGTGCGATATTGACCCGCTGCTGTTCGCCGCCTGAAAACGTCGCCGGCGGCAGCGACCACAGCCGTTCCGGCAGGTTGAGCCGAGCCAGCAACGCCTTGGCGCGCTCCTGCGCCTCGGCCTTGTTGACGCCGCGAATGACCAGCGGTTCGGCCACCACGTCGAGCGCCGAAACCCGCGGCACGGTGCGCAGGAACTGGCTGACATAGGCGATGGTATCGCGCCGCAAGGTCAAGACCTCGCGCGGATCAGCCGTTGCCAGATCGACCTGTTCGCCGCCATGGGCCAACAGGATCTGCCCTGCATCGACGCCGTAATTGCCATAGACCATCTTGAGGATCGAGCTTTTGCCCGCCCCGGATGGCCCGCCCAGCACGACGCATTCGCTAGCCTCGACGGCAAAATTGACGTCATGCACCACCGGCAGCACCACGCCATCGCGCAGATGCATGGTGAAGGTTTTCGACACGGCCTGGACGAGGAGAGGGGTCATACGTGAACTCCGAGAAAGAGACCCCTCATCCGCCCCTGCGGGGCACCTTCTCCCTCAAGGGGAGAAGGGGGGCACTGTGGAAGGGCAACCACCGGACCTCCCCTCGCCCCTTGAGGGAGAGGGTGGATCGCGCGCAGCGCGAGACGGGTGAGGGGTTGGGATGCTCGTGCCATCCTCACACCTGCAAAATCGAGGACACGAGCAGCTGCGTATAAGGCTCGCGCGGATCGTCGAGCACCCGGTCGGTCAGTCCGGCCTCGATCACCCGCCCGTCCTTCATCACCATCATCCGATGGCTGAGCAGCCTTGCCACGGCCAGATCGTGGGTCACGATCACCGCCGCCAGCCCCAGTTCACCCACGAGGCCACGCAGCAGGTCGAGCAGCCGCGCCTGCACCGAAACGTCGAGACCGCCGGTCGGCTCATCCATGAACACCAGCCGTGGGCCGGTCACCAGATTGCGGGCAATCTGCAGGCGCTGGCGCATGCCGCCCGAGAATGAACGCGGTTGATCATCAATCCGGTCGGCGGCGATTTCGACACGCCCGAGCCAATCGAGCGCGGTCGAGCGGATGTGGCCATAGTGCCGGTCGCCCACTGCCATCAGCCGTTCACCGACATTGGCGCCGGCCGATACGGTCATCCGCAACCCGTCCGCCGGGTTCTGGTGGACAAAGCCCCAGTCCGTCCGCATCAGGAAGCGCCGCTCGGCTTCGCTCAACTCATAAAGATTGCGCCAGACAGCGTCGCGCATCCGGTATTCGGCCACGCCGGAGCTGGGCTCCAGATTGGTCGACAGGCAATTGAGCAGCGTGGTCTTGCCCGAGCCGCTTTCCCCGACAATGGCCAGCACTTCGCCGGGCCACAGCTTGAAGCTCACATCAACGCAGCCCATGCGGGTGCCATAGTATTTGGTCAGGTTCTCGACCTTGAGCAGGGGTTCGTCACTCATTCCGCCGCCTCCAGTGCTTCCCCGCTCAGCGCGCCACGGTGCCCATGGGCGCGGCGGTCTTCGCAATTGTCGGTGTCGGAGCAGACGAACATGTGCCCGCCATGGTCATCGAGGATGACCTCGTCGAGATACACCCCGGTCGCCGCGCAGAGCGCGCACGGCTCCTTGAATTCCTGGATTTGAAACGGATGATCCTCAAAATCGAGGCTTTTGACCTCGGTGTATGGTGGCACCGCATAGATGCGCATTTCGCGCCCGGCGCCGAACAGTTGCAGGGCTTTGGACATGTGCATCTTGGGATTGTCGAACTTGGGCGTCGGCGAGGGGTCCATGACGTAACGCCCCTCCACCTTGACCGGATAGGCATAAGTGGTGGCGATCTCGCCGTGCCGGGCGATATCTTCGTAGAGCTTGACATGCATCAGCCCGTATTCCTCGAGCGCGTGCATCTTGCGCGTCTCGGTTTCGCGCGGTTCGAGAAAGCGCAACGGTTCGGGAATCGGCACCTGATAGACCAGCACCTGCCCTGCCGCGAGCGGCTTTTCCGGGATGCGATGGCGGGTCTGGATGATCGTGGCCTCGCCGGTTTTTGTAGTGGTCGCCACATCGGCCACCTTGGCGAAGAACGCCCGGATCGACACCGCATTGGTGGTGTCGTCGGCGCCCTGGTCGATCACCTTGAGCACGTCGTCCGGCCCAATGATCGAGGCCGTGACCTGCACCCCGCCGGTGCCCCAGCCATAAGGCATCGGCATTTCGCGGCTGGCAAACGGCACCTGATAGCCCGGAATGGCAATGGCCTTGAGGATCGCCCGGCGGATCATCCGCTTGGTCTGCTCGTCGAGATAGGCAAAGTTGTAGCTGGGGATCAGGGTCATGCGACTGGCTCCATATGTGCGGAGGCAACCCCCTCCCTGGCCCTCCCCGCAAGGGGGAGGGTGACATCGCGTTTCTGGCAGAATGCCGCCACACCCACCGGGTTCACCCTCCCCTTGATGGGGAGGGCAAGGGAGGGGTGACGAGAGCCACGATCTTGCAGAGTACCCGTCACTCCGCCGCCTCCCGGACCGCGTCCTGCTCCGCCCGCATCCGGCGCACCAGATCCAGCTCAGCCTGGAAATCCACATAATGCGGCAACTTCAAATGCTCGACAAAGCCGGTGGACTGCACATTATCGAGGTGCGAAATCACAAACTCCTCGTCCTGCGCCGGCGCCACGATATCGTCGCCGAATTCGCGGGCCCGCAGCGCCCGGTCGCACAGCGACATCGACATCGCCTTGCGCTCCGATTGGCCGAACACCAGCCCGTAGCCACGGGTGAACTGCGGTGGCAGTTTTGCCGAGCCCTTGAACTGGTTGACCATCTGGCATTCGGTGACCTTGACCCGCCCGAGGCTGACGGCAAAACCAAGCTCTGGAATATCGAGTTCGACCTCGACTTCGCCGATGCGGATTTCCCCGACAAACGGATGCGAGCGGCCAAAGCCACGCTGGGTGGAATAGGCCAGCCCCAGCAGGAACCCCTCGTCTCCGCGCGCCAGGGCCTGCAGCCGCACATCGCGGCCCAGCGGAAATTGCATAGGTTCGCGCGTCAGGTCGCCAATATCCTGCGCCGATGCGTCACCATCTGGCTCGATCAGTCCCTCGGATGCTAGCAAAGTGGTAACGCGAGGGGCGGCGATGTTAGCGCTCTGTCGTGTGGTTGGAGCCGCAACATCGGCGCCTTCGGCCACTGCCGGGTCGAGCAGGCGATGGGTATAATCGAAGGTCGGGCCCAGCAATTGGCCACCTGGCAGGTCCTTGAAGGTTGCCGAAACCCGCCGTTCGATCAGCATGTTAGCCGTGTCGATCGGGTTGGAATAGCCAAAGCGCGGCAGCGTGGTGCGGAAGGCGCGGACCAGAAAGATCGCCTCGATCAGATCCCCGCGCGACTGGATGATCGCCAGCGCTGCCAGTTCCTTGTCATACAGCGAACCTTCGGCCATGCAGCGATCCACCGCCAGGCCAAGCTGTTGAACGATCTGCTCAATTCCCAGCGCCGGCACCGAACGGTCGCCCCGGCGCCGGTCGGCCAGCAGGGCATGGGCATTGGCAATGGCGGCCTCTCCGCCTTTGACGGCAACGTACATTACGCGTCCTTCCGTGAAATGCGGGTGGTCCGGGGCAGGCCGATCACCTGCCCGTCGGCAACCAGCAACAGGTCGATACCGCGCGGAAATTGGCCCGCATTGTCAGTCCATTGGGCCAGGAAATCCTCGGGCAGCCCGAGCGGTGCTATTGTGATCTGTCCATCCACGCCGGGTCCCCGGAGCGTCAACACAGCGCCCCCGGTCAATGATGGCAGCGCCAGCACCAGAGTGGTCGAGCGATCCGGATAGAGATCGCTGCCTTGGGCAAAGGCCGAAAAGGAGACGGCTGTGGCCGCATCGAGCAAAGCAAACTGCGCCAGTTCCGGGCGTTCAGTCAGCGGTGCGCCGCTGTGAAACCGCAACCAGCCGATAACGGCGTCGGTGGCGAGGTGAGGCGCCAGATACAATTGGGTGTCGTGATCGCACAGGGTCAGGGCCGCTGCGGCCAATTCGGCAGTCAGCGGGCTGGGCGGCAGCAGACCAGCATCGAACGCCTGCACGGTCCCGGGATTGGCCAGCGCGTTCATCAAAGCGCGAAAGGCGCCCTGCGACTGCATGACGGGATCGGCAAAGCCGCCATCGAGAACCAGTGTTTCCATCAATTGTCTCCCCGCACCATGGTGAAGAAGTCGACCTTGGTCGCGGCGGTTTCTTCGCGCTTTTTGAGGTCATGTGCGGTGGCAATCGTGCGCAGCGGCACCAGCAGTTGGGTCTCGACCCGCTGGGGATCGCGCTGGAACAGCGCATCGAATACGGCGATCAGCCGGGCCTTTTCCAGATCGCGGCCAAGGCAATAGCCATGGCCGATCTCGCCGGTTTCGAGCTTGATCGTGGCGCGGCTGACCGTTGCCTCGCCCAGATTGAACGGCGCCCCGCCGCCACCGGCGCGACCACGCATCATCACCAGCCCGGTTTCCGGGCCGCGCACCGCGCGAAACTCCGGCTTGTCGGCCCACTCGGCCCAGGCGGTGTTCAGCGCGCCCGATGGGGCCGCCGCCAGCGCGGTCAGCGCCAGCCGCCGTGGTTCGGTAGTGTCAGCAACCTGTGCAATCATCGCTTGCCTCAACTTGTCTAATAAAATAGACAACTTATATCCTGATTTCCGTCTTAGGCTTCTGATGTGAATTTGCAATGACAAAAAACCTCACCACACCCGAAAGCCATCTCAGCGGCGTCGCCATCTGGCGCCGTATCGCCGATGCCATCCGTCTCGATATCGTCGGCGGCAAGCTGGCGCAGGGCGACCGATTGCCGCCGGAAAGTGAGCTTGCGGAACGGTTTAGCGCCAATCGCCATACCGTGCGGCGGGCACTGGCGGCGCTGCAGGCCGAAGGTGTGGTCAAGACCGAACAGGGTCGCGGCAGCTTTGTCGATCAGGCGCGGCGCCTCAGCTACAAGATCGGCAAGCGCACCCGGTTTTCGGAAAATCTGGCCGGACAAGCCGATGAATTGCGCAGCGCACTGCTGTCGCAACATCTCGAAAATGCCTCGGCTGCTTGTGCGGCAGCGCTAGCGATCAAGATCGGCGCCAAAGTGAGCCGGCTCGAAACCCTGTCCACCGCCGACGGCCGCCCGGTGTCGCGGGCCACCGCCTGGATCGCCTTTCGCGACTTCCCCGACTTTGCCGAACGCTTTGCCGCCAGCCATTCGGTGACGGCGACGTTCCGCGAACTGGGCATTGCCGACTATTCCCGCGCCAGCACCAAAATTTCGGCGCGCCACGCCAATGCCGAGGAAACCACGATGCTCAAGCTGGCGCCGGGCGCCATCCTGCTGGTGTCGGAGGCTGTCGACATCGACCCCGACGGCAAGCCCATTCTCTATGGTTTGAGCCGGTTTCCGGCCGATCTGCTCGAGTTGGTGGTCTAAATGACGCGCTGGCCTTCGCGCCATACGGTGCGCACGATCGGGATGCCATCGTCCACCCGCGCCCGCACCAGATCGGCGCGCTTGCCGATGGCGATTTCGCCACGATCATCCAAGCCTGCCGCATCGGCGGGGCGCTTGGAGACCATCTGCACGGCGCGCGGCAGCGAAATGCCGTCAACCGCATCGCCCAGCGAGAACGCTGCCTGCAACAGGCTGAACGGGATATAATCGGACGACAGGATATCGAGCAGCCCCGCTTCGGCCAGCGTCCGCGCCGAGATATTGCCCGAATGGGACGAACCGCGCACCACATTGGGCGCGCCCATCAGCACCGCCAGGCCAGCATCATGGGAGGCCTTGGCCGCTTCCATGGTGGTGGGGAATTCGGCGACGTTGATGCCCTGTGCAATGGCTTCATCGACATGGCCCAGCGTGGCATCGTCGTGGCTGGCCAGCACGATGCCATTGTCGCGGCAGTATTGAGCGATCGTGGCGCGATGCGGAGCCGAATAGGTCTCGCTCTCGCGGATCCGGCGGGCCGAAAACTCGGCGAGGGCCGCGTCGCTCATCTTGAGCTTGCCCTGATAGTAAATCCTGTACGCCTCGAAGCTGGCGAACTGACGCTGGTTGGGCGCGTGGTCCATCAGCGAAGCCAGTCGCACCAGCGGATCGGCCTGCAACCGCTCAAAGCTGATGCCGCAATCGGGCGCCGAAACTTCGCAGCGCAAATGGATGAAGTGGTCGGCGCGCAGGCGGTTAGCGGCCTTTGCAGTCTTGATGGCGTCGGCCAAAACGGTCATTTCGGCGCTGCCCATATCGGCCTGCTCATCGGAGCCGACGCGCAGGGCATCGAACACCGTGGTAATGCCCGATGCCGCCACCTGCGCATCGTGGGCCTGCACCGCCGCAATGGCGTTCCAGCGCACTTTAGGGCGCGGCGCATAGTGGTTTTCCAGGTGATCGGTGTGCAGTTCGACCAGACCGGGAATGACGTAGTCGCCCTCCATATCCTCGCCCCCGGCAAAGGGTCCGTCGATGGCGGCGATCTTGCCGTCGCGCAGCAGCACGGAGCCGAGGATGATTTCATCGGCCAGCACGATGCGGGCATTGGTCAGCACGGTTTCTTGGACGGAGCGGGTCATGGATCAGGCAGTCTTGCGTTGATGATGGGCGGTGAATTGATGGGTCGAGTGAATCAGGAAAGGCGCATTTGGCTCCGGTTCAACAAACAGCGCAACCTGTCCAAGCTGGAGCGGCGCGGTGGCCAGATCGCCGAAATGACGCTGCAGCACGAATGCGACGTAATCGCGTTCCAGCTCATCGATTGGCCCGCTCAGGGCCATGTGGAAGCGGAATTCGTCGAGCACATGGGGATGGCCCCAGCTCATCAGATTGTTGAACTGGCGACCGCTCAGCCGGCCAATGTCGCCCCGGGCCATATCCAGATCCGTCAGCGGCGCGCGGAATTGGTCGAACACGGTGACGAAATCGGCGGCCAGTTCATTGAGTTCGGGCGCTGGCGCCGCCGGGATCAGGGCGAAGAAATTATGGATCAGCGCAATCCGCACCGGATCGACGGTGATCGGAGGCACCCGACGGCAGAATTTGGCAAGGAACTGTTCCAACTCATCGATGCTGCGCTCCGGATCGAGCCGGAACGACGCCTTGAGCGAGCCGTGAAAGCCGATACGGCGGGGAGCGGCGGTGAGGAAGGCGTGGTCCTTTTCCGCCAGCCCCTCCACCATATGGGCAATCCGCGCGCCGGAATAGGGATCGCGGCGCAGCCAGCGGCCCGCTGCGATGGTCAGCACATCGTCGGCCGGGGGTATGAAACAAATCGCGCAGCGCATCGCCGATCCTTGAGCAGGTCAGCAGGCGCTATCCGATTTATGTGACAGTGGCGCGAAATCGCCGGCTCACGCCGCACCCATCAGCATGGGAGCCACGACCGGACGGCGCAGCACGCCGAATAGATTGCGCGGATCCTGTGGTTCGGCCAGCAGGTTCAGTTCCGAATAATGCCGGGTGCCCTGCACATGATCGCGCAGATAGCGCAGCGCCGAGAAATCCTCGGTGGCAAAGCCGACGCTGTCGAACAAGGTGATCTGATCTGCCGAGCGGCGACCATCGACCTGGCCGGTCATCACCTGCCAGAGTTCGGTGACCGGAAAATCGGCCGGCATCTGCTGGATTTCGCCTTCGATGCGGGTCTGCGGAGTGTATTCCACGAACACGTCGGCGCGCAGCAGGATGTCGCGCTGCAATTCGGTCTTGCCAGGGCAATCGCCGCCGACGCCGTTGATATGAACGCCGGCGCCGATCATGTTGTCGGAGAGGATGGTGGCCTTGAGCTTGTCGGCGGTTATCGTGGTAATGATATCAGCGCCCAGCACTGCCTCGGCCGCACTGCGGCAAGCGACAATGGTGAAACCCAACCCGCTCAGATTGGCAAGGAATTTGGCTTCGGCGGCCGGGTCGATGTCATAGACTTGCAGCGACTGAATGCCGAGCAGGGCGCGGAAGGCCAGCGCCTGGAACTCGGACTGGGCGCCAAGGCCGATAATCGCCATCACCCTGGAATCCGACCGGGCCAGATAGCGGGCAGCCAGTGCCGACGTTGCGGCGGTGCGCAGTGCCGTGGTGATGGTCATTTCCGACAGGAACAGCGGATAGCCGGTGCGCACGTCCGAGAGCACGCCAAAGGCAGTGACCGTCTGCAGGCCTTCGCTGGTGTTGCTGGGGTGGCCGTTGACATATTTGAAGCCGTAGTGCTCGCCATCGCTGGCGGGCATCAGCTCGATGACGCCAGCGCCGGAGTGGCTGGCGATGCGCGGCACTTTTTCAAAGTCCAGCCAGCGGCGGAAGTCGTCCTCGATATATTGAGCGAGACCGACAAACACCTCATCGATGCCGATTTCCGCGACGAGATCGACAACATTCTTGACGTCTGTGAACTGGACCATTTGGCGCACCGCGGGTTGGCTTTCAGGATATAAGCCATCATACCGGGGCGCCCTGCCTTAAAATATGCCGATCTAGCGCACATAATTGATCGGAACTTGGCAAAATGCCTAGCTCTGATGTACAATTTTACAATGCACATCTTTGATGATCTCGATCGCTCGCTGCTCTCCATCCTGCGCAAGGACGGGCGGGCGCCACTGTCCAAGATTGCGGAAATCCTGTCGGTGTCGCGCGCCACGGTGCAATCGCGGCTGGACCGCCTGATTGAATCGGGGGCAGTGCTGGGGTTTACGGTGCGGGTACATCAGGACCAGGAAGCCGACATGATCCGCGCCATCATGTCGATCGAGGTCACCGGCAAGTCGACCACCAACCTGATCAAGAGCCTGCGCGGTATTCCGGAGCTGTATTCGCTGCACTCCACCAATGGGGCCTGGGACCTGATCGCCGAAATCCGCGCTGCGACGCTGGCGGATTTTGACCGGGTTCTGCGGGACGTGCGCGAGACCGATGGGGTGCTCAACAGCGAGACCAGCATTTTGCTGAGTTCGGTTTAGGCCACCTCAGCCGAACAGGTGCGGATAGCTTGCCTCTAAAGCCGGCATGGCATCGAGAATGCTTTCCAGATGGGCGGTCATTGCCTTGCGGGCAGACTTGCGCTCGCCATTGTCGATGGCCTCCATGATGGCACGGTGCTCCTTGACCCGGCGCAGCATGTCGCTTTCGGTTTGCAGCGTCAGGTTACAGACCCGGTCCATATGTGACTTCATGTCGGCGATGGCGATCCAGGCGATACCGACGCCGGCGCCCTGAGCCAGCGCGATATGAAACGCCTCGTCGTGCTCGCGGAACGCGGCGTGATCGAGCGCGTTGGCAGCCTCTTTCTGCTTTCCAATCAAGGCGTCGATGCGCTTGCGCTGCCAGGGATCGAAGTTTTCCACGGCCCGTTCGACCACCGCCAGTTCCACTGACAGGCGCACGAACAGCGCCTCGGTCATTTCCTTGGCCGAGATGCGCACCACCACCGTGCCGCGATTGGGACGGATTTCGATCAGCCGCGAATTGGCCAGACGGATCAGGGCTTCGCGGACCGGCTGGCGCGAGACCCCGAGCCGGTTGGCGATCTCCTGTTCGGAGAGCTTGCTGCCCGGCCCCAGCTCAAGTTCGATGATTGCCTTACGCAGCCCGCGTTCGACCAGGTCGGTGGCGCTGCCGTCGGCTTTGGGGATTTGTGGCTGAACATTCATGGCTTGATCCATCGCGTTGACACGCAGCGGCCAACCACCATACACTACCATACAATCAAACACGCAACACTCAAAAGCGCTGCTCGACTGAGGAGGGTGGAGGTTTTCCACCGCGACATATGAACCAACTTACGCCGTTCCAAAGCAATTTCCTGCCGCCGAACCTGGCCGATCCGCGCCTGAAACGCCGCGACTATCGGATGGTGATCGATGGACAATCGCGCGATGCGGCGTCTGGGGACGTGGTGGTACGGACCAGCCCGGGGCATCTGGGCAAGGAGGTTGGCGCCTGGCCTGCGGCCTCGTCCGATGACGTGAAATCAGCCATTGCTGCGGCGCGCACCGCGTTCGATCACGGTCCATGGCCACGCATGAGCGGTGGCGAGCGCTCGGCGCTGATGCACAGGGTAGCCGAACTGATCCTGCGCAACGTGGACGAGTTGGCACTGATCGAGTGCCTTGAAGTGGGCAAGCCGATTGCACAGGCGCGCGGCGAGATCGGCTTTTGTGCCGAGCTTTGGCGTTATGCGGCCGGGCAGGCGCAGGGGCTGACCGGCGATACCCACAATGCCATCGGCGAGAACCGGCTCGGACTGGTGTTGCGGGAACCGGTGGGGGTGGTGGGGATCATCACGCCATGGAATTTCCCGTTCATCATCGCTTCGGAACGGGTGCCGTGGGCGATTGGCGCGGGTTGCACCGTGGTGGTCAAGCCGAGCGAATTTACCTCGGGCACCACGATCCGCATGGCTGAACTGGCGATGGAAGCGGGCATTCCGCCCGGCGTGTTCAATGTCGTGACCGGCTACGGCCCCGTCGCCGGACAGGTGCTGGCGGAGGACGATCGCGTCGACATGGTGGCCTTTACCGGCTCGGTGCGGGTTGGAACCAGGCTTGCCGAGATCGCCGCCCGAACCGTCAAGCGCGTTGGCCTCGAGCTGGGCGGCAAGGGGCCGCAGGTGGTGTTTGACGATGCCGATCTCGACGCGGCGGCGGATGGCATTGCGTATGGCGTCTATCACAATGGTGGCCAGTGCTGCATCTCTGGCAGCCGATTGATCGTGCAGAACGGCATCCGCGACGCGCTGCTGGCGCGGCTGCTGGAGATTTCGCGACGGGTCAAATTTGGTGATCCGCTCAATGAGGCGACGCGGTTTGGGCCAATGATTTCGGCGGCGCATTGCGACAAGGTTGCCGGGCACGTGCAAAAGGGCATGGACGAAGGCGCCGAGGTCTTGCTTGGCGGCGGCGCCATCGCCCAGGATCTGGGGTTTTACCATTCGCCGACAGTGTTTGGCCGGGTGAACCCGGACATGTCGATCGCGCAGGAGGAAATCTTCGGGCCGGTGCTGTCGGTGCTGGGTTTCGATACTGCCGATCAGGCCGTGGCTTTGGCCAACGGCACCGATTTCGGGCTGTCGGCCAGTGTCTGGTCACGCGATCTGGAGCGCGCCATCCAGACCACGAGGCGCATTCGCGCCGGGCGGTGCTGGATCAATTCGGTGATCGATGGCACCCCGGAAATGCCGATCGGCGGCTACAAGCGCTCCGGGCTAGGCCGGGAGTTGGGCAAATACGGCTTTGACGAATATTGCCAGTTCAAGAGCCTGCATATGACCTTGGGCAGCGCGCCGCGATGGTTTGCGTGAACCCTGCTTCCCTTCTCCCCTTGAGGGAGAAGGGAAGCAGGGCGGATGAGGGGTTTCTTTCTGGATTCCGAGCATGGGCGAGCGCAGGACCCCTCACCCTGAAATTCCGCTGGACGCAGAATTTCTGTCCCTCTCCCTCAAGGGGAGAGGGTGGCCCGGTGTTAAATCGCCACCCCGGCCTCGTTGAACACATGGCAGCGGGCCGGATCGACATAGGCGGTGACCATGGAGCCGAGCGCCACTTGCCGCTGGCCTTCGAGCGAGATGGACAGGGTCTGCCCGTCTGCCAGGGTGGTGTAGAGCATCGTCGCGCCGCCGAGCTGTTCGACCAGATCGACGCGCACCTCGCCCAGCTTGACGCCGGAATTGTCGCTAATGGTGATGTGCTCGGGGCGGACGCCGAAGGTCAGCGCTTCAACCGACCCGGCATTGATCGGGCGCGGCAGGATGATGTCGTGGCCACCGGCACGCAGCGTGGCGCTGCCGGTTTTGTCGGCTTCAAGGCTTTGCCGGGCCGACAGGAAATTCATCTTGGGTGAGCCGATGAAGCCGGCGACGAACTTGTTGCGCGGGTTGTTATAGAGTTCGAGCGGCGCGCCAACCTGTTCGATATTGCCGGCGCTGAGGACCACGATCTTGTCGGCCATGGTCATGGCCTCCACCTGATCATGGGTGACATAGACCATGGTATTGCCCAGGTCATTGTGCAGCTTGGCGATTTCGACGCGCATCTGCACGCGCAGTTCGGCATCGAGATTGCTCAGCGGTTCGTCGAACAGGAACAGCTTGGGTTCACGCACGATGGCCCGGCCGATAGCAACGCGCTGGCGCTGGCCGCCGGAGAGCTGCTTGGGCTTGCGCTGCAGCAGCGGGACGATCTGCAGGATTTCAGCGGCGCGGCGAACGCGCGGCTCGATTTCGGCGCGCGACAGGCCAGCGGTTTCCAGTCCGAAGGCCAGGTTCTTGTAAACCGACATGTGCGGATAAAGTGCGTAGGACTGGAACACCATGGCGATGCCGCGCTTGGCGGGGGGAATATCGTTCATGCGCACGCCATCGATCAGCAGGTCGCCGCCGGTAATCGGCTCCAGTCCGGCAATCATGCGCAGCAGGGTGGATTTGCCGCAGCCGGAAGGGCCGACAAAGACCACGAATTCACCCGGCTCGATGGCGAGATCGATGCCGTGGACAACCTCGAGATCGCCATAGGCCTTCACCACTTTTTTTAGTTCGACGCGGGTGGTCATCGGCTTCTCCCTAGCTGCGGAACGCGGCTGGAACCCAGCTCTGGTATTTCGGATGGTCCTTGCCGATCGGCATTGTGACTTCGGTATGGGTTTCCGACGAGTGATAAAACGCGGTGACGATTTCCAGCGCCCGACGCGAATCGGCCGAAGTCACCGGCAAGGCCGCATTGCCTTGCAGCGCATCATAGAACCGGCTGACCTGGGTCTGGAAGCGCGGCGGCACATGGCTCCAGCCGGCCAGCAGCGTATCGATGCGGGTGGCAATGCCGGGATTGGCCGGGATGATCTTCCATGGCTTGGCGCCGGGCGAATAGGCTTCATGATCGCTCTCGAAGGCCACGTTTTCAAAGGCCAGCCGGATGCGGCTGATTTCGTCCTGATTGCCCAGGGTAGCGGTCAGCGATGCCAGCGCGCCGCTTTCCAGCACGCAGGATGCGGAAATGCAGTCTTCGACCTCGATCTGGTTGACGCGAGTGGCAACGCGCCCGAACAGGCCGGTGATCGGCCCCATCAGATAGGTGACGATATCGTGGATATGGATGGCGTGGGTCATCAGGACCCCACCCAGCTCGGTGGCCCATTTGCCGCGCCACGGCACGTCGTAATAGTCCGGGCCACGCTTCCAGAAGGTTTCGGCAGTCGCCACATAGGGCCTGCCCGCCAGCCCCGAGTCGATGATCTTTTTGACCTGCTCGATGCCATCGCCATAGCGATACTGAAAGATCGGCATCAGCATTCCCTTGGCAGTCTTTTCGACGGCCTCGATTTCGTCCATCTGCGCCAGCGAGCCGACCAGCGGCTTTTCGCAGATGACGTGCTTGCCGGCCTTGAGCGCGGCCATGATCTGGGGATAGTGCACCATCGGCGGCGTGCAGATATCGATGATGTCGATGTCGGGATCGTTCAGCAATTCATTGAAATCGGTGACGCGCTTGTCGATGCCGAAATCATCGCCCAGCGACTTGAGCCGTTCGGGGTTGAGGTCGCAGATGGCGGCAACCCTGAACTTGTCGGCATTGGGCAGATAGCCCTCAACGATATGGCTGCGGCCAATGCCGCCACCGACGACGGCGACGTTATAAATCCGGCTCATGACTGCCACTCCGTTCCCCGCTCGGCCAATTGCTGGGCGGTCAGGGCCAGCTCCATCGCCTTGTAGCAATGGGCCTGGCTCATCGCCGTTTCGGTGCGGTTGCGCACGTCCTCGATCAGTTGGCGACCATAGGGCAGCTCGACGGCAGAACAGTCGATGTGCTGCACGCCCTTTTTGTCGACCAGGAACAGGTGATCGGTCCCCGGGCGACCGGCGATGTCGATATATTTGCGCAGCTCGATATAGCCTTCGGTGCCCAGAATGGTCAGGCGGCCATCACCCCAGGTCGGCAGGCCTTCGGGCGTAAACCAGTCGACGCGGATATAGCCCGTAGTGCGGGTTGAACGCAGGTGAATATCGCCGATATCCTGCAGGCCCGGCTTGGCCGGATTGCCACGATTGGACACGGTGGCCGAAACCACTTCGGCATCCAGCGTATCGGAAAAGAACAGGAACTGTTCGACCTGATGGCTGGCGATATCGGCCAGGATGCCGCCATAGCGGGCGCGGGTATAAAACCAGTCGGGACGCTGGTTGTTGCGGATCGAATGGGGGCCGAGGCCCACCGTGTTGACCACCTCGCCAATAGCGCCAGAGCGCACCAGTTCGCCCGCCTTCACCGTAGCGTGGGTTTCGAAATGCTCAGAATAGCAGACCGAAAAGATGCGCCGGGTTTCCTGCTGCACGCGCTTGATTTCATCGAGTTCAGCAAAGGAAATCATGCCCGGCTTGTCGCTCATCACATCCTTGCCATGGCGCATGGCCGCCAGCGATATCGCGGCGCGATCGCCGGGAATCGCCGAGGTCAGCACCATGGCGATCGAGCCATCCTCAAGGATAACTTCGGGTTTTTCGACGCGCTGCGCCTGCGGATATTTGGCGGCAAAGGCGTGGGCCAGATCGTCTTCGATGGCGTGGAAGGCGACCAACTGCCCACCGGCGCGCAGCAGGCTATCGACCTGCCCATAGATGTGGCCGTGATTGATGCCGATGGCGGCGAATTTGATGCTCATGGGATAACTCGGGAATAAAAGGTCAACGCTTCATGCCGGTAGTGGCAATGCCTTCGATCAGCAGCCGCTGGAAGAACAGGAAGAACACAAAGATCGGCAGCAGCGACAGGATGGACATGGCAAACAGCCCGCCCCAGTCCGATTGGGCGCTGCTGTCGACAAAGGTGCGCAGGCCCAGCATCACCGTGTAGGTGCGGATATCGCTGAGATAAATCAGCGGCCCGAAGAAATCGTCCCAGGTCCAGATGAAGGTGAACACGCCTGCGGTGGCCAGAACCGGCGTCGACAGCGGCAGCAGGACTTTCCAGTAAATGCGCCAGGGCGAACAGCCATCCATCTGGGCGGCCTCGTCCAGCTCCTTGGGGATGCCGCGGAAGAACTGCACCATCAGGAAGATGAAGAACGAGTCGGCGGCAAGGAATTTTGGCACCACCAGCGGCAGGAAGGTGTTCACCCAGCCGAGGTTATGAAACAGCACATATTGGGGGATCAGCGTGACCTGATAGGGCAGCATCAGCGTGCCCAGCATCATGGCGAACCAGAATGGCTTGCCCCAGAAATCCAGCCGCGCAAAGGCAAAGGCCGCCAGCGAGCAGGTCATCAGATTGCCGATAATCGCCAGGATGGCCAGGATGAACGAGTTGAGGAAGAACGTGCCGAAGCTGGTGCGCAGGCCCGACCAGCCGCGCACATAGCTATCGAAACTCCAGCTCGACGGCCACAGCGAGGTGGCGGTAAAAATCTCGTTTTCCGGGCGGAACGAGGCCGAAAGCATCCACAGCAGCGGATAAAGCATCAGGATCGAAGCGCCGATCAGCGCCGCATGCGCCAGCAGCGACAGGGCGCGCCTGGTCCAGCGGGAAGCATTGGTATCGACACCGGTAACGACAGTCAGGCGGGGCGCTTCACTCGTCATAATGCACCCAATATTTCGAGGTGAGGAACGAGAAGCCGGTGAACAGCGCCACTACCGCCAGCAACACCCAGGCCAGAGCCGAGGCATAGCCCATGCGGAAGAAGCTGAACGCCTCCTGATACAGGTAGAGCGTATAGAACAGCGTCGAATTGATCGGATTGCCGGTACCGCCCGAAATGATGAAGGCGGGGGTAAAGCTCTTGAAGCCTTCGATGGTCTGGATGATGGCGTTGAAAAACACCACCGGGGTCAGCAGCGGCAGCGTGATCTTCCAGAAAATGCGCCACTTGTTGGCACCCTCGAGACTGGCGGCTTCATAAACGTCCTGCGGGATCTGCCGCAGGCCGGCGAGGAAAATGATCATCGGCGAGCCGAACTGCCAGACCGCCAGGACGATCAGCGTCCACAGCGAATAGCGCGGGTTGGAAATCCAGCTTGGCCCTTCGATGCCAAAATTGGCGAGGAACTGGTTGACGATACCGCTGCCGGCAAACAGCTGGCGCCAGAGCACGGCGATAGCCACGCTCGCACCCAACAGCGACGGTAGGTAGAACACCGCGCGATACAGCGGCAGTCCGCGCATGCCGCGATTGAGCAGCAGCGCCACCGCCATGGCAAAGGCCAGCTTGAGCGGCACCGAGAACAAGACGAACAGGAACGTCACCTTCATCGATTGCACAAATTTCGGATCAGCCGTGAAGATGCGCACATAATTGGCCGGCCCAACCCAGTCGGGCGGCGTCAGCAGGTCGAAATTGGTGAAGCTGAGATAAAGCGAGGAAATGATCGGGCCCAAAGTCAGCCCGAAAAAGCCGATGAACCATGGGAGCAGGAACAGGTAGCCGCCGGCATTGCGGTTCCACAGCCGCGACCAGACCGAGGGAGAAGCCGCGCGCTCCAATGGAGTGCCAGAACTGGCGACAGAGGAGCGCGCGGTCATTGCAGCTTACTTCTTGGCGCGGGCGAGGATTTCCACCGCCTGCTGATAAAATGCCGGGCCGGCATCGGCCGGGGACTGCTGGCCGAAAGCCACTTCCTGGCTCTTGGTCTTGAACGCCACCGAAACTTCACCGGCATTGGCCGGAGGCGACGGTGGCAGCTTGCCGAGCAGATCGCCAAGATTGGACACGAAGTTCAGCGCGATCTGGCTCTGCGCATCCAGCGTCGACGCGATAGCATCGCGGGTCGAGGACTTGCATGGAATGCCGCGTTCGACGCCGAGGATTTTGGCGCCTTCGGGATCGGTGATGAAGAAATTGATGAACTTGGCGCCCTCTTCCTTCTGGGTCGACGAAGCGCCCAGCGAGAAGAACATCGATGGCTTGCGATAATGCCCGCCCATGCTGCCAGCCTTGGCGCGCGGGTAGTTGGTCATGGTCAGCGGGTCCTTGTTGACCGCCTGGAAAGCGATCAGCTGGTTGGAGTTGGCATAAGTGACTGCTGCCTTGCCCAGCGTGACCATGGTATTTTCGATGGCGTCGGTCGCATCGAGCGCCTGATCGTCGGGCGAAACGGTGACGCCGGCATCGCGCAGGTCATTCCACATCTGGAACCAGTCGGTGATGTCCTGGGCTTCAAAGCCGGCTTTGCCTTCGGCGGTGTAGAGTGCCTTGCCGCGCTGGCGCAGCCAGTTTTCAAGGCCCGGCTCGGTGCCGCTGCCATCCTGCCATAGCGCCATGCCGGCACGCTTGTTGCCCGCCTTCCAGGCCTCGGCCAGTTTGGGCAGGTCTTCATAGCTGGTATTGGCATCAGGAACCGGCACGCCAGCTTCCTCAAAGGCCGCCTTGTTGACGATCATGGCGACGGAATTGGCGCCCAGGCTGATGCCATACAGCTTGCCGCCAACCTTGCCGCCGTCGAGCTGGTCAGCATCGAAATCGTCCAGCATGAGATGCTTGCCGACAAATTCGTCGAGCGGCGCGATGGCGTTGCGATTGGCGTATTCAACGATGTAGCGATAATCCATCTGGATCACGTCAGGCGAATTGCCGCCGGCCGTCTGGGTGGCCAGCTTTGGCCAGTAATCCTGGAAGGCCATGAATTCGCCGTCGAAGGTCACGCCCGGATTGGCCTTGGTGTAGAGATCCGTGACGCCATAGGTGCGGTCGGCGCGGGCCTGGCCGCCCCAGAAGATCAGGCGCATGCGGGTTTCGGCCGACATGACCGGATTGATGCCAATGGCGCCGACGGCGAACAGGGCGGTGGTGCCGAGCAGAAACTGACGGCGATCGAGATGGGTCATTGCGTGTCCTCCCAGAGTGTGGCGGCGGGATTGTTCCTCGCCCTTTGGCTTCAGCGCCCTCCAGCGCTAAATAACCAGTTAGTTACAACCTATGGATAGCAGCATGGCACTGTCAAGCCGCTGAATCAATCTTGAATGGAAGATTGTGGCACCGAAATGGGTTGCGGGGAGCCGCCAGCGTTAACGAATGGGTGCCCGAAACCGGGCGGATGCTAACGCGATGGTAACGGCTTTTGCTCAGGCGCGACGGGTGCGCAGATAGTCCAGAACCATCTGCACGGCCTGGGCTTCGCGATCCTGAATCATCGAGAACTGGCTCAGATCCTGCCCGAACACCACCGACAGGGTCTGCATGTTGGACACATAGAAGTAGCAGAGCGAAATGATCGAGATGTAGAGCTGCATCGGATCGACATCGACGCGGAACACGCCTGAGGCGCCGCCGCGCCGGATGAGTTCCTTGAGTTCGCCAACGATGGGCGAGCGAATCTCGTCCAGGTTTTCTATCTGTTTGACAAACTTGGCGTTTTGCAGGTTTTCGACCGACAGCAGGCGGGGAAACCAGGGATTGGCCAGGAAGTGGCGGAAGGTGAAGCGGATGATGCGATCGACGCCCTCGACCGGATCATATTGCGAGATGCGCAATTCGCGCTCGCCCGAGCGGATTTCACGGTAGGCATCCAGCAAAACCGCCAGATACAGGGCCTCCTTGTTGCCCCAATAGTGATAGAGCAGCCGCTTGTTGGCGCGGGCGCGCTCGGCAATCGCATCGACCCGGGCGCCGTTGAACCCCTGTTCGCAAAATTCGTCGCGGGCAGCCTTGAGAATGGCCGCCTTGGTGCGTTCGGGATCGCGCGGCCGGGCAATGGCGGCCTTCCGCGCAGCCGCGCTGCCGGCCTTAGGGGTTCGCTTGGCGATGTCTTCGCTATCCATGGCCGCGCTTTATCCCCCCGGTCGACCCATCGCTTACAATCCTTGCGCAAAAGCGGCAATCCCCGCCCGCAGCACCAGCGTCGGTCGGGATCGGAAAAGACCAATCGCCAACGCGGGTTACCGCAGCACCCCGGCACGAGCGAACGCCCGGGCCTTGACGCTGGTGGTTTGGCGAGTATATCCAAGTAACCAGATAGTTACAATATTGCGTCTGCGGAGGAGTTGACGATGGCGGAACGGCGGCTAGGGCTGATCATGCACGGGGTAACCGGGCGCATGGGCTACAACCAGCATCTGGTGCGCTCGATCCTGGCCATCCGCGACCAGGGCGGCGTGGTGTTGGGTAATGGGGACAAGCTGGTGATCGACCCGATCATCGTCGGGCGCGATGCCGAAAAAATCGAAGCGCTAGCCAGAAAACACGATATCGCCCGCTGGTCTTCCGACATCGACGCCGCCTTGGCCAACCATGATGACACGGTGTTTTTCGATGCCGGCACCACGCTGATGCGCGCTTCGCTGCTGGAAAAAGCACTCGACGCCGGCAAGCACGTCTATTGCGAAAAGCCGATTTCGGATGATCTCGATGTGGCCGTTGCCTTGGCGAAAAAGGCCCGCGCCTCGGGGCTCAAGCATGGCGTGGTGCAGGACAAGCTGTTCCTGCCGGGCCTGCTCAAGCTCAAGATGCTGGCCGACAGCGGCTTCTTCGGCAAGATTTTGTCGGTGCGCGGCGAGTTCGGCTATTGGGTGTTCGAAGGCGACTGGCAAAAGGCGCAACGCCCAAGCTGGAACTACCGCAAGGGCGATGGCGGCGGCATCATCCTCGATATGCTGTGCCACTGGCGCTACGTGCTCGATAACCTGTTCGGCGAAGTGAAGGCGGTGTCCTGCCTTGGCGCCACCCACATTCCGCAGCGCGTCGATGAAAAAGGGCAGACATTCCAGGCCGATACCGATGATGCGGCCTACGCCACCTTTGAGCTGGAAGGCGGGGTGATTGCCCAGATCAATTCAAGCTGGACCACCCGCGTTCGCCGCGATGACCTGGTGACTTTCCATGTCGATGGCACGCACGGCTCGGCCGTCGCGGGCCTACACAAGTGCTGGACCCAGCATCGCGTCAACACGCCCAAGCCAGTGTGGAACCCCGACCAGCCGCAAGCGATGAATTTCTTTGCCGACTGGGAAGAAGTGCCGGACAACTGGCCGGCCCAGAACGGCTTCAAGGCGCAGTGGGAAATGTTCCTCAAGCACCTCGCCGAGGACGCGCCCTGGCCCTATGGACTGGAAGCCGGCGCCAAAGGCGTGCAACTGGCGATTCTTGGTCTCAAGAGCTGGGAAGAGCGGCGCTGGCTGGATGTGCCGGTGCTGGATTTCTGAGATGCCCAGCATCAACCTGCCCAATGCCGATCGCAGTATCTCCGCCTATAGGCTGCGCGGCGCACCGCTACCCTTGGTGAAGCGAAAGGCCAGCGATTTCAATCGCATCGCCTACGCCGCCGCGCATGTGGTGGCCGATCCGCTGGCCCCAAACGATCCATGGCTGACCCCGGCGATCGACTGGGACACGACGCTGGCCTTCCGTCACCGGCTGTGGGACCTGGGGCTCGGCGTGGCCGAGGCGATGGATACGGCGCAGCGCGGCACGGGGCTGGGTTGGACCGACGCGCAGGAGTTGATCCGCCGGGCGCAGAACGAAGCCAAGACCCGCAGCGACGTGCTGATTGCCTATGGCGCGGGCACCGACCATCTGGTGCCCGGACCGGATGTAACGATCAACGATATTATCCGCGCCTATGAAGAACAGTGCGAATTTGTCGAAGCGCAGGGGGGCCGGATTATCCTGATGGCAAGCCGGGCGCTGGCGTTCGCGGCCAAGTCGCCGTCAGATTTTGGCCATGTCTACGAACGGGTCCTGAACGGGGTTTCGCAACCTGTCGTCATCCATTGGCTGGGCGAAATGTTCGACCCGGCGCTGGCAGGGTATTGGGGCCATGCTGACCACGATGCGGCAATGGATGTGTGCCTCGATGTCCTTGCCGCCAATGCCGACAAGATCGACGGCATCAAGATTTCTCTGCTCAGCAAGGAGAAGGAGATCGCCATGCGGCGCCGGCTGCCGAAGTCGGTACGAATGTATACCGGCGACGACTTCAACTATGCCGAACTGATCGCCGGCGACGCGCAGGGGCATTCCGATGCGCTGCTGGGGATTTTCGATGCCATCGCGCCAGTGGCTTCGACGGGCCTCGCCGCCTTGGGCGCGGGCGATGATCGCGCGTTCTTCGCCCTGCTCGAACCTACCGTGCCGCTCAGCCGTCATATCTTTTCGGCGCCGACGCGCTTCTACAAGACTGGGGTGGTGTTCCTCGCTTACCTCAATGGCTTGCAGGAGCATTTTTCGATGATCGGCGGGCAGCAGAGCACCCGCTCGCTGCAGCATCTGGCGGAGCTGTTCCGGCTGGCCGACAAGGCGCGGGCCCTGAGCGACCCGGACCTCGCGGTCGCGCGGATGAAGCATGTGCTGGCGGTTCATGGGGTGGTGGGGTGACCGACAACATCCTCTCGCTCAATCTTGCCACCACGCGCCAGCAATGGGGTTTCGCCCAAGCGGTCGATGGTTGCCTGCGCCATGGCGTAACAGCGATTTCGCCGTGGCGCGACCAGGTAGCGGCAATCGGGCTGAGCGAAGCGGTCAGTATCGTGCGGGCCAATAATCTGCGCGTCACGGGCCTTTGCCGTGGCGGCATGTTTCCGGCGGATAGTACCGAGGGGCGACAGCGCAACGTTGACGATAACCTGCGGGCCATTGACGAAGCAGCGGCGCTCAATGCCGATTGCCTGGTGCTGGTGGTGGGCGGATTACCGGGCTCGAGCAAGGATATCGCAGCGGCGCGGGGCATGGTGCTGGACGGCATTGCCGCCATGCTGCCCCATGCCGAGGCTTCGGGGGTGAAGCTCGCCATCGAGCCCCTGCACCCGATGTATGCGGCGGATCGAGCCTGCGTGAACACGATCGATCAGGCGCTCGATATGGCCGAGCAACTGGGTGCCAATGTCGGCATTGCCATCGACGTCTATCACGTCTGGTGGGATCCGAAGCTGCCCGAGGCGATTGCGCGGGCGGGGCGGATGAACCGGATTTTTGCCCATCATATCTGCGACTGGCTGGTGCCGACGCGCGATCTGCTGCTCGATCGTGGCATGATGGGGGATGGGGTGATCGACCTGAAGGCGATCCGCGCCCTGATCGAGCAGGCGGGCTATCATGGCCCGCAGGAGGTCGAGATCTTCTCGGCCGAAAACTGGTGGAAACGTCCGGGCGACGAGGTAGTTGAGACCTGCCTGCAGCGCTTCCGCACGGTGTGTTGACGACAGGCTCTCAGGCTGGATTGGACCGCCTGGACTGGGCCTGGTGACAGCGGGAGCAAATCCCGCGCGGGAGACGGATATGAGTGACGAACGGCGGAAATTTGCGCTGGTCGGGACGGGCAATCGCGGCACCACGATGTGGGGCCAGAACCTTTTGGAAGGCTGGCGCGACAAGGTTGATCTGGTGGCGATCTGCGACACCAATCCGCTGCGGGCGGAGCGGGCGCGCGCCATGATCGGCTCGAACGTGCCGATCTATACCGATATTGCCACCACGCTGCGGGAAGCGAGGCCCGAACTGGTGATCGTGTGTACCCGCGACAGCAATCACGATGATATCATCGTGGCAGCGCTCGATGCCGGGTGCGACGTGATTACCGAAAAGCCGATGACCACCTCGGTGGACAAAATCCGGCGCATCCGCGAGGCGGAAAAGCGCAGCGGCAAGCGGGTTGACGTTTCGTTCAACTACCGGTTCGCGCCGACGGCCTACAAACTCAAGCAATTGCTGAAGTCCGGCGCCATCGGTGAGCTGACCTCGATCGATTTTCATTGGTATCTCGATACCAATCATGGCGCCGATTATTTCCGCCGCTGGCATGCCTATGTGGAAAATTCCGGTTCTCTGTTCGTACACAAGGCGACGCACCATTTCGACCTGCTCAACTGGTACACCGAAGCCGATCCAGAAACCGTGGCGGCATTTGGCGAGTTGCGCAATTATGGCGCCAAGGGGCCATTCCGCGGAGTACGCTGCAAGGGCTGCGAATTTGCCAGCCGCTGCGATTTCTATCTCGATCTGGATGCGGATGCGTTCCTCAACGCGCTGTATGAAGACCCTTCGGAGCTGGACGGCTATGTGCGCGATGCCTGCGTTTACCGCGCCGATATCGACATTCCCGACACGATGACCGCCAATATCCGCTACACCAATGGCGTGGTGTGTTCCTATTCGCTCAACACCTATATGCCGATCGAAGGCCACCACATTGCCTTTAACGGCACCAGGGGAAGGCTGGAGATGCGTCAGTTCGAAAAGCAGCCGTGGGAGCGGCCGGACCATGACGAAATCCTGCTGGTCAAAAGCTTTGCTGGCGGGGTCGAACGGATCAAGGTGCCACACGCGGCGGGTGGCCACTTCGGCGGCGACGATATCATGCGAAACATGATCTTTAGAGGGGCCGAGGACGTATTGGGCCAGAGGGCGGGCTCACGGGCCGGCGCGATGAGCGTGATGACCGGATTGGCTGCCCTGAAAAGCGCGCGTTCCGGTGAGATGGTGCGCGTGGCCGAACTGGGGGACATCGGCTAGCGCCCTGCAGGTTCCCTTATTTCGGTTCATGTTGGTACGAAAGCGGACAGCGGCTTGTTACACGGGCCGCTTAGTCTAGTTTGACCCCGTGCGGATAGAGGCAGACCATAATGCAAGCTGGCAATGGCGAAGTGCTCGTCGTTGAAGATGAGCCACTCGTTGCCCTGATGATCGAGGACATGCTGACGGACATGGGCTTTACCGTGGCCGCAGTTGTGCATACCGAGCCGGCGGCGCAAGATGCGTTGGCCAAACATCGTCCGCGACTGGCCATTCTCGATTTCGAATTGGGTCGCGGCAATAGCCTCGACCTGATTGCCCAATGCCGAACCAATGGTACGGCGGTGATTGTGGCGACCGGGCATACTGCCGCGGAACTGCCCGAAGAATGCCGGGACAGCCCGATTCTGACCAAGCCGTTTTCGATCGAACAACTTTCGGCCGCTCTTGAACAAGCCCTTGCAAGCGCAAGATGACCTAAAACACTGAGGCGAGAACGGCACGGCATCGGCCGCGCCGAATCTGGTCCGTCAACAAACGAGTTATGAGTGATCGAGCCTGACTATCAACATCGCAACAAGCTGCTTGCCCTGCTGAATGCCGAGGACATCGGTTTTCTCAACGCCCATCTTGTGCCCATCGAATACCGGCAGCGAGACGAAATCGAACGCCCCGGCACCACCATTACCCAGGTGATCTTTCCGGAAACCGGCTTGCTGTCGGTGGTCGCCAAGCTGCCCGAAGGGCGCGATATCGAGG
>NZ_JBDSUA010000028.1:0-155348 GCF_039927955.1 Devosia sp. | reverse complement strand
CGCGGACGCGACGGGGCGGCTTCACGCGCCGAAACCTGGGTCTCCACCGAACTCATGCGCGGGCCCTCATCGACAAACTCTTGACGCCCTGCTGCCGCACGGTGCGATCGATCAGCAACGCGATCAGGATCACCGCGCCGTAGATGGCGCTTTGCGTAGTGCCGGGAATCCCCAGCAGCGGCAGCGCGGCCGAGACGCACCCGAGCAGCAGCACGCCAAGCACCGTGCCCAGCACGGTGCCGACGCCACCATTGATCGAGACGCCGCCGATGACCACTGCAGCGATGACCTGAAACTCGAAGCCCGAGCCGGTATTGGATGGGTTCACAAACCCCCAGCGGCTTGCATAGAGGATGCCGGCCAGACCCGACAGCGCGCCGGAAATGGCAAACACCAGCAGCGTCACCTTGGTCACATCGACGCCGCGCAGTGGCGCCGCCACCGGGTTCGAGCCCAGCGCGAAAATCTGCCGCCCGACACGGGTGTGCATGACGAACAGCCAGGTCAGCACCGCAATGCCGAAGCTGATGAAGATGATCCACGGAATGCCCAGCATCGGCGACGTCTGCGACAGCGACTTGAGCGCTGAGGGGACAAATTGCCGGTCGATCTGCTTGGCGTTGGAGACGATATAGGTCAGGCCACGATAAAGGTTCAGCGTGCCCAGCGTCACGATGATCGCCGGCAGGCGGAACACGGTGACCAGCGCGCCATTGAGCAGGCCCAGCGCCCCGCCGATGCCGATGGAGACGACAAACCCGACCGGCCACCAGATTTCGGGATAGAACTTGAACATCATGCCGGTGACCATGGCCGAAAAGCCCAGCATCGACCCGATGGACAGATCGACATGCCGGGCCACGATCACCAGCATCTGGCCCATGGCGCCGATCATGATCAGCGGGGTCAGCAGCAGGATGATACGCAGGCTGTCGAGCGTCAGGAACTGCGGTTTCTGCGTGCCGACGGCAAGGCAGAACAGCACGATCATCACGGCAATGCCAGCCTCGCGGCGCAGCAGGATGGAGCGGAGCGCGGTCATGCCGCTGCCTCGCTTCTGGTGCGCGGCACGGCAGCACTCATGATGGTTTCCTGCGTCGCTTCGGCGCGCGGAATATCGGCAGTCAGGCGGCCTTCGGCCATCACCAGAATGCGGTCGCACAGCGCCAGCAGTTCCGGCAATTCTGATGAAATCAGCAGGATGGCGCGGCCTTGCGCCGCTAGTTCCCCGATCATGTCGTAGAACTCCGCCTTGACCCCGATATCGATGCCGCGCGTCGGCTCGTCGAGCACCAGCACCGATGGATCGGTCAGCAGCCAGCGCGCCAGAATGGCCTTCTGCTGATTGCCACCGGACAACTCGCCGATCGGCTGACGCAATGAGGCCAGACGAATCCGCAGTTTCTTGACCGCGTCGGCGGCGAGGGTCTTTTCCACGGCCCGCTGGATGAAGCCGGCTGGCGCAATGGTGCCAGGTATGGCTGCGGTGATGTTCTGTTCGACCGACAGCGTCCGGAAAATGCCCGCCGTGGCGCGGTCTTCCGGCACGAAGGCCAGTCCCAGCGCGATCGCTTCATCCGGCGTGCGAATAGCGACGGCCTTGCCATCGACCTTGACCAGACCGCTGGCGGCGGGTGTAACGCCAAAGATCGCCTTGGCGACATCGGTCCGCCCCGCGCCCACCAGCCCGCCAAGGCCGACGATTTCGCCCTTGCGCACGGCAAAGCTGATGTCGACGAACACGCCGGGCAGCGTCAGGTTTTCCACCTCCAGCGCCACCTCGCCGATCGTGGTGCCCTGCTTATGCATATATTCTTTCAGCGGCCGGCCAATCATCAGCCGGATGATGTCGGCATCGGTGACGCTACCGATGGCTTCGGTGGCGACCTTGTTGCCGTCACGGAAAATCGTCACCCGATCACACAGTGCCCGCACTTCTTCGAGGCGATGGCTGATGAAGATGATAGTGCGGCCTTCGTCGCGCAGGCGGCGGGCAATGGTGAACAGCGTCGCCACTTCCTTGGGCGTCAGCGGCGCGGTCGGCTCATCCATGATGATCAGGCGGCTGTCCGAGGCCAAAGCGCGGGCGATCTCCACCATCTGTTGATCGGCAATCGACAGGCCGCGCATCGGCTTGGTGACGTCGATCCTGACCCCGAGCAGGTCCATCAGCCGGTTGGCGTCGCGCGTCATCTGTGCCCATGGCACCCGCGCCAGCCAGCCATCATCCGAGCGGCCCAATACCAGGTTTTCGGCTACCGACAGGTCGGGGAAGGAGATCGGTTCCTGATGGATCAGGGTGATGCCCAGCTTCTGGGCGGCGATCGGATTGTTGATCTCGACGGCCTGGCCATTGAGCGTCAGCGTACCGCGCGACGGACGATGCACCCCAGCCAGAATCTTGGCAAAAGTCGATTTGCCGGCGCCATTTTCGCCGAGCAGCGCGTGGATTTCGCCAGGATGCAGATCGAGGTCGACATCGCGCAGTACATCGATCGAAGCGAAGTGCTTGGAAATGCCGCGTGCCGAGATCAGCGGAGTATCGTTCATGCCGACGCACCGGGAACAGGGGCGTCCACGTCGATCAGGCCCTGCGCCTTCAGATCGGTCCAGAAGCTCTGCGGTATCGGCGCCTGCAGCGACGCAACGTTCTGCGTCAATTCAGTGGCGCTGGCCGAGCCGGGGATCACCGAAACCACCGCCGGGTGCGCCAGTGGAAACTGCAGCGCTGCCGCCGGCATGCTGACGCCATGCGTCTTGCATGCGGCTTCCAGTTTTTGCACCTTGGCCTGCACTTCGGGCGAGGCGGCGCCATAGGCGTATTTTGCCCCGGCGCCAGAACCGGTCACCAGAATGCCCGAAGCGAACGGCGCGCCGATGATGACGCTGATACCGCGATTGACGCAATGCGCCATGTCGGTGTGCAGGATCGACTGGTCGAGCAGGGTGTAGGGCATCGCCACAATGGCGAAATCGACATCGATCAGGTTGAGCATTTCATCGAGATTGCCGGGCACATTATTGCCCACGCCGATCGCCTTGATGTCGCCACTGGCCTTGAGTTCGCCCAAAGCCTTCATGCCGCCACCGGTCAATTGGCGGAGATGGAGGTCGACCATTTCGGTGCTGTGAAACAGCGTGTCGAGATCGTGGATCACCAGCGAGTCAAAGGTGTTCAGCGCCAGCCGCTGCATCGACTGCTCGTAGGAGCGCATGATGCCGTCATAGGAATAGTCGAACGCCACCTCGAACGGCAGTCCGCCGACCCAGTAGGGGTTCTTGTAGGTCGTCACGTCCTTGGGCCGGACCAGCGTGCGCCCGACCTTGGTATTGACGATGAAATCGCCCCGCGGCTTGGTGCGCAACAAGCCGCCGAGCCGATGTTCGGACAGGCCAAGGCCATACCAGGGCGCCGTGTCGTAGAACCGCACGCCGCCATCCCAGGCCGCATCCAGCGTTGCCTGCGATTGCGCCTCGTCGACCTTGCCATAAAGCTCGCCCAACTGTGCCGCGCCAAATCCAAAGACCGGCACTTCAAGCGTTGTGGAGCCAACCCTGCGGCGGGTTGTCAAACGGATTGTCACCTTGGTCGCCCTCCCATCAGGCCTGCGGCGGATTGGGTCCGCTCTCTGCATAACGGTCAACTTGTCAGACAAAAATTAGTTTGACAAGTTTTTCCTTTCTCGCCATTTCTGGCTACAATGCGGAACCGTCATTTCAAAAGGCGGGCGTAGGGAGGGTCGTTGCCATGCCGGATTTTCCGATCGTCGATACCCATCTGCACGTCTGGGATCACAGCCGGCTGACCTATTCCGATTTCCAGGGCCATCCTCTGTTCGGCCGCGACTATCACGTCGAGGACTATGCCCATGATCTGGACGGGGTCGAGGTCGAGGCCATGGTGTTTGTCGAATGCTATGCCGACTTCACCCCCACCAGCGGCCAGTACATCGAGGAAATCGAGTTCGTTGAAGACGAGGCCAGGCGCGATAAGCGCCTCAAGGCCATCGTGCCGATGGCGCCGCTTGAATGGGGCCAGCGCGTCGAACCTATGCTGGCACAAATGGCCACTCACTCGGCGGTGCGCGGCATCCGCCGCATCGTTGAGTTCGATGCCGACCCCCGCGCACTGACCCTGAGCGAAGATTTCATCGCCGGGGTGAACCTGCTCGAAAAGTTCGGCATGCATTTCGAGATCAACGTCAATTTCACCCAGATGGATATCGTGCGGGAGTTCGTCCGCCACATTCCCAATGTGAAGCTGATCCTCGATCACTGCGGCAAGCCCGGCATCAAATCCGGCGCCATCGCGCAATACCGCGATGACATTGCCGACCTCGCCAAGCATCCAAATCTTTGGATCAAGCTCTCCGATCTGCCTGTCGAAGCCGACAAGCAGCACTGGACCGAGGCCGATCTGCGCCCGTTCATTGCCGCCACGATCGATACTTTCGGCGTGGATCGCGTCATCTATGGCGGCGACTATCCGGTGTGCCTGCAAGCCACCAGCCTGCAGCGCTGGGTTGAAGTGCTCGACCGCGCCTTTGCCGATCTTGGTCTTTCCGTAGTCGACACGCGCAAAATCTACCGGGACAACGCCAACGCCTTCTACCGGTTGGGCCTCAACGGCGGTATGGCATGAGCATGAACAAGCCAGCATCTGAACCGGGCATCCCGCCTGCGGCACCCGCCGCGGATGCCTTTTCCGTGCTGATCGGCCAGCAGAACCAGCCCGCGCCCAACAAGGATTTTGCCGGCGGCACCCTGGAGCGCCGCTCGATTGCCGAGCAGGTCGCCAACCGCATCATGTCGATGATCAAGAGCGGCAACCTCAAATCCGGCGATCGCCTGCCCACCGAACAGCAGATGGGCATCGCTTTCGGCATCAGCCGCCCACCGCTGCGCGAAGCGCTGAAGGCGTTGACGCTGATGGGTGTGCTCGCCAGCCGCCAGGGCGGGCGCTACACCGTCACCGACCTGTCCCCCAGCCGCATGGCCACCACGCTCAACAATATGCTCTCGGTCACCGAATACTCGGTTGACCGCCAGTTCGAAGCGCGCACCGTGGTCGATCTGGAACTGGTCCGCTTCTGTGCCCAGCGCGCCAGCACCGATCTCAAGCAGCGCATCATGAAACTGGCCGTCGATGGCCATGCCTTCGAAAACGATCCGGTCGCCTTCCGCCTGCTCGATATCGAATTTCATCAGGCGATCAATTCCGGCGCCGACAACGATCTGCTGCAGGCTCTGGCGCAGGGCCTCTACGATCTTGGCCTCGATGTCAGGCGGCTCGCCAGCGAAGTGCCCGGCGTCATCGCCAAGAGCGTCGGGCAGCACATAGCCGTGGCCGAAGCCCTGCTGGTCGGCGATGCCGATCGCGCCGTCGCCGCCTATCGCGGCCACCTCGAACATGTGCGCGATACCACCATTCAGTCCATGGCCAGCTCGAAACGGCCACAGGGGTAAACATGTCCGAACGCATCGCCTTCCGCATGAACCTGAACCCGGGTCAGGCTGCCGAGTATGAAAAGCGGCACGATGAGATTTTCCCCGAACTGTCGCAGGCGCTCAAGGATGCCGGCGTCTCGGATTATTCGATCTGGCTCGATCCTGAGAGCAACCACCTGTTCGGGATTTTGACCCGCACCGAAGATCACACCATGGATCGGTTGCCCGATACCGCGATTATGCGGCGCTGGTGGGAACATATGGCTGACATTATGGCCACTGATGCTAACAATGTGCCAACGCAAATAGCACTCAAGCAGGTCTTCCTGCTGCCATGAGCCAAGCCTTCAGGATCAAGGATGTCCGGGTCTTCACGGTGGCGCCCAAGCCCGGTGCCGGCACCTATTTCGACCCCGGTGCATCAAGCCACTGGCTGGTCGATTCCCTGATCTCCAACCCGATGTCGGGTTATCCAAAATACCGCGACAAGCGCTCCAGCTGGGGCATTGGCGTGCTCGGTGCCATCGTCGTTGAAATCGAAACTGAGGACGGCACGGTCGGTGTCGCCACCGGCAGCGGCGGTGTTCCCGCCGCCTGGATGATCAAGCACCATTTTGCGCGCTTTCTCGTCGGTGAAGACGCGCGCAACGTCAACATGCTTTGGGATCAGCTCTATCGCTCTTCGCTCCCCTACGGCCGCAAGGGCCTGCCGATCATGGCGATCAGCGCCGTCGATCTGGCGCTGTGGGACCTGATCGGCAAGGTGCGGCAGGAGCCGGTCTATAACCTCATTGGCGGTCTCAGCCACCAAGAGATCAGTTTTTATTGCACCGGCCCGGTTGCCTCAGCGATCAAGGACCTTGGCTTCTGGGGCGCCAAGGTGCCGCTGCCGCATAGCCATTTCGATGGCGAAGAGGGCCTGCGCCAGAACGTCGAATTTCTCGCCGCGCAGCGTGCCAGCGTCGGCCCCGGCTTTCCGCTGATGGTGGATTGCTACATGTCGCTGACCGCAAACTACGCCATCCGCCTTGCCGAGGCCGCCAAGCATCTTGATATCCACTGGTGGGAAGAAGTGCTGTCGCCCGACGATGTCGAAGGTTTCCGCGAAATCAAGCGCGCCCATCCCTATGTCAAATGGACCACCGGTGAGCATGAATACACCCGCTACGGCTTCCGCCAACTGATCGAGGAACGCACTCTCGATGTCCTGCAGCCCGACGTGATGTGGGTCGGCGGCATGACCGAACTGCTCAAGATCGCGGCGCACGCCTCCGCCTATGACATTCCGGTCGTGCCCCACGGCAGCGGCCCCTATTCCTATCATTTCATCGCCAGCCAGACTGGCCCGGCCTTTTGCGAATACGTCGCCGCCAGCCCCGACGGACGCTCAGTCCGCCCCGTCTTCGGTGATCTGTTTACCGGCGAAGACCTGCCCAAAAACGGCAAGTTGCGCGTCTCCTCCGCGCCCGGTTTCGGCATGGAACTGGCTGATTGCTCGATGCTCATCCCCGTCGCTTAGGCCTCCGCCATGGCGCGGAAAGCAGACCAGACGTTCCCGCTAGCAATGATCGCCAGATGGTCATCCCGCCGGCAGGGCTACGGCAGGTATTGCTCCTAACCTGCAATGGAGACGCACAGACGTCACATTCTGGAGGATGCCTGCGGATCCTTGGTGGTCGACCGCCAGGGGTTTTGGCCGTGGTCCGCTCTGGCAGATTCTGCCGATCCGCATCGTCTTCGACCCGGAGGCAACAGCTACACTCGTACACCTGACCAGTCGCAATTGCTGCGCGGCCGTGCCATTGATCGAACGATCGCAGTTTGCGCTTTCGGGGCCAACGCATGAGCGGACAGCAACGCCGGCTTTTTGTTAGCGCCAATATGGTGGCCGAGCGGGCGGGTGTGTCGCGCTCAGCGGTGTCGCGCACGTTCACCGATGGCGCCAGCGTTTCGGATGCAACACGCCGCAAGGTGCTCGATGCGGCCCTGGCGCTGGGTTATCACGTCAACCACCTGGCGCGCGGCCTGCGCGAGCGCAGCAATATCGTTTGTCTGGTGGTTGCCGATATGACCACCCCGATCCGCGCCGGCATGGTGGACGAACTCACTCGCAAGCTGCAGGCCGATGGCAAGATCACCATGGTGATCAACACCGAAACCGACGAGCAGAGCGCCTCGGCCGCCTTGCGGATGACGCTCAACTACCGCGCCGACGCCACCGTGGTCCTCTCCGGCACACCCTCGGCCTCGCTGATCGAAACCTGCCTGGTCAATGGCCAGCAGGTGGTGCTGATCAATCGCGACGACCGCCTTTCGGGCGGCCATAATCTGGGCGTCGACAACACTACTGCCGGCCGCGAGGCGCTGTTTTTGCTACAGCGGGCGGGTTGCAAGCGCCTGGCTGTGGTCACCTCCACTGCCCGTACCGCCAGTTTGCTGGAGCGCGAACGCGTCTTTGTGGAAGGCGCTCGACAACAGGGCATCTCGGTCTCGGTCACCGCCGCGGGACCGACCACTTATGCCTCGGGCCTCGAAAGCGCGCGTCGCCTGTTTGGACGCTCGGAGGCCCCGGACGGGGTGTTCTGCGTCACCGACCTGTTGGCGCTGGGTTTCATGGATGGCGCGCGGCAGGAATTCGGGCTGCGTATTCCCGATGACCTTTGCGTTATCGGCTTTGACGATATCCCCGAAGCCGCCTGGCATTCCTACCATCTGACCACCTTTTCGCAGCCGCTTTCCGCCATGGCCGATCATGTGGTGGCGCTGCTCAGAGATCCCGGTGGCGCCGGGATTGAACGGCGCATTTTTGAACCGCAGCCAGTCTGGCGCAAATCGGTCAGGCCGATCGCGGGCTGATCGGGTCACACCGATTGCACAATAACCTGTGCAATCTTGCACACGTGCGCAAAGCACCATCTGTCATGATAATGTAATGTGAGCGTCCTAAGAAAGCTGCCGAACGGGGCCGTTTCTGCACTTGTGTGCAAAGCCTATTCGGTGTTTGCTGGTCGTTGCTATGCTGCGGCGCAGAAACACCCGACACCAAGATTGGGTCCTGCTCGCCTCCATGGCAATTGAGGGAGGAGGCCCATGGGGTTGCGCGAATACGCGCTGGTGCACTGTCGCCAGTGGTATTTGCTGACTCAGCCTCCGCGACCAGCAACGCCTGGCGGTTCGCCATGAACCGCCCAGATGGGAGAGACCAAGATGAAACGCCGTGATTTTTTGATTTCCGCCGCCGGTACTGCTGCTGGCCTGGCCTTGATGCCGCGCCTGTCGTTCGCTGCACAGGGCGTGGTCGACGTCTATTTTACCTCTGACCAGAACGTCATCGATTTCTGGACCAATATCGTCAAACCCGCTTTTGAAGCCGCTAATTCCGGCATCACACTCAATCTCATCGATGGCGGCGACAGCGCCGGTGTAGCCGCTATTGGCGACCGCGCGCTGGCGGCCTTGGCTGGCGGCTCCGATCCGCAGGCCGACCTGTTCGAAGGCTTTGACACCCGCGTCACGGTCGATGGCATCGCCAAGGGCCTCTATGTCGACTTCTCCAAGGCCGGGTTGGCGAACTACTCCAAGATCAATCCGCTGGCCTTCGACATTCCGACCAACCTGCCGTATCGCGGTTCGCAGGTTCTGCTGGCCTATGATACCACCAAGCTGGCCCAGGCCGATGTACCCAAAACCTGGGCTGACCTGGTCAAGTGGATCAAGGCAAATCCCGGCCAGTTCATCTACAACCGTCCCAACAAGGGCGGCTCGGGCGGCAATTTCGTCCGTCGCGCTATCTTTGAAGCCAACGGCAACGACCCCAAGAAGTTCACCGTCGATAATTATACCGCCGAGGCCGGCGAGGCGATGCTGAAGCCCGCTTGGGATATCCTGAATGATCTGGCCCCGTCGCTGTTCGACAAGGGCGCCTATACCTCGGGCAATACCCAGTCACTGCAACTGCTCGGCCAGTCGGCCGTCACTATGATCCCCGCCTGGTCCGATCAGGCGCTTTCGGCGATTTCGCAGGGCGTGCTGCCCGAGACCACCGGCCTCGTCCAGCTCACCGATCTTGGCCTGCCGGGCGGATTCACCAAGCTGGGCGTGCTCAGCAACGGCGCCAACAAGGATGCCGCGCTCAAGCTGGCCGACTTCCTGCTGACCGAAGAAATCCAGTCCAAGATCCTCACCGAACTGGGCGGCTTCCCCGGCGTATCGTGGGATTACATTTCCGATGACCTGCGCAAGAAGTACGCCGACATCGTTCCGACCACTATTCCGATTTTCCCGACCGGCGATTGGGAAAAGGCAGTCAACGACGGCTGGTATCGCGCCGTGGCGCCAAATGTGGACCCGGCCTCGTGACCACCGACACTGCGGGCGCCCAGCCGCCCGCACCGCAATCCCGCAGGAGGCCCATCGGCCTCCTGCTCGTCGCCGTCCCGGTATTGCTGGTCATCTGGCTGGTGATCTGGCCGATCATTTCGGCGGTGGTCACCACGCTCTGGGTCACCACGCCCGCCGGCGGTGCCATTTCGTTTGACACCTACCAGTTCTTCTTCACCGACGGCTACAGCCTGTCCAATCTGTCGATCACGCTGTGGACCACCGGCGTCTGCGCCGTATTGCTGCTGATCGTCTGTCTGCCGATCGCGCTCTATCTGCGGTTTTCGACCACCAAGATCGCGGCCTATGTCCAGGGTCTGGCGATCTTTCCAATGTTCGTGCCCTCGATCATCCTGAGCTTCGCGTTTATCCGCGTGTTGGGACCGAATGGCACTGTCGATCTGCTGTTCAATTCGGTTGGATTGCCGCATATCCGCTCACCCTACCTGACGCCCTGGGGGCCGGTGATCGGGCTGGTGTGGGACAATATTCCGCTGACGGTGCTGATCCTGCTATCGGGGCTTGGTGCGGTGTCCAACCAGTCGATCGAGGCGGCGCGCGACGTTGGCGCCGGCAAATTCGCGGTGCTGTGGCACATCATCCTGCCGCGCATCACCAATTCCATCCTGGTGGCCATTTCCTTTGCCATCCTCGGCATCTTTTCTGCCTTCACCCTGCCTTATGTCTTGGGGCCGGCAGCTCCAGAAATGATGGGCCCATTCATGCAGCGCACTTTCCGCGACCTGTTCGAGCCGCGCACTGCCATCACCCAGGCCGTCGTCACCTTCGCCTTCTGCATCGTCTTCGGGCTGTTTTACGTCCGCTCGGTTGCCCGGAACAGGACGCCCTGATGGCCACGCTTGTGCAACGCCGCATCGACTGGACCGGCATCGCCTTCGCGGTGGTGCTGACACTGATCATCGTTCTGCCACTGATCGTGGTGGGCACCTGGGCCTTCACCAATGTGTGGCGCTATCCCTCGTTGATCCCGCAGCAATTCGGCCTCAAATTCTGGTACCAGACCCTGGCGCGCGCCGACGTCTGGAGCTCAATCACCATGAGCCTGACACTGGCGACCACGGTGACGTTGCTCTCCGCCCTGATCTGCCTGCCGGCCGCCTATGCTTTCGCGCGGCTGGATTTTCCGGGGCGCAGCCTGCTGTTCTTCTCGTTCCTGGCCGGCCACGCCTTTCCCAAATTCGGCCTGCTGGTCGCCATTGCCGGCATCTTTCTGCAGCTCAACCTGATCGGCACCTTCTGGGGCGTGGTGCTGATCCAGCTCGTCGGCACTTTGCTGTTTATGATCTGGATTCCGGTGGCGGCGTTCCAGGCCGTCGACCGACGCATGGAGGAGGCGGCGCGCGATGTCGGCGCCGGACCATTCCGGGTGTTCTGGTCGATCACTCTGCCGCAGGCCGGTCCGACCATTGCCGCCGCCATCCTGCTGAGCTTCGTCGGCACCTTCTATGAAACCGAAGGCGCCTGGCTGATCGGGGCGCCGCAGGTGCGTACGCTGCCGGTGCTGATGATTTCCTTCATCAACAACCAGCCCGTTATCCAATATGGCGCCGTGCTCTCGGTGGTGTTGTGGGTGCCCAGCTTCATTGCCCTGTTGTTTGCTCGCCGGGTGGTCAATTCCGGATCGTTCGCCCGCGGTTTCGGCGGCTAGGAAAATTTATGTCCGTTCTCAAGATCAAAGACGTCTCCAAGATTTTTCCTAACGGCAATGTGCGGGCGGTGGATAATTTCTCGCTCGATGTCGCCGATGGCGAACTGGTCTGCCTGCTCGGCCCATCCGGCTCAGGCAAGTCGACGCTGCTGCGCATGGTGGGTGGGTTTGAAACCCCGACCAGCGGGCAGATGACGATCGATGGCGAAGACATTACCCACGTCCCGCCGGAAAAACGCCCGACCGGCATGGTGTTCCAGAGCCACGCGCTGTGGACCCATATGAACGTGTTCAAGAACCTCGCCTTTGGCCTCAAGCTGCGCAAGGTGGCGCCGGACGAGATCAAGCGGCGGGTTGATGCCGTGCTCGATCTGGTGGGACTTGGCGGTTATGGCACCCGTTCCGTCACCCAGCTCTCGGGCGGCCAGCAGCAGCGCGTGGCGCTGGCTCGTTCGCTGGTGCTGGAACCCAAGATCCTGCTGCTCGATGAGCCCTTCGCCAGCCTTGACCAGCACCTGCGCGAACGCCTGCGCGAAGAGGTGCGCGATATCCAGCAGCGCCTCAAGATCACTACGCTGTTTGTCACCCATGGGCAGGACGAGGCTTTGTCCATGGCCGACCGCATCGTGGTAATGCGCGACGGCAAAACCGAGCAGATCGATCGCCCGGATGTGGTCTATCGCGACCCGCAAACCCCGTTCGTTGCTGGCTTCATCGGCACCATGAACCTGATCGAGGGCACGGTCGCCAACGGCATCTTCAGCAAAGCGGGATATTCCACGCCTCTCGCAGTGGGCGACGGCCCGACGATTCTGGCTATCCGCCCCGAAGCGCTTGATCTCAGCGCCGCCGGCGACAAGGCCCAGGGCACGGTGCATAGGGTGACCGACTATGGCACCCACGGTCTGGTCGATCTCGAACTCAATGACGGCACCCGCGTCAAGGCGATGGTCTCCCATCCCGATCTGTTCAAAGCCGGGCAGGGCGTCACTCTGGCTGCACGAGCAGTCACCGCCTATCGCGACAGCCGCCAGATTTTCCGGGGCCGGACATGAGCGATCCGATTTCCATCACCCGCAACGGCCATCGCACCTGGCTGAAATGGCATCGCGGCCGCCGCAGGGCGGCCGATCCGGTCTTCACTGGCGCTCGCATCGCCGAAGCAATGCGGCTAGGCGCCAGCGTGGAGATCGACCTCGTCATCACTGGCGACAAGGGGTTGGCGGTGTTGCACGACAAGACACTTGACCGCGAGACGACCGGTTCCGGTACAGTCGCGTCCACTAGCGACAATGTCATCCGGCAGTTTTCACTGCGCGGCAATGATGGCGCGCCGATTGCTGACCCGGTGATGCTGCTCGACGATCTTTGCGCGATGATGGCCTCGGGAAGTGTCCATCCCGATGCGCTGCTGCAACTTGATTTCAAGGAAGACGACACCGTGCTCGATGCGCGGGCGATCGGACGCTTTGCCGCCGCGACGCGGCCGTTCGCCAGCAACATGATCGTGTCATCGGGCAATGCGGCTGCCGTTGCCATGCTGGCGGGTGCCGTTCCCGGCATGCTCACGGGCTATGACGCCAGCGATGAAGAAAAGTTCAAGGCGATGCTGGCCAGCGGCCAGCTTGATCGGTTTGTGGATGAGGCCGTCGCGGCCGCTCCCGACGTCGATATGGTCTATCTGCACTGGCAGATCGTGACGCTGGCCGCCGATGCTGGCTGTGACATCGTCGACGCCTTCCACCAGCACCGCAAACGCATCGATGCCTGGACGATAAGGGAAATCAACGACGAAACCCTCGCCCAGGTTGAACGTCTGCTCAGACTCAAGGTCGATCAGATCACCACCGATGACCCGGAAGGGCTCGCAAAGGCTCTCATGTCATGACCCACGACTACAGCAAAATTCTCGCCGACATGGTCGCCACCACCCGTGAAGCCGGCGCTTTGACGCTTGAGCACTTCAAGCGCTTTCGCGATCTGGAAGTCGGGGTCAAGGGGCCGGGCGATTTCGTCTCCGACGCCGACCGCGAGTCCGAGACGCTGATCCGCGACCAGTTGCTGTCGCGCTATCCGTGGGGACTGACTGGCGAGGAATTCGCGCCGGTCGATGGCAGCAATAGCGACCATCGCTGGCTGGTCGATCCGATCGACGGCACCACCAATTTTCTCAACGGCCAGCACTATACCATCACCATCGCCCTGCGGCGCGGCAACCAGACCATCTGCGGCCTGATTTATAACCCCGTCGCCGATGAGATGTTCACCGCCATCAAGGGCGAAGGCGCCTATCTCAACGGCGAGCGCCTGCACGTCAGCGCCAGCACCGATGTCGCTATGATGTGCGTTGGCACGGGCCTTCCCACGCCTAATCTGTCGTTGCACGCGGGCGCTTATGCCCGTCTCGACGCCATCCGCGCCCCGATTGGCGCCGTGCGGATCGTCGGCAGCGCCGCCAATTCCTGCGCCTATGTCGCCTGCGGGCGCCTGACCGGCTATTTCGAGGAAACCGGCTTTGTCGATACGGCTGCCGGCATCCTTTTGGTCGAAGAGGCCGGTGGTGTGGTCACCGACTGGTGGGGCCGGGGGCCGGAAACCTTCGAGCGCACCGGAACGTTGATCGTCGCCAATAAGGCGACCCACGCCTTCCTGATGGGGCACCTGAATGCCGTGCCAATGAAAAATCCCGAGGCCAACGCACCGGTACTTTAGCGCAAGCGGTCAGTCGCCCGGACCGTGGCCGGTGCTGCGTCCCCAGCGGATTTCGCAGGCAATGACGCGGCGAACAGGGTCGCTGGTGGGGCTGAGTTCGATAATTTCGGCCAGCGCATCGCTCACGGCGCTGCGCGGCGGCATGATGGTGGTCAGCGAATGGCTGTCCCAATTGGCCAGCGCCACTCCGTCATGGCCAACGATCGCCAGATCCTCCGGTACGCGCAGGCCCAGCAATGCCGCAGCATCCTTGACGCCGATGGCCATCAGATCGTTGGCGCAGATCACCACGTCGGGCCGCACCCGGCGCAGCATAAGCACGCCTTCCTTATAGCCCGACTCGTAGGAGTAGTCGCCATGGGCGACGACATCGAAACCCAGTCCTCGGGCGTCGAGGGCCTTGGCGAACCAGGCCATGCGCTGCTTGTCGACATGGCTGGAATCGCGGCCCGACAGATAGACGAAGTGCTTCCGTCCGCGTTCAACCAGCGCCTCGACGATCTGCGCCGAGGCGACCGAAGAATCGAGGCGCACGTCCGAGACGTCGCGCCCGTTGAGCGGCTCAGACGAGGCGACCACCGGCGTGGCCGAGCGGAAGATGCGAATGGCGTCGTCGATCGATACCTGATCGGAATACAGCACCACGTGATCGACCTGGTAGGTCGAGGCGATGCGCATCAATTGGCTGCGGTCCTTGTGGTCGGCGCAGCACAGGATCAGCGGCATGCGCTCGCGTTCCTGCAACCGGTGGATGAGCAAATCGAGCCCTTCACCTTCGGCCGGGTTGGCGACAGTGTTGACCACCAGCGCCACCAGCCGCGACTGGCGATTGTTGAGCGAACGGGCCATCGCGTTGGGCCGGAAGCCATGTTCCTCAGCCAGCGCCAGCACACGCTCGCGGGTTTCGGGCTTGATGCGGGAATCGGCGCTGAAGGCGCGGGAGATCGTCGCCGACGATACTCCCGCCAGCTTCGCGAGTTCGACCGAGGTCAGGCCCTTGCGCCGCATGCGGCCTCTTGTTCGTTCCGATTAAGTCGCGCCAACCTCTATCGCAATCGCCTCGCCATTACGAGCGGCAGATGCCTTGATAGCGTCCCATAGCCGGGCAAAGCGCAGGCCATTGGCAACGGTGGACGGGTTCTCCAGCCTGCCGTCGCGCACTGCCTGAAACGTATGCATCGGGGTATCGCGGATTTCACTTTCCTCGCGCGGTTCGGCAATCCCGTTCACCGTGACTTCGCGCCATTTGCCCCAGGCGTCGATCCGTATGATCGCCTTGGAGTAAAAGAAGGTGATCGCCGAAGCACACCCCGGCGGGCCCTCACCAGCGGCGTTGAAGGTGACCAGCGCGCCATTGGCGAGGCGTGCCGCGACAGCGCAGACCAGATCGACTGCGATGCCGCGGTTATTGGTGTAGGCCGAGAGGCGCTCAAACTCGCTGTCGGCCAAAACGCAGACCGTGTTCATCATATGCGCGCCGGTGTCGAACATGAAGCCGCCGCCGGAAATCGCCGGGTTCTGCTTCCACTGCCCTTCATAGCTGGTTTTCCAGCCTTCCCAGATCGAGGCATTGATCGAAATCAGGTCGCCGAAATCACCACGACGGGCGCGTTCCTTGGTGTTGTGTACCAGCGGCGAGAGCCCGCCCTGAAAGGCGATGACCACGGTCTTGCCGGTGCGCCGTTCAGCCTCGACCAGCGCCAGCGCTTCTTCGACGGTCGTGACCATCGGCTTTTCCAGCAGCAGGTCAAACCCCGCCTCGATCACCGCCAGCGCATTGGCGCCGTGGAACACGTGCGGAGTCGAAACATAGACCGCGTCCAGCTTGCCCTGGTTTGCCGCAAGCATAGATTGCGCATCGAGGTACTCGGTAGGGCGGGGGCGTCCGGCGGCTGCAACAACGTCGCCAAAGCGCTGGCGCGACGCTTCGCTGACCTCTGCAGTGGCAACGATGTCCACTTCAGGCATCGCCGCCCAACCCTTTGCATAATCGGCAGCTTTCAGCCCCGCGCCGATAACGCCCAACCGCAACACCATGTGTGAACTCCCTCACGTTGCGCAAACGTATACATTAGGTTTTGAATGGCCGTACAGAGCAAAAAACACCAGCAATGCTGACATAATTAACACCGGAAAAGATTCTTCCGGAACCGGCTTGCGATGTAATTGTACACGTGTACATTATCGTCACGTCGAACAGACGATCGGCAGCGCAACAGCTGCACCTCGGGAGGATTGAATGAATAGACTTATCGTAGGTGGCCTCGCGGCCATCGCCATGGGCCTGCTCGCTGGTACGGCCAGCGCTGAAACCTTGCGCGTCGCTCTGCACGGCCAGGCCGGCATCGACGCGTTCAAGCCGACTGCCGAGCGCATCGAAAAGACCCTTGGAGTCACCGTCGAGATCGTCGAATATCCGGCGCCCGACAAGGACTACATGACCAAGCTGCTGACCGAACTGGCAGCCGGCAATGGTCCGGACCTGTTCTCGATCCCCAGCGCCGCCGACGTTGCTGACATGGTCGTCGCCGGTTACCTGGCCCCAGTCGGCAAGGAACTCGATGCCTGGGACGGCTACAAGGACTTCGTCGATGTAGCCAAGCAGCTCGCCAAGAGCCCGGACGGCGAAACCTATGTGATGCCCTATATCCTGGGCATCCAGCAGATCTACTTCCGCCGCGACGTGCTCGAAAAGGCCGGCATCTCCACCGAACAGCCAAAGAGCTGGGCGGAACTGCTCGACCGCGCCAAGGAAATCAAGGCCAAGACCGGCGCTTACGGCCTGCTGTTTCCGGCTGGCACCAGTTGGGGCGGCGGCGCCTTCGACGAAGGCTTCTCGCATCTGATCATCGGCTCCAAGACCCCGCAACTGGTCGATGCCGATGGCAAGTTCGATCTGAACGGGCAGGGCGTCACCGACGTCTTCCAGTTCTACAAGGATCTGATTGACGCCGACCTGATGCCAGTACAGCCGCTGCTCGGACCAGAGCCCTGGGTGATCCCCAAATACGAGATGTTCCCCAAGGGCGAACTCGCGGCGACCACCTGCGGTTCGTGGTGCTACATTTTCGATTGGGGTCGCGAAAGCAAGAATCCGATCCCGGATGTGATCAACGTCGTCGGCACCTGGGCTGATCCAGGGCAGGAGAGCGGCGAGTTCGTTCTGGCCAACCTTGGCGCTCCCTGGGCCGTCAACGCCAAGTCCGCCGATCTCGAAATGGCCAAGAAGGCCCTGCTCGAAACCGGCTCGGTCGAGAATCAGATCGAAACCGCAACCCGCATCGGCAATATCCCGGTCAGCAATGCTGTCCAGAAGGACCCGCGCTTCCAGGCTCTGACCGAGCTGGTGCCGATCCAGGCCGCAGCCAACCACGGCACCTACCTCAAGCAGGCCACCGGCATGTCGGCCGTCTCGGAAGGCGTGGCTCGTGCCACCGAAGCGCTGCTGCGCAAGGAAACCGACGCGGCCGGCGCCCAGAAGATCCTGGTCGACTACGTCAAGCAGACCCTTGGCGATGACGCGGTGAAATAAGGCAAGGGTATTCTCCTGCCCGATGCCTGAGACGCGGCTCCCATGGCCGCGTCTCTCTTATACCGCCAAGTGCGGCACCCATTCCGATGCACCATCAGGCGGCAATCTCCATGGCCTTGGACGCGTACCAGAAGCGCAAAGAGCGACAGTTGCTGAAGCTGCTGCTGCCCGCGCTGATCCCCCTATTGGTGTTGACGATCTATCCCGCGCTGTATGCGGTCTATCTTTCCATGACCAACGAGGCGCTGACCGGTGTCGCCGCAGCGCGCCCCCGCTTTGTCGGCGCCGCCAATTATTTCCGGCTGTTTTCCGACACCCGTTTCTGGAATTCGCTGTTCGTCACCTTTGTTTTCGTTGCGGGTTCGGCGATCATCGGCCAGTTCGTGCTGGGCTTCATTTCCGCGATGGCGCTGCGGCGCAAGGTCGTCGGCAGCAGTATTTTCGGCGCGGCGATCTTGCTGCCCAATGCGGCGCCCGAAGTGGTCGCCGGCTTCATGTGGATTTCGATGCTCGCTGGCGGCGATCACGCCACCCTGAGCAAGATCATGATCGCGCTGGGCCTGCCTTGGGCCGACTGGTTGCAGACCTTCCCTCTGTTCATGGTCACCATGGTCAATACCTGGCGCGGCATCGGTACGGCGATGATCCTGCTGACCGCCGGATTGAGTGCGGTGCCCAGCGAAGTCTATGAGGCTGCCCGCATGGATGGCGCCAATCCGCGGCAGATGTTCTTCCGCATCACCCTGCCGCTGATGGCGCCGACGATCTTTTTGTACATGTTGATCTCGACGGTCTCGACCATTTCGGTGTTTGGGCTGGTCTATGCGCTCACCCGCGGCGGCCCCGGCAATGCGACCGAGGTGATCAGCGTCTATATCTACAATCAGTCGTTCACGACCTTCCAGCTTGGCTACGGTGCTGCCGGTGCGGTCGTTGCCCTGCTGATTTCGCTGACTCTGGGCATCGGCTACGTGCGGTCTTTGAAGGTGAGTGTCTGATGGCCGGCGTCCCGATCCGGCGCGCCCGCGCCTACAATTTTCTCGCCTATGTGACGCTTGTGCTGATCTCGATCTTTTGCCTGCTGCCCTTCGTCTGGATGGCGCTGGCCTCGCTCGATACCAATGCTCAACTGTTCCTGAAATGGCCCGATGCCTGGACCTTCGATAACTACATCCGGGTCTTTGCCACCGAAAACGGCGTGCGCTGGTTTGCCAATTCGCTGTTCACCGTGCTCAGCGCCACCATTCTGGTCATTATCATCTCCGGCCTTGGCGGCTATGCGCTGTCGCGTTCGAAAGCCTGGTGGAAGCAGCCGTTCCTCTACGCGATCCTGCTGATCCGGGTGCTGCCGTCCACGGCGCTGCTGGTGCCGCTCTACAAAATCCTGCTCACTTTCAACAACGGCATCGGCGCCTTGGTGCGGCCGGTTGCCGGCGAGAACTACCGAACCATCATGCACGTCTTCGGCTTCATCGACGGCTATCTCGGGCTGATCGTGGTGCTGGCCACCGGGCAATTGCCGCTGGCGCTGTGGATCATGAAGGTGTTTTTCGATGGCGTGCCCAAGGACTACGAGGAAGCCGCCATTCTCGACGGCGCCACGCTGGTGCAGCGCATTCGCCGCGTGCTGATCCCGCTGGCGCTGCCCGGGCTGGCCGCCGCAGGGCTGTTCTCGTTCATGTCGGCTTGGGGCGATTTCCTGCTTCCGCTGATCCTGTTGTCGTCGCCCGAATTGCAGACGCTGCCGATTGGCCTGTTCAGGGCGTTCCTGCGCATCAACGAGATCGACTATGGCCTCTTGGCCGCAATCGCCACCATCTACCTCATCCCCGCCGTCATCGCCTTCAGTTTTGCGCGGCGGTTCCTGGTTCAAACCTTCTCTGGCGGCGTCAAAGGCTAAGCAATGACCACTCCCATGATTCAACTCTCCGGCGTGACCAAAAGCTTTGGCTCTGTGAGCGTCATCCGCAATGTCGATATATCGATCGATGATGGCGAATTCGCCGTCTTTGTCGGCCCCAGCGGCTGCGGCAAGTCCACCCTGCTGCGCATGATCGCGGGCCTTGAATCCATCGACGGCGGCGATCTGGTGCTGAACGGCCAGCGCATCAACGATGTGCCGCCCGACCAGCGCGGCATTGCCATGGTGTTTCAATCCTATGCGCTTTATCCGCACATGACCGTGGCGCAGAACATCGGCTTCTCGCTCGATCTCAAGAAGGTCCCCAAGGCCGAGATCGCCCGCGAAGTTGACCGCGTTGCCGAACTGCTGCAACTGTCGGACCTGCTGGATCGTCGCCCGGCGGAACTCTCCGGCGGCCAGCGGCAGCGCGTCGCCATCGGCCGTGCGATCATCAAGCGGCCGCGCGTCATCCTGTTCGACGAGCCGCTGTCCAATCTTGATGCCGCCCTGCGCGTGCAGATGCGCGCCGAGTTGCAAAAGCTGCATCAGGAACTGCGCCCCACCATCGTCTATGTCACCCATGATCAGGTCGAGGCCATGACCATGGCCACCCGCATCGTGGTGCTCAACAAGGGGCAGGTCGAGCAGTGGGATACTCCCATCGAGCTCTACAACCATCCGGTCAACACCTTCGTCGCCGGCTTTATCGGGTCGCCCCGCATGAACCTCGTCCCCGGCACGATCGTGGCCGATGGCATAGCGCAAGCATTCAGGGCCGATGCCGGCTGGACCGTCAAACTGGCCGGCCGTCAGCTTGCTGGCATGGTCGGTCAATCCGTGACCCTGGGCATCAGGCCCGAAGACATCCGCCCGGTCGAATCCGCCGACGAAGCCGATCTGCAAGCCATTATCGCCATCGTCGAACGCCTCGGCGCCGAGACTTACCTCAACGTCCAGAACGGCGAGGATACCCTGCTGGTCCGCGCCCAGGGCGATCTCGCCTTGAAGCCTGGTGCGACCGTGCAACTGGCGATGAACCACAAGGCTTTTCATCTCTTCGATCAGACTAACCGCATCATTGCGGTCTGATCGTTTCATTCGTTACGGAGACTATTGTGACTATTCGCCTGACCATGTGGAACGAAGGCCGCCACGAAAAGAACGATGCGCCGGTTGCCAATATTTATCCCGACGGCATGGACGGGGCACTGGCCGCCGGCCTCACCGACCGCGATTTCATCATCGAGCGCCGCACCATCGATGACAGGGAGCAAGGCCTCACTCAGGACCTGCTAGACCGCACCGACGTGCTGACCTGGTGGGGACATGTTGCTCATGACGAGGTCGAAGACAAATACATCGACCGCGTGCAGCAGCGCGTGCTGGCCGGCATGGGCCTCGTGGTCCTGCACTCGGGCCATCATTCCAAGATGTTTCGTCGCATGATGGGCAGCAATTGCAACCTGGCGTGGCGCGAACTGCCTGAGGGCGATCTGGAACGTGTCTGGGTCACCAATCCCAGCCATCCGATTGCCGACGGCATTCCGCCGTTCTTTGAAATCCCGCAGTCGGAAATGTATGGCGAGCCCTTCGACATCCCGGCAGCCGACGAGATCGTGTTCATGAGCTGGTACAAGGGCGGCGAAGTGTTTCGCTCCGGTCTGACCTTCCATCGCGGCCTCGGGCGGATTTTTTACTTCTCGCCCGGGCACGAAACCTTCCCGATCTACCACAATCCGCTGGTGCAGAAGGTGATTGGCAACGGCATCGAATGGGCCATGCGGCCACATGCCAATGCCCGCAAGCTGGACAACTGGCACCGCAAGGAGCCGATCCACCGCTGACGGGAGCGGCTGCGGTCGACCCGATCAGCGCGTCGCCGCAGCTACCGCTTGGTTACGCAGATTGCAAAGCGTTCCTGCGTCAGCCGTTCGAGGCCGCGCCAGAACGGCATCTTTCGGGCCTGTGGCCAGTGAATGGCGCCAAGGCGGCGATCGATGACGGGCTCGACGAAGCCAACCGCGAGCAATGCGGCGACAACGTCCTCCGGCCGCATCTCGCCGGCAAAGTGCACCTGCTCGCGGATGCGCTGCAACCGTTCGCTCATGCCTGGCGCCAGATTGCTGTGCCCCGCCTTGCCGCCAAACCTGGTGCGCAAGCGGGTCACCCAGTTCTTGCGCCCCATATTGCCATCGACGATGAGTAGCTTGCCACCGGGCTTGAGCAGTTCGAACCACTCGCGAAACGCCGCCGGAGCATCGACCAGGGTCCAGACCAGATGGCGGTTGGTGATCACATCGTAGCTGGCGCGCGGCTCGGCGGTATTTTCGGCATCGCGCATGATGAAGCGGATATCGGCCTTGCGCTTGACCGCTTTGGCGCGCGCCCGTTCGAGCATGGCCTCGGACCAGTCTGCGCCGGTCACCACAAAGCCCATGTCATGCATCAGGTGCGAAATCACGCCCGTGCCACTTGCCAGGTCGAGCGCCGCACGACCCTGGCCTTCCCCCAGATGCTTGCGGATCAGTTGGTGCCATCCAGCCCGCTCGGCTTCGGAGAAAATCTCATGGCCGACGCTGTCATCGAACGTGGCCGCCCGCTCGGACCAGAATTCGCGAATTTCGTCGCGGATAGAATAGTTTGCGCCTGCGTCGCTCACCAAAACACCTAACACATTGGAATTGCTCTAAAAGATAAAACTTGATCTTGAACATCATGTTTTATAGGCGAGAGACGTAGCAAGTTTCCTGTGAGACTCAAAATGAAATTATCACGCCTCCTGCTCGTGCCGGCTGTCGCCGCGTTGGCCGCTTTTTCCCTCCCGGCCTTTGCCCAAGCGTTCACCGTAACCGACGTTGCCGGGCGTCAGGTCTCGTTCGACCACCCAGTGCAGCGCGCCATTCTGGGCGAAGGGCGCATGCTGTATTCGCTCGCCGCAATCGAGACGGAAAACCCGTTTGCCCATGTCGTCGGCTGGCGCAACGATCTGTGGACCACCGACCAGAAATCGTTCGACGCCTATGTCGCCAAGTTTCCGGAAGCCGCCAACCTGCCATTCCTGGGCAATCTGACCGATGGCACGCTGCAGACCGAGACCGTGGTCGATCTCCACCCGGACGTGATGATCCTGCCGATCGGCAACAAGGTCGCGGCCGATGAAATCAAGCTCGAGGACACGCTGTCGGGCATCGGCGTCAAGATCGTCTATGTCGACTTCCGCGAGCATATTCTGGCCAATACCGTGCCCAGCCTGCACATTCTGGGCCAGCTGTTCGGCAAGGAAAAACGCGCCGACGAAGTTGCCGCCTTCTGGCAGTCCAAGATGGATGCGATCGCCAAGGTCATCGCCGACAGTAAGCCCAGGCGCCCCAACGTCTTCATGTATCGCGCTGCGGGTCTGGTGGAATGCTGCGGCACCTTCGGTCCGGACAATTTTGGGCTGATGGTCGAACTCGCCGGCGGCCATAACCTCGGCTCGGATTTCCTGCCTGGTTACACCGGCTCGATCAACCCCGAGCAGGTCATCGCGTCCAACCCCGATGTGATCGTGGTGACGGGTTCGGACTGGACCAATTCCCCGGACGCCAAGGGCTTTGTCAGCGTCGGTCCAGGCACTGCCGATAGCGCCAAGGCCAGTCGCGAAGTTCTCGCCTCGCTGGTGCAGGCTCCCGCCTTTACCGGTTCGACCGCCGTGGCCAACGGCAATGTGCACGCCATCTGGCACCAGTTCTACACCAGCCCCTACCAGTTCGTGGCGATCCAGGAAATGGCCAAGTGGTTCCACCCCGAACTGTTTGCCGACATCGATCCTGATGCGACGTTCAAAGAATTTTACGACAAGTTCCTGCCGATCCCGTACGAGCCGGGCTCGTGGCTTTCGCTCAAGGATGGCGAGTAAATCATGGCCGCCGCTGACGTCACCATGCTGCGTGAAACGGCAGTCGAGGGGCGCGGTGAATACCGCGCCCGTACTCGTCGCAAGATCATGATCCTGATCGGGTTGAGCATCGCGCTCTGCTTGTCGTTTGCCGTCGACCTGGCCTGGGGTCCCGCCCGCTATGGGCTCGATCAGGTGATATTGGCGCTGTTCGATCCATCTGCCGTTTCAGCGCAGGTGCGCACCGTGGTGTGGGACATCCGCATGCCGGTGGCGGTAATGGCCATCGTCGTTGGCGCGGCGCTGTCGGTGGCCGGCGCACAGATGCAGACGATCCTCGCCAATCCTTTGGCGAGCCCGTTTACCCTCGGCATTTCGGCGGCGGCCAGCTTTGGCGCGGCGCTGGGCATCGTCACCACCGTGCCGCTGATCCCGGTCGCGGCGGGGCTGATCGTGCCGGTCAATGCCTTCATCATGGCGCTGGCCGCAACGCTGTTCATTCATTTCGTCTCGCAGGCGCGCGGCGTCACCGTGCAGACTGTGGTGCTGCTCGGCATCGCGCTCGTGTTCACCTTCAACGCGCTGCTGGCGTTCGTGCAGTATCTCGCCTCCGAACAGGCGCTGTCACAGGTGGTGTTCTGGACCATGGGCAGCCTCACCAAGGCGACCTGGCCCAAAATCTGGATCACGCTGGCGGTGCTGTTGATCGCCTTGCCGCTGTTTGCGCGCAATGCCTGGGCGCTGACCGCCATTCGGCTGGGCGAGGATAAGGCCGCCAGCTTCGGCGTCAACGTGCGCTATATCCGGCTCGAAACCATGCTGATCGTTTCGCTGCTGGCTTCGGTGCCGGTGAGCTTTGTCGGCACCATCGGCTTTGTCGGCCTCGTCGGGCCGCATATCGCCCGGATGATATTGGGCGAAGACCAGCGCTTCTTCCTGCCCGGCTCAGTGCTGTCGGGAGCCCTGCTACTGTCAGTGACCTCGATCGTCTCCAAGTCGATCATTCCCGGTGTGGTGTTCCCGATTGGCATCATTACCGCGCTGGTGGGCGTGCCGTTCTTTGTTTCCCTCATCCTCTCGAATGTGAGGCGGTCATGGTAAGCCTGCAACTGGTCGACCTGGGCGCGTCCTACGGCAAAAAACTCACCGTTTCGGGGGTTTCGACTCCGGTGCTCAAGGCCGGCGAAATGGTTGCCGTGATCGGCCCCAACGCGGCCGGTAAATCGACGCTGTTCAAGCGCATCGCCGGCCTGCTCAAGGGGCCGGGCGAAGTCAGGCTTGCCGAAACGACCAAGGGCAAGAGCGCCATCAGCTACATGCCGCAGGATACCTCGGCCAATGCGGTGCTGACGGTTTATGAGTCAATCCTGCTTGCCCGCAAGCAGGGTAGCGCCTGGGCGGTGCAGGACAGCGATCTGCGCTTCATCGACCACATCATGGACGCACTCAACATCACGGCTATCGCCTTCCGCGATCTCGCCGCGCTCAGCGGCGGCCAGCGCCAACTGGTGTCGGTGGCGCAAACTCTGGTGCGAGAACCCGACATCATGCTGATGGACGAACCCACCAGCGCGCTGGATCTGCACCGGCAGGTTGAAGTTCTCAGCTTCATGCAGGCGCAGGCGCGGCAAAAAGGCATGATCGTGCTGATCGCCCTCCACGATCTCAATCAGGCGCTGCGCTTTGCCGATCAGGTGCTGTTGATCGAAGACGGCAAGATGCGCGCGTGCGGAGAACCCCTGGAGGTGATCAATTCGACCATGCTCCGCCAAGTGTACGGCATCGACGCCCGCATCGAAAAGTGCTCGCGCCAGTTTGACCATGTCATCGTTGACGGCGTGGCTGCTTAGGGTCAATCCAGCCAGCCTCGAAACCCGGCCAGGCACCCCCAATTGCGCGGGCCTTTGGACAATAGTCTGTCTAGCGCGTTATCACAGCGGTGCCGTCCACCCAGACGCTGGCGATATTGCTGCGCAGAGTGCCGTAGATGATCTTTTCGAAGATCGCCACTGGATCCGTCAGCCCGAACAGGCGAATTCCGCCATCGCGAATGGTGGTATCGACGGCGATTGCGTCAAAGCGGTAGCCGGGAGCCAGCACGCCAATGGGTAGGTCCAGTGCCACGCCGCCCCCGGCCGTCGCCAGGTGGAATGCGGTGACAAGACCGATCGCTGATCCAGGCACGCCCCTGGAAGCGGCCGGCAATGTTGCATCGACGCCCTCTTCGAGCATGCGCGAAGACTGCACCGTGGTGCGGCAGGCCTCGAACATTGAAGCGGATGGACCGCCGGAAATGTCGGTGCCGAGGCCGACATGCACGCCTTTTTCCAGCGCTCGCCGCAGCGGGAACACCGAATTGGCAAAGTAGATGTTGGATAGCGCGCAGTGGGCGACACCGCTGCCGCGCGCGGCCACCAGATCCATATCGCCATCGGTCAGGAAATTTGCATGCGCCAGGACGGTCTTGCGGGTGAGCAGGCCAAAACCATCGAGCGCCGCCGCATCGGTGATACGATAGCGCTCCAGGGCATGGGCGTGCGCCCAATCGCTTTCCGAGCAGTGGGTCTGCACATGGCAGCCGCACTCGGCAGCGAGTTGGCCCAGACCGGCTAGCGCCTCGTCGGTGCAGGACGGAATGAAGCGGGGCGTAATCACCGGCAGCACCCGGCCATCACCATTTTCGGGATGGCTGCGGATATGATCGATCACGGCCCGTGTATCGATGATAGCGGAAGCTGGTGTGGCGTCGCGATAGTCATCCGGGCAGGCAGTGGCATCGTCCATCACCACCTTGCCCACCAGGGCGCGCTGTCCACGAGCAATGCAGATATCGGCCAGCAGCTTGCTGGCCTCTCGATCCTGTGTGGCAAAATAAAGCGCAGTAGTCGTGCCGGTAGCCAGCAGGTCATCGACCAGCATGGTGTACCGTTCACGCGCGAAATCAAGATCGCTATAGCGTGCTTCGAGCGGAAACGTGTAGCGCGTCAGCCAGACTTCCAGCGGCGCGTCGAGCGCGAGGCCAAGCTGGGGATATTGCGGCGCGTGCACGTGCAGATCGACCATGCCGGGCAGCCCGAACTGCCCTTCAGGCAAGCGTGAAAGCCTTTCCCCCAGCGCTGCTTCGTGAGCAGCGCGGCCTGGGTCGTCCAGCCCGAGCACAGCGCTGATCGTGCCGGTGGCATCGATCAGGATCAGAACATCGCGGAGTACCTCCAGCCGCCCCGGCGTTGGCGCATGGAAGAAGCTGCCGATGATACCGCCACCCCGCAGGTTCAGTCTGCTCACCAGACCACCGGATGCGTCGCGCCGGTCTGCACGTTGACAAAGCCGTTTGGCGCCAGCTTGGACGGGGCGACCAGCACCCAGCGCCAAGGCGAGCAGGTGAGCGTGGCAAAGATCAGGAACTCCGGGAAGCCGGGTTTCCAGCGGTTCATCGCGGCAGGGGCGTAATTCCAGGTGACCTGATCGGCGCGTTTGAGGAAGGCAGCCATGGCAGTGTCGAGTTCGGCTGCAGGCCGGGCCGTCATCAGTCCGGCGATTTCGAAACGCACTTCGGCGACCACCTCGCCCCTATGGACCAGTACCCAGCCGCCATCGATCTCCGAGAGCCGATTGACCGCCTTGGCCATGGCGGCATCGGACGAACCGATGCACCAGACATTGTGGCTGTCGTGCGCCACCGAGCAACAGAGCGCGGTGTCGTCATCCGCCGGGCCAACGCCGATCCAGAACATCGAGGCTGTCGCGGCGTCACCCCGATAGCGATCGACCAACGACCATTTGGTGATCATGCGCGACTGGTCGCGCTGCACGTGGCCGTTGACCACTGGCAGTTCCTCGACCAGAAATTCCTCGTTCCAGTGGAACGGGCGCAGAATGGCGGCCTGCATGGTCTCGCGGCCGGGCGCGCCGGCAATAGCGAAGTCGGCAGCGGTCAGGTCGCGGCCGACGTTCATCGTGCCATTGGCCCAGTCGGGCCAGTCGATTTTCGGCTGTGGGCCGGAATAGATCATGCCTTCGGACGCGAGTTTGCCGTCGGCATAGACGTGCTCGATCTTGAGCGTCGCAACATCGGACAGCAGCACGATATCGGCGTAGCGACCGGGGGTGAGCGAGCCCACCCATTGGTCGATCCGCATGTGGCGCGCCGGATTGATGGTGGCGCACTGGATGGCGATTTCGGGGTTCAGGCCATAGTGGATCGCGTGGCGCACATTGTAGTCGGTCGAGCCATCGCGCAGCGTGTCGCTGGCAGTGCGGTCATCGGTGGTGAAGGCGATATTGGACCAATCCTTGAGGCCGCGTTCGATCAGGCCGGGGATGATCACGTCATACGAGAACGGCCGCAGCTCGGTAAACAGTCCCCGCATCAGCCGATCCCAGGCTTCATCGAGCGCCCACACTTCATGGTCGGACGACAGGCCGGCGGCGGCGAAGGCAGAGATGTCGTGCGGATCGACCAGGCCTGATCCGTGGCCCTCGACGACGCCGCGTTGGGCAAAGGTAGCGCCGATCATGCCCCACATCCGGGCATAGCCGGGGTTGGAAGGGTCCCAGACCGAAGGCCAGTCCATGACTTCATCGAGCCCGGTAACGGAGAGGTTGTCAGCGAGGAATTTGTTCTGCTCGTCAAAGCCGTAATAGCCGCCGCTTTCTTCCCAGGCGCTGGGTGGCACAGCGGAGCCGGGCTGGATAAACACCTTGAGCGGGGAGCCGGCAAGGCGGGCTTTTTGCCAGAACTCGGTGTTTTTGGCGCCATTGACGTTGGCAAATTCGTGGCTGGCTTCGCAGGTCCAGGTATTGCCGCGCGGGATGACCAGGGCCGCCTCGAACTCAGGCGTCAGATGGGTGGATTCGATGTGCTTGTGCACTTCGCCTAAGCCGGGAACGGCCGCGAGATCATGGTGCTTGATCCGCTCACCCACTTCGCCGCGATACGAGCCGATCGGGCCGACATAGGCAATGCGGCGGCCGGAAATCACGATTTCCTGGTCGGTCAGCCATTCGTTGGCATGAACCGCCAATAGCCTGCCCACTTCGATGACGCGATCGGCGGGCATTTTGCCCAGAGCAACCAGCAGCAGATGCTGCCGGATTTTGACTTCGTCGGCAGCATTGAGGATCAGATCGTCAGGCAGGGTCATGTCTTGGCCACGCTCTTTGCCCGCAGCGCCTGTTGCGCGCGATAGGAAAACAGGATCAGCGCCAGGATGGTGACGACGAACGGGATCATGCGGATCAGCTCAGCCGGCGCGTCGGCGAACAGGCCGGGCATGACGATGGACAGGCCTTCAAAAGCGCCGAACAACAAGGCCGCCAGCATGGCGCCGACAGGATGGCGGGCACCGAGCAGCACGGCGCCGAGCGCGATGAAGCCGCGACCACCAGTCATGTCGCGGGCGAAGCCGACATAATTGAACATGGCCAGTTGCGCGCCGCCAAGGCCCGCCAGGCCGCCAGAAACGATCAGGCTCCAGGTGCGCACGGTGTTGACCGGAATACCGGCAGCTTCTGGCGCTGCGGGATACTCGCCCACGCCGCGCAGCCAGAGGCCCCAGGGCATGCGGTAAAGGAAATACCAGATGGCGAACACCAGGAACGCCGCCACCCAGGACAACACTGAATGGCCCGAGAACATCGCCGTCAGGAACGGCCCGATGCCCGGAATGGCGCTGAGGAAACTGAGATCAACCGGCGGGATTGCCTTGGAGACCAGATTGATCGAGGTGCCCTTGTCGCCGCCAGTGGCCAGGGACAGCGCAAACACGGTGCCGCCGGAGGCAAAGATATTGATGGCAAAACCAACGAGGATGATGTCTGCCTTCAGCCGCAGCGCAAAGAACGCCATCACCAGGCCGAGCAGGGCACCGGCGCCGACACCGGCCACCACGGCAACATACCAGGGGGCATAGACCGAAACGATCACTGCGGTCAGGCAGCCGACCAGCATCTGGCCCTCAAGCGCGACGTTGAGGGCGCCTGAAAGATCGGCAACGAGGCCACCCAAGGTTGCCAGCAACAGGGGAGTGGAGGTGCGGATGACGGTGACGAAGAAAGCCGTCGAAAAGATCGTGACGAGCAGCTCGGTCATTTCGGCGCTCCCTCCACGGCAACCGGCGCTGCGTCAGCTCGCCGGTTGAACAGCCCCGTCAGCCACGTCTTCCCCGGCATCGAGAATGATGAGGAAACCAGCAGGATGATAATGGCGGTGACGACGCCAATGACTTCCGCGGGTACATCGGTGCGGATGTTCATCAACTGCGCCCCTTGCCGCAGGTACCCGTAAAACAGCGCCACGACCGGCACGGCCAGTGGGCGCGAGCGGGCGACGATGGCGACGAGAATGCCCTCGAACGCCAGACCACCCTCGAACATCACGGTCAGTTTGCCATAGGTCTGGCCTTGCACGAACATGGCGCCCAGCATGCCGCCAAGCGCCCCGGCGCAGGTCATGGCAGAGACCATGATCACGGTGGATTTGATGCCGGAATATTCCGCGAATTTGGCGTTGTGGCCGACAAGGCGCAGTTTCAGGCCCCATGCGGTTCGATACAGCGCGAACCATACTACCAGCACGGCCACCAGTGCCAGGATCAGCCCCAGATCGATGCGGGTGCCGGCAAACAGCGGCGGGAACACGGCGATCTTGGGGAACGGCGTACTGGTGAGCACACCGGGTTTTTCATAGAGCTGAACGCGGACAAGGAAATTACACAGCTCGATGGCGATATAGTTGAGCATCAGCGACGAGACGATTTCGTTGGCGCCCAGCTTTGCCTTTGCAATACCGGGAATAAAGCCCCAGACGCCGCCCGCCAGCATGGCGGCGATGATGCCGAGCGGAATGGCGGCATAAGTGGGTCCAAGCGGCGACAGCGCCACATAGGTCGAGGCCAGCGCGCCGACATAGACCTGGCCCTGCACGCCCATGGCAAATTGGCGGGCCTGGAATACCAGCGAAAACGCCAGGCCGGTGACGGTGAGCTTGGCCACATCATCGATCCACAGGCCGATAGTGCGCGGCTTGGAGATCGGCGCCGTCAACATGATGTTGAGCGCTTCAAACGGCGTCTTGGAGGTGAACAGCACCACGATGAACGCCACGACGAGGGCGATCAGCAAGGCGGTTATGCTGCGCTGCGCTTCCTTGCGGATACTGGCCCAGCGGGACTGGCGCGCGAGGGCTTGTTGGGTGCTCATTTCAGCGCCAGCCTCATTTCTTCCTGGGTCTGGGTTGCCAGGCCAAGCATGTAGGTGCCCAGGGTTTCGGGGGTCAGATCGTCCTGATTGATGAAAGCCGCGACAATCTTGCCGCGATAAAACACTACCAGCCGGTCCGACAAAGCCAGCAATTCGGACAGGTCGGCCGAACTCAGCAATAGGGCAGCGCCGGCGTCACGTGCATCGGTCAGCGAACGCCAGATGAACTGGGTGGCGCCCAGATCGACGCCGCGCGTCGGCTGGCTGACCAGCAACAGCTTGGGTCGTTCGGACAATTCGCGCGCCACGACGACCTTTTGCATATTGCCGCCGGACAAGGTGCCAACAGCGGCGCCGGAGCCGCCAACGCGCACCGAGAAGCGTTCGATCAGTTGTTCGGCATTGGCCTTGATGGCTTTGAGATCGAGCAGGCCGCGACGCACGAAGCGCGTGTCGGCCAGCCGCGTTGCCACCAGATTTTCTGCCACGCTGGCGCCAGTGGCAAGGCCCTGGGCGATGCGGTCTTCGGGGATATTGGCGAGGCCCAGGCCCCGGCGTTCCAGAACGGACAGCGGCCCGACGCTGATCGAATTGAGATAGGCGACGCCCTGCGCAATTGGTCGCAGGCCGGAGATGGCATCGAGCACCGCCGCCTGCCCATTACCTTCGACACCGACCAGACCAACGATTTCGCCGGCCCGCACGGTCAGGTTCAAATCTTCGACCAGGGTCTGGTTGACTTCCCCTTTGACCCAGAGCGCCTTGATCTCGCAAACCGTCTCGCCGGTCGTGGCGGCGCGATCGACACGCAGCGCCACTTCGCGGCCCACCATCATGGTGGCGAGGCTTTTTTCGGTGACCTCGCTGGCGCCGACTTCGCCCACCGTCTTGCCGGCGCGCATCACGGTGATGCGGTTGGAAATCTCTAGGACCTCGGGCAATTTGTGGGCGATGAAGATCACTGTGCGGCCCTGCTCGACCAGAGCGCGCACGGCGATAAACAGCTCTTCGACTTCCTGTGGCGCCAGCACGGCGGTCGGCTCGTCCAGAATCAGAATGCGCGCGTCCCGGTACAGAGCCTTGAGGATTTCCACCCGCTGCTGCTGGCCGACAGGGAGTTGGCCAACAGGCGGCAGGGGGTCCACATGCAGCCGGAACCGCTCCGAAAGCGCGCGCACTGCTTCGATCGCTTGTCGACGATCGAATTTGATGCCGGCCTTGGGCTCGGAGCCGAGGACGACATTTTCATAAACCGAAAATGATGGGACCAGCGAAAAATGCTGGAACACCATGCCGATGCCCGCGTCGATCGCTTCGCGCGGATTGGTAAAGCTGACCGGCTTGCCGTCGAGCCGCAATTCGCCGCGGTCAGGCCGTTCGATGCCGAACAGGATTTTCATCAGCGTGGATTTACCGGCGCCATTTTCGCCGACCACTGCATGCACTTCGCCCGCTGACACCGTGAGATTGACACCGTCATTGGCCACCACGCCGCCGGGGTAGGTCTTGCCGATACCGATAGCTTCAAGAAGCGGCGCCATGTGCGTCATTCCAGTTGGAAAAAAATGGCGCCGCTGATCGTTCAGCGGCGCCGCGGCGATTATTGCATCGCGGTGTCTGGAACCAGTTCGCCAGACATGATCTTGGCCTCAATGGCATCGACTTCGGCGCGTACGTCAGCCGGAACCAGCTTTTCGTAATAGCTGTTCTTGGAGATGCCCACGGCGCCATCCTTGAGTCCAAGCAGTTCACGCACACCATACTTCTGGGTGCCATCGATGGTGCCCTTGAGCGCCAGATACAGCGACTCGCCGACCTTCTTTTCCACCGAAGTGAAGATCACGTCCGCCTGGGCCGGATCGGTCGGCGCGAAGATGCTGGCCTGGTCGCTATCGACGCCGACGGCGAGCTTGCCATTTTCCTTGGCGGCCTGCAGCGCGCCGATGCCGGTGGAGCCGGCGATCGGGAAAATCACGTCAGCGCCCTGACCGAACTGGGCCAGCGCGATTTCCTTGCCCTTGGCCGGGTCCGAGAAGGTGCCGGCAACGGTGCTCAGGATCTTGATATCGGGATTGGCAGCCTTGGCGCCCTGGTCAAAGCCCACCTTGAAATCGGTCACGGTGGGGAAGTCCATGCCGACGACTTCCGCCAGAACGCCCGACTTGGACAGCTTTGCGGCGGCGTAACCGGCAAGGTAACCCGCTGTGGAAGTGCCGTACATCACTGAAAGCACGTTGGGGAAGGCGCCGCCGGTGAAGTCGGGGCTGTCGTCGAAGTCGATGAACTTCACGTCCGGGTACTGCGGGGCGAGTTCGGCAATATAGGGGGTCATGTCGAACGTGCCGGCGATAACCACGTCATAGCCGCTGTCGGTGGCGTCAGCCAGCGCTGGCTGCCACTTGGTCTTGTCATAGCCCGCTTCGATGATCTTGACCGTCACCGGCAGTTCTTCCTCGGCCTTCTTCATGCCAGCGGCAGCGCTGTCGAAGAAGCTCTTGTCGCCCAGGGTGCCATGCAGCACCAACGCGACCTTGAGTGGATTTTCCTTGGTATACTCGGCGGCCTGCACGGCTGGTAGCGACACAGTGGTCAGCAGGCCGGCGGCAACGAAAAGCCCGGTTGCGGCGCGGCGGGAGAAAGTCTTCAACGACATGGACGGCTCCTGTTGGTTTTATGAAGGCTTGGTTGAGGTATAGGCGATAGACTTGCGGTAGAGCGCCGTGACGCGGGCGATGTCCGCAGTCTCGACGATAGTGGCCTTGGGCGTGCCGAGGCGACCGGATGGGTCGATCACGGTCATGCCACGGGTGATGCCCGGCGCCAGCGCCACATCGATCGACGCACTGATCGATTTGGTGATTATCGATGGATCAACGACAATCGCTGCCGCTAGCGGATCGACAAAGCGGAACACATCGCCGCCGCCATAGCCGACATTGACCCGGCGGGCATGGCTGGCAAGCGCTTCGGAAAAGGCCTTTTCGGTGCCGTCAGGCACCGTTGCAAAGGCAGCATCGACATTGGCGCCGGCCATATTATGGGTGACGCAGGGCTCCCACGGCACCAGCACGATTTCGAGCGACGCGTTGAACACGATCGAGGCGGCCTCCGGGTCGGCATAGATATTGAATTCGGCAGCGGGCGTGGTGTTGCCCCGGCCATAAACCGTGCCACCCATGATGGTCAGCGTGCCGATGCCATCGACAATCCCCGGCTCCAGCCGCAAAGCCAGCGCCAGATTGGTCAGTGGCCCGATCATCAGGAAATCGATTTTCTCGCCCCCAGCAGCCGCCTCGCGGAATGTCTGACGCAAAAACCCGATCGCATCATTGCTGGCAGGTGCCGGTATACTGCCGGGACGCGGCGCGCCGCCTAGGCCATCTTCGCCATGCACATATTTGGCGTCGATGATGGGCTGGGTCAGCGGGCGATCGGCGCCTCTATGCACTGGCACGCCGGCGCCAGCCACTGCCAGTACCGTCAGCAGGTTGCGTGTTGCAGCATCCAGCCCGACATTGCCGAACACGGTGGTCACCGCAAACGGGGTACGACCGCCCGCGATCAGCATCAACAAGGCCTGCGCGTCGTCAACGCCACCGTCACTATCCAGGATCAGCCTGTTCGTCGCCACTTACGCAACCTTTCGTGCGCGTTCGACCCTTGCCCAGAACTCCGCATAGGTCGCGGAGTAGCTGGACCGGATCGTTGCATAATTTTGTCGTTGCAGCACGCGATCTCGCACCAGGTTTTCCCCAGCCACCCACACATGAGCCACATCGCGCCCGCTGCCGGAATAGACCAGCACGGTTTCGACATCGGGTGTTTCCGAATATCCCGGTCCGGTCATGTCGATGGCGATGATGTCAGCCGCCTTGCCGATCTCGAGCGAGCCGATTTCATGATCGAGCCCAAGTGCCCTGGCGCCTTCGATCGTGGCCATGCGGATCAGCTCGACGCTGGAAATCGGCTGCGCCACGCCTTCGCGGTGCGAGGCAACAAGGCCCGCGACCCGCATCTCGGCAATCATGTCGTAGGAATTGTTGGCTGCAACATTGTCCGTCCCCAGCGCCACCACCACGCCCGATTGCTTCAGTTTGACGGCGGGGCAGGCGCCTGCGCGGCCCGACCGCAAGCCGGCAGTAGCGCAATACGCAACCGACGCCGCAGGTGCGGCAGCAAAAATCGCGATGTCGTCGTCCGAAAGATCAAGGCAATGGGCGGCATGAACGCGGCCCCGGAAAAACCCATCACGCGACAGCGCCTGCGTTGCCGTCAGCCCGTATTGGGCCATCGTGTGTTCGTTGTCTTCTGGCCCCGCCGCCATGTGCAGATGCATGCCGACGCCATATTTGACCGCCATGGCAACTTCGGCCCGCAACAAATCTTCCGAATTATCCACATAGGGCGCGTGCGGGCCGAACCACGGAATGATCCGCCCATCAGCCGAACGCTGCTGCTCAATAAAAGCGGCTGCCTTGCTCAGTTCGTCCGCGCCGCGCGCCTCATTGCCCAGTTGCACGATGCCATAGGCGATAACCGCCCGTACGCCGCTCTGGGACGCAGCGGCAGCAATCTCCTCGGCAAAGAAGTATTGGTCGCAAAAAGTGGTGGTGCCCGATAGCACCATTTCCGCACATGACAATGCCACGGCCGGGCCGATGTCGGAGCCGATCAGCGACAATTCCGGCTCACGGATCGAGTTGTACCAGCCGTCCATGGTCAACAGGCTCTGGCCTTCGGAGCGACCGCGGAACAGCACCATGGCGGAATGGGTGTGGGCATTGATCAGGCCAGGCATCACCAGGTGTCCCGGCAGCGAAATGGTCTCGTCGAACGGACCTGCGGGTAACGTTGCCGCCGGACCCGTTCCGGTGACCCGTCCGTCCGAAAAGCTCACCCAGCCGCCTTCAAAAACGGTATTTTGGGCATCAACGGTCAAAATCTTTGCGTTGAAAATTAGTACAGAACTCATTTGACCTGGGCTTAGTAAAGCGGTTTACATGACGATCTAATGCCAGATGGCAAGGGATTGTCAAATGCTATCGACAACCGAATGCTCAAACCGTATGCGCTTTTGAAAAATGCACAACACTACGGCACACATGGTGCCTATGCCCGAAACCCACATGGCCGTAGGAGCTTAAATCTGTTCATCGTCATCAATGCTCGGGCCGGGTTCACCTTCGTTAGCTGGAGTGCCTGATGGGTCAGTCAGTGGATTTCGCTCGTGCCTCCTGGCCCGATATTGCCGCAGCCGTGGACGCCGGCGTGTTGGCAGTACTGGCGATCGGCGCCTGCGAGCAGCATGGTGCCCATTTGCCGCTGACCACCGATACCGATCTCGCGCATGGTGTTGCCCGTCGCATTGCGGCTGGGCTCGATGCCCTGTTGTTGCCGCCGATCACCTATGGCGATGCATGGAACAATGAAGCCTTCACCGGCACCATTTCGCTGTCCCCGGCGACCTTGCGGGCGATGATCGAAGACATTGGTGCCGGCTGCCGGCGTATCGGCGCCAAAGGCCTGGTGATCATCAACGGCCATTTCGGTAACCGCGAACCGATTGCCCTGGCGGCGCGAACCCTGCTTGCTGCGGGGCTGCCGGTCATTCATCTGGATTACCCGCGGCTTGAGGCGCTGGCCAGCCAGATTTGCGATAGCGAACCGGCCGGGCCTGGATTTTACCACGCCGATGAAGTCGAAACCGCCATGATGCTGGTGCTGGTGCCGGAGGTCGTCGATCTCAGCCGCGCCGCGCCCGAATATCCGGATTTCCCGCCCACCTTCGGGCTCGAACCCATGCAGTTGCGCGCCTTCAATGCCAGCGGGGTGTTCGGCGATCCGCGCCCTGCAACTGCGGCCAAGGGCGAGGCGCTGATTGCCGGCATCGTCGAGGAAAGCCTGCGCCTGATCACGCTGTGGCGGGAGCGGCACTATGTCTGAGGGCGACCCATGGCAACCCTGAGCGACGTGGCCACCGCCGCTGGCGTCTCACCCACTGCGGTGTCGCGCTATCTCAACAATCGCATCGAGCTGCCGCAAGGCACGCGCGACCGCATTGACGCTGCCATCGCCAAGCTCGATTACCGCCCCAACCTGCTGGCCAAGCGCCTCTCCACCGGCAAGTCCGAAGCCATCAGCATTGTTACTCCGGAGATTTCCAATCCGTTCTTTGCCGAACTGGCCGCCGCTGTCGAAGCCGCCGCCGATTCCCACGGCTACGCGGTTTATATGTCCTCGACGCGCGGCGATCCGCTGCGCGAAATCGACGCCATCAAGCGGCTGCAGGACCAGCATGTCGATGGTCTGATCATGATGACCAATCGTCCCGACGATGGCACACTGGCGGCGCTGTTGCGCCACATCGATAACGTCGTGCTGCTCGATGAAGACATTCCCGGCGTCTCCGTGCCCAAGGTTTTCGTTGAAAACGAGCAGGGTGCCTATCTGGGCACACGCCACCTGATTGAGGCGGGTCACCGCGACATTGCCCTGATCAGCGGCCCGGCCGGACTGATGAGCGTACGCGAACGCCAGACCGGCTTCCGGCGCGCCATGGTCGAAGCCGGGCTGCCGATCCGCGCCGAATGGCTGATGCTAGGTGAATACTCCCGCGCCTATGGCGCCCAATCTGCCAAGACCCTGCTCGAGGGGTCGGTTCGTCCCACCGCCATCATGGCGTGTTCCGACTATCTCGCCATCGGCGTGTTGCAGGCGGTGCGCCAGGCTGGCCTCGTGGTTCCAGACGATCTGTCGCTGGTCGGCTTTGACGACATGGCTTTTGCCGAACTGGTCGATCCGCCGCTGACCACCATCCGCCAGCCGGTGGCCGAAATGGGCCGCCTGGCTTTCGAGCGGCTGCTGGCGCTGCTCAACAAGACTGAAGTCGCCACGGAAATCCGCCTGCCGGTCGAGCTGGTGGTCCGCCGGTCGGTCGCCCCCTTTGTTTCGAAAGGCCAATGATGACCAAGCGTAAAGTGCTGATCGCCGGGGAATCCTGGACGGTGCATTCCATCCACCAGAAGGGATTTGATAGCTTCACCACCACCGAATATGCCGAAGGCGTGCGCTGGCTGCGCGATGCACTGGAAGGCGCCGGCTGGGAGGTGACCTACCAGCCCGCCCACGTCACGGCGCGGGAGTTTCCCGATACCGTCGAAGCGCTCCACGCGTATGATTGTGTCATCATTTCCGATGTTGGTGCTAACACTCTGTTACTGCATCCCGACACGTTTACGCGCTCCAGGGTTTTGCCCAACCGGCTGCATGCCGTACGCGACTATGTCGAAACCGGCGGCGGGCTGGTGATGGTGGGCGGCTACATGACCTTTCAGGGCATCGATGGCAAAGCCCAATATGCCGGTTCCGCCATCGAAGCCGCGCTGCCGGTGACCATGATGCGCACCGACGATCGCGTCGAAGGCCCGCAGGGTCTGCCCATCGCGGTTGTCGATGCCGCCCACCCCATCGTTGCCGGGCTGGATGGTCAATGGCCGGTGCTGCTGGGTTATAACCGCTTCACCGCCAAGCCCGGCAGCAGCACTATCGCGCACGTCGGCGGCGATCCACTGCTGGTGGCCGGCTCTTTTGGCAAGGGACGCGGCGTGGCCTTTGCCTCCGATTGCGGGCCGCATTGGGCGCCGCCGCAATTCGTCGACTGGCCCGGCTATAACACGCTGTGGTCACAGATTGCCGCATGGGCGGCGGGAGCGATTTGATGGTCAAGGTTCAACAACCGCCCGATCCCTGGCAGCGGACGACTACCGAAAACGGCTTTGCTGCTGATGAGGTGATCTCGGCGCTGCAAAAATGCCTGCGCCGCGGCATGCTCGACAACGCCCTGCTGTTGGGTTGGGAAATGTACGCCACCAGCCCCGAAATGGAAGAAAAGCTGTGGTCGCGGCTCTGTGTTATTGCCGTAGAAGACATCGGCATGGGCCGGCCTGACGCGCCGGTGCTGGTAGAGACGCTGTATCAACAGCATCAGCGCTATGAGCGGCCAGGCGGCGACCGGTTCCTGTTTGGCGCGCACGCCATTCGGGTGTTGGCCACTTCGGCCAAGGACCGCACCAGCGATGACATGGTCAATTGGGCCATGCGGGGCACGGCGCTGGGCGAACTCAGCCCGCACATTCCGGACTTTGCGCTCGATATGCATACCCAGGCCGGCCAGAAGCTGGGCCGAGACTATCGGTTCTTCATGGAAGAGGCCTCCAAGGTCATTCCAGAGATCAACGACAAAGACCACCGCTATCGCGACTGGATCATGCAGGCGCTCGACGCAGGCAAGCTAACGTGACGGACGCTACAGCAACCGATTTGCTGGTCGAGGCGGCCAGCGAAGTCGGCGTTCGCCAGAGGCTGGCGCTGGTGGCGCTCGGCAAGCGTCGGGCCGATCGTTCTGTTCGCGTCGGCCGCTTGCTCGATGTCCATGGCCGCGCCTGGCACGATGACCAGGAAATTGTCATTTCCGGTCGCCGCATCGCCTGGGTCGGGCCCGCCGGCGCGTATCCCGGCGCAGTAGCGGAACGCCTCGACCGGCGGCATTTGAGCGCCGTGCCCGGCTTTGGTGAGGTACACAAGCATATCGAATCAAGCCATCTGACGCCCGAATATGAGGCGGCACTGGTGCTGCCACACGGCAACACCTGGACCTGCGAGGCCAGTCACGAATTTTCCAACGTCAACGGCCCAAAAAATCTCGAATTCTGGTTGACCGCGCGCCTTGCCGGTTCGCCGATGAAGATATTTCCATTGCCCGGGTCGGCCGTGCCGCCAACGGCTTACGAATGGGGTGGCGGCCATTTCGGCTATGATGAGCAGCAGAGCTTTCTGAAGCAGCAATTGATGGTCGCCGGGCTCGACGAGGTCATGGATTGGCCAGCGGTGTGGAACCCGGAAAACCCGTCCTACGAACGGCTCTGGGGCATGATCCGCGCCACCTTCGAGCAGCGCGGCGTCATCGAAGGCCATGCCGCCGGGATGCGCGCCATCACCGACATCAATGCCTTTGCCGCCGCCGGCATGGCCTCGGATCATGAGGCCTGGACCACCGAGGAAGTGCAGGACAAGTTGCGGCGCGGCCTGTTCATGGAACTCCGCCCCCATTCATTGCCCGACATCATCAAAGGTCTGCTGGCCGCCGGCCAACAGGACTGGTCGCAATTTGCACTCTGCACCGATGATCGCTCCTGCTCCGATACGCTCAAGCTCGGTGCCACCGATCATAACGTGCGGTTGGCCATCGAGGCTGGCCTGCCGCCCGAAATCGCCATCCAACTGGTGACCATCAATCCAGCCCGCCACATGCGGCTGACGCCATGGGTCGGCTCGATCGCGCCGGGACGCTTTGCCGATCTGGTCCTGCTCGATGACGTGCAAAAACTCGCCATCGCCGAAGTGTGGGCCGACGGCGTGCAAGTCTCCGCTGGCCCAAAATTCCTGCCGCCCATCCCTCGCATCGACTGGCCGGTCTGGGCGACACAAACCGTCAACATCGCCGAACTCATTGCCGCCGACGCCTTCGCCATCCCCGCCGCGCCCGGTCGCCAAACCATGCAAGCCGCTGTGCTGCGGCCGTTCCATTGGTCCGATGACTTCATCACCATGGACCTGCCGGTCCGCGATGGCCTTGTGCAGCGTGATGATACCCGTAACGTGACCAAGTTCGCTATCGTTGATCGCTTTTCCGGCGAGGGTAAAACCTCAAAGATGTTCTGGCTCGGTACCGGTCCGAAAACCCCCGACACGGCGCTTGCCTGCACCATGGGTCACGACAAGCACAATATCTGGGTCGTGGGCTCGTCTGACGCCGCCATGGCCCAGGCCGTCAATGCCTTGCGCCAGACTCAGGGCGGCTGGGCGCTGGTGCGCCAGGGCGAGCTGGTTTCCACAGTTGTCTACGAAGTCGGTGGACTGATGAGCTGTCGCCCCGCTGAAGCAGTGGATGCCGAAATGCAGGCGCTTTACGCCGAGGGCGCCAAGATCGACTGGATGTACGAACCCACCTTCTCGCCGCGCTGGTGGCCTGGCTTCCCCGAGCGGCTGGCCTTCGCCACCCTGACCTGCGCCCCGTGGCGCTGGGTGCTGGTCGCGCCTTCGCCACTGGCGCCAGAGGGCTTCGTCAATGTCTCAACTGGTAACACCCACCCGATCGTCTGGTAGCAGGCTGGGGCCAAGTTCGGTCGGAAGATCGGTGGCGACTTCACGGTTTTTTGGGATTATGGCAATGTCATCAGCGGCAGGTGCCGACCCCGTCTCGGTCGTTGAGGGGACCGCTGGCGTGGCCCAGGAGCGGACCCCTCCAGACTGGACTGCAGTGTCCTACCTACACCCGCGTCCTGCGGGTCGTGTTCAGGCAGGCATCAAGTGTCAAACACCTGCACGAGCCTTCCCTGGGTAGTGAACAACCGACGCAAGTCGTTGATGTCGGGGAGGCTGGGAACGGGAGGAAAATCGCTGTGCTGTTGGAGTGGCTCCGCCAAAATGGCTGCGGATAGTAGCGTCGTGCCGGCGGCGATCGTCCCGCGTAACTGAGGAAGCAGGGTTCGCGCAGCCATCACATTTGTATTGCTCATTGGACTGAGAACCATCGGGATGCGGGCGTCGAACCCAACGATAATGCTGACGTCGCGCGCGGTTCTCACCTTGGCGCGCGTTCCGTTAAGCTGCTCGCTAAAGGCCCGCAGGTCCGGCTTGGCGATAGCGAAGCCGCCCTCGGCGACCATGAGCGGATGCGGCGTCGTGATTTCATGGAGTCGAAGATGCCAGCGCCCCGCCGGGAGCACCCAGCTTTCAACCACGACGTCGTCCAGCGGGCGCCACTTTGAATACAGCACGTCGCCCGAAATCATCGCCGTCTCGCACCCCTCGCGCACACGGAAATGCAAGCCGTCGATGGAGACGCTGAGCATGTTGTCGGTGGCGGCGCTGGGAAAATGCCGTTCATTGGCTTCGATGGAAAAGCCATAGCGGGTCGAATAGGCGAACTTGGCGTACTTTTCTGGCGTCCCACGCCAGCGGGCGTAGTATTGACCCGAGGTCAGCGCCACCGAATGGCCGGGCAGGTGTTGCATCACCATTCCGGGTTCAGGCAAAGCGGTGGGGGATGGCAAGGTCTCCGGCACTTCCTCTAATGCGGTCCAGAACGGATGATCTTCTGGCAACGCCAGTGGCAGAAACGCTTTCATCGCCCAATAGGGTGAGCCAGCCGAATTGTAGCCTTCGCTCACCAGCAAATTGGGGGTGCAATAGCCAATCGATAATACGCCATCGCGCTCGAAGATCGGCTGCTTGGCCCACCAACGCAAATTGCGCAGGTAATATCCCTTGATCTGCCCCCATGGGAGCGCCTCCAGGCCGGCAAAGGCCAGCGCCCCCCAAAAACCGGCATGGGCAAAGCGGTAGGTGAGGCTGCGACCGAACGGCAGCGCCGAGCCGTCCTCTGCGTACCAATGGCGGATGGATTGGGCAAACTCTGCGGCGCGCGAACGGTACCGGTCGGCCCGCATTGGATCGTCAGCCAGCTGGGCATAGATCAGCCCGTAGTAGTGAAAGGCGAACGGAATGTAGTGATCGGCGCTGCGGATCGGCCCGTCGCGATACCAGCCGTTGTCCATGGCGAAGCCATCAATGTCATCCAGATAGGCGTTGCGCCCGGCATCGTCGACCGCAACGCCGCAATGGGTCAGCCCCAGATCGATCATAACCCGGAAGAACTTCCAGTTGCTGTCGACAAACTCATGGTCGCGCCCGGAGCGCAAATAGGCTGCAACGCGCAGTTTTGCGGCCGCGTCCAGCGGATCCCAGATCTGTGGCCGCGCCAGGCGGAGTGCCAGCCCGATGGCGGCAAGTTCAACCTGGCGTTGATCCTTATCGAAGATGTCGCCCCAATAGTGGGGATGGGATGGGTCGGTCCCGTTGCTCAGGCCCTCGCGATAGAGCCCCCAATGATCGAAGTCCCCACCGCCAGCAACGAGCGGCACAATGCCCCAGAGCGGCCTGGCAAAACCTTCAAGCTCGGCAGCGGCCTGATCGAAATGGGCTGACACGGGGCTCAAGGCCACGCGCGCGCCCGAGCTCGAAAAGTGCGGGAGGAGCGGCGCAAACAATTGACCAACCGCTCGCTGCACGTCTGAGCGGTCGATAAACGGATTGCTGGAAAAGCTGTTGGACAAGTTGGATGTTCCGGATCGTGGGGCCGGTGATGCCGGCCCCACAAAATGCTATTTGATGTCGGCGACGCCGGCATTCATTTCCTTGATGCCATCATCGATCGAGATATTTTCGGTCATGATCTCGTCGTGCACGCGGTTCAGCACCAGCTCATATTCCGGGGCTTTTAGGTCCACCGGCATTTCGAGGTAGGTGGCGGTGGTGATCAGGGCCTCAGCGCTGGCCGGGTCTGATGGGAATCCCGGAGTTGCGGTGATGGTCTTGATGACGTTTTCATCGCGCAGGGCCGGCAGCGTACCGGTTGCTGCAACGATCGCAGCGCCTTCCGGACCCGATACGAAGGCGATGAAGTCCTTGGCAGCATCGGCTTTCTTGGAGTTGACGTTGATGCCGAGCGAGGTCACCTGGGCCGCAGTCGCACCAGAGGCCACACCATCGGGGTGCGGATAGCGCACGATGCCCCAATTCTTGACGGTGGATTCACCGGTCGCCTGCTTGGCGATCTGACCGCCAATAAACCACGTGCCCATTGGCAGCATGGCGGTTTTGCCGGCAAACCACGGGCCGGAATAATGCGTCTGCGATGTCTTCAAGGATGCATAAGAGGGCGCTATGCCATCGGTTTGCAGCGCCAGGGCGCGTTCATACCAGGGCTTGAGGAAACTGTAGTCCTTGGCAATCAAGGTGTGTTCCCCGCTCTGGATCGCGGGGAGTTCCACCGCAGAACGCCACACGTGGAAGTGGGTGCCATAGACCTTGTCGGGGCCAAAGCCGGTGGTGACGGCACGGGCGGTTTCGTCAAATTGCGCCCAGGTCATGTCGTTGGTCGGATAGGCGATGCCGGCAGTGTCAAACGCGTCCTTGTTGTAGTAGACAATCCAGAAATCGGCACGGAACGGCAGGCCGAAAACGCCGCCGTTGACGTTGAGAGCTTCGATCAGGCCGCCATAGCCCTTGGTGTCCGTCGGTACCACGCCGAGGTCGGACAGATTGAGCAGGCGCCCAGTATTGACCATCTGGGCGTAGCCCGGGACGTCCTTGATCGAAATGATGTCGAGATCGTCACCACCGCCGGTCAGCTGGGTCATCACCATCTGATTGTAGTCAGCCGAGCCCAGATCGGTGTGTTCGATCTTTACATCGGGGTGGGCCGCTTCATAGGCGGTGATCAGGGGCTGGTAGAATGGTGTCTTGTCCCAGTCCCACAGGGCCCAGTTCAGGGTCACCTGCTCGGCCATGACCGGGCCCTGCATCAGGGTCAATCCAGCCGCCGCGATGGCTACCGATTTGAGAAATGTGCGCTTTTTCATTTTCTTCCTCCTTGTTAAAAACTTAGGCTAACTGCGAATTGGTCTTGCTGCCGCTCCGTCCTCCGGTTCGGTTGTGCAGAAAGCAAGGCTCAGGCGAACACCCTTGAGCGTGGCAAAACTGGTGACCAGCGCACCGAGAGAAAAATTGACCAGCACCGGCAACAGCACTGAAACGGGGTAAAACCAGATGTGCGCCAGCCACAGCAGCGCCACCACGGCCAGCGCTGCGAGCCCAGGCAAGGGCCGAGTCAGCACCCCGATTGCCGAGGCCCTCAGCACATCGCGTAAAGGCCGGTCGCGGCCCAGGCCCAAAGCTGCAAACAGATGCGCACCGAACAGCGGCAGCGCCACAGCCACCAGCAGGGCGATGGCCAGTGGCGGGGCAAAAGCCAGGCTAGCTTTGGCGGCCGTGGCATAGGTTGAGATGGCCTGTGCGCAGAGTAGTCCGCCGCCGCAGAGCAGCGCGCCCAGCACACTGGTGCGCACAAAGCCGGTGCGGAATGCCGCCCAGAAATCGCGCCATAGATAGACGGTGCGATCCTCGATCATCTCCACGCTGATCCGCACCATGGCGCCATAGGCAGCCGGCAGGGTGATCAGCGGCAAGCTAAAGGCGATGAACAGCAGGTTGAGCTTGATCAGTTCCCACCACTCGCGGCCCAGCACATGGGCCAGTAGCCGAAGCCCTGTCGGCTTGGGTGCATTCTTGTCGATGCCCTTGCCTTCCCCAAAATAGTAGTTGGTCAACCAGTTCATGACCGCAGGCTTTCCACGCTGTTGGTCATGCCAGCGCCATTTCGCTTTGTGGGTCGAACAGATGCGCAGTGGACAGGTCGGCGATCAGGGTCAGTTGGTCGCCGATCCGCGCTCCGCAGCGCGGCGACACCCGCGCCACGATCTGATGGCCACCGAGCATGGCATTGAGGTGAACTTCCGGGCCCATCGGCTCAACCAGCTCAACATCGACCTGCATCGACACCGTCAATGCCGGGTCAACATCGAGCGGCATCCGCTCATGGAAATTCTCGGGCCGCAGCCCCAACACGCAGGCCTTGTTCTCATAGCGCCCGGAGACGCTTTCAATCAGCCGTGCCGGCAGGGGCAGGTTCTCGCCGTTGAAGCTGGCGGTCAGGGTGGCGCCCTCAGGCGTGATGGTGACGGGCAGGAAATTCATCTGCGGCGCGCCGATGAACCCGGCGACGAACATGTTGACCGGGCGATCATACAAGACCTGTGGCGTATCGACCTGCTGGATATGTCCATCCTTCATCACCACAATGCGGTCGGCCATGGTCATCGCCTCCACCTGGTCGTGGGTGACGTAGATAAACGTCGCATCCAGCCGTCGATGTAGCTTGGTGATTTCGGCGCGCATAGCCGAGCGCAACTTGGCGTCGAGATTGGACAGCGGTTCGTCGAGCAGAAACACTTCGGGTGATCGCACCATCGCCCGGCCCAGTGCCACGCGCTGCCGCTGCCCGCCAGACAGAGCCTTGGGCTTGCGATTGAGCAGGTGGGTGATGTCGAGGATTTCGGCGGCGTCCTTGACCTTCTGCTCGATTTCCTCCTTGGGCGCCCGGCGCAATTCCAGCCCGAACGCCATGTTCTTGTAAACTGTCATATGCGGATAGAGCGCATAGTTCTGGAACACCATGGCGATATCGCGGTCCTTGGAAGGAACGTCGTTGACGATGGTGTTGCCGATTACCAGGTCGCCGCTCGTCACCTCTTCCAGCCCCGCGATCATGCGCAAGGTCGTCGACTTGCCGCAGCCCGAGGGCCCGACCAGAATGATGAATTCCTTGTCGGCGATTTCGAGGTCGATATCGTGCACGACGGTCAGTGCGCCAAAGGATTTGCGGATCTTTCGCAGTGAAATGCCGGCCATTAGAGTTCCAGTGTTGTTTGCGTGCCTGGATTGGTCACCAATAGGGCGCCCAATGGCGCGACAGCCGCGTCAGGCCTTCGAAGTAATAATAGTCCCCCCAGGCCACACATTCGTCGACGCCTTCGCCGCGGCAGGTGTTGAAGGGTGATTTCTTGGAATAGGTGGCGTGCAGCACCAGCCCATTGGAAACGGCCGGATCGCGAACCGCATAATTGCGCCACAGGCTTCCAAGCATCTGCGCTGCCAGCCGCCGCAGTTCTGCGGCCCGTGTTCCCCCGATCTGATCGGCCATTTCAAGGAGGCCTGATGCAACGATCGACGCTGAGGATGAATCGCGCGGCTCATCGCCATCGATAAAGGTCAGGTCCCAATAGGGGATCAGATCGTCAGGCAGGCGATTGAGATAATAGGCCAGCAGGTTCTCGAACGCTTCGAGATAGGCCGCGTCGGGTTCATAGCGGTAACAAGCTGCCATCCCCGCGATCGCCCAGGCCTGTCCCCGCGCCCAGGCGCTGTCGTCGCGGTAACCCTGCTTGGTGGCGCCGCGCACCGGCGCGCCCGTTTCCGGGTCCATGTAGAACGTGTGATAGGTGGAATGATCCGGGCGGATGGAATTGGCCAGCGTCGTCCGCGCATGGGCCAACGCCTTGATGCGATATTTGGCGTCGCCGCTTTCCGAACTGGCCCAATAGAGCAGCGGCAGGTTCAGCAGGCAGTCGATGATGTAGCGGTAATTGCCGGGCTCGCCCATCGGCCCCCAGGCCTGGATAAACTGGCCCCGCTCCTGAAATCGGTCTAGCAGTTGATCGGCGGCCAGCAGCGCAGCGCGGCGACCATCCGCATCGCCAACCAGTTTCCACGCAGCCACGCAACTGGGCGAATACAGGAACCCCATGTCGTGATGGTCGGTTTCGATGCGCTTCTCGATCCGGTGCAGAAAGCTCTGCACCTGGATCTGTGCAGCGTTGCGAAAGATCGCCTCGCCTGAAGCTTCATAGGCCAGCCAGATTTCCCCCGGCCAAAAGCCCGACGTCCACTGGTCGTTATCGACGGCCGGATAAAAGTTGTTCACGCTCGAGTGGTTTTGCGAAGCGTTGGTGAACTTGAGGAGGTTGCGGCGCACCTGGGCAATGGCGATGCCCATGGCATCGTCAACTTCCGAAGTGGAAATTGGCGCGATTTCGAATTGGATTAGCGTTTCAGGCATGCTCATCCCTTAAGCCCCGTGGAGGCGATGCCTTCGACAAAGAACCGCTGCAACGCCAGGAACACCACCAGCACCGGGATCAGGGACACCACCGAGGCAGCCATGATCAGCCCGTATTCCTGGGTGTACTGGGTCAGAAACATCCGGATACCGATCTGCAGCGTCTTGAGGTCGGTTTTGGTCAGGTAGATCAGTGGCCCGAGGAAATCGTTCCAGGTATTGACGAAGGTAAAGATCGTCAGCGTGGACAGTGCCGGCATCGACAGCGGCAACATGATCCGCCACCAGATGCCGTACTCGCTCATCCCGTCGATGCGCGCGGCCTCACACAATTCGTCGGGGATCGACATGTAAAACTGGCGCATCAGGAACACACCGAAGGCAGTAAATGCCTGCAGACAGATCAGCGCGAGATGGGTGTTGCTCAGCCCAAATTCCCGCATCAGCAGAAATTGCGGCACCATGTAGACCTGCCAAGGCATGGCGATGGTGGCGATATAGGCCAGGAACAGCACGTTCCGGTAGGGAAAGCGCAATTTGGCGAAGGCGTAGGCGGCAAAGCTGGACGTGAGCAATTGCAGCACGGTGACGATCACCGTCAGCTTGGTGGTGTTCCAGACAAACAGCGCCAGCGGGATCTTGGTCCAGATCTCGATATAGTTCTGCCAGCGCGGATCGGTGGGGATCCACTGGATCGGGAAGGCGAAAACATCCCGGTCCAATTTCAACGAAGCCGAGACCATCCAGACGAATGGCGCCAGCATGGTGAAGGTGACTACAGCCAGGATGGCGTAGGTTAGGATTATTCCCCACTTGATCCGTTTTTTGGGACGCTTGGGCGCGTCGGTATCTGCTGCGATCATTGTCGAGCTCATGCCGCGTCTCCATCGCTTTCACGGGTCAACCGGAATTGAACCACGGTGATGACCAGGACCAGCATGAACAGCACCAGCGCCACCATGCTGGAATAGCCAAGATCCCAGGAAATGAAGGCCTCGTTATAGATGTGATAGACCAGCACCAGCGTTGAGGTGCCCGGGCCGCCTTGGGTGATCATGAAAATCTGATCGAACACCTTGAACGACTGGATGGTCAGCATCACCGATACAAAGAAGGTGGTGGGGGCGAGTTGGGGAAGGGTGATCCGCCAGAATTTCTGCCAACCCGTGGCGCCATCCATATCGGCGGCCTCGTAGAGCTCGGTGCTGATGCCTTGCAGCCCAGCGAGGTAAATCACCATGAAATACCCCATGTTCTTCCACACCGAGAACATGATGACCGTGACCATGGCCCAATGCCGGTCGGCCGCCCAGCGCGGCAGGTTCTTCGGATCGACCCCCAAGGCATAAAGCGCCATGTTGACTGGCCCGAACTCGGGGTTGAAAATCATGTTCCAGACCACCGCCACGGCCACCAGCGAGGCGACATAGGGAAAGAAAGCGATGGTGCGGAAGAAATTGCGGCCAAAGATCTTCTGGTTGAGCAGAATGGCCAGACCCAGCGCGCAGACCAGCGTCAGCGGCACGGTGAACCCGGTAAAGATAATCGTGTTCCAGAACGCCACCTGAAACACCTTGTCCGTAAACAGCCGCCAGAAATTGTCGAGGCCGGCGAATTGAATGGGGTTGTTGCCATCCCAATGCATGAAGGCCAGCGCAAAGGCGAAAAAGATCGGCCCCAGCGTGAACACCGCAAAGCCGATGAAATTGGGCGCGATGAACGAATAGGCCGTCAGGATGTTGACCACCTTGCGCCGCCGCCGGGACACTGCCGCCTTGGCCACCTGGGGCGCCGTCACCGGTTCGGTTACGCTGGTCATGTCGCCCTCACTGAATTTTGAGGCGCAACTGGCGCCCCTCGATTGGCACCAGGACGCGATAGAGCCGCTCCGGCCAGGCCCGACGCAACCGCGGGTCGGTAATGGTGATTTCCTCGACGCGGATAGGTCCGGCTCCTGCCACCACCAGGTCTGCGAGATCGCCGATCACCATCCGGCCGCCCGAAATCCTTGGCACTTCACTCAACATCAGGGAAAGCTCGGCTTGGCGCTCCCCAACAAAATCGTCCCAAATCTCAACACCGCCCCCCTTGATCAGCCGGACAATCCGGCGGTAATGCGCCACGCCGGCAGCTTTGGGGTAAGCGCCCACGATGTTCATCGAAATGGACGAAACAGCCTCTCCAAGTTCCACGGCAACCTCGTCGGCAGCAAAGTCAGGGCCGGCCTGTTGCTGGATTCCCTCGAAAGTGGGCAGATTGTGAAACCCGGACTGCATGGTCCAGATCTCGTAGCGCCGGGCCGAAAACGTCTTGGCCGTGTAGGTTTCAACGCCCACGTCGATCAGCAGGGGACGGCCATTCTTGAACACCGTCACGCTGCCCACGTCGTTGTGATTATGCCCGTCGCCATTGTCGCCCGCCTTGGCCGCCACGACGAAATGCTCGTCCCGGGCAATGAACAGGCCGCAACTGGGATAATAGATGTCCCGCTTGGGCGCTTGCTTTGGCCTGAAGCTGGCCATCTCCACCGCTGTCGAAATGGCCAGCAGACGGTAAAAAAGATTGATTTCTTCTGGCAGGTCCGGTGCTGGATCTGTTGCCGCGTCCGCTGCTGCAAGCGCGCACAGCGGTTCGGACCCAACCGCTTTGCCGAACAGAAATTCCCGCACGCCGCACGGCTCTAGAACGACGGAGGCGTCGGCAAAATTGATGTAGTGGGAACCCTGGACGTGCGTTTCCAGGATGAACTCAGCCATGTTGCGGAGCTTTTGCGCCTGCCAAACGAACGAAAAGGCCTGCGGCGCGACGGCGTCCATCACCCGGAGCGCGCCGAACAGGCAGAGCGCGGCATGCCGATAGTAGGCCGCGCCCTCGTCGCACGCGCCGTCGTCGCCGTAATCCTTGAGGAACGCGTCCAGGCTATGGGCGGCCTTGGCCATGACGTCGCGCCGCGTCTGTTGATTGGTTGGCCGGGTAAATGTACTGAGCAGGACGTTTTGCGTGCACCAGGCCGTCCAGTTGTTCATCGGCTCGTCGCCATTGCCCATCCACCAGAAGTGACGGTTTAGGTACGGCCGGGTAATTCTGGTTTCGATTTCGTGGTCGATGCGCTGGACGATAGCGGCAGACACAGCATCCAGCGCGTTGCCCAAAACGGCCGCTACCACGGCCAACAGGGCGCCCGTTTCTGCCGCGAACAGATCGATCACCGGGCGTGTTGGATCAGGCAGTGGCTGATGCACGCCACCGCGCTCCTGCGTATTGTGCGCCGGCAATTGCCAGCCGCTTTCCTCGCAGATCAGGTAAATTCCGTCGATCACCGCATCCAGAAACCGGCCCTGCGCTTCAACCGCCTCGGCGATTACCAGGGCATTGAGTTTTCGGCGCCGGGCAAAGTAGGGAGTTTCGTAGCCTATTCTGTCGCCGGTGTGGGTAAAGCCGCGATAGGCCTTGGCCGATAAGGCTGGCCACTCGGTGGTCAACGCGGCTTCCCCAGCCGCGATGAGCCGTTGCTGTGATGCCTCGGCAATATGGTCCCAAAACGCCCGATCCGTGGAGGGTGGAGCCGGCCTGAACGTGGCCAGGTCATCACCGAGCGCCAAGAGGCCATCGGCAATCCGAAACTCGAATTCAGCGCTGTTCTTGGCTTTCACCACGCTTGCCACATTCGCTCCCCGCCGGACTGGCGCCAGCTTATGGCCGCAAATCAGCCAGCTCGGTCTCGCAAAGTCAAGTCACTTTGCAATTTCAAGCAAGTTTGCGTAGTTTGCATGAAATTTGCGAAATACGGCAACTTGTGAAACTCTTGCAAAAAATCTAACTCAGTAGAGCGCGACGCAATGACCTCACGGGCGGGAATGATTTGATGGCGGCTTACAATGGGCCCTCCGGCAGCGATGTCGAGACGGACACGCCTACCGGCCGGGTGACTTTGCGCGACATCGCTCAAGCGGTGGGCGTGTCGATCAGCACGGCATCACGCGCGTTGAGCGGTGCGCCGGGGATATCGCTCGACGTGCGCTCGAAAATCCAGCTTGCAGCGGAACGGCTCAGCTATGCCGGGGCACTGCCCGGCATTGCCCAGATCACGGTGCTGACCGATCTGCATCGGGCCGACAGTTCGGCGGGCGAATTCATGCATGCGGTTCAACGCGGGGTGGAGCAGCGCGCCCGTGACCTTGGCCTCAGCCTCTCCATGAAGCTGGTCGGTGCCTCCGGCATGGCGCGGCTGGAGCCGGACAAGGACACTTCAGGCTATCTGCTGTTTTCCATGCAGCATGAAGATATGGTTCAACTGTTGTCCGAGCGGGGCATCCCCGCCGTCATCGTCAATGGCCGCGAACCGCTGATGCGCCTCGATGCGGTTGCCCCGGCCAATCACACCGGCGGCTATCTTGGCGCCCATCATCTGCTCGCGCTTGGGCATACGCGCATTCTCAGCCTGTCCCATTCGCCGCGTCCAACCATACGCGACCGGATGGCCGGCAGTCGCGAGGCGATGCAGGAGGCCGGTGTTGATACCATCGAAGGCAACACAATCGAGCTGGAAGCAATGCGCACCAATCTGGCTTATCAGGCGGTCAAGCAGCGCATCGACACCAAGGGCGGACGCGATTTTACCGCCATCCTGTGCTGCAATGATGCCTGCGCCTTTGGCGCCATCGCCGCGCTGACGGAAGCCGGCCTCAGCGTTCCCGGCGACGTTTCGGTCGTCGGTTTTGACGACATTCCCACCGCTGCGCTGAACTCGGTGCCCCTCACGACGATCCACGTCGAAGCAGGGGATATTGGCGCCAGAAGCGTCAATCGCCTGATCGAGCGCATCCGCGCCCAGGACCATTTGGCCACCTATACCGAGACGGCGGTGCGACTGGTGGTGCGTGACTCGACCGGCCCAGTACGCCACTAGGATTTGCGAAAACAGCCGGGCCAGGAGACGACAATGCGGTTGGTTTTAAGGGTGCTCGATGCCAATCGGACCGTCCGGCTGGAAACCTCGGGCACCGACGAGATCGTCATGGTTTTTCGGCAATCCTATGCCGAAGGCGACAGCATCGAAGTTCAGGTGGAAGCGCCGGGTGTGCGTTTGGTCCTTGCGATCGATGACGCTTTGCCGCCGATTCTTGTCTTCTTGGCCGGCAAAAGCTTTGCCCTGCCCATTCCCTTTGGACCCGAACGGAAGGCCTATTCTCCCAAGCCGTTTTCTGGTGACATGCACCGGCTGGCGGTTCGTTGTGCGCGCCCACAGGAGATCGGCGCGTTCAGGAATTTGGCGCTGAACCCCTATGACCATTACTCCAACACCACCCTGTTTCCACAGGCTCAGGCTACCGCCCAAACCCGCGGCGAAGCGGTATTCGCGCCGCGTTCCGCAATCGATGGCGAAAAGGCGGCGGCGGGCCACGGACATTGGCCCTATACCAGTTGGGGCATCAACCGCGACCCGAGCGCGGCGCTAACCCTCACCTTTGGCCGTCCCGTTAAGATTGACCACGTAACTCTGTATTTGCGGGCCGACTTTCCGCACGATGCATGGTGGCGACAGGCTAGCCTGACCCTATCAAACGGCGCCTCGAAGGTGCTTAATCTCATCAAATCAGGGTGCGGACAGACGTTCGATTTGCGGGCGGACAATATCGAGTGGGTCCGGCTGCACGCTATGTTGAAGGCGGACGACACGTCTCCCTTCCCAGCCCTGACCCAACTGGAAGTCTGGGGTTACGACGAGTTGTTGTAGGCTTTCACCCCCGGTCAAGAGGTCGTACCACCTGTCCAGACTGAAGATGCTTCGGATAGGGCGTGGGCATGTGACAGTTTATTGCTTGAAATAGGACCCATGTGAATCGGGGTCGGAGGATTCCCCTATGGCCCGTCCACGGTTTTCAGAATTAACCCATCTTACCACTTCCTCACACAGCGGCCTGCCGATGTGCCACCATTCCTGCATGGTTAAGATTTCCATAAGGGTGGGCAGCCAGGAATAAAGTTGCGCTTGCCGTGCGTAAATGGGACTATGTTCCTGTTTTGTTCTATTAACAAACAGGAGGCAACGCGGAGAGGAAGAGATGAAAATGACCATTAAAGAACCCGAGGAAGACGCAGTAAACCCTCAGAATATTCTGGCTCTCACCCCTTCGCTAGCTGCCATGCGACGCGCTGCGGGCAGTTCGGGCACTGACTTCGACATCGAGCCCTATCTACCTGAACTGGAAGAGTTCGACCTGACCGATGACCAGGCGCGCGAACTACTGGGCACCTTGGTCTGGATACTGGGCTTTTTTGTCGAGCATGCCTTTTCTGCTGAAACCTGTGAGCAGATTTTTGGTTCGATTCTATTGGGAGATTCGACGGGTCAAGAGGCTGGTATGGTGCGGAATTCAATCTCTCAGATCGAAGCGACGGAAGGGGGCGACGATGATGAATGAAGTAAAATTGGCGGTGGTGTACGCACGGGTCTCTGACCGCAAACAGGTCACCGAAGGACACGGGCTCTTTTCGCAGGAAACTCGATGCCGTGAGTACGCTGCGCATCGGGGCTATCAGGTTGTTGAGGCGTTCCGAGACGACATCACCGGGGCATCGCTTGAGCGTCGCGGCATGGCGGCGATGCTAAAGTTCTTGCGTGAGCAGCCGACCCCTGGACTTAGGGTAATCATCGACGATATTTCGCGATTGGCCCGCGAGCGGGAGCCATATTACAAACTGCGCACAGCGATTGCGGCGGCGGGTGGCGTCCTTGAGTCCCCGTCCATCAAATTCGGTCAGGATGCAGATTCCCGATTCTTTGAGGGAATCATGGTCGAAGTGGCGAGTCATCATCGCCACAAGAACGCCGAGCAGACCAAGAACCGTATGAAGGGGCGCGTGTCCGGTGGGTACTGGGTCTTTCAGGCACCTGTCGGATATAAGTATGAGCGCGTGAGCGGCCGAGGCAAAATGCTGAAGCGTCACGAGCCTGCTGCTACCGTCGTAACGGCAGCTTTGGAAGGCTACGCGTCCGGGCATCTTAATACGCAGGCGGACGTCATGAAATTCCTTCAGGACAACCCGCTGTTTCCAAAGGACGGCACAGGCATCGTTAGGCACTCCCGTGTTGGAGCCATGCTGTCGAACTGCCTCTATGCTGGATACATCCAGGAGCCGCGCTGGGATATCTCGATGCGTCCGGCACAGCATGAGGGCCTAATCAGCTTTGAAACCTTCAGGCGCATTCAGGATCGCATGAACGGGGCGGTCTACTCGCCGCGCCAGACGAACCTGAATGACGACTTTCCATTGCGCGGCTACGTAGTTTGCGCTGACTGCAACTCACCGCTTACTGGGTACTGGGCGCGCACCAAATATAACAACCACCCGTATTACCAGTGCTTCAAAAAGGGCTGCGTCAGCTATGCCAAGTCCATTCGTCGTGCGGACATTGAAGGGGAGTTCGAACGCCTTTTGCAAAAGGTAACGCCTGATGACCGCCTCATGAGAATCGCGACATCAATGTTCCGGGGCCTCTGGGACAAGCGTATTGAAATGGCGCAGGCTCAACAGACATTGCTGTCCGGGCAATTGGCGCAGGTAGAGAAGCAGGTCGGCCAGTTGCTCGACCGTGTGCTGGACGCGACAGTGCCTAGCGTCATTGGGGCCTACGAAAACAAGATCAAAAAGTTGGAAGAGGAAAAGCTCTTAATCCGGGAGAAGTTGTCGTCGGCGGGTCAGCCGGTCGTCAGCTTTGACCGGGCACTTAGAACGTCGCTGGCGTTTCTGGGAAGCCCTTGGAATCTATGGACTTCGGGTCACCTGGATGCCCAGAAACTGGTCCTTAAACTGACCTTTGCAGAGCGGCTGCAATACAAGCGAAAAGTGGGATTTAGAACGACAAATCTGTCCTTACCTTTCAAGGTGTTAGACAGTCTTTTTGGTCGTGAAAAAGAGATGGTGCGCCCTAAGAGATTCGAACTCCTGACCCCCAGATTCGTAGTCTGGTGCTCTATCCAGCTGAGCTAAGGGCGCGCACGGCTGGGATGGTCCCAGCGAAGTTCACTTGAAGTGGCGAGTGTTTCGGCCAGCAACGTCGTGAAGCGGCGCAACCCATACATGGGCCTTGCAGCCATTGCAAGCAGGTGCGTCATCAGAAATGCACATTCGCACACGGCTCAGGAAATACGCATCGAAGCTGGCAGCGACAGCTCGAAGCGGGCGCCCAGTGGCCGGTCGACAAAGCGCAGTTTACCGCCATGGGCCTCGGTCAGCTCGCGAGCGATGGCAAGGCCCAGGCCGGTGCCCCCCGCGCGAGCCGAGCCATCAAAGGCTACGAAAAGATTGTCGCGGGCACGCGGCGGCAGGCCGGGGCCATTGTCGCTCACTGCCACGGTAACGCCCTCGGCAGTACTGGTTACGTTGACTGCGACCGCCGGGGCCGCAATCTTGCTCCCGGCGGCCTCCATGGCCTCGCGCGCGTTTTTGAGCAGGTTGAGGAACACCCGCCCGAACTGTCCGGCGTCGATATTGAGCATCAGATCGGCCGATGCATCATTGCTGAAGGCGATGCTGGGGTGGCCCGCCAACCCCGCATCAAACGCGGCGTCGTCGAGCAACGCTTTCAGGTTGACCGGCTCGGGCTGCGGCAGTGCCGCGCTTTCGCGGCCATAGTCGAGCACCGATTGCGCAAAGCCGATGGCCTTGTCCAATGTCGTTACCAGCCGTGGCGCTAGCCGCTGCACCTTCGGATCATCCAGTGTTGCCACCTGGTCCGACAACAATTGCGCCGAAGTCAGCGTATTGCGCAGGTCGTGGTTGATCTTGGCCACAGCGAGGCCGAGATCGGCCAGGTGCCGGCGTTGCCGCAGCATCGAGAACAGGTCGGTCTCCATCGCCGCCAGTTCGCGCTCGGCGATGCCGATTTCGTCGCGCCGCTGCGATGGGGCAATGATCAGTGTGGCGTTTTCTGGCGCCTGTCGGTAGCCGATCATGTTCTCGGTCAATCGCCGGATCGGGTTGATGAACAGCACGCTGAACAGTACATAGAGCACTACGGCGGTCAACGAGGCGATGATCAGCGAAATGATAAAGAAGTCGCGCGAATAGTCGAACAGGTCGCGCTTCAGCGGCCCTTCCGGCATCAGCAGTTCGACCATGCTCTGGTCGGCATCGCCTTGCCCAACGATCCGCAGCGTGCGGTCGCCCGCCCCCAGCAGCGTATTGCCCGCGCCCATAATCAGGGTCAGCATGTCGCGCTGCCGCATGTCGGCGGTGACGACGTTGGCGGGGGTCTTGGCGTCGGCCAGTTCGATCAACTGGCTTTGGCCCTCGCGACGATAGACGATGGCGTCGGCTCCGGCCGAATTGAGCAGCCGGTCGGTCAGGTTGCGCGGCAGCGCCATCACATCGGGTACCGCGTCGAGCACCCGCGCCGCCACCACGCCAACGCGCAGGCGATCATCGAGCCAGCTGGCGCGAAAATTGGCTATCGAGGGCAGGAACACCACCACTTCGACAAGCAGGATCACCCCGATGATCGTGGCGATCAGCTTGCTGGAAAGCCCGGAGAAAACACTGGGCATGGGGCGGGGTTCGGCGGTCATTTCAAGCCACTATAGGGGGTGATCGCCGGTTTGCGTACCCCCGCCAGACGTCGGATCAGCCAAACCGCCGCGTCAGTTCCAGCATTGGCTTGACCCACCAGGCCGGCGGCGCATCGCGGTAATATTCGGCGCCCAGCCGCTGGGCGACATCCGACAGCGTTGGGTAGGGGGCCGCAAACCGTTGCAGGTGCCGTGCCGAAAGGCCGTTGGCAATCGCCAGGGCAAACAGCCCGATCAGCTCGCCCGCCTCGGGGCCGACAATCCCCGCGCCGACAATGCGGCCATCCCCCCGGCAGATCAGCTTGGCCACGCCATAGGTCTGCCGCATCGTGCGCGCCCGGTCATTTTCGGCGAACGGCACGCGGATCACCTGATAGCGCGTCTTGAACTTTCGCCGCGCTTGCACCTCGGTCATTCCGGCTTCCGCCAGTTCCGGATCGGTATACGCCGCCCGCAGCGGCAGCGGCGCCTTGCCACCGGCAAAACTCAGCAGCGCCTGGTGCACCGCAACCTCAGCCTGATGCCGCGCTTCGAGCACCTGCTGGGTCCCGCCGGAAGCATCGCCAATGGCATAGACCCGCCGATTGCCGGTGCGGAAATGCGCATTGAGCGCCAGCCGCGTCGGATCGGCCTTGGTGCCACCGATTCTGGCCTTGATCAGGTCAAGCGCGCCCAGATTGGCGCGGCGCCCGGTCGCCACCAGAATGTGGGACACGTCGAGATTATCGCTGGACCCATCCGGGGCGGTCACGCGCACGCCAATTCCCTGGCTGCGGGCAATGATTTCGCTGACCACGGTTTGCGTCCGAATGTCGATGCCCTCGTCGCGCAACACCCGCAGCGCGATCTCGACCAGTTCCGGATCGCAGTCGGCCAGCACCGCGCCTGGCTCGATCACCGTCACCATCGATCCCAGCCGGCGAAACGCCTGCGCCAGCTCGATCCCCAGTGGACCGCCGCCGATCACCAGCAGATGCGTCAGCTTCTTGGCATTGGCAAAAATTGTGTCGCTGGTAAAATACGGCACCTCCGCCAGCCCGGGAATCGCCGGAATGCTCGGTTTGGATCCCGTGGCGATGATGAACCGTCGCGCCCGGATCAGCGTTTCGCCCGCCTGCACCGTCTTGCGGTCGATGAATCGGGCCTCTGCCACCAACACCTGAATGCCCCGCGCCACCAGTTGTTCAGCCGATTCTGCGATCGTCATGGCGTCAATGATCTGCTGCACCTGTCCCTGCACCGCGCGAAAGTTCGGCTTGGGTTCATCATTGCTCATGCCGAACTGGCTGGCGGTGCGCAGGTAATGGGCGCGGCGCGCCGAAGCGATCAGCGCCTTGGATGGAATACTGCCCAGATTGAGATCGCCGCCGATCCGGCCGCGCTCGATCAGCACCACGCTGGCACCCAGGGCGCGCGCCGCCCGCGCAGCAGCGAGTCCAGCAGCGCCTGCGCCGATGACACAAAGGTCGGGTTTGAGGTATTCTGCCATCTGTGCCCGCATTGAACAAAGGCCGTCAACGCCGGTTCTTATGGGGCCGGGCAGCGCTTATGACAACGCCCTGCATTGATTTTGCGGCACAATGTGCAAAGCACCGGTAAAGCGGTCATTCCAAGCGTTGACTTGCCCCGGTGTTTTTCATATACAGCCGCCAACCGCGACCTGCCGCAGACTTTAGGCAGCGTTTTGCCAATTTCTTGCGCAAGCAGAGCAAATAGAGGAACCGGGCGCAAGCGCGGTCTGATGTTATGAAACGTACATACCAGCCCAGCCAGCTCGTGCGTGCCCGCCGTCACGGTTTCCGTGCCCGCATGGCCACCAAGGACGGTCGCGCAATTCTGAACAAGCGTCGCCGGGACGGTCGCAAGAAGCTTTCGGCCTAAGGTTTCCTGGCCGGATGACGGCCATGGTTCAGTCGCAAGGGGCTTTGCGCCGCCTTAAGCAGCGATCCCAGTTTTTGAAGGCTGCCCGGGGCAATCGCGCCGGGCGTCCTGCATTTGGGCTGCAGGCGATTGCGGCTGATGAAGCCATTCCGGGCGTCGGCTTCACCGTCACCAAGAAAATCGGCAATTCTCCCGAACGCAATCGCATAAAACGGCGATTGCGCGCAGCCGTGACCATGTGTGCCAGTGACTTTGTGTCCGGGCATGACTATGTGCTTGTCGGACGCCGCGAGGCGCTGAGCGAACCCTTTGCCCGTCTGGTCAAGGATGTGTCGCACGCTATCGCTAAGGTCCACACCGCCAAACCCTCTTCAGCCAGACCCGGCGCCACCAGCGCCAGCGGCGACCGGAACAGCAGACCATGACAGAGAACCGCAACATTATCCTCGCCATCGTCCTCAGCGTGGCGGTGCTCTTTGGATGGCAGTTTTTCATTTCCGGCCCGCAAATGCAGCGTGCTCAGGAACAGGCAAGGATCGCAGCCGCTCAGCAGGCGGCGACAGCGGCTGCCCCCGCCGTCGTCGCGCCGACCGAGCCCGCCGCTGTCGCCGCCGCAGCCGCGACCAGCAATAAGACCTACCCCGATCGTGGCACCGCCATTGCCGCCACGCAGCGCGTTGTCATCGATACGCCAGACCTGCATGGCTCGATCAACCTGACTGGCGCGCGTCTCGATGATCTCGAACTCAAGCGCTATACTGAAACCGTCGATCCGAAATCCCCGATCATTACGCTGCTGACCCCGGCTGGCGTGCCCAATGCCTATTTCATTGAAGAAGGCTGGGCGCCCGCCAATGGTGCAACCATTGCTGTGCCGGGCAATGCTTCGGTCTGGACCGTCGATGGCGCCAATACCACGCTGAGCGCGGCGAGCCCGGTGACGCTGAAGTTCGACAATGGCGCTGGCCTGATCTTCCGTCGCACTTTCGCTGTCGATGAGCATTACCTGTTCACCGTCACCCAGAGCATCCAGAATACCAGCGCTGCTGCCGTCTCGCTGTTCCCCTACGCGCGTGCCGTGCGCCACGATACGCCCAAGGTGCAGAACTTCTTCGTCCAGCACGAAGGCCCCACCGGTGTGCTCGGCTCGAACAATCTGGTCGCCAAGAAATATACCGACGTCCAGAAGGACCAGCAGATCACCCTGGACAATACCAGCGGCTGGGTTGGCTTCAGCGACAAATACTGGGCCACCGCCGTGCTGGCCAAGCCCGGCGCGCCGCTCAATGCACGCTTCTCGTGGTCCAATCCATCCGGCGCCATGGATATCTACCAGTCGAGCTGGGTCGAAACTGCCGCCGTCACCGTTGCTCCGGGTGCTACCGCCACTCATGAGAGCTATGTCTTTGCCGGCGCCAAGGAAGAATCGGTCCTTCAGGCCTACAAGGACACCTACGGCTTTGACCGCCTCGATCTGATGATCGACTGGGGTTGGCTGCATTTCCTGACCTGGCCGATGTTCAAGGTTTTGACTTTCCTCAACGGCATCATCGGCAATTTCGGTGTCGCGGTGCTCTGCCTGACGGTTATCGTCAAGGCGATCTTCTTCCCGCTCGCCAATCGCTCTTACGCCTCGATGGCTGCCATGCGCCGCGTACAGCCGGAATTGAAAGCGCTGCAGGAGCGCTTCAAGGATGATCGCCCCGGCCAGCAAAAAGAGATGATGGAGCTCTACAAGCGCGAAAAGATCAATCCGCTCAGCGGCTGCTGGCCGCTGCTGATCCAGATCCCGGTGTTCTTCTCGCTCTATACGGTCATCTTTATCTCGCTGGCCATGCGCCACGCGCCGTTCTTTGGCTGGATTCAGGATCTGGCGGCGCCCGATCCCACTAATATCTTCACCCTGTTCGGCCTGATCCCCTGGGATCCGACGCTGCTGCCCTTCGTTGGAGGTTTCCTGCACCTGGGCATCTGGCCCGTCATCATGGGCTTCACCATGTGGGTGCAAATGAAGCTCAACCCGCCACCACCCGATCCGACCCAGGCGATGATCTTTTCGGTCATGCCGATCATTTTCACCTTCATGCTGGGCACCTTCCCGGCCGGTCTGGTGATCTATTGGGCGTGGAACAATACGCTTTCGGTCACCCAGCAGTATTTCATCATGAAGCGCCACGGCGCCGAGGTGAACCTGTTCGGCAATATCCTCGACAGCTTCCGGCGCAAGCCCAAGGCCGTCGAACCCAAGGCCTGATCGCCTTCCAAAGCCAAGTGTGGTACTGCCCGCCGGAATGCTTCGGCGGGCAGAGTTTTTTCAAGCGGACTGATGATGACAGAGATCGACTATCCACCCGACGCTATCGAACTGGGCCGGCTGCTGTTCGCGCGCCCGTTCCTGTTCGTCAAAGGCTGCGTCAAGATTGCCGACCTGCCCGAGCCCGATCGTGTCGAGATCGCCTTTGCCGGCCGTTCCAATGTCGGCAAGTCCTCGCTGATCAACGCGCTGTGCGGCACCACATCGCTGGCGCGTACGTCCAACACGCCCGGCCGCACCCAGGAACTCAACATCTTTGAGAGCCAGAGCGAACCGCTCCGCATCGTCGACATGCCTGGCTATGGCTTTGCCAAGGCCCCCGAAGACAAGGTCCGCGCCTGGACCAAGCTGATCCATCAATACCTCACTGGCCGCGCCATCCTGCGCCGCGTCTATGTGCTGGTCGACGGTCGCCATGGCCCCAAGGACAATGACCTGACGGTGATGAACGAGCTCGACAAGGCCGCCGTCAGTTATCAGATCGTGCTCACCAAGGCCGACAAGCTGCTACCCAAGGACCTCGACAAGATCATCGCCGCAACCAGGGCTGTGATCGCCAAGCGCACCGCCGCCCACCCGCACCTGATCATCACCTCCAGTCACAAGGGCGATGGCTTGAGCAACCTGCGCACCGAGATAGCAATGCTGCTGCAGAGCTGATCGCGTAAGTCCCTGTGAAAGAATGGCTGCCTACAGCCAAAACAAAGGGCCACTCCATGGAGTGGCCCTTCCAGTAACTCAACCCGGAACCGTTTACTTCCAGGTGAAAATCCGGGTCACTGCATAGTTGAACAACGAGCTCATCAGTGCCCCGGTGATGCCGGCCAGCAGCGTGGCGTCGCGCATTTCGTAGATCCACGAGGCCACTGACACATTGGCCAGTCCGCCGATAGAACACACAGCATAAAATCCAAGCAAGCCGAGCCACAGCTTGGCCCCGCGCAGTTTCTTGTCAGAATAGGTCAGCACGTTGTTGATGAAGAAGTTCCAGGTCATTGCCACCAGCGTGGCTACGATCTGTGCCACGAGGAAACTTTCGCCCATAGTGAACTTGAATAGATAAAGCGTGGCCAAGTGTACTGCAACGCCGCTGACGCCCACCATCGAGAACAGCAGGAAGCTGGTCGGCAGCACGCCGCGGGTCAGGCTTGAGAGCCAGAGGCCTAGGAACTGGACGACGATCAGCGGGTTCATCTTGCTTTCGCCGGCATGGCGTGAGCGGAAAGTGTATGGAACTTCAGCCACTTCGAAGGGTTTGCCGGTCCGGCCCGCCGTTACAATGATGTCGAGCAGGATCTTGAAACCATCTGCCGAGAGCTTGGGTGCGATGGTTTCGAACAGGTCGCGGCGCAGCATGAAGAAACCGCTCATCGGGTCGGAGATGGTGCGTCCTGTTACCAAAGCGGACATTTTCGTTGCCAATTGGCTACCCTTGAGACGCGCAGATGATAACCCGTCGCCGCTTGATCCGTTATCGGCAAACCGCGAACCGATGACAATATCGGCGCCCGCTTTTGCCTTGGCCAGCATTGCCGGCAGGATGGCTTCGTCGTGCTGATGGTCGGCATCCATCACCGCAACGAATGGCGCGTTGGTCGACAGGATGCCTTCGCTGCAAGCGGAGGAGAGGCCGCGGCGACCGATGCGCTTGATGCAGCGGATATTGGGATAGCGACGGCCCAGCTGGCGCATCAGGCCGGCACTGTCGTCCGGGCTGTTATCGTCCACCACGATCAGTTCCCAGGAAATCCCGGCCAGCGTCAGCGACAGATTTTCACAGAGCAGTTCGAGATTGTCGCGCTCGTTGAAGGTTGGCACCACCACCGCCAGTTCGGGCGGCAGGAACCGCGTCAGCGCGGGCGCGGCTTCAGCCGTTGGCAGGTTATGATCGACGTCGATGCTGTCCATGACGGCTCCGGGGTTAGGGGGTTACAACAGGTTTTGCGGATTTGAGTTTGCCGGTGCGATCCAGTGCCCAGGCCAAAGCCACCATCAGCCCGAGGCCAATGGCAAACATCAGCCCGTCAAACAGCGGATCGGCATGGCGCGGCGTCTTGATCGCCTGGCCCAGCATCGACAGCACGGTGCCGCTGGCAAAGATCGGCAGGCCCTGGCGGCCCATCAATTTCAGCGGCTCGGCATATTTGCTGTCGGCGAAGGTGCGCACAAAGCCCAGCGAGGCCATGAAATAAAACAGCACCAGCGCGTGCGACAGCCGTGGCAGCGTCAGGTAGGTCTTGTCGAACGCGGTAAAGTAGAACGGCACGCCGTGGCGCTGCAGCCAGCTCAATGCATCCCGCCCGACCGAGGCCAGCGCATCGACCTTGACCCAGGCCAGGATGAACGCCGTAAACGCTGCCGCAGCCCAGAACAGCACCCGGTTATAGGGCACAAAGGTGCGGCCCTGCTTCATGGCGCTGCCGCACAGCAGCCCGACCACGAACAGGATTTGCCAGGAGAACGGATCAAAGAACCAGCCGCCCCGCGTCGGGAAATTCGGCAGGTTGAGCCGGAACTGGCCGGCTGCCATCCACAACAGGATCGAGCCGATCAGCAGCAGCATTGGCCGCCGCAACCCGATGATCAGGAACAGCGGTGTCGCCAGCAGCAAGGTGATGTAAAGCGGCAGGATATTGAGATAGCCCAATTGGTGGGTGAGCAACGGCAGACCGATCAAGCCGCTCAGCGGCTTCTGGAACAGGATCGGGATATTGTTGCGCGCCAGAACTTGCGGCAGGTCGAACCACAATGCTGCCCCGGCAAAGATCGCCAGCGACAGCATGGTGATGGTGAGATGCACGAAATACAGCTGCCGTGCCCGCGCCCACACCTTGGCGGTGGCCAGCCAGATCGAGCCGCTGATGAAGCGCGACGAATAGGCCAGCCCCGCCGCCATGCCCGACATGAAAACGAAGGCTTCGGCTGCATCGGAAAAACCGAAATTGCGGTTGGTGAAGTTCTCGTAGACCGTGCCAGGCACGTGGTTGATGAAGATCATCACCAGCGCCAGGCCCCGGAACATGTCGAGCCGCTGGTCCCGGCCTGTCGGGGCCGGGCCGCGTGGTGATGGTGCGGTCAGCACACTCAACCAACTGCTGCTTGCGCGCTCCAGCATGGTCAGGCCTCAACCGCGATCGGGCTGCCGACGACGTCGACAACGTAATGGGGTTCGAGCGTCTCGGCGCGCCAGCGGGCCAGAATGCGCTCGCGCTCCAGCATCACCGGGGCAGGGGCCTGCTCGGTGGGCGTATCGAACAGGATCGTGCGGCGGCCGTGCCGCGCCGTGCGCGACCCAGCGCCGATCAGCAAAGGCGCCGCCACCATCGGCAACATCGCCGGCAGGATCCACAGCATGATCGACGGGGCAAATACCGCCGCCGCCAGCAAGGTGCCCAGCCCGAACAGCATGATCCACCAGCTATGGGCAAAGGCGTCGGCCAGCGTGATGTGGTTCTGCTCGCGCTTGGTCGCCGGCCAGCCGCCATCGAGTCCCAGCAGCACCTGCCCGACCGAGCGGCTTTGCAGCATCAGCATGATCGGGGCCGATAGCGTCGAAAACACGACCTCGGCTATCACCGAGGCAATCGCGCGCAACGTGCCGCCGAACTTGCGGTTCTCGCCATCGAACACACCGCGCCAGAAAATCAGGAATTTCGGCAGGATCAGCAGCACGGTCACCCCGATGACCAGGCTCCACACCGCATTCTCAGCCTGTTCGCTGGGCATGATCCAAGGCGTCCGGTTCGGCATGGCGGCGGCGCCGATACTGGCGGCCAGCAACAGCAGCCAAAGTGGCGATGCCATATAGGCCATGATGCCCTGCACGAACGCAAAACGGTTCCACCAGCGCAGGCCTGGCGCGCCGATCAGCCGGCGATGCTGCAGATTGCCCTGGCACCAGCGCCGGTCGCGCTTGGCATACTCGATCAGGTTCTCCGGACCTTCCTCGAACGAGCCGGTCAGCGTTGGATCGAGCAGGACCTTCCAGCCAGCCCGGGCCAACAGCGCGGCCTCGACATAGTCGTGGCTAAGGATATGGCCGCCGAAGGGCGGCTTGCCCGACAGGATCGGCAGCCCGCAATTGGCGGCAAACGCGGTAATCCGCACAATGGCATTATGGCCCCAGAACGGACCCTCGCTGCCCTGCATCAATGCCGAGCCGCGCGCAAAGGCGGGCGACAGATAGGCAGATGAAAACTGCATGCTGCGCCCGAAGAACGAACGTGCATTGATGATTTTGGGCAGGGTCTGCAACAGCCCCAGATGCGGATCGGCCTGCATCCGGCGGGCCATCTCCACCATGGTGGAGCCTTCCATCAGGCTATCGGCATCCAGGATCAGCGCATAGTCGTAAGCTGCGCCCGAGTGGATGATGAAGTCTTCGACATTGCCGGCCTTCTTGCCGATGTTCTGGCTGCGGCGGCGATAAAATATCCGGCCAATGGCGCGGGATTCGCGCAGCAGGTGCTCGAACCATACCGCCTCCTGCGCCGCGATCTCCAGATTGGTGGTGTCGGACAGAATGGCGAAATGGAACCAGTCGGAAAAGCCCAGGTCGGCGATGGAGCGGTTCATCGCCGCGACGCGCGAGAAGGTGGCTACCGGGTCTTCATTATAAATCGGTACCAGAATGGCCGTCATGCCCAGCGGTGTCGCGCTGGGGGCGGCGATCGTACGCCGTGACACGAACAGGCCCAGCAGGCCCGCAGCACTGCCCCAGCACAGCCAGAAGCTGCTGATCACGATCAGCACGGCGCGCAACAGATCAAGCCAGTTCAGGCCGCCCGGCGCCGAAAAATCGATGAACAGCCACCCCGCCACCATGCTGAGCATGAGAGCGACGCACAACGCGCTTGCCCGTATCAGAACCGGGCTGGTCATCGGTGTTACCTGCAAGAAACGGGGGACTCGAAAAACTAGAACCAAGCGAGGGCGGCAAACATCGAACGCAGCGTGCGAGCGAAGGTTCTTGGACGCTCCAGCTTTTGCTTCGGCATCGCCATCGGCGCCTCGGGCAGGGCGTTGGCAAAGGAGATATCGCTGTCGTATTTCACGCTGCAGTCCTCCACTGGTAGAGCCAGGTTTCCGTCAGCTGCCGCCCCAAACCGACCAGGTAGGCCTTGAGTTCCATGGGCGCGGGTCCCGGTACGGTTTCGACATCGAGCACCAGCCGCCACACATTGTTGACGTCGATCTTGGACACGGTCGAAACCTTCAGCTCGCCGCCGGTGACGGTGGCGACGATGTCTGGCGGCGTGGCCGGGTCCCAGCCATCCAGAACTGCGCCCTTGAAGTCGATGACGAATTTGCGCAGCGTCGTGGCATTTTCCACGCCCGACACGCCACCCTGGCCGGCGCGCGTTTCCGCTACATAGGCCAATGTCTTGCCGTCTGGGTTCAGGTCGCCCCAGCGCTGCAGATAGCGGAACTCCAGCGCGTCGCCGGCCTTGACGGGGGTCGCCGGCACCCAGAAGGCGCCGATATTGTCCTCAGCTTCCAGCTTGGAAGGGATTTCGATCAGCCGTACCGAGCCGGTGCCCCAATCGCCGATCGGCTCGATCCGTACCGACGGTCGCTTTTCGTAATGAGCGCCCGCATCCTGGTATTGTTCGAAATCGCGGTCTCGCTGATAGAGACCAAACGCCCGTGGATTGTTGTCCCAAAGGTATGAATTGCCCAGCGTGCTCGAATTGTTGAGCGCCCGCCAGAACACTTCCCCGCTCGCGTGTTCCTGCAACAGCCCATTGCTGTCGTGAACTTGCGGCCGGAAGTCGTCGAACGCGGCCCGGTTGCTTTCGGCAAACAGGAACATCGAGGTCAGCGGCGCAATGCCCACTTCCTTGATATCGGCGCGGAAAAACAGTCGCGCCGTTACATCCATCGTGGTTTCCTGCACGTCGTCATGGGCAGCGGTAATCTCGAAGCGATAGGCGCCAGCAACACTGGGGCCTTCCAGCACCGCATAAACCACCAGCGAAGCGCCCCCGGTCGGGCGCTCCAGGTAGAATTCGGAGAACACCGGAAATTCCTCGGGCCCTTCGACCCAGGAATTGATCACGAGGCCACGTGCGCTCAGCCCATAGGCATTGCCGCGGCCCAGCGCGCGGAAATAGCTGGCGCCCAGAAATGACACCAGTTCGTCGCTGAGCTGCCGGCTATTGAGCGGGTAGTTGAGACGGAACCCGGCAACCCCGGGAAACGGCTCGTCCTTCACAGCGGCGGCAACCGCATCGTCGTGATAGGCAAAGTCTTCGGCTGTGAACGTCATCGGCGACGCCGAACCGTCCTTGAGCTCAAACAGCTTGACTGGCTCCTTGAACAGCCAGCCCGGATGGAACGCCTGCACCTGGAAGCCCTTGCCCAGACCAGCCCAGAAACCCCGATCAGGCCGGAACTGGATGCGCCGGTAGGCGTCATAGTCGAGCGCCGCATAGGCCTCTGGCAACACGAAGGTCGGCGCCACATAAGGCGCCGCTGCCATGGTTTTCATGCGCGCGGTCAGGTCATCGAAACTGAAGGGAAAACTCGGTTCCGCATTGCCCTCCGCAAAAGCCTGGGAGGAGAGCGAGGTGCTACCCATCAGAATGGCAGTGACGCCAAGCAACTGCAGAAAGTTGCGTCGGTTGGGCAGGTTCGCGGATGAGGCTTTGATCAAGGAATATCTCAAGAGTTTAAGTTCGCTCCTACATTTCGCCAAACGGCCAATGCGGCAATCGTCTAAAAGCTGCAGCATGGGTGCCATGCGATTTGTGAATGGCGCCGGACCCGCGCCAATGCATTAGTGAAACAGCCTTCCGGAGCCTGCCATACCCATGACAACCGCCATCCCAGCCCCGATTTCTGCAACCCGCTCCATGCCGGTGGGGCTTGCCGTCGTGTCGATCCCGTTGCTGTTCGTGGTCCTGGGGCTGGCGATCCGCTACGCCGCTTTTTACACTGGCCATCCCGGCGCCACGGCGGCCGAGTTCGCTCAGGGTCTGTGCCGCTGGGATTGCGGCTGGTATGTTCGCATTGCCGAAACCGGCTACGATCCGTTCCCGGTTCCCACCATGATCAATGCCGGCAATTGGGCCTTCTTTCCGTTCTATCCAACGGTTATTGGCGTTTTGAGGCTAATTTTTGTCGGTGCGCCGACGATGGTCATCGCCACCGTTGCGTCCATCATCTTCACCTGGATCGCCGTGGTCGTCGCCTGGCCGCTGTTCGAGCGCAACTGGCGGGCCTACACGCTCTACGCCGCCTTCCTGCTCAGTGGTCCGTTCTCGATCTATTTTACAACCTTCTATACCGAGGTGATGTTCCTGCTGCTCATCACCTGCGTCTTTGCGGCGCTCAAGCGGCAGAACTATCTGCTAGCCGGATGCTTTGCCGCGCTGCTCTCCGCCACGCGTATCGTCGGCGTCTTCATCGTCTTTGCCATCGTGCTGCAGGCCTATCTCGATCACCGCGCCCAGGGCGGCACGTTCAAGTCGTTCCTCACCACTATCTGGACCCGCACCGATCTGCTGCTGGGCATTTTCATCGCCCCGCTCGGCCTGTTCATTTACATGGCATTTCTGCACTACAAGATCGGCGATGCCTTGGCCTTCCAGCACGATCAGCGCGCCTGGGGCCGGGTCACTGGCAGCCCGTTTGGCTATCTGTGGAAGGCGCTGACCAACTTTCCCGGCAGCGGTTTTATCCCCTCCGCCTCCCAGCAGCTGGCGGTCGGCTCGATTGCCGGCATCGCGCTCAGCATTTGGCTGGGCTTTCGCAAGCAGCTCCCTGCTGCGGTGTTCTGCGGCATCTGCCTCGTGCTGCCGCTATTTGCCGGCATGGCCTCGATGATGCGCTTCGTCGCCGGCCTGCCGCCGCTGTCGATTGAACTGATGAAACTGCTGTCGCGCAACAAGGTCAGCACCGTGCTGTTCCTCCTGTTGTTTCTGGTGCTGGATTTCGAGTTCACGCTCGGCTGGCTTGGTGGAGCGCTGGCCCTTGTTTAAACGTCTCCCCGCCTATGGCCTGATCGCTGTTTTCGCTGCCTTCGAAATCGCTGTGCTCTGGCTGGCACTGCACCCGGATGTGCCCGAAGATTACCGCGCCTATTACATCGACCAGTCGACCACCTGCCTCAACCAGCCGGTCACTGGCGAGTATAGGCTGGGTCAGGTCATCGATTTCACCGCATCCGAAGGCGACCTCTCCAAGCCCTTCAAGGCTTGCGGTTGGAAGGGCCCCTCCAAGGAAGGCACCGACGCGGTCGGCGAAACCTCGCGCCTGCGCTTCATCTTCCCCCAGACCGCGCCGAGCCTGACCCTGCAGTTCGAAGCGATCGCAGTCGATCATCCCGAAACCCCGACCCAGACCGTCAAGGTACTGGCCAACGGAGTGCCGGTCGGTGAGGTCACCATCGATCAGTCCGCGCCGCAGAATTTCAAGCTGGCCATCCCAGCCGAAGCGATAGCCGCCATGCCCGGGCGGATCGAACTGCGCTTTGATTATCCTGAGGCCTTTGCACCGCCGGGCATCGCCAATACCTACAAGCGTTCGATCAAATTGCTCTGGATTACTCTGCAACCCAATCCTGCCTGAGCGGATCGGGTTGCGCGACGCAGCCCGCTATGGTCCAAGACAGACCTGCGCGGCTGAGTGAATCGCCGCCGCGCCGGGATTGATTGATGGCTTATTCCGGCTCTGCCGCGCCGCTCCTGACGGCCAAAGACCCCGCCGATGTACTGCGCGACGTGTTCGGTCACGCCGCCTTTCGTGGCGAACAGGAACAGGTCATCCGCCATGTCACCAGCGGCGGCGACGCTGTGGTGCTGTTTCCCACCGGCGCCGGCAAATCCGCCTGCTACCAGATCCCCGCTATCTGCCGCCCCGGCGTCGGTATCGTCGTCTCGCCGCTGATCGCTTTGATGCGCGATCAGGTCGAGGCCCTGCGCCAGGCCGGCGTCAGCGCCGCCGCACTCAATTCCTCGCTGACCAGCGAAGAGTCCGCGGAAGTGCGCCGCCAACTCCGGCGCGGTGAACTCGATCTGCTCTACGTCGCTCCTGAACGCGTCGCCACGCCCGGCTTCCGGCAAATGCTCGAAGGGCTCGACATCGCCCTGTTCGCCATCGACGAAGCCCACTGTGTGAGCCAGTGGGGCCACGATTTCCGCCCCGAATATCGCGATCTGGCGCAACTGACAGAACTGTTCCCGGGCGTGCCGCGCATTGCCTTGACCGCCACCGCCGATCCGGTGACCCGCGCCGACATCATCGAGCGGCTGGGTCTGGCCGAAGCCGCGGTGTTCGCCACCAGTTTCGATCGCCCCAATATCGCCTACGCCATCATCGAGCGGGACAATGCGCGCCAGCAATTGCTGAGCTTTCTCGCTGGCCACAAGGACGATAGCGGCATCGTCTATTGCCTGAGCCGGGCCAAGGTCGAAGACACCGCCGATTGGCTCAACCGCCAGGGCATCCGCGCGCTGCCCTATCACGCCGGCATGCCGTCCGACGTCCGCTCCGCCAATCAGGACGCCTTCCTGCGCGAAGAAAACCTCTGCCTCGTTGCCACCGTCGCCTTCGGCATGGGCATCGACAAGCCCGACGTGCGCTATGTCGCCCATATGGACCTGCCCGCTTCCATCGAAGCCTACTACCAGGAAACCGGCCGCGCTGGCCGCGATGGCCAGCCCGCCGACGCCTGGATGAGCTATGGCATGGCCGACGTGGTGCAGCGCCGCCGCATGATCGACGAAGGCAACGCGCCCGATGAGATCAAGCGCGTTGAACACGGCAAGCTCAATGCCCTGCTCGGCGTCTGTGAAACCACCCAATGCCGCCGCAAGGCGATCCTGGCCCATTTTGGCGAAGCCTATCCCGGCGATTGCGGCAATTGCGATACCTGCCGCTCGCCGGTCGAAAGCTGGGACGGCACCGAGGCGGCAATCAAGGCCTTGGCCTGCGCCTACCGCACCGGCCAGCGCTTTGGCGCCGCGCACCTGATCGACGTGCTGATGGGCAAGGAGACCGAAAAGGTCGAACGCTTCGGCCACGACAAGCAGGCCGTGTTTGGCGCCGGCAAGGACATGGATGCCCGCGCCTGGCAATCGGTCTATCGCCAGTTGACCGCCATCGGCCTGATGCTGGTCGATCACGAAGCCCACGGCGCCCTTAAGCTTGCCGCCGGTGCGCAAGCGGTGTTCAAGCGCGAACAACCAGTGATCCTGCGCAAGGACCGTCCGCGCAAGGCCGCGGAAGTGCGCCGCTCACTCTCCAAATCCATCGAGCTGCCGCCCGAAATCGCTGGTGTCTTCGATGCCTTGCGCGCCGAACGCCTGCGCCTCGCCAAACAACAGGGTGTGCCGCCCTACGTCATCTTCCACGACACGACCCTGCGCTCCATGGCCCAGATGCGCCCGCGCCACCTCGCCGACCTGATGCTGGTCCCGGGCGTCGGCCAGGCCAAGCTGGAACGCTACGGCGAGGCTTTTCTCGCTGTGCTGGCCGCTCAGGCCTGACCCGGCGCCTTTGCCGCAAAATCACCTAAGTAGTACTGCTGCTGACGCGCATCAGCACCAGACACGCCGAAATTACGGATGCCGCCCAGCGCGGCGACATCTATGTCGGCGGCCTGATGGCTTGGAGCCGCCTGATCTCGGACTTCCGGGATTAGCCGATCTCAGGTTGAGGCCGCCTTTGGCCCGCCGGCATTGACCAGTTCATCGGGAATATCGTCGAACGAGGCATAGTTCATGTTGTACAGCCGGGCATAAAGCCCCTTTTGCGCCATCAACTGGTCGTGGTTGCCGTTCTCGATCATCTCGCCGTTTTGCAGCACGATGATGCGATCGGCCCCGCGAATGGTCGCCAGCCGGTGGGCGATGACAAGGCCAGTGCGGCCCTCAAGCAGTTTGACCAAGGCCTTCTGGATCAGCATTTCGGTGTAGCTGTCGATCGACGCCGTCGCCTCGTCGAGCACGAGGATTTTCGCATCGGCGACCAGGGCGCGCGCAAAGCTGATCAACTGGCGCTGGCCCAGCGATAGGTTGCCGCCACGCTGCTGCAATTGCGCGTCGTAGCCGCCATCAAGCCGCATGATGAACTCATGCGCTCCGACGGCCTTGGCCGCATCGACGATCTGCTCACGGGTGGCCTCAGCCTTGGCATAGCGGATGTTCTCCGCCACCGTGCCGGAAAACAGGAACGGCTCCTGCAGCACCATGGCGACCTGATTGCCCAGCGACTCCTGGGTGATGTCGCGCACGTCATGGCCACCGACGAGCACCGCGCCGCCACCCACTTCGTAAAACCGGTGCACCAGTGCCATGGCGCTGGTCTTGCCCGAGCCGGTCGGGCCGACCAAGGCGACGGTTTCGCCCGGCTTCACCTTGAAGCTGACGTTTTTCAACACTGGCTGGTTCTGGCGATAGGCGAACTCGACATTGCGGAATTCGACCGAGCCGTCCATGTCGCCGGTCAGTGTGATGGCGTTCGGCCGGTCTTTCACCGCCACCTCGACGTCAAGCACTTCCATGATACGCGCGCCCGACGACATGGCGCGCTGCATCACCGAATACTGCATGGTCAGCGACCGGATAGGATCGAAAAAGCGCTGGATATAGAACAGGAAGGCGACGATGACGCCGATATCCAGCTCCTTGCCCAGCACCATATTGCCGCCGACCACGATCACCACCGCCATGGCGAGGCCGGTGAGCGTATCAACGATCGGCACCATCACCTGGGCAAACTTCGAGCCGGTCAGCTGGCTGCGCAGGTTGATATGGGCCTTGTCGTCGAACAGGTCGAAATTGACCTTCTGGCGCTCCAGGTTCTGCACCGTGCGCACGCCGTTGATACCTTCGGCCAGTGCCCCATTGGTGGTGGAATTGGTGATGTGGGCATTCATGAAGGCGTTGCGCGCTGGCTCCAGCCAGAACAGCCGGACGATGAACAGCACCGGCATCACCGAAAGCGTCAGCAGCCCAAGCCGGAAATCCAGCGTCAGCAACACCCCCACAATACCGAACAGCAGCACGATATCGCCCACCGACAGCACCGAAGTTTCCAGAAACTCCTGCATCGAATTGACGTCGCCCTGCAACCGGCTCATCAACCGCCCGACTTCGGTCTTGTCCATGAAGCTCAGCGACACGCGCTGCAAATGGCTGAACATGGCGCGGCGCATGTCGAACAGCACGTGTTCGGCCGCCTTGCCGACCACGGTTTCCTGCACATAGCTGGCGCCAAAATTGATCAGGATCATCGCCCCGAACGCCACCAGCGCCCAAGCCAAATTGGCCTTTCCATCGACGCCCAGCCGCATGCCCTTGTCCACGGCAAAGCCGATGATCAGCGGGATCGCCAGCTGCGTCAGGGTGAACACCAGGACCGCCGCTACCGACATGCCCATCAGCTTCCGATAGGGCTTCACGAACGCCCAGATCCGCCGCACCACGCGCGGGTCATAGGCCTTGCCGAAAATCTCTTCTTCGTCGCGATGCGAGCCGACAACAGCGCGCGGCGGGCGCTGGCCGCGATCTTCGCTGTCGTCTTCGTTCTCAACCATGGTGGTCATCAGCTGGCCTTTCCCATCTGCATGGCGAGTTCGTCGCCGGGGCGGACCTGCAAATCATACAACTCTCGATAGCGGCCTTTGAGCGCCAGCAATTGCTCATGCGTGCCGCGTTCGATAATGCGGCCGTCTTCCATGAACAGGATGAGATCGGCATGCATCAGCGAGCTGAGCCGATGCGAGATCACCAGCGTCACCCGGTCCCTGGCAAACCGCTTCATTGCGGAACGGATACGGTGCTCGGTGCCGGCATCAATGGCGGCAGTGGAATCGTCGAAGACCATCACGGCGGGCTTGAGCACCAGCGAACGGGCGATCGACAGCCGCTGCCGTTGCCCCCCGGAGAGCGACACCCCGCGTTCGCCCACCACGGTATTGTATCCGGCGGGCAGGCCCATGATGTAATTGTGCAGTTGCGCGCTTTCGGCGGCGCGCTCGATGCGCGGCTCCTTGGCCCACGGATCGCCATAGGCGATGTTGTTTTCAATGGTGGTGGTGAACAGGAAATTGTCCTGCTGCACCAAGCCCACGGCGCGGCGCAGCGAGCGCAGCGTCACCTTGCTCACGTCCTGGCCATCGAGCGTAATCGAGCCGCTATCGGCATCGTAAAAGCGCGGGATCAGATGCACCAGCGTTGACTTGCCACTACCCGGCGCCCCGACAAAGCCGATGGTCTGGCCGGCATGGGCCTCAAAGCTGATGCCGTCGAGCGTCTTGTGCGGACCGGTGCCGGGATAGGTGAAGCTGACATTGTCGAACTTCAGCACGCCCTTGTTGATCACCAGATCCTTGGCTTCTTTCTCGTCCTCGATGCCAAGCTCAAGGTCGAGCAGGGCGAACAGGCGCGAGCCACAGGTGGAGGCGCGGGCGAACGAATTGACCATCAGGCCGAGCTGGCGTACCGGCATCTGCAGGATGGTCATGAAGGTCAAAAACGAGGTCAGCGTGCCGATGGTCATGGTCCCGTCGATGACGCGATTACCGCCGAACCACAGCACCAGACCCATGGCGAAGAAGAACGAAAAGGTCATCGAGCTGGTATTGCGCACGCGGATTTCAACGCGATCGTGGCTGAGCTCGAGCGCTTCGGCCGAGCGGGCGTCATACTTGCCCAGCTCATGGTCCTGCGCCGCAAAGGCGCGAACCACGCGGATGCCACCGAGATTTTCTTCCATCACCCGGCTCAGCGCTGAGAGTTTGTCCTGCAAGGTCAGCCAGGTGGCCCGCAGCTTGAGCTGCGCCACCGAGGATCGCCACGCTACGAACGGCACAAAGCTCAGGCTCAGCAAGCCCAGCACCACATCGGTGCTGATCAACAGATACGCGCCCACACCGATCAGCGCGCTCAGCAGCACCATGCGCACGAAGCCGGTGGCAAAGAACATCCGCACACCGTCGAGGTCGAGCAGGCCGACCGTGATCAGATCGCCGGTATGCACGCTGTCGTGGAAGGCAAAACTCAGCCGCTGGATCTTTTCGTAAAACGCCAGCCGCAATTCATAGCCGATCGTGTGCCCGACGCTCTCGCTGAAATAGTTCTGAGTCAGCGTGAACAGCCCGCGCAGCACCGAAACCAGCAGCAACAGCATGGCGCTCATCCACAATGCGTTCTGCGCAGCCTGTCCGCCGTCGACCAGACCCTGCGCCTGATCGACCGCGCGGCCAAGCAGCCGTGGAATGATCAGCTGAAACACTGAAGCGACCACGGTTGAAACCAGCGCAATGGCCACCTGCCAGGGGTGCCGCAGGCACATATGGGTGATACGCATAAGCGCACTGAAACCCTGTCCCCATTGCGCTGCCGCAAGCTGCCCAGGAGCTTTGACGCGCGCCCGTGCGCGCCCAACACTATCGGTGTTCACGAAACGATCCAGACGTAAAAATTGGCGCCCCGGCCGAAGAAAATCGGTCAGACTCGGCTCTGGGCAAATCAGGTTACGCTTACATACAAGACCCTTTTTCAGGGTCGTTCAAGCAAAACTAAGGCACCGTGCCGAGATAATGAGCATCCAACGCAATTCGTCGATGCAACGTTGCAGACAGGTCACGGTGCGGGCTTCAGCACCGGCTCCGGACCGACCGGGTAGATCAGCGCCGAACAGGCCTTGGTGACCACGTCAAGCTGCATCTGTTCGTTGGCATTGGGCGCCCCGCTATTGACCGCATTCCACAGATCGTTGTCGATCACTCCGGACAATCCGCATTGGCAATAGCGCATGCACAGCTTTTCCGAAGTGCCGCCGGCAATACAGGTGGATTGGCAATTGTTGAGGAACGCCACGTTCTGTTCGGCCAGCCCCGGATGCACCGCCAGTGATAGCGGATAGATCACCCCAAGCAGGATCGGCTGATGGATCAGGTAAAACAGCAGGCTCCAGCGACCAAGAAATGCCAATCCCCGCAGCGGCCAGCTGGTCGCCTTGAACGCCGCCAGTCGCGGCCCCAGCGATGAGTTCAGCACCAGCCGCGCCACTGCGATGCCGGCCAGCACCAGCCCGAACCACGGCAGCAATGGCACCAGGTCATTGGCTGGCGGCGGCACCGTCCATAGCCCCAGCACCGAGGGAATTCGCTCGTTGTAGAACGGGTTGGAATAGCCCCAACCCACCACCAAGATGACGAGCGCCAGCACCGCCACCAGCCATACCGGCATGCGCAAAAACGCCAGCGCCAGCAGGCTGAACAGCGCGATAGCGTGCAGGATACCGAAATATACAAAGGTCTGCGGAAACAGGATCAGCGTGGCAATGGTGACGATGATCGCCGCGCCTGTCACCATGGCAAAACGCTTCCAGAACGCATTCCAGCGGATCGCCCTGCCATGGCCCAGCACCAGCCCGACCCCGACCAGGAACAGGAACGTCCCCAGGATCGACCGGGCATAGATCACCCAGCCCAGATCGGCGCTGACATCGACCGGATAGAACCGGAAATACGCCAGGTCCCAGAAGCAGTGGTAGATCATCATCGCCATCAGCGCGATGCCGCGCACGATATCAACGACCGCATAGCGGGGGCGGTGCGAGGTGATTTGAGCCATGAGCGGGCTTCCGGGGAATCAGACCCGTTCAATTAGCCCGCAACCGGTATGCGGCGCTAGGCGGCCCCGTCCATGCTGGCCAGCAAGGATGCGTTACCGCCCGCCGCCGTAGTGTCGATGGTCAACGCCCGCTCATGCGCATAGGCACTAGGATCAAGGCCGGTGATCAGCGCAATGATCTTGCCGGTGCGGGCGGCGAGCGCCGGGCGAATGGCGGCGGCGTCACTCTCACAAGCCACGGCATCAAGCTCCAGCGTGCGCAGCGCCGCAGGGTCGAGCGACCCGTCGTAAGCGACCAGCGGCACGTCCCCACCCAGCAGCGGCCGCAGGGCCTCGCTGGCGTCGGGCACAACAGCAACCACACCGTTTCCTGCGGCCAGCGCCTGCACAACTTGCGCCAGCAGCGTCTCGCGATCTGGTCCAAGGCAGATGATTGTGCCCCTGGCCACCAGCCGCAGGCTATTGGCTTCGCCCGTCGGGCCAGGCAGGTCGATCGGCCCAAAGTCGAGCGCAGCGGCAGCGGCCATAGCCCGGTCGGCTTTGCCGCGCAGCAGGCCGCGTAGAGTGGCAATGCGGTCGGTGCGCTGGCTCCATTGTCTGGCGTCCGGGGTGCGGATCATCGCCGGGTCGACCGGTAGGCCAGTCACTGGCATGCCGGGCAATGGTTGCGGCTGGCCAAAGCGGCTCAGATAAAGCGGACCACCGGCCTTTGGCCCGGTTCCCGAAAGGCCCTCGCCACCAAACGGCTGTGAGCCGACCACCGCGCCGATCTGGTTGCGATTGACGTAGAAATTCCCGACCTGTAGCCGATCGACCATCTGCTGCACCCGCGCATCGATGCGGGTATGCAACGCAAACGTCAGCCCATAGCCCCGCGCATTGATGGCGTCGATGACACCGTCAATCTCGCTGGCCTTGAATGTCGCCACATGCAGCACCGGCCCGAAGATTTCCCGGTCGAGGTCATCAATCCCACCGACGTGGATAATTTGCGGCGCAACAAAATTGGCACCGCGCGGCGCCGAAAGACTGGCAATCGCCTGCCCCGCCTGGGCGGCAGTGTAGGCCGCGATCCCGTCCCGCGCTTCGGCGTCGATCACCGGGCCAATGTCGGTCGCCAGCTCCCACGGATTGCCCACTACCAGCATCTGCAGGGCGCCCTTCAGCATATGCAGCACCTTGTCGGCCACGTCCTCCTGCACATAAAGCAGCCGCAAGGCCGAACAGCGCTGCCCGGCGCTTTGAAATGCCGAGGCAATAATGTCGCGCACCGCCTGTTCAGGCAGCGCGGTGGAATCGACCAGCATCGCATTGAGCCCGCCGGTCTCGGCGATCAGCATGGCCTGCGGCGCTGTCTTGGCCAGTTGGGCCTCGATCAGCTTGGCAACAATAGTCGAACCGGTGAAGCAGACGCCGGCAATCCGCGGATCGGCGGTCAGCGCTGCACCAACGGTTTCACCGGGGCCGCAAAGCAATTGCAGCACATCCTGCGGCACGCCGGCCTGGTGCATCATGTCGACCGCCCGCCGGGCGATCAGATTGGTCTGCTCTGCCGGTTTGGCGACCACTGCATTGCCGGTGACCAGCGCCGCCGCGATCTGTCCGGTAAAGATCGCCAGCGGGAAATTCCACGGCGAAATGCAACCAATAACGCCACGCGCCGGGCGCTGCGGCCCTGACACGGCTTCAGCAGCATAATAGCGCAAAAAGTCTACGGCCTCGCGCACTTCCCCCACCGCATCAGCCAGCGTTTTGCCGGCCTCACGGGCGCAAAGCGCATAGAACTCGGCAGCATTGGCCTCGTAGCGATCGGCAATGTTTAGCAGCATCCCGGCCCGATCATGAGCACTGCGCGCCGCCCAACCCGGCTGTGCGGCAACGGCCCGGCGCATGGCGGCATCAACATCAGTGGCTTGGTGAAAGTTGATCCTGCCGACGACATCATCCGGATCAGCAGGATTGCGCACGATCATCTCGCCCTGTCCCCACTGATACGGCGCGGCGAACGGAGCGCGGCGCGCTTCAATGTCCGCCAGCGTCAGCGGATCGGTCAGGTCAAAGCCCGTAGAATTGGCCCGAACGCCGAACAGGTCTTTCGGCAGTGTCAGCCTCGCCTCGCGCGGTGACCGCAGCGCAAGGGCAATCGGGTCTTGCACAATGGCTTCCGGCGCAATCGCGCTATCGACGATCTGGTTGACGAACGACGAATTGGCGCCGTTTTCCAGCAGCCGGCGCACCAGATAGGCCAGCAGGTCCTCATGCGCCCCCACCGGCGCATAGATGCGGCAGCGCGTCTGCTCGGCTTCGTGGACGATTTCGTGCAGCGCTTCGCCCATGCCGTGCAGACGCTGGAACTCAAAGCTGCCGCGGTTCGGTGCCATCGCCAGAATCGCCGCCATGGTGTGGGCATTATGCGTGGCGAATTGTGGAAAAATCCGTTGCCCCACCGCCAGCAGTTTTCGCGCGCACGCCATATAGCTGACATCGGTTTCCGCCTTTGCCGCATAGACCGGAAACCCCGCCAGCCCCAGCGTCTGCGCCCGCTTGATTTCGGTGTCCCAATAGGCGCCCTTGACCAGCCGCACCGAAATGCGCCGGTCCAACCGCTCGGTCAGCGCGTCAAGCCACTCGATGACATCGGGTGCGCGCCCACCATAGGCCTGCACCACGACACCAAAACCATGCCACCCGGCCAGTTGCGGATCGGCCAAAACGCTCTCGATGATATCGAGGCTCAGATCAAGCCGGTCGGCCTCTTCGGCATCGATGTTGAGCGCAATGCGCCCGGCCTTGGCCGCGAGGCAAAGCTCCAGCAGCCGCTGGCGCAGTACCGGCAACATGCTCGGCTTTTGCGCGACTTCGTAGCGCGGATGCAGCGCCGAGAGCTTGACCGAGATGCCGTGGTTCTTCAGCACATCGTCATTGCTGGCGACCTTGCCCAGAGCCGCGATCGCATCGGCATAGGCGCGATGATAGCGCAACCCATCGGCATCGGTACGGGCGCCTTCGCCCAGCATGTCGAAGGAATACAGATAGCCCTGCGCGGTCTTGTCCGCACCATTGCGCAGCGCCTCGCCAATGCTTTGGCCCAGCACGAACTGCCCTCCCATCCGGCGCATTGCGGCTGAAACCGCACCGCGAATAGCCGGCTCGCCCAGTCGCCGCACCATCGAGCCCAGCGTACGGCCGATCTGGAGTTGCCCGTCGCTCAACACGCGCCCGGTCAACATCAGCGCCCAGGCGGAAGCATTCAGCAGCAGCGGCCCCGAGTGATCGGCATGCGACGCCCAGTCCTGCCCGACAATTTTGTCGGCGATCAGATCATCCATCGTCGTGGCGTCCGGCACGCGCAACAGCGCCTCCGCCAGACACATCAATGCAATACCCTCGTCGGTGGATAGCGAATATTCGGCTAGCAGCGTTTCCATCAGGCGCGGCTTGGCCGAAGCCCGCACGTCACGCACCAGTCGCGCCGCGTCCGCCGAGATCGCTGCGCGCTGACCTTCGCTCAGGTCCGCCAGGCTCAACAACCGCGGAATGGCCTCATCACGTTCGACCATGGCGTGGTCGCGCATGGCGGCACGAGCTTGGGCGAGACGATCGGACATGGCTGGCTCCATCGCGGGACAAAGCGATGATAGCGCAGTCCCGAGAGATGCAGCGGACCATAGATATCGCGCCAGCGAAGCATTCGATGCATAGTATGAAAGCAAGAATGTTCATTCGGGCTGCAAAAATGTCAGAAACAGATCATCTGGACCGCATCGACCGCAATATCCTCAAGGCGCTGGAGGCCGATGGACGGCTATCGATGGCCGCGTTGGGCGAGCAGGTTGGCCTCTCCAAGACCCCGGTGCAGGCCCGCGTGCGGCGGCTGGAGTCCCTCGGCCTGATCAAGGGTTACCGCGCCGTCATCGACCGCCTGCGGCTGGGCGAAGGCCATGTCGCCTTCGTGCAGGTCAAGATGTCCGATACTCGCTCGCAGGCACTGGCCGAATTCAACGCCGCCGCCCAGGCCATTCCCCAGATCGAGGAATGCCACATGATGGCGGCCAATTTCGATTATCTGCTCAAGGTCCGCTCCACCGACATCGCCGCCTATCGCCGCGTCCTGGGCGAAGCGATTTCCGCGCTGCCCCACGTCGCCCAGACCTCGACCTTCGTGGTCATGGAAGCGGTAAAGGAAACCTGACCGCACCCTGCCTTCTTTGAGGGGATGGGAGCCACAAACCCTCTGCCCGCCCACGGCCGGCTCTGCTAGAATTCCTGCAATGTTCGGGGAGCCTGCATGCGCCATCTCAATCTCGTTCTCGGCGCCACCGCGCTCCTGTTCACCACCCCCGCCTTCGCCGATGCGGTGACTTACAAGGGCACGCTGGGCACCATCCCAATCGTTGCCGAAATCACCGAGGCTGCGAACGGCCCGATCGTCGGGCGGTATTTCTATACCAGCAAGGGCGGCGATATTCCGCTGCAGGCCCAGCCCGGTGCCGGCAACAAGATCATCCTCGCCGAAGAGGCCACCTGCACCGAACAGCTCTGCGATGCCTCGCAGGATTATCCGCGCACCAAATTCCCCATAGGCGCCATATGGACGCTCGAACGCTCAGCCGATGGTGCAACGGTCTCGGGCCAGTGGCGCCTGCTCGGCAAGGAAAAACCCCTGGCTGTAACACTCACTCGCGTCGGCTCCCGGGTTCTGGCGGAAGGTGCGATCACGCCGTCCGACCTCAAGGATTTCAGCGATAGCCTGAGCTATGACCACGCCATTTCCCTGAGCATGGCCGACGCGCCCTATGAGTTCCTCAAGGTGCAAGGCCCGCTCAAGCCAGGTGCAAAAACCAGCATCAATGGCTCGACCTACCAGATGGTCTCCGATCCGCGCTCGGGCTTTGAATTTCCCCGCATCGTCAAACTGGCCGATGGCAGCGATCCCGCCGCCGCCAATGCGTGGCTGCAGGACCGGCACTGGCACGAAAGCCTCGAAGCCATGAGTTGCCTGTCCACCGCCTATTTGGGCATGGGCTGGATGTATGGCGAAGGCGGCGGCCTGGGAGAATATGATTACGTCAGCCATGACGTGACCTATCTCTCCAGCAAGATCATGAGCTGGACCGAAGGCGGCAGCGTCTACTGCTTCGGAGCCCATCCCGACAATTTCTACGACAGCTACAATCTCGATATCGCCGCCGGCAAAATTCTGGCGCTTGAAGCCATCTTCAAGGACTGGGTCGCCAAATCCTATGGCGCCGACGAGGGCGATGCCCCGATCGGTCCGGCCACCGCCCATGCTGACCCGGACCAATATTACTTCGGTCCCGGCAAGGACATGGTCGCGTATGTCATAGCGCATCGCGAAACCGACGCCGAGCGGGACGAGGAATGCGGTATCCTTGACCTCATCCCCACCAATCTGGCGATCCATTTCGTCGACGACAACCGCGTCAGCTTCGGCCTCGAAGGCCTCCCCTACGCCATCCAGGCCTGCGGCGACGAACAGCTCAACGTTCCGATCAAGGACCTCAAGCCGCTGCTGGCGCCCGGCGCTAAGGACTATTTTGCGTCGTTGAAATAGCACCCCCACCGGGCCACCCTCGCCCTTGAGGGACTTGGAGGTGGTGGCGCAGCCGCAAACCGCTCCGGTGGAGCGGTTTGAACCGAACAAGGACAGACTTTCTGCGTTCAGCATAAATCAGGGTGAGGGGTTGTCGCCGCAAACACAGTTTCGAGAAAGCCACCCCTCATCCTGCCTTCGGGCACCTTCTCCCTCAAGGGGAGAAGGACGAGGACGGTACGGCACCGGCACGCCCCCATGCCAGTTCAGCGCTACCCCGCAACCCAAATCGCGCTAGACCTCACCGCAACGGGAGCCAAACTATGAGCATCTGGATCGGTGTCGGCATGCTCGTCGCGGTGTTTTGCACCTCGATGCTGTCGGGCATTTTTGGCATGGCGGGCGGGCTGATCCTGCTCTGGCTACTGTTTCTGCTGTTGCCGGTCGGCACTGCCATCGCGGTCCACGGCGTTATCCAGATCGTCTCCAATGGCTCGCGCGCCTGGTTCTCGCGCCAGTATATCGATTGGAAAATCCTCGGCATCATCAGCATCGGCCTGTTCGTCTCCGCCGGTGCGCTGTCGCTGGTCAACTATCGGCCCGATCTGTTCGTGGCCTCCATCACCATCGGCCTGATGCCGATCCTGGTCTGGATTCCAACCGAGTACCTGGCGCTCGACGCCTCCAAACCCCACCATGCCTTCATTGCTGGCATTGTCTCGGGCACGTTCAATATCGGGGCAGGGGTTTCCGGCCCCACCGTCGATATCTTCTTCATCCGCACGATGATGGATCGCCGCAAGATTATCGCCACCAAAGCGGCGACGCAGGTGGTGTCCCACGGCATCAAGGTGCTGTTCTATTGGCAGGCCGCGCAAACCCTCAACACCGGCGATTGGACCGCGATCCTGATCGCCGCCCCCTTCGCCATTGTCGGCACCAGCGCTGGTAATTGGGTGCTGCAAAAGCTCTCTGATGCCAATTTCCGCAAATATACCCGCTTTGTGGTCACGGTTATCGGCCTGTTCTACCTCGGTCGCGCACTATTGGTTTTGCTCTGAGGCCTCTGGTTGGCTAAGCTGCCTGCAAGGGGCAGTGCATGCAGCAATTCGATAGCGTTACAGCCAGATTGATTCTGGTATTGGCGGAAACCGGCTCGATCGGCCGGGCAGCCGAGCGCGAAGGCATCGCCTCATCCGCCGTCAGCCGCCGCGTTAGCGATCTGGAAGGGCGGCTCGATGTCGTGTTGTTCGATCGCTCGGCCCAGGGCGTCAAGCTGACGCCGGCTGGGCAGATTTATGCCGAGCGCTGTCGTGGGGTGCTGCGCGAAATCGCCGATCTCGATACCGTCATGGCCGATTTTGCCACTGGTAATCGCGGCAGCCTGCGCCTTGCCTGCACCAGTTCGGCGCTCTCCGGTCGCCTGCCGGAATTGTTGGCGGTCTATACCCAAAAACAGCCCACTATCGCGCTGGAAATTCAGGAGCTGGGGGCCGCCAAGGGCCTCACCGCGCTCGAAGACGGACGCTGCGATATCGCCATCGTCTCCGACAATTACGATTTCTCTCGCTTCGAAACCAGGCCCTTCGAAGATGATCGCGTCTGGGTCATCGCCTCGCCCGATCACGCCGCTGCCGAAGCAATGGCTGGCAAGCGCGAGATCCCGTTTCACGGCGTGCTGGCCCACGAAACTGTCCGCATGCACCTCAACGGCGCACTCGACCGGCTCCTGCTCGACGCCGCGCACAAGGCAGGCCAATCGCTGAGCGAACGGGTTAGCGTCGAAAGTTTCCCGGCGCTGGTGCGCATGGTCGAGGCTGGCTTCGGCATCGGCTTTTTGCGCAGCACCAGCCTGCATCTGTTGGCCGGTACCGATCTGCTCTCGGTGCCGCTGTCCGAACCCTGGGCCCGCCGCCAGTTGCTGGTCGCCCGCCGCACCCATAGCCCGCAATCGGCGGCAATGAAGTCGTTCCTGGCACTTTGCGAAAAGACTTACCGGCCAACTGCCTGACCGCTTGCGACATCGCGGCGCTTGAGCCTGCGGTCCCGGCGCGCTACGACCGATGTGGGGACAGCTCATGGCATCATCGCGCACTATCGGCAGGGAGATCGGCACCGCTTTTGCGGCGCTTGCCATCTATCTGCTGACCATCCTGACCCCGCTGCATCAGGCCCGCGCCAGCCAGCTCGACTTTGCCAGGCTCGGCTATGCCACCATCGATGCCAATTGGGCGTTGTGCGGCGCGCCGGATGCCAGCGACACTTCCAAAACCGTCGCCACCAAATGCCCGGTCACCAGCACCGGCAAGCAGCACGTCGCGCCAGTCCTGCCGGTCGCCTTCGTGTTCAATCCGCAGCGCGCACAAGTCCAACTCGATGCACCATCGGCAAAATCACCGACGCCCGCCGGCGTGCTCCAGATCGCCGCGCCGCCGCGTGCGCCTCCCGCCCAGGCCTGATCGTCCGGCCTTCCGGCCACCATCAGTTTCAGTTCTGGAGATCATCATGATCCGCTCTATATTCGTCGCCGCCGTTGCGGCCCTTTTGCTCGTCGTCACCCCCGCCTTTGCCGATAATGGCAACATTCACCTCGGCGACCTCGACATTTCAATGCCCTTCGCCCGCGCCACGCTGCCCAATGCCCCGGTCGCCGGTGGCTTCATGACCATTACCAATCATGGCGCTGCCGCCGACACCTTGTTGTCGGTCACCTCCTCGGTCGCAGCCACAGCCCAGGTTCATGAGATGAAAATGGATGGCGATGTGATGAAGATGCGGGCGCTTCCGGATGGCCTGGAAATCCCCGCTGGTGGAGCGGTCACGTTGTCGCCGGGCGGCTATCACATCATGTTCATGGGCCTCAAGCAGCCCTTCGTTGAAGGCACCAAGGTCACCATCACCCTGACCTTTAAAGCCGCCGGAGCCGTCGATATCGACCTGCCGGTGCTCGGGGCGGCGGCTGCCGCCGCAATGGCGCATTGATCGGACCGGCAATGGCAAATCTTAAAACCGTTCGCATCTGGCTCTGGGTCGCCGTGGTGGCGCTGGCGCTCACCGCCGGCACCGCATTCCTGTTGCTCCGCAACGCCCCGGGCACTCAGGCCGGCTTCGGCGGCGGCCAATATGCCTTGCTGGATGGCAACAACCAGCCCGTTAATCAGACAGTGTTCAACGGCCATCCCTCGATGCTGTTCTTCGGCTTCACCCATTGTCCCGATGTTTGCCCAACCACCATGGCCGAAATGGCCTCCTGGTTCGAGCAGTTGGGCGATGCGGGCAAGCCACTGCGCGGCTATTTCGTCTCGGTCGATCCCGAACGCGATACGCCTGCCGTGCTGGGCGACTACGTCGGCGCCGTCTCGGATCGTATCACCGGCCTGACCGGCAAACCCGAGGAAGTCGCCAAGATCATCAAGGCCTGGCACATTTACGCCCAAAAGGTTCCCGGCGAAAATGGCGACTACAGCATGGACCACACCGCGACGGTGTTCCTGCTCAACTCAAAAGGCGAGTTCGAAGGCACCATCGCCTATCAGGAAGACTCCAGGACCGCGCTCGAAAAGCTGCGCAATCTGCTCGCCAAGACCTGATGCCTTCACCTCTCCCCTCGGGGAGAGGTCGACCCGCCGAGGTCAGCTGCGGGGCTGTCCATCATGATTTTTGTTGAGCGGCCGGTACCGTCCCGCGCGCTTGTGCGTTACACACGGCACAACAGCGGAGCGCCCCATGAAACCCCGGATCAATATCATCACCATCGGCGTCGATGACCTCGAACGTGCTTTCAGCTTTTATCGGGCGCTGTTTGATGTCAGCGACGAACAGATCGGGGCAGGGGAGGATCACGTTGCCTTCTTCCTCGATGCCGACCTGTCCTTCGTGCTGTTTCCGCGCGACCAGATCGCCGCCAATGCAGGCAAGCCCGAAGTCATCGCCGGCACGCCGCAATTCGTGCTCAGCCATTCGGCCGGCAGCGCCACCGAAATTGATGCCATCCTTGATCGCGTGCTGATCGCCGGCGGCACCATCACCGCCGCCGCCCAGCAATCGGAATGGGGCTATTCCGCCTATTTCGAGGATAGCGAAGGCAATCTGTGGGAAATTCTGGCCGCCACTGCAGCGAACTGAGGCGTGGCGGGGGGCCTAAAACCCGCCGCCGGTCTTGAACCCGGTATCGCTCCCGCGACCGCCCTGCGAGCCGGTGCGCGGGCGTGAAAAACCGCCCGAATTGCCGCCGCTGCTGCGACCCCAGCCGCCCGGCATGCCAGTGGGCAGACCTGGCGAATTGCCACCACCACCGCCAAAACTGTCCTTGGGCCAGTTGACGGTACTGCCGCCGCGTTCGGCCCATGGGCTGGTGCTGGACGGCACTCCGCCATTGCCCCAACTGGTGCCCTGGTTGAAATTCTGGCTGCGCCGCCACTGCTCCCAATAGCTGGCCGCCGTAATCCCGCCGCGCAGGAAATCATTGAGCAGATCGCCCACCAGCTTGTCTTCACCGAAGCTGGAGCGTGGATCGTCAAATCGCGATTTCTTGAATTCCCACTGGATGTCTTCCAGTTCGCGCCGCCGTGCCGCAAGGGTCTTTAGCCGTTCGCGCTGATCTTTGGTCTCGGTGTCCTCGTCGCGTGCCCTTGTGCGGGCGTCGTCGATCTGGGCCACCAGCGTGTCGTCCCGACCGGTGCTGGTCAGGCGCGCTTCGTTGAGCAGCGTGGTGATGTCTTCCCGCTGCAGGCTTTCGGCCAGCGTGGTCAGTGCCTGCTCGAACGCCGGGTCGGCCCCTTGCGCCAGAACGCTCAGGCTCTTGGCCGCCGCGTCGCGCTTGTCTTCGGCTTCGGTGATCTGCGCGTCGATGGCGTCGATCCTGCCCTGTACGGCAGTGAGCTTGTCGCGCACCGGTTTGCCGCCCGCCGCATCGACGGCTGCGGTCTGCATCGCCTCGGCCTTGGCCCGCGCCTCCGCAGCAATGGCCATCTGCCGCTCCGCGTGTTCGCGCAGCCGCAATGGAATTTCGTTGAGCATGGCAAAGTTCGGTCTTGCCTTGGCAAAATCCACCAGCCCCGCCACCAGTCCGTCCAGATAGCGGATCAGATTGTTGGAGCGGTAATTCTTGGTGCCATAGCCGCTTTCCCACAGATACATGAACAGCGGATCGTCCCGGTAGGGTCGCCCCTTCTGCTCCCGATCGGCTTCCGCCTGCTCGGTCTTTTGCATCGATTGGGCCGCAGTCTCGTTGAGTTGGCGCGCTTCCCCGGCCAGCGCGGCATAAGCGCTGTCGGTGGCCAGTGTCGCCTGTACCGAAGTGGCCAGGGCTTTCAGCGCTTCCTGATGCCCCGCCAGCGTCGTCAACGCTTCGGCGCGATCGCTGGTCAGTTTCCCCAGGCTCGCGTCGATCGCCGCCAGCTCCTTTTCAGCGCCGCCCATCTCGCTGGCATGGGCCTTGAGCATGTCGCGGGCCTTGGCTTCCGCACTCGAAATATGGTCCGCCAGTTCGGCCTGAATCGCAGGGTCGAGCCGCAGCTTGGCCAGTTGCCGCACCAGATCGGCTTCGGTCTCATGGATCTTGGTGATGCGTTCGCCAGAGCGGGCCAGCCGCTTGGCAATCTCGTCCTCTTCGCGACGGATGTCGCGCAGCGCCTCGTCGAGCGAGGCCATGGCTTCGGGTCCGCGCAGGCTCATGAGATCACCACCGCGTCACCGCCCCGCCTAGAACCGGCACGCCATAGTCGACATCGAGAAAACCATCGACCTTGCTGCCCACTTCGTCGCGGTCGATGATGCCATTGTCCTGCTTGTCCGCCGCCACCGAATTATACACTGCCTCGGGCACCCGCACGCCCCAGATATTGACCGTTTCGGTCTTGCCGGTCTCCTCGTTGAGGATTGGCAGAGACAGCGCCTGTCCATCCGGGTCCAGCGCTTCCACCACGATGTAATAGTTGGTGGCTTCAGTATTGATTTTGGGGAACGTCCAGAACCCCGACTGCACGCCCGGGCGGTTCACCACATGCAGCGTATAGCTCAGCCGCAACTGATCGCGCAGCGCCGTCAGCCGAGTCACGATGTCTTCGGCCTTCGCCCGGTTGCCTTCAGCCGCGTAAGCCTTGCCACGGCTCACCAGTTCCTTGGCCTCGACCTCGGCCTGCTGCACCTTGGTTTCGTCGAAAATGGTCTGATACAGCCCATCCATCGCCGCTGGCAGTTCCTGGCTCAGCTCAAGCTGGGCCGTTTCCTGCTGGTGGGCGCTATAGGGTTGATAGACCAGGAAATAGCCGCCCAAGATCACCGCCGCACCAAGCGCAATCACCCCGGCGACCCGGCCCCATTTGCCGCGGCTCACATAGGCCCGCGCCAGCAACGTATTAAATCCGCCCGGCGGTGGCGTGTAGACAAACCGGCTTTCCGCCAGCGCGGCTACGCCCTGCTTCAGCACCGCGTCGGAAACCTCGATGCCCTGCTGGTGATAGATCTCCCGCAGTTTGTCGATCAGCTGTTCTTCGCGCGCCACGCCATCCAGCTCGCGCGTCGCCAGATCCTGCCGATGGCGGAGCGTGTCGACCACGTCCATTGCCAGCATGACCTCGTCCAGCGGGGCAGCAGCGGTGGCTGTCGTATCACTCATTATGCGGGCTCACCCGGCTCCGTTATCGCTTAATTCTTGCTGTCGAGCAGCAGCGCATTGCCGTCCGCTGCCAGTTGCGCCAGCCGGCGCTTGCCGTCTTCCACCGCATCGCGGATTTCGGCGGAATTTTTGGTCGAGGCAACACGCATTTCGTTGATGATGGTGCGCGACTTCTCCTGGAAGTTGACCACGCTATCGACCAGTTTCTTGACCGCGTCGGCGCGCACTGTCGGGCCGTACCCGGCCCGCACCGCTTCTTCCTGCACCTTGTCGCCAATCTCGCTGAGGGTTTCCAAGCTCTTGCTCATCCCCTCTTTCATGGCATTGAGGGTTTCGGTGGCCTCATGCAGCCCGAACATGCCGGTAAACGAAGCGCTTAGCGCCGTCAGCACCGTTTCATTGGTTGAAAAGAACGAGATCGACTGCTGATACACCCGCTCCTTGGCATTGGTGGTCTGCATCAGCCGCGCCATCACCACTTCGGACGTGTTGTAGGAAATCGTCAGGTTATCCGACAGATCCTTGGCGATCTGGTAGCGGCCTTCTTCGTTCTGCATGTCGCGCAGCTTTTCGTCGCGATCCATCTCCAGCCGCGCCCGGTCGGCGGGGACGGTGCCGGCAAAGGCCGCCAGCGTATCGGCGGCCTTTTGCAGAATGTTCTTCTTCTCGGCCAGCCGCTGTTCCGCCGTCGCCAGAACTTCCAGCGCCATCACTTCGGACTGTTTCAGCGCGCCGCGGAAATCCCGATAGGCTTCCAGAATGGTGTGTTCGCGGTTGATCTGGTCCTTGGTGTCCGCAGACACGGCCAGATAGGTGTCGCGAATCTTGTCGAAACGCTGGGCAATATCGCCACGCGATACCTTCATCCACACATTCGATACCCGCTCGCGCAGGTCGATCTTGTTGTCGGAAAGCTGGTCGACCATGCCCTTGGCATCGTCGCGGATCGAATCAAAACCCTTGGTGATCTCTTCGTAGCGCTGGCCAATCTGCATGGCGGCGATCTGCTCGCGCACCACTTCGTTAAAGGCGCTGGCCTGGCTCAAGGTCCGGCCAATCAGGATGACGCGGGTTTCATCAAGCTGGGTGATCTGCGCCAAAAGCGCGGTAATCGGCTGCTCGCCCTGCTGTTCGGGCCAGATGCCAAGGTCGCGGATCGCGGTGACCGCCTTGTCCAGATACTGCAATGGCTTTTCGGTAACCACGGCTGGCGCGGCTATGGGCTGTGCAGTCGGAACATCGTTGGACATGGTCTCTCCTCGCGTCGACGCTTCGTGCCATAGATTGACGCTGGCGTCCGCTCTGACAATTGTAACCGGTTCGTCCGGCAACTATTTAGGCCATATTGGTGCGAAAAAGCCGCACGTAAAGGGCAGGGGTTGCGCCGATGAATGAGTTTTTCGCCGACCGTGTCATAGGGTCCACAATGGAAGCACAATACTGATGGATTTCGGCGGCAACTATCGTCTGCAAGCCCCGCGCGTTGCTGTCTGGGCCGCGCTCAACGACACCGCCATGCTCAAGGCCGCCATTCCCGGCTGCCACAAGATCGAATGGGTTGGCGACACCGCGCTCGACCTTGAGATCAAGGTCAATCTCGGCCTCGTCCACCCGGTCTTTAAAGGCGATCTGACCCTGTCCAATATCGTTCCCGCCGAACGCTATACCCTGTCCGGCAAGGGAAGGGGTGGCCTGCTGGGCCTGGCCGAAGGCTCGGCCGACATCGTTCTGGCCGATGATGGCGACGCTACCCACCTGCAATTTGCCGCCAATGGCGGCGCCTCCGGCCAGATCATGCGGCTGGGCAAGGCCATTATCGGTAATTCGGCGCAGAAAGTCATCGACGGCTTTTTCGAGCGTTTCGCGGCTGCAATGGGGGTGGAGCTTGAGCTGTTGGCGCCGGAGTAGGAAGATACCCCTCACCCGTCTCGGGCTGCGCCCGATCCACCCTCTCCCGCAAGGGGCGAGGGGTGCCCCACTCTTGTGGTGAACACCGTCCCTCCCTTCTCCCCTTGCGGGAGAAGGTGCCCAAAGGGCGGATGAGGGGTGCCTACTGGCTTTGATGCAGCAAGGCGCCCGATCAGGGCCCACATCCCAGCAAAACCCTCGATCCCATTTTTGACCATTCGGAAAAAAATGCTGTTTTCCCTCTTGCTTGAGGGCCGTTTGCACGATTGTATCCTTGTCAGCGCACGAAGATTGTCCGCTTGCGTTTTGATGCGAGCGCTTATGTGCGAGACAGGGAGACTTTCCAATGACATTGACCAAACTCACCAAGGCCATTGCCGGTGGCGTTGCGCTTAGCGCGATCATGGCTGGCGCGGCTTTTGCTGATCCCGCACTCGTCTATGACGGCGGCGGCAAGTTCGACAAATCCTTCAACGAAAGCGCCTATACCGGCGCCGAAATGTACAAGAAGGAAACCGGCGGTTCCTATTCGGATCTGGAAATCACCGGCGATGCGCAGCGTGAACAGGCCATCCGCCAGTTCGCCACCAAGGGCTTCTCGCCCATCCTGGTTCCAGGCTTCTCCTGGGCGACCGCGCTGACCACCGTTGCTCCCGAATTCCCCGACACCCACTTCGTGATCATCGACTCGGTCGTCGATCTGCCGAACGTGCGTTCGGTGGTGTTCAAGGAACAGGAAGGCTCGTACCTCGTTGGTATCCTGGCTGCCATGAAGTCGACTACTGGCACCATCGGTGTCGTCCCCGCCTTCAACTTCGAGCTGCTTGAACGCTTTGCGTGCGGCTACAAGGAAGGCGCCATGTCGGTCAATCCGCAGATCAAGGTTCTTGAAACCTATGTCGGCGCTGGCTTTGAAGCCTTCAATGACCCGGCAAAGGCCGCTGAAGTCACCAAGTCGCAGCTCGATCAGGGTGCCGACGTGGTGTTCCAGGTGGCCGGTGGCGCTGGCGCAGGCGTGCTGCAGGCAGCAGCAGATGCCGGCAAGTTCGGTATCGGCGTGGACAGCAACCAGAACTACCTGCACCCCGGCAACGTTTTGACCTCGATGATGAAGCGCGTCGATATTGCGACCTACAACGCCTTCATGGATGAAAAGAACGGCAAGTTCACCGCCGGCACCGTGGTGCTCGGTCTGGCCGAAGATGGCGTCGGCGCTGCCTTCGACGACAACAATGCCGCGCTGATCACTCCGGAAATGAAGGCTGCTGTCGATACAGCCACTGCCAAGATCAAGTCCGGCGAAATCAAGATCCACGATTACATGTCCGACAAGGCTTGCCCGGTCTGATTTCAGGCAAGGCAACGAGCTGATGGCAAATATTGCCCAAACCACAGAGCAGCGGCTGGCAACAGCCGCTGCTCTACCACTGGCCATCGAGCTGGTCGGGATCAACAAGCATTTCGGCCCGGTCCACGCCAACAAGGACATTCACCTCGCGGTCAAGCGCGGCACGGTGCATGGCATCGTGGGTGAAAACGGCGCCGGCAAGTCAACCTTGATGTCGATCCTTTATGGTTTCTACACGGCCGATAGCGGCGAAATCCGCGTTGGTGGTAAGCCCGTCCACATCACTGATAGCCGCCACGCTCTGGCGCTCGGTATCGGCATGGTCCACCAGCACTTCATGCTGGTCGATAATTTCTCGGTCATCGAAAATATCGTGCTCGGCGCCGAAGATTCGGCTTTGCTCGGCACCACGCTGGCCAAGGCCCGCAAGCAGCTCAAGCAATTGGCCACCGACTATGGTCTCGAAGTCGATCCCGATGCGCTGATCGAAGACCTTTCTGTGGGCCAGCAGCAGCGCGTCGAAATTCTCAAGGCGCTGTATCGTGGCGCCGATATTCTCATTCTGGACGAGCCGACCGGCGTGCTCACCCCCGCCGAGGCCGACCACCTGTTCCGCATCCTGCGCACCCTGCGCGATGAGGGCAAGACCGTCATCCTGATCACCCACAAGCTGCGCGAAATCATGGCCATCACCGATGAAGTGTCGGTCATGCGCCAAGGGGCCATGGTCAAGACGCTTGAAACCGCCAGGACTTCGCCCGGTGAACTTGCCGAACTGATGGTGGGCCGTCGCGTGCTGCTGCGTGTCGAAAAAGGCCCTGCCCACCCCGGCAAGGTGATGTTGGATGTGCAAAACCTTGTGGTCACCGACGATTTCAAGATTGCCCGCGTCAAGAATGTCAGTTTTCAGGTCCGGGCTGGCGAGATCGTGGGCATCGCCGGCGTGGCCGGCAACGGCCAGTCCGAATTGCTCGAAGCCATCTCCGGCATGCGCGACCAGACCCTTGGGCAGGTACTGATCGACGGTCAGTCCATCTCGGCCTTCGGTGACGATGGCGCCGCGCGCCTGCGCGAAGCCGGCCTTGCTCACGTCCCCGAGGATCGCCTCCGCATGGGTCTGGTGACCAATTTCACCGAATGGGAAAATTCTATCCTGGGCTATCAGGATGATTACGGCGCCGGCCTCGCGCTCGATGTCGGCAAGGCCCGGGCCGAGGCTGCCGAACGCATCAAGAAGTTCGACATCCGCCCCGCCAATACCGATCTCAAGAGCGCCAATTTTTCCGGCGGCAACCAGCAGAAAATTGTGCTGGCCCGCGAAATGGAACGCAATCCGGATGTGCTGATCGTCGGCCAGCCGACCCGCGGCGTCGATATCGGCGCCATCGAATTCATTCACAACCAGATCATCAAGATGCGTGACGCCGGCAAGGCGATCCTTTTGGTCTCGGTCGAACTCGACGAAATCCGCTCGCTCTCCGATCGCATCCTGGTGCTGTTCGACGGCCAGATCGTGGGCGAAGCCGATCCGGCCACCGCCGATGAAGGCGCGCTGGGTCTGCTGATGGCGGGCGTTCACGATGGCGGCGCCCCCGAACAGTCCGGCCGCCTGCCAGAACACGTCACCCCGGTGGAAAAGACCATCATGCAGATGTCGCCAAAGCTCGACAAGGACATCGAGTAATGGGTGCGCTCGGAAGGACTGTAAGACTTTTTTTGGTCGACGGCAGTGCGCAGTCGGGAGTGATCTCGGCAGAAATAATTAATTGGACGGGGCGAGTGTTGGTAGCCCCTCGCGCCAAACTTGCAGAGGTTTTGCAAAGAGAGGATGCGGACAAGACAGGTCTATATATATTGTTTGGCGACCAGACCGAAACGGGTGTTAGGCGCGACGTATACATTGGCGAGAGTGATAACGTCGGTCGTAGGGTGCAGCAGCATTCGAAGGGTGATCAAAAGGATTTTTTTGAAACCTTTTGCCTCATCACCAGCTCAGATTTGAATTTGACTAAAACGCACGTTCGGTATCTCGAAAGCCGTGTCACAGCGTTGGCTAAGAGCGCCGGGCGCTCCAATGTAATTAACGGCAATGAACCGCCGTCGGGGCGCGTCCCTGAGTCTGACGTTGCCGACATGGAGTTTTTTTTAGAGCAACTTCAGATTCTGCTTCCGGTTCTCGGCTTCGATGTTCTACGGCAGCCGTTACAACGTGTTGCAATGGCAAATCCGCGCGATATCTCAGGGGATACGATCGACAAAGCTGTCGATACCTCTGGGTTAGAGCTGATTTTCCCAAAAACCAAAGACGGATTGGAAGGCAGTGCCGTCCAGTTTCCAGACGAGATCGTCGTACGTCAGGGCACTCTTGCTCGGAAAAACCCAGAACACGCGGTCAATCAGTATGCCGCCTTGCGACAGCAATTGATGGACGATGGCGCGCTTTCGGAGCAGACGAGCAGCAATTTTCTGGTTTTCACGCGCGACGTCCCATTTTCCAGTCCATCGGCAGCATCCGCCGTCATTTTGGGTAGAAATGACAACGGCAGAACGACCTGGCATGTAAAATCAACAGGCCATACGCTTAAAGCCTATCAAGACAGGCAAGCCGAGTTGGCCACCCTAAATTTTGAAGAGGCCTCATGAGTACCCGCGTCCCGCTGCCGCGCTGGGTCGATATTGCGCTGCTGCCGCTGCTCAATGTGGTGCTGGCCTTCCTGATTGGCGGCATCGTGGTAATGCTGGTCGGTCAGAACCCGCTCGATGCCGTCGGTATCATGCTTTACGGCGCCTTCGGCTACGGTTCGGGCTTCGGCTATACCCTCTACTACACCACCGATTTTGTCTTCGCCGGCCTTGCCGTGTCGCTGGCCTATCATGCCGGCCTGTTCAATATCGGGCCGGAAGGGCAAGCCTATGTCGCTGGCCTCGGGGTAATCCTGGCGGCCCTGGCGCTCAATGGTCAGCCCTGGTTCATCACCTTCCCCGCCATGGTCATCGCCGGCGCGGTGTTCGGCGCGGCCTGGGCCTTCGTGCCTGCCGTGTTGCAGGCCAAACGCGGCAGCCACATCGTCATCACCACCATCCTGTTCAATTTCATCGCCACCTCGATGATGGGCTATATCATCAGCCGCATCCTCAAGCCCGACACCGTCGCCTCCGACGAAAGCGCCCCCATCGACGCCATCAGCCGCGTACCGCAACTGCGCCTGTTCTGGAGCCTGTTCAAGAATTCGCCGGTCAATATCAGCTTCTTCCTCGCCATGCTGGCGCTGCTGGCCGTCTATTGGCTGATCTGGCATACCAAGTTCGGCTTCGCCATGCGCGCCCTCGGCCATAACCCTACTGCGGCACGCTATGCCGGCATATCCAATGCCAAGATCATCATGATCACCATGGCGCTCTCCGGCGCTTTGGCGGGCATGGTTGCCGTCAACAATGTCGGCGGGGTGCAGGGCAGGCTGATCCTCAATTTCGTTTCTGGCGCTGGCTTTGTCGGTGTCGCCGTCGCCTTCATGGGCAAGGGTCATCCGCTTGGTGTGGCGCTCTCGGCGCTGCTGTTCGGCGCTCTCTATCAGGGCGGTCAGGAACTGGCTTTCTCCATGCCCGGCATTACCCGCGAAATGATCGTCACCATCCAGGCCCTGGTCATCCTGTTCACCGGCGCCATGGGCGACATGCTGCGCACGCCTTTGGAGCGCCTGTTCAGGCCGCGCGAACCCGCGGCGGGAGGCGGCTGATGGGGTACTATACCGACCTGATCCTGATCCTTGATTCCACCGTGCGGCTGGCGATCCCGCTGATCCTGGCGTGCCTCGCGGGGCTCTATTCCGAGCGCGCCGGCATTGTCGATATCGGGCTCGAAGGCAAACTGCTCGGTTCCGCCTTTGGTGCCGCCGCCATGTCCGCTGTTACCGGCTCGGCCTGGCTTGGCCTGCTGGCCGGGGTTGGCGTTGCCCTTGGCATGTCGGCCATCCACGGCCTTGCCTCGATCAACCTCAAGGGCAACCAGACCATTTCCGGTGTGGCGCTGAATTTCCTCGCCGCGGGCCTCACCACGTTCCTCGGACAAAGCTGGTTCCATCGTGGTGGCTACACCCCGCAACTGTCCGGAGACCAGCGCTTCAACCCGATCACGCTGCCCTTTGCCGATCAGCTCAAAGACGTGCCGATCCTTGGTGGGCTCTATTCCGAACTGATCTCGGGCCATAACATCCTGGCCTATGTGGCGTTCATGGCCGTGCCGGTCACCGCCTTCGTGCTGTTCCAGACCCGTTTCGGCCTGCGCCTGCGCGCCGTCGGCGAAAATCCAAAGGCCCTCGACACCGCCGGTATTTCGGTCACCAGGCTGCGCTACCAGGCGCTTATCATCACCGCCGTTCTGGTCGGCATCGGTGGCACCTATCTGTCGATTGCCCAGTCTGCGGGGTTCAACAACAACATGTCGGCAGGTCGCGGCTATATCGCGCTTGCGGCACTGATCTTTGCCAAATGGAAGCCTTGGCCGGCTCTGGCCACTTGTCTGCTGTTTGGTTTCCTTGATGCGTTGCAATTCCGCTTGCAGGGCGTAAAATTCCCGTTGATCGGCGAAGTGCCGGTGCAGGCCATCCAGGTCCTGCCCTATGTGCTGACCATCATTCTGCTTGCAGGATTTATCGGCCGCGCCGTGGCGCCCAAGGCCAGCGGCGTACCCTATACCAAGGAACGCTAAGATGCCGCGCATGCCCACCGATCAGGCCTTGTTCAAGGCGGCCGAAGCCGTTCGCGCCAAGGCCTATGCGCCCTATTCCAAGTTTGCGGTGGGCGCCGCAATCATGGCCGATGACGGCAAGATCTATGCTGGCTGTAATATCGAAAATGCCGCCTATCCGGTCGGCAATTGTGCCGAGGCAAGCGCCATCGCCGCCATGATTGCCGGCGGCGGCAAGCGCATCACCCGCATCTACGTCACCGGTCCCGGCACAACCCCGGTCACGCCCTGCGGCGCCTGCCGCCAACGCATTCGTGAATTTGCCGACCTCAACGTCACCGTGATTTCTCATGGCGTCGAAGGCGAACCTCTGATCTCCACCCTCGAACAATTGCTGCCCTATTCCTTCGGCCCGGAGTTCCTGCCCCGATGACCAAAGCCGCCAAAACTATCCGCAAGATCGCCGGCAGCGAACCCATCGCCGCCGCGCTCGTGCTCGGCTCCGGCCTGTCCTCGATCGGCGATCTGCTCGCCGACAAGGTCACCATTCCCTATTCCGAGCTCAAGGGCTTTCCCGGCGGCGGCGTCTCCGGCCATGGCCGCGATCTGCTGATCGGCACCATGGGTGGCAAGCGCCTCGCCATCCTCACCGGCCGGGAGCACTATTACGAACACGGCAATGCCGCCGCCATGCGCCCGGCTCTCGAAGCCATGGCCGATCTGGGCGCCGAAAAACTGCTGCTGACCAATTCCGCTGGCTCGCTGGACGAAAATATCCGCCCGGGCGATCTGATGCTGATCAGCGATCACATCAACTATGCCGGCATGAACCCACTGATCGGCGAACCCACCGACCGCCGTTTTGTCAACATGGTCAACTGCTATGACTCTGACCTGCGGGCCAAGGCGCAGGGCATCGGCGACCGGCTGGACCTCAACGTCAAGCAGGGCATCTATCTGTGGTATTCCGGCCCCAGCTTTGAAACCGTCGCCGAAATCCAGATGGCCATTCGTCTGGGCGCCACCGCCGTCGGCATGTCGACGGCACCCGAAGTCATTCTCGGGCGTTATCTGGGAATGAAGGTCTGGGCCTGCTCATCCATCACCAATATGGGCGCGGGTCTTTCGAACGAGCATATCAGTCACGAACACACCAAAACCATGGCCGTACAGGGCGCGGAAAAATTGAGAAAACTCATTCCCGCTCTGGTGGAGGAGCTATGAGCTTAAGAATAGTCGATCACACCCCGGCCCAGGCCGGACACCAGCGCAATCCGGGCTTCCCGCTCGATCTCGATTGGGTCGGGCGCGTCCGCATGAACCGCTCGGCGCTGGAGCGTCGCGCCTCGACTATCGGCGCGCGCCGCACGGTGAAAAAGGATTATCAGGTTGCCTGGCTGCTCAAGGCCATCACCCTGATCGATCTGACCACGCTCAATGCCGACGATACCGCCGGTCGCGTCGAGCGGCTCTGCGCCAAGGCGCGTCATCCAGTTCGCAGCGAAATTCTCGCCGGCCTCGACGTCAGCGATCTCAAGATCCTGCCCGGCGCGGTCTGCGTCTATCACAGCTTTGTCGCCACTGCCGTCAAGGCGCTCGAAGGCAGCGGCATTCCAGTCGCCGCCGTCTCCACTGCTTTTCCGCACGGCCTCGCGCCGATTGAAACCAAGCTCAAAGAAATCGAGATGTCGGTGGCCGATGGGGCCATGGAAATCGATATCGTCATAGAACGCGGCATGGTGCTGCGCGGCGATTGGCAGGCGCTTTACGATCAGGTCAAAGCCTTCCGCAAGGCCTGCGGCGCCGCCCATATGAAAACCATCCTGGGTACTGGGGAACTGGCCACCCTGACCAATATCGCCAAGGCCTCGCTGGTCTGCATGCTGGCCGGCGCCGATTTCATCAAGACCTCGACCGGCAAGGAAAAGGTCAATGCCAACCTGCCCACCTCGCTGGCCATGATCCGCATGATCCGCTGGTTCCACGAGGAGACTGGCGTGGAAATCGGCTACAAACCCGCCGGCGGTATCGCCACCGCGGGCGACGCGCTCAAATACATGGCGCTGATGAAGGAAGAACTCGGCAACACGTGGTTGCAGCCGCACCTGTTCCGGTTCGGGGCGAGTTCGTTGCTGACCGATATCGAACGCCAGTTGGAGCACAGCCTCACCGGGCATTACGCTGCCGACTACCGCCAGCCGATGGTTTAGCACACGCGGCGCCAACCCCCTCCCTGGCCCTCCCCACAAGGGGGAGGGTGACACCCAGGGTCTGGCGCCATGATGCGACAACCACTGAATTCACCCTCCCCCTTTGGGGAGGGAAGGGAGGGGGTCCTTCGCGATCCTCACAAATTCGGCACTCTAAAGAAGGCCAAGCATGAACAAGATCGCGCAAATCTTCGAATCCCTCGACTACGGCCCGGCCCCCGAAGGCCCGCAGCCCGCGCTCGACTGGCTCGACAGCCACGGCAAGACCTTTGGCCATTACATCGATGGGCAATGGACCAAGCCGGGCAAGACCTTCTCGTCCGACAATCCGGCCACCGGTGCCTCATTGGCGCAGATCACCGACGGCACCGCGGAGGACGTTGACGCGGCAGTAAAAGCCGCTCGTGCTGCCTTCCCGCTCTGGAGCGCGCTCTCCGGCTACGAGCGCGGCAAATATCTCTATGCCATCGCCCGGCTGATCCAGAAGCACGCCCGCCTGTTCGCGGTGCTCGAAAGCCTCGATAATGGCAAGCCGATCCGCGAAAGCCGCGATGTCGATATTCCGCTGGTCGCTCGCCATTTCTATCATCACGCCGGCTGGGCCCAGCACCTGAGCCGCGCCTTCCCCGATCATGTGCCTTATGGCGTCTGCGGCCAGATCATTCCGTGGAATTTCCCGCTGCTGATGCTGGCCTGGAAAATCGCCCCGGCGCTCGCCGCCGGTAATACCGTCATCCTCAAGCCCGCCGAATTCACTTCGCTCACGGCGCTGCTGTTCGCCGAAATCTGTGATCGCGCCGGCCTGCCCAAGGGTGTCGTCAATATCGTCACTGGCGAAGGCGGCACGGGTCAGGCGATTACTGGCCATCCCGGCATCGACAAGATCGCCTTCACCGGCTCTACTGAAGTGGGCAAGGCCATCCGCGCCGCCACTGCCGGCACCGGCAAGGGCCTGTCGCTCGAACTGGGCGGCAAAAGCCCTTATATCGTCTTTGAAGATGCCGATATCGATAGTGCCATCGAAGGCTTGGTCGATGCCATCTGGTTCAATCAAGGTCAGGTCTGTTGCGCCGGTTCGCGCCTCCTGGTGCAGGAAAGCATCGAAGAGCGCTTCATCACCAAGCTCAAGCTGCGCATGTCCACCCTGCGTGTCGGCGATCCGCTGGACAAGTCGGTCGATATCGGCGCGCTGGTAGCCCAGGTGCAGGTTACCCGCGTCAAGGACATGCTCAAGGCCGGCGCCAAGGAAGGCGCGGTGATTTACGAGCCGGACATGGACCTGCCCGCCAAGGGTTGTTTCCTCAAACCCGCTCTGGTGACCAATGTGTCGCCCGCCAACACCCTGGTCACCGAGGAAATCTTCGGGCCGGTGCTGGTCGCCATGAGCTTCCGCACCCCCGAAGAAGCAGTGCAACTGGCCAACAATACAAAATACGGTCTTGCGGCAACAATCTGGTCGGAAAATATCAATCTGGCGCTCGATATCGCCCCCAAGATCAAGGCCGGCGTGGTCTGGATCAACGGCACCAACCAGTTCGACGCCGCCGTCGGCTTCGGCGGCTACAAGGAAAGCGGCTACGGCCGCGAAGGCGGCAAGGAGGGTCTTGCAGCCTACCTCAAACCCGCCTGGGAAAAGGACCTTAAACCTGCCCCCGCCGCCAAGATTGCCCCGGCTAAAGCTGCCAATCCGCTCGATAACGGTCACGTCGATCAAACCGCTAAAATGTATATCGGCGGCAAGCAGGCCCGCCCCGATAGCGGCTACAGCCGCCCGGTCCATTCCGCCACGGGCGCGCTGATCGGCGAAGTCGGCGACGGCAACCGCAAGGACATCCGCAACGCTGTCGAAGCCGCCCGCGCGGCGCTTGGCTGGTCAACGACTGCCGCCCATTCGCGCGCGCAAATCCTTTATTTCCTTGCGGAAAACCTTGATTATCGGCGCGAGGAGTTCGCGGCCCGCATCAAGGCGCAGACCGGCGAAGACGGTGCCGCCGAGGTCGCCCTGTCGGTCGAGCGCCTGTTCGCCTTTGCTGGCTGGGCGGATAAATATGATGGCGCGGTCCATAATCCACCGCAGCGCACTGTCGCTATCGCCATGGTCGAGCCCATCGGCGTCATCGGCATCGTCGCCCCACCATCGCGCCCGCTGCTTGGCTCCATCGCGCTGATCGCTCCGGCGCTGGCCATGGGCAATCCGGTGGTGTTGGTGCCCTCGGATCGTTCGCCGCTCAGCGTCACTGATCTCTATCAGGTTATCGAGACCTCGGACGTACCGCATGGGGTTATCAATATCGTCACTGGCGATAGCATTACGTTAGCAAAAACCCTCGCAGAACATGACGGAGTCGATGGCCTGTGGTTCGCTGGCTCGGCTGAAGCGTCCGCCATGGTCGAAAGGGCCTCGATCAGCAATCTGAAACAGACCTGGACCTCGCGCGGGCTCTATTACGACCTCGCCGACCGGAGATTTGAGGGGGATTATTTCCTGAGCAAGGCGACGCAGGTGAAGAACGTCTGGGTGCCATACGGGGCTTGAGCTCCCGGCTCCACCCCCCCTCCTCCCCTATCAAGGGGGAAGTGTCTCTCCACTCTTGTGGCTCGATCCGGTTTTATTCACTGGACGGCACCTCCCCCTTGATAGGGGAGGAGGGTGGGGTGGAGCAGCAAGCGCTAGAACCAACAAGAAGAGCCGCGATCAATGGTCTTCCTCCCGCAAGAAATCATCGCCAGAAAGCGCGACGGCCACGCACTCACCGGCGATGAGATCGCAGCTTTCATCGGCGGCTTTGCCAATGGAACGGTCTCCCATGCGCAGGCAGCCGCCTTTGCCATGGCGGTCTACTTCAACGACATGGACAGCGCCGAGCGCGTCGCCCTCACCCTTGCCATGCGCGATAGTGGCACGGTGCTCGATTGGTCCGATCTCGATGGTCCCACTGCAGACAAACACTCCACTGGCGGGGTTGGTGATAATGTCAGCCTGATGCTGGCGCCGATCCTGGCCGCTATCGGCATTTATGTGCCGATGATCTCCGGCCGGGGCCTGGGCCATACCGGCGGCACCCTCGACAAGTTCGATGCCATTCCCGGCTATCAGACCAGCCCCGACAATGCCCTGTTTCGTCACGTGGTCAAATCCGTGGGCTGCGCCATCATCGGCCAGACTGCTGATCTGGCGCCTGCCGACAAGCTGCTCTACGCCATCCGCGATGTGACGGCGACGGTCGAGTCCATCCCGCTGATTGTCGCCTCGATCCTCTCTAAAAAGCTCGCCGCCGGTCTCGGTGCGTTGATGCTCGATGTCAAAACCGGTTCCGGCGCCTTCATGCCGACGCTGGCAAAATCCCGCGATCTGGCCAACAGCCTGGTCGATGTCGCCAACGGGGCCGGGCTCAACACCGGCGCCCTGATCACCGATATGAACGAACCCCTGGCCAGCGCCGCCGGCAATGGTCTGGAAGTGCGCAACGCCGTTGATTTCCTCACTGGCAGACATCAGGACGCGCGGCTCAAGGAAGTAACGCTCGCCTTCTGCACCAGCCTTGCCGAAATGAGCGGCGTCGCCAATGCGCGCCAACAGGTGCAAACCGCGCTCGCTAGCGGCAAAGCCGCCGCGCACTTCGGCAAAATGGTCGCCGCGCTCGGTGGTCCCGCCGATTTCGTCGAGCATACGGACCGTTACCTTGTCCCTGCCGCCATCGTCCGCGATGTTTTCGCCACCGGGCAGGGCACCATTGCCGGGATCGATACGCGCGGCGTCGGCATGGCCGTCGTCGCTCTTGGCGGCGGACGCGCTACGCCATCCGACCCAATCGACTACACCGTTGGCTTCGATCGTCTCGCCGGTCTTGGTGCCAAGGTCGACGGCAAAACCCCTATTGCGCGCATTCACGCACGAGATGCGGCCAGCGGCGCTGATGCCGAGGCGCGGCTACGTGCGGCCTATCGCCTTGGCGATAGCGCGCCGACGCACCATCTGATCGTCGAGGCCATCGCGCCGACGAGAAAGGCCTGACCATGCCCCGCGCCATTTTATGCATTCTTGATAGCGTCGGCATCGGCGGCGCGCCCGATGCGGCCGACTACGGCGATACCGGCTCCAACACAGTCGGCCATATCGCCGAACACGCGGCGAATGGCAAAGCCGATCGCGCCGGTCTGCGCGCCGGGCCGCTGCACCTGCCCAACATGGACGCGATGGGCCTCGGCGCTGCCATCGGCCTGTCTACCGGCACCGTCCCTCCGAACATGGCACACAAGCCCAAAGGCGGTCGCTTCGGCGTCGGCCGCGAAGTTTCCAAGGGCAAGGACACTCCCTCGGGCCATTGGGAAATCGCCGGCGTGCCGGTTCCCTTCGACTGGGGATATTTCCCGCAGACCGAACCGACATTTCCGCCTGACCTGATCGCCGAACTGGTCCAGCAGGCCGGCCTGCCGGGCATCCTTGGCAACAAGCATGCTTCTGGTACCGATATCATCGCCGAACTGGGCGAGGAGTCGATCCGCAGCGGCAAGCCGATCTGCTACACTTCGATCGACAGCGTGTTTCAGATCGCCGCACACGAGAGCCATTTCGGGCTGGAGCGGCTCTACGAGGTTTGTCAGATCGCCTTCGCCCTGACCAAGCCGCTGACCATTGGCCGCGTCATCGCCCGGCCCTTTACCGGGGAAACCGCCGCCACCTTCAAGCGCACCGGCAATCGCCGCGATTTTGCCATCGCGCCGCCCGAGCCGACTTTGCTCGATCGCGCCAAGGCCAATGGCCGGCAGGTCTTTGCCATCGGCAAGATTTCCGACATCTACGCTACCATGGGCGTCACCCATAAGCTCAAGGCCAATGGCAATATGGCGCTGTTCGACAAGACGCTCGATGCGTTGACCATGGCGCAGGACGGGTCTTTCATCATGACCAACTTCGTCGATTTCGATAGCGAGTTCGGTCATCGCCGCGACGTGCCCGGCTACGCCCACGCCCTCGAACAGTTCGACGCGCGCCTGCCCGAGCTGATCGCGGCGATGCAGCCGGATGATCTTTTGGTGCTGACGTCCGACCATGGCAACGATCCGACCTGGCCCGGCACCGATCACACCCGTGAACAGACCCCCATTCTGCTGTTTTCCCCAAGCCTGACGCCGGGTGAGATTGGCATTCGCTCAACCTTCGCCGATATTGGGGAAAGCATCGCCCATTGGCTGGGCCTCCCTCCCGGTCACCATGGCAAAAGCTTCCTGTAACGCGCCAAGGGTGGTCAAATGAGCAACGTCACCGTCATCGATCACCCGCTGATCCAGCACAAGCTGACCATCATGCGGAACAAGGAAACCTCCATCGCCGGTTTCCGCCGCCTGCTGCGCGAAATCGCCCACCTGATGTGCTACGAGGTGACGCGGGATCTCGAACTCGAAATGATCCCGATCGATACCCCAATGACCGAAATGATGGCCCCGGCCATCAAGGGCAAGAAGCTGGTGTTCGCCTCGATCCTGCGCGCCGGCAATGGCCTGCTCGATGGCATGCTCGATCTGGTTCCCGCCGCCCGCGTCGCCCATATCGGCATTTATCGTGATCATGAAACCCTTGAACCAGTGGAATATTACTTCAAGGCGCCGTCAAATCTGGAGGATCGCCTAATCATTGTCGTCGATCCGATGCTGGCAACCGGCAATTCGGCCACCGCAGCGATTGAAAAGCTAAAGGAGCGCGGCGCCAACAACATCCGTTTCCTGTGCCTTTTGGCGGCACCCGAAGGCATCAGGAATTTTGCCGCAGCTCACCCGGACGTGCCGGTGTTCACCGCCTCGATCGATAGCCATCTCAACGAAAAAGGCTACATCATCCCGGGCCTCGGGGATGCGGGCGACCGCATGTACGGCACCAAGTAGGTCTTCACCTCCACCGTCCCACCCTCGCCCCTTGCGGGAGAGGGACAGATTTTCTGCGTCCAGCAGAAAATCAGGGTGAGGGGTTGTTTCCGCCAACAAAGGGTGAAGAAAAGAAACCCCTCATCCGCCCTTTGGGCACCTTCTCCCGCAAGGGGAGAAGGGAGAGCAGTGGTCGCCGAGCAGGCGCCCTCCCACCCAAGCAATTGGTCCCTCTACTGCCGACGGAGCGCCTGCGCGACGCCAGCCTTGATTCTCGCCGCGTCCGGGGCGGACATTGGGGCGGGGATGTAGGAAACGGCACTGCCGTCGCTGTCTGACAGGTAGGCGTAGATCATCAGCGCAGCCAGATAGCTGCCGTAGATCGTGGGGTGGTTTCCATCCAGATATAGCGAAAAACCGGGTTGTTCCGCCCGCACGAGATCCCATGCCCGCGAGACGTAGGTCAGGTCCGCACCGGTCTGCGTCGCCATGGTGCGATAGTCGTTTTCGATCAGGGCGACGTGCCGCGCACGACCATCGGCGCCGTCAGGATAGGCCGGCGTGTCATAGGCCCAATTGACCATGAAGGCGGTATGCTCTGCCTGGATATGGGCGGCGAACTGTTTGGCAAACTGGAAAAAACTGGCGCGTTCGGTTTCGCCGCTTTGTGCTCGGCTTTCTGGTTGCAAAACCACGGTCTGCCAGGTTTTGGCCAGCGCCTGCTGCACCGTCGTGTCGCTCCACTGCTGTTCAAGGCTCGCCCCGTCTGTCGCCAGAACCTTGATTTCCAGCTTGTCCGGCGATCGTGCCGAGTCAGCCATGGCCAGGATCATGTAAGGCATGTCGTTTAGATAAGTCCGGCTATTGCCGATCAGCAGAATGTCTCGCGCCGGCCGGTCGTCGAAGCGATCAAACGCCAGCAGCATCAACTGGCCCGCATGCTGGGCCACCGCAATCGTGATAAAAAAGCCGGAGATGGCGACGAGCGCAACGACGATGGAAAACCTGATGATCGACACGGGCGGGTTCCAGATTTCAACATGCCAAAGCTGGTCAATCTATTGCGGTGCGACCTTGGGCAGCTCCAGCTTGGCCAGCTCGCCAATTGACACCTGCCGTGCATCGACCTGATTGGCCAGGAACGGCTCGATGTCATTGCCATAGGCGCGCTGGCTGATGGCAAACACCGCAATGCCGTCGCCCAGCGGCGTGTAGCGATAGGCGTCCCATTCCACCACCGCTTCGGGGCCGCTGGTATCGCTGAGGATGCAATCGAGGATCACTTCGCCGGTCTGCTTGTTCTGGATGCTGTTGTAATTGACCATCGGATCGCTGCTTTTGCGTCCCTCCAGGGCGCTGATATGGGCGCTGACCGCATTTTCCACGGTCTGTCCGGTGGTGGTCACATCCAGCATGAACATCGACAGGTAGCGCTCGGAGGTCTGACCATCGGGCAGGTATTCCTGCTTGTAGTAGCTGGCGCTCGGGTGCGAGGTCCAGGACAGGGCATAACTGCCGCCGGCAAACTGGATCGGTCCGGGCACGCCGAGTGCTTCGGTGGTCTTGTCCTGCGCCACAACGGCTGCGGCCGGCAACATGACCAGCGTCAGCCCCAACGCCAGCATAGCCAGTTTTGCACGATTGAAAAATTTCAGCATTAGCCGGCCCCCGATTGGCAATGGCGCCAGTCTATCAGCTCTTGAGTGGCAGCCCCAGCGCGATCAGTTCCTTGCGGGTTTGTTCAGGCGAGGTGTGATGGATCGCATGCATGCCGAACTTGCGGGCCGAAACCACATTGGGTTCGCTGTCGTCGATGAACACGCAGCTGTCTGGCGCCAGGCCGTAGCGGTCGCAGAACAGCTTGTAGATGCGCGCATCCGGCTTCACCAGGCCCTCAAGCCCCGACACCACCACGCCATCGAATTTTTCGAGGAACGGCCATTCGCTCAGGCAACTCACCCATTTTTCCCAGGAGAAATTGGTGATGGCAAAGGTCGGCAGTTCCTGCTCGATCAGCTCGTTGTGGATATCGATCGTGCCCTGGAAAAAGCCGTTGAAAGTCTCCTTCCAGCGCAGGTCAAAGGCCTGGATTTCGCGCCAGTAGCGCGGAAACCGGGTGATCAGCTTGGCCACGCCTTCGGCATAGATTTCGCCGGCGTCGAATTCCAGGTTCCAGGCCGGGGTGCAGATTTCGTCCATGAACCACTGCGCTTCCTCTTCGGTGTCGAAGAGCTTGCGGAACAGGTACATCGGGTTCCAGTCGACGAATACGCCGCCGAGGTCGAAAACGGGGATCAGGGGTTCGGACATTGGGCCACCGGGGGTCAGGAGAGACTCCGGCTATGCCATGCCGCTTTTGCCCGCGCAAGCCGCGATCAGGGTGGGTCGAGCTTGATCTCGGCGCCGAAGCGCGGCACGTGGAAATTCTCGCGGTAGAGCGGAATATTGGCCTTGTAGACGAAGTTCGAAACCGGCGAAAAACTGTAATAGGTCTCCGACACGATCACGTAGCTGCTGCGCGATATATTGGTGATTTCAACCGGCAGCGGATAGGGCTGCCCCACCGTTCGCGCCTTGCCGGTGCTGCTCATGGTATTTGTGGCATATTGCCGGCTCCACACCACCTTGGTGGTGCCGTCGGCCATGACCTGCACTGATGTCACCACCTGCACGAGCGGGGCGGTTGAGAACGGCAGCATGATGCCTTCGGCGGCCTTGAAGTAGTTCTGCAGGGTCGCCGAGACGATCTTGCCGTCCGAGCGCGCCACCAGATCGCCGAGCGAGCCGGTGATCGTCTGCACCCGCCGATCCATCGAGATCAGCGAACTGGCCTCGACGCCGCCGATATAAACCAGCAGCATAATCGGCAGCACCAGCGCAAATTCAATGGCCGCCACGGCCTCGCGGGCGGCCGCGAACCGGCTCAGCAGTCGGCGCAGGCGCTCCATCCACGCGGCCATCAGAATGGCTCGTTCCGGAACACGCGGACCGCTGCCAGCAGGCGGGTGTGGTCGGAAAGATCGGCCAGATCGAACCCGCCGATCGACAGCATGATCGGCCATTTGTAATAGACCTGCACCAGCACCGTGCTGGAGCCCAGGCCCGGCGAATACTGCTCGGGTTGCGTCCAGGTGCAGGCATTGGTGCAGCTCGAAACCACCGGGGGCGTCACATTGACCGCCGAAAAGTCGCTGATCGTGGTGACGCTGGTATAAAGACCGCTGCAATCGCCAAACAGGCCATAGAGTTTGTCGCACACCAGCTGTTCGAACCTGGTCACGTCAAAGCCCGCGGCCTGCGCCTGCCCAGTGCGGATCTGCCTTGTCGCGTCGCCCACGGCGCTGTCGAGCACCTGTATCGACAGGAACACCAGCGAAGTTTCCAGAATGGCGCCGATGATGGCGAAGAATGGCAGCGCCAGCAGCGCAAATTCCACCGCAATGGCGGCGCTCTGGTCGCGCAGAAACCGGCTTCCGGCAAGGCCGGCGAGCAGTTTTCGGCTCAGCTTTGTGGCAAAATGGACCATAAATCGCGCCTGATTATCCGCGCGACTCTATGCAGCGATGCCTAATCGATGGTTAGGAAACGCCGTGCCTCTCCCGGCTTTGCCCTGAGCAGTTAATCAGCTGTTAAAGACCGGCCTCAGTTGGACGAGGAATCCACCATGCGTGAATTGCTGACGCTTTCGGCGAGGTAACCAGATTCGTCGCCCAGCATGATGGCGGGCTGACAGACCGGCGTGCACGACATGCTGGTGCGCTTGTTGCCCTGATAGATGGTCATGGTTCCCGCCTGCAGCTGCACCACTTCGAGCATCGTATCGGCAATCGGGTTGCCGGCGCGGTCCAGCACGATCAGGTTGGTCTGGCCATAGCTCTTGCCGGTCAGGATCAGGGTCTGCGGGTCCTGGATGGTCACGTCGGCTACGGCGGGGTTGCCCACCACCACGGTCGAGGCCGGGGCACTGATGCGCAGGATGCGCGCCATGTTCACATTCACCGTGATCGGGCCCTCACCAGCGGCCTGGGCCAGGCTTGTCGGCCCGGCGAGCAAAAGCACGGCCAGGGCAAAAGACGAAAAACGCGACATGGACTGGTCCCGGGTAATGAAAGCCTTGGGGCCATTTTCACGCGGAATGGTGAAGAATTGGCAAACGGCGTTTTTGGAAACGTTTGCAGTTGAGCACACAGCAATTTGCCGTCCTTTATCGTGCCTGCCAAAGACTTTAGGCATTTCTGCCAATTGCTCAATTATTAAAGCTAAAATCCGCACTATACCGGGGTCGTACGATAAATGATAAAATACAATTAAATTCATTAAGTGTTTGAAAGTTATGCAAAAATCCCATGTGAACTCGGTCGGTAGGAGGCCGCCAATTAACGCAATTTCAAGGACTGCCCGCTAACTTGGGGTCCATGTTCGATGTGTGACGTATCGAACGATGGCGTCACTTAATGACGTGAGCAAGGAGCATGGGAATGAAGATTTTTGCACGCTTTGCGCAGGATGAGTCCGGCGCAACAGCGATTGAATACGGCCTTATCGCCGCTCTGATCTCGGTTGGCATCATTGCTGCCGCGACCACCCTGGGCGGCAACCTCGGTACTCTGTTTAACCGTATCGCCACCGTACTTTCGAGCAATACCCCGGCTGCCTGATCGGCGGATCGCGGTAAAGTCCAGAAGGGAGGAGCACCGCTGCTCCTCCCTTTACGTTTTTCCAAAATTAACCGCCTGCTGCTAGCCTTGCTGTCCTGTAGCACCTGAATGGTGTGCCATGGAGGCTCGCAATGTCCACCGCCGCGCTGTTGTTCTTCCCGCTTGCAATGGCATTGGCCGGCTTCTACGACCTCTTCACCATGACCATTTCCAACAAGCTGGTGCTGGCGCTGGCCGCTGGCTTCTTCATTGTTGCGCTGGCCATCAATCTGCCCATTCAACAACTGGCCATGCATGTGCTGGCTGCCTTTATCGTGCTCGCGGGGGCTTTTATTCTCTTTGCGCTGCGCTTTATCGGTGGCGGCGACGCCAAGTTGGCTGCGGCTACCACGCTCTGGCTCGGCTTTGGCCTCACCGTACCCTATCTGGTCTATGCATCCCTGTTCGGCGGTGCCCTGACGCTGGCGATCCTGGCACTGCGGCATTTGCCGATGATGCCGATCCTAGCGCGCTTTGACTGGCTCGAACGCCTGCACGACCGCAAGACCGGCATTCCCTATGGCATTGCGCTGGCCGTGGCCGGCGTGGTGACCTATTCAAATTCAGCGATCTTTCTCAAGCTCGCCAGCTGACGCTCCCTCCAATCGCTGACGCAGTCACCGCCCCGACCTTTCCGGGGCGCTTTGCTTTGGGGTAAATGCGCATGGGTGTTTCGCAATCCGCAATGGATTGACCGCTTGTTAACCGCAGTTGCAAAGCCCCGGTTAACCAAACTTTGACCCTTTCCCCTCATAGTCCCAACCGTGGAATTGGGCGCAGTGCGCCTGGAGTGCGCCCTTGGCAGCGCCCCGATAGACGGGCCGGATCCCCTGCATAAAGGCCCGGTGTGCAAGCGGAGTGAGTGATGAAACCGGCGCGGATCATACTTTTGGCAGTGGCCCTGCTTGCAGGCGGCCTGGCGGCATTTCTGGTTATGCGCGGTGGCGGACAGCCCGCGCCGCAGATCATCACCACCGAAGTCACCACGCAGGAGGCCAAGGTGCAGATCCTGGTCGCCAAGGCGGCAATCGGCACGGGCGAGCGTCTGACACCCGAAACCGTTGAATGGCAGGATTGGCCGGAAGGCGCGGTTCGCCCCGAATATGTTAACATCGCCACGATGCCCGATGCCCCGACCAAATTGACCGGTTCGGTTGTGCGTTTTGAATTTTTTCCGGGCGAGCCGATCCGCCAGGCCAAGCTGGTCAGCACCGATCAGGGCTACCTGTCGGCGGTGCTGAGCAAAGGCATGCGCGGCGTCTCGGTGCCTGTTGATGCGGCCTCCAGCGCCGGCGGCTTTGTCGTCCCCAATGACCGTGTCGATGTGCTGCTCACCCAGGCCACGCCCACCGGTCAAAGCTCGCAGGTCGTTCTCACCAATGTGCGCGTGCTGGCCATCGGCAAGCGCCTGGGCGAACTGGGTGCGTCCGGCGGCGCCACCGCGCCAGCGCCCGAAGGCGGGCCGCAGGCCCAGGTGTTCGACAGTTCCACCATCGCCACGCTCGAACTCGATCCGTCGCAGACCGAAACACTGGTCAACGCCAAGGCGCTCGGCACGCTGTCGCTGGCGCTGCGCTCCATCGCCGATTTCACCGACACGACCGATGCGGCACCGAGTGCCAATCAGGCCGTCCGGCTGATCCGCTACGGCAAGGAGCTTAGCGTAACCTCCAGCGCTACCCCGTTGACGGTCCAACAGGGCATGACTTCGGCCCCGATTGGCGGCGCACTGCCCACCGTATCGACCCAGGTTGGGCCGGCCGCGATGCCCCTGGTTGTCGCGCAGTGACGCGCGAGGAGAATACCATGTTCCATGTGACCCACCTGCCGCGTCGGTTTGCAGCGCTGCTGCTCGGGGCCTGCCTCGCCTGCACCCCGCTTGCGGTAAACGCGGTTTTTGCCGATCAGTCCAAGTTGACCGTGTCGGGCAACCAATATGGTCTGACCCAGACAGTCACCATCGAGATCAACAAGTCGCTGATCATCGATCTGCCCGCCGATGTCAGCGACGTGATCGTCTCCCAGCCCACGGTGGCGGGTGCCATCATGCGCTCCACGCGCCGCGCCATTATCCAGGGCGTCGCGGCCGGCAACACCAACATCATCTTCCTCGACGCCAAAGGCGGCACCATCTCGGTGCTCGATACCTCGATCCAGCAGGCCAAATCCAATGTCGGCAATGCCCTGCAGGAGACCATCAATCGCGTGCTGCCTAGCGCCAGGATCGGCGTTGAATCGGTATTGCTGTCGGATGCGGACGGCAACACCACCAACCGCATCGTGCTCTCGGGCTCGGCCCAATCCACCGATGACGTGCAAAAGGCCATCACCATTGCCGCTCAGTTTGCCGGCGGCCCCGAAAACGTCGCCAGCGTGGTGTCGATCAGCGGTCCGCAGCAGGTCATGCTCAAGGTTACTGTGGCGGAAGTCAGCCGCGAAACCGTCAAGCAGTTCGGCCTCAATCTTACTGGCAGCTTCAATGCCGGCAATGGCCTGACCACCAGCGTGGTCAGCAGCCAGCCACTGGGTGGCGCCTCCAACGTGGCCACCAATAGCGCGATCACCGCCGGCCTGAATGTGGGCAATCTCTCGCTCAAGGCGGTCTTGCAGGCGCTCGAACGCCGCGGCGCCCTGCGCACCCTGGCCGAACCGACCCTGACCGCCATGTCTGGTCAAAGCGCCGAGTTCCTGGCCGGCGGCAAGGTGCCGGTGCCCACCAGCGTTGATGCCGATGGCCGGGTGACGTTCACCGAAAAGGAATTCGGGGTGAAGCTGGCCTTCACGCCGACCGTCCGTTCCAATGGCTCGGTCGAGCTGCTGGTCGATACCTCGGTATCCGAGCCTAATCCGCAAAGTACCGTCAGCATTGGTTCGGTGACCTTTACCGGCAGCAATGATCGACAGGCCAAGACCACGGTCGAGCTGCAGTCCGGCATGACCCTGGCCATTGGCGGATTGATGCAGGATCAGGTCCGCCAGCAGATCAACCAGATGCCGGGCCTCGCCAATATCCCGATCCTGGGTGCGCTGTTCCGCTCGCGCGATTTCGTCCATGCCGAAACCGAACTGGTGATCCTGGTCACCCCCTATCTGGTCGAGCCCACCCAGTCGGTGGCGCTTCCCACCGATGACGTTGCGCCGGCCAGCGATGCCGAAGCCATCTTCATGGGCCGGCTGGAAACCCAGTATGGCGTCGGCACCAGCAATGGCGGCATGCGTGGCAGCTTCAAGGGCTCGGTCGGCTTCGTGCTCGATTGACCGGAGCCGGGCGGCTCGCCGCCCGGATCAAACGTGAATTCGCGCCGGTACGCCGGCACAATGGAGAGTTGGTTCGATGAGTTTTCTGACCCCGGACACCAGAAAGGCCGAAGAGCCTGCGGCCGAAATTGCCGCCGGAGCCCGCCTGATTCCGCGCATCACCATCCAGGCTTTTTGCGAGCATTCCCAGACCGCCCAATTGGTGGAAAGCGCGATCCATGATCGCCGCATGTCCAAGGTTGCGCTGACCACCCACAATGGTGGGCTCGACGGGGCCGTCGAAACCTATAAATCCAACCCCACGCCCAATCTGATCATGGTGGAAACCACGCTGCCGCCCGAGGAAATCCCGGGCGCGCTGGCCAAGCTGGCCGAGGTTTGCGACGCTTCGACCAAGCTGATCGTTCTGGGTCACGTCAACGATGTGGTGCTTTATCGCGAGCTGATCCGGTTCGGCGTGTCCGAATATATCGTGCTGCCCACCAGCGCGCAGTCGATCGTCTCCGCCATCACCGAAATCTTTGCCTCCGCTGGCGCCGCCCCCATCGGGCGCACTGTCGGCTTCATTTCGGCCAAGGGCGGCGCTGGCTCATCCACCGTTGCCCATAACGTGGCCTGGGCCGTCGCCCAGTCGCTGCGTCAGGATACGCTGATCCTGGATATGGACCTGGCCTTTGGCACCGTCGGGCTCAATTTCAATCAGGATCCGCCCCATGGCATCGCCGATGCCGTCATGGCCAATCAGAAGATCGACCAGGTGATGCTGGACCGCCTGTTGTCCAAGGCCGCCAACCACATCAATCTGCTCACCGCTCCGGTGACGCTGGAGCGCACCTTCGATTTTGAAGAACGCCAGTTCGAACAGTTGATCGAACTCAGCCAGAACAGCATGCCGGTCGTGGTGCTCGATATTCCCCATGCCTGGAATGCCTGGGTCCGCCAGACGCTGGCCACCATCGATGAGGTGGTGATCGTGGCCGAACCGGACCTAGCCAATCTGCGCAATGCCAAGAACCTGGCCGATACCATCAAGGCGCTGCGCCCCAATGAATCGGCGCCGCTGCTGGTGGTCAACAAGCTGGGCCTGCCGCGCCGCCCCGAGATCGGGGCAGGGGAATTCGCCAATTCGATTGAATGCCTGTTGCTGGGGCAGATCCCGTTCGATGCGGCCCTGTTCGGCACCGCCGCCAATAACGGGCAGATGATCGCCGAGGTTTCCGCCAACAACAAGATCAATGAGGTTTTCAAGGCCATCGGCCTGCACGTCACCGGCCGCCAGGCCAATGCCGGCAATTCCAAGTCCAGCGGATTGAAGATGCCGTCATTCCTCAAGAAGCGTGCCTGAGAACCACTCGCCCGGTAGCCCAGCGAGACTGAAACGGTAGGAAGTTCATGTTCGGCAAGCGTACAACATTTGGTGGCAACACCCCCGGCGTCGGCGAAGCGGTCCGTCCGCAGTCCAGTCCTTCCCGGACCGAAAAAGCCGAACCCGCTCGCCGTGCCAGCGACAGCGATTCCTCTGCCGCCCGTCTGCGCCAGTCCGACGAAGTTGTCGATGTGCGCTCGCCTGCCGATGCGCAGCGCGACAAGGAATATTTCCAGACCAAGTCGGCGATTTTCAACGCGCTGATCGATTCCATCGATCTCAGCCAGCTCGCCACCATGGACCTGGACGCAGCGCGCGAGGAAATCCGCGATATCGTCGCCGAAATCATCGCGCTCAAATCCATCATCATGTCGATCTCCGAGCAGGAAGACCTGCTCGAAGACATCTGCAACGACGTGCTCGGCTATGGCCCGCTTGAACCGCTGCTGGCGCGCGACGACATCTCCGACATCATGGTGAATGGCAGCCAGAAGTGCTATATCGAAGTCGCCGGCCGGGTGAAGCTCACCAATGTGCGCTTCCGCGACGACGCGCACCTGATGAATGTCTGCCAGCGCATCGTGTCCCAGGTCGGCCGCCGCGTCGATGAAAGCTCCCCCATCTGCGACGCCCGCCTTCCTGACGGCTCCCGCGTCAACGTCATTGCCCCGCCATTGGCCATCGATGGTGCCGCGCTCACCATTCGTAAGTTCAAGAAGGACAAGCTGACGCTGCAGCAGCTGGTCAAATACGGCTCGATTTCGCCCGAAGGCGCCGAAGTGCTGCGCATTCTTGGCCGCGTCCGCGCCAATGTGCTGATCTCTGGCGGTACCGGTTCGGGCAAGACTACTCTGCTCAACTGCCTCACCGCCTTTATCGAAAAAGACGAACGCGTCATCACCTGCGAAGACTCCGCCGAACTCCAGCTTCAGCAACCCCACGTGGTGCGTCTCGAAACCCGCCCGCCCAATCTCGAGGGCGAAGGCGAGATCACCATGCGCGATCTGATCAAGAACTGCCTGCGTATGCGTCCCGAACGCATCATCGTTGGCGAAGTCCGCGGCCCGGAATCGTTCGATCTGCTCCAGGCCATGAACACCGGCCACGATGGCTCCATGGGCACGCTGCACGCCAACAGCCCGCGCGAAGCTCTGTCGCGTCTGGAATCGATGATCACCATGGGCGGCTATTCACTGCCCAGCCGCACCATCCGTGAAATGATCACCTCGTCGATCGACGTGGTGGTACAGGCCGCCCGCCTGCGCGATGGTTCGCGCCGCATCACCCACATCACCGAAGTGCTGGGCATGGAAGGCGACGTCATCGTCACTCAGGACGTGTTCCTCTACGATATCCTGGGCGAAGACCAGAGCGGCATGCTGATGGGCCGCCATCGCTCCACCGGCATCACCAAGCCGCAATTTTCCGAACGCGCCAAGTATTTCAACGAAGAAGCCAACCTGGTCGAGGCGCTCGAAAAGTCCAACGTCGAGCAGCGCGAACTCCTGGATTCCTGATCCCATGCAGACCATTCTTTTCGCCCTTCTCGCCATGATCTGCGTCGGTGCTGCCGGTATTGCCCTGGTGCCGTCGGTGCTGGGCAATGATCGCGCGGACAAGCGGCGCAAGGCGCTGCAGGGCGACATGCGCGTCAATCGCCAGGAAACTGCGGCGCTCAAGGATCGCAATCAGCGCCGCAAATCGGTGCAGAGCGCCATCAAGGCGCAAAGCGATGCGCTGGAGCGCAAGCAGCGCCGCGTCCCGCTCAAGGCCCGGCTGTTTCAGGCCGGCATGACCATCAAGCCCGCCGCCTTTGTTCGCAACAGCATCATTCTGGGGGCGGTCGCCTTCGTCATCCTGGTGATCGTGCAGGTGCAGTTCCTGTTCGCCATCCCGATCGCCGTAGCCATCGCCTATCTGGCACCGGCCTGGTGGGTGAAGCGCAAGAAAAAGAAGTATCAGGAAAAGTATCTGGACGAATTGCCCAACGCTGTCGAAGCCATCGTGCGTGGCGTCAAGACTGGCCTGCCGCTCAACGACAGCATCCGCGTCGTCGCCAAGGATGCCAAGGACCCGGTAAAGTCCGAGTTCGCCCGAATTCTGGATCAGCAGGCGTTCGGCATGACCATGACCGAGTCGGTGGGCGTGCTGCTCGATCGTGTGCCGCTATCCGAGGTCAACTTCTTTGTCGTCGTTATCACCGTGCAGCAACAGGCGGGCGGCAATCTCAGCGAAGCGCTGGGGAACCTGGCCCGGGTGCTGCGCAACCGCAAGAAGATGAAGCAGAAGGTCAAGGCCATGTCGGCCGAAGCCAACGCTTCCGCCTATATCATCGGCTCGCTGCCCTTCGTCGTCGGCGGCCTCGTCACGCTAGTGTCGCCGCACTATTTGTTGCCGTTCATCCTCAATCCGGTGGGGCACATCTGGGCCGGCATTGCGGTGTTTATGCTGGCAATGGGTGTGTTCGTGCTGAACCGCATGATCCAGTTCGACTTTTAAGGAGGCTGGCATGGATATCGTCGCACTCTTGAGCAGTCGCGAATTTCTGATTTCGGTGCTGGCTGCCGTCTCTGCCGGCGCCGTGGTGTTCACCTTCGGCTCGTCCTTTATTGTCAAGTCGGAGATGAAGTCGCGGATCAAGCGCGTTGCCCTGGAGCGCGAAAAAATGCGCGCCGAGGAAATGGCGCGACTGCGCGGCAATACCACCCTGGACTCGCGCGGCAGCATCCGCCGCAACGAAGAAACCAAGAACTATATGAAGAACGTCGTGCAGCGCTTCTCGCTGGAGAAGGCGTTTCTCGATGAAGGCACCGTCGACAAACTGGCCATGGCCGGGTTTCGCGGGCAGGGGCATCTGACCACGTTCCTGTTCATGCGCTTTGCCACCCCGGTCGGCATTTTCGTATTGGTTTCCCTGTACCTGATTTTCGTCATGTACCCCGATAAACCGCTGTTCCTTAATCTGCTCTATGCCATCGCCGCAGCCATCATTGCCTCGTTCCTGCCCAATGTCCTGCTCAAGAACGCCACCGTCAAACGCCAGGCGTCGATCCGCAAGGCCTGGCCAGATTGCCTCGATCTGATGCTGCTTTGCGTTGAAGCGGGCATGTCGATGGAACACGCCTTCAAGCGCGTCGCCAAGGAAATCGGCCAGCAAAGTGTTGCCCTGGCCGAGGAGTTGACCCTGACCACGGCCGAACTGTCGTTTCTCGATGAACGTAGCCGCGCCTATGAAAACCTCGGCCGCCGCACCGGGCTCGACAATGTCAAATCGGTGATGACGGCGCTGATCCAGGCTGATCGTTACGGCACGTCGGTGGGTCAGGCGCTGCGCGTCATGGCCGAAGAAGGCCGCGAACAGCGCATGATGGAGGCTGAAAAGAAGGCCGCTTCGCTGCCCCCGAAAATGACCGTACCGCTGATCCTGTTCTTCCTGCCGGTGCTGTTCATTGTCATCATGGCCCCTGCCATCATCACCGCCTTCTCCCAGACGGTGAAGTCGTTCTAGTGCATGATAGTGCCTGGATTATTGCAGCCACCGAAAGCATAATCGTTAAGTCGGCAGACGCCTCCGCTGCAGTGACAGCCATAGGCGTTGTAGTCATTGGCGCAGTAATAGGCCCCGTCGGGAACCCCATGGCTGCACATGGTCTGCCGATGGCTTTGCCCGCCACCTGAACTCGGCGCATGCTGGGTGGGCGCCGGCGCCGGAACGCTCTTGATCAGCGCCGCCACCGGCACGCCTTTGATCTGTGGCGCGGTAGATTGATAGTCCATATCGAACCGCGCCAGCGCATCTTCCGCATCATTGATCGCCATGGCGCCGGTTCCGGCGACGCCGGACACTGCTGAATTGAACAATGCCTTGGCCAGGGCGCCCGGGCCCGTCAGCGCATAGACGTTTTTGGCCAGGTTCTGCCCAAAATCCAGCACCTTGGCCGCACTTGGATCGTCGCTGGCTTTGAGGAAGCTATCCAGCAGCTTGGCCTTGGAAATCAGATCACGCGCCACTTTGGGCAGCATATTGTCCGGCTTGAACGCCTGGTCGAAACTGTCGCCAATCAACTGGTCCCGATAGTCGGGCGGCATGTTGGCCTGCAAGTTCTCCTGGGCGGCACGCACCATGGCCCGGCACTGGGCCAACAGGCCCGCCTGATCATTATGGGCGCAGGCGCTAAGCTCGACTTCGGCTGCACAGGCCGCCGGCCAATCCAAAGCCACACATTGTACCCGCACCCGATTATAGCGAATTTCGCTGGGCGTCAGATTGCGCTCGCAGGTCGACGCCTTGGTCCGCAAATCCCGCAGGTAAGCGCTGTACTGTTGGGAAAATGCGTCGCATTGGGCGTAATCCGTCGGCGATACCGGTAGCAGCGGCGCCTGCTGCGCGTAGCTTGCCGACCACGCCATCGCGGTCAGCGCCAAAACTGCCGCCAAAACCCTGATCAGTTTACGCAAAACGAAGCCTGTACTTTGCAGGTGCTGCGGGAGCTTTGTTTCGAGCATTGTTCCAGCCCATCGGCTTCTGCCGCCGCTTTGGTGCTGAATATTTTCGACCACGCTTCATCGCTGTCCGACATGGCCAGTGCCATGCATGACCCCAGGGGAACCGAGAACTCCACCGCGCACTTTTTCGCGCCCTCGGTCGATTTGCAAGTGCCGATCAACTCGTCTTCGGCGGCCTTTCGGTTCTGGGCAGTGATATTGCGCCAGATGCGCCATTCGCCCCCGTCCTTGGTGTAATCAACGACCACCCCCCATACCCGCACCGCCTGGATGGTCGAGAGCCGGGCCAGCAGCGGATAGCTGATATTTGGATTGGGCAGGCTGAAGCCATGGGCAAACACCGCCAGCTGACTGATGGTGATCGATCCGGCGGTGCCATCGGCCGTACCAACATCGTATCCAAGCAGATTGAGCTTTTTCTGCACCGCGACCATTTCGTCATGAGCCCTGGCCGCAATCGTTTTGGCCAGTTCCGCATGGTCGGCATCGCTTGCCACCATAGCTGGTGCCAGGCCCTTCGGGGTGGCGATCAGTGTCGAAGCACCGTGCTCGATCAGCAGTTGCGCGATCTCGTCCGAGCCGGTCAGCGCCGCGAAGTGCAGCGCCGTATAGCCTTCATTGGTCACGGCCCGGACCTCGGCGCCTTTGTCGAGCAGCAGTTGAACAATATCGCCCCGGGCAATCAGCGCCGCATGCATCAGTGCCGTCCAGCCATTGGCGTCGTGGTCTGCTGAATAGGTAGGATTGACGCTGAGCCCCATGCGGACGCCCTCGATGTCGCCCGCATCCACAACACCAAGAAAATCTGCGAACGTCGCATGGGTTGCCGCTGCCTCTACGGGCGGAAACTTTTCCGGCGCAAACTGCGCCACTTCCGCCTTGATCTTGCTCACGTCTGCCGGGTCAAGACCCACGAACGGATCGCTGGTGGGCGTCTGCCCGAAGCGCACCCCGAGTGCAAAATAATATGCGGCAAGGATCGGCGATTTCGGCAGGATGTCGCCCGCAGCATAGGCCTTGGCAATTTCCAGCATGGCCTTGCCATCGCCAAGCTGCGCCGCACTCAGCCACAGCGTGATCGCCACTTCCTTCTGCCCGGCATCCGCCGCCCGCAGCCCGTCATAATAGTCCACCGGACGGGCGGGGTTCTTCAAGGCAAAGTCGACCGCATCGATCGGGACAGTCTGCGCCCATGTGGTGATTGGAAAAAAAGTCGTCAGCAGCGTCAACGCCACGGCAATAAAACGGAAAATTTCGTCAGCCCCCCATTAGGGCCAGCACGTCTTATTAAACCGGTGATGTCAATCAGTGCGACAGTGCGGGGAACAGAAGTGATGCAGGATTACTGCGCCTTGGCGACAGTATCCCAGCGGTTCTGTTGGGTCAGGAGCGATTTTACATAGGCCATGTTGGCCTCGACCTGATCGGGCGGCAGCTCGGCTGCATAGATCGCCCGGCATTCGTCAAACCGCCCCTGCAGCCCCAGGATCAGGGCCAGGTTCTGCCGGATCTGGCTGGTGGCGCCATACATGCCCACCGCCTTGCGCAAATGCTGCTCGGCCGAACCCAGATCATTGGTCATGGCAAAGGACAGCCCGAAATTGGCCTCGATCGAAGCCTCGCCGGGCGCGATCACCGATGCCTGAGCATAGAGCTGGCGCGCTTCCGGATTACGGCCCATTTGATCCAGGATTGCTCCCTTGACCGAGAGCGCATTCCAGTCCGGCGCATCCGGACGGATAGCATTGTCGATCACCGACAGCGCCTGTTCAAACCGCCCGCCCGCTGTCAGCGCCTTGGCATAGGCCACGCTGATATCGACGTCGTTCTTGTAATAGCCCATGCCCTGTTCGAGCACCGCGATGGCCTGGTCGCTCTGGCCCTGGGCCCGCAGCGCTGCGGCGAAATAAATGATCAGGCCCTTGTCGCGGGGATTGGCTTTGTAACGCGCCTGCAGCGTCGCCAGATTGGCTTCCGCCGCGCTGCGTGACATTCCGGAGAAATCGGGTGAGGGCATGCTGGTATTGTTCATGGCGCAGCCCGACAGGATGAACGCCGAAACGCCTGCCAGCAACAAAGCGCGAATGGGCCGGGAAAACTGCGAAACCAGCAGCACGATCGGATGACCTCTCTGGCGCCAAACCGCGCCGAACCTGGTCAATTCAATAAATCATTAACCCTAACAGCGCGTTAAAGTGACACTTTAAGCCGATTGCGGCGGTCTCCATGCCGGCGTACACATTGCTGGCGCAACCCGAGTAATCGTCAATGCCCAAGTCCCGCACCGTCCCTCTGATTTTTGTCGAAGAGGGTACTGTTGCCTCCAGTGGATTGACCGAAGCCCAGTTGCGCTGGGCCAGCCACAATCGCTTTACCGGCCAGCACGGGCGGCTTCTGCCCGTCCCCGGAGCCGATGGCGCGCTGACCGCCTATCTGTTCGGCATTGGCGATGCTGCCGACCGCCCCATCATGATGGCCGGGCTGGCCGCCGCCAACCTGCCCCAGGGGAGTTACCGTCTCGAAGGCGCCTATGGCGATCCGACCATGGCCGCGATTGCCTTCCGTCTCGGGGCCTATCGCTTCGATCGCTACAAGAAGGGCAAGGGTGGGGCGCCGGTTCTGGCCGGGCCGGGTCGGGCCGATACTGCCGAAGTGGCCCGCCTGACCGATGCGGCCTATCTCGCTCGTGACCTGATCAATACCCCCGCCAACGACCTCGGCCCCGACGCCTTCGAGCGCGAAATCCGCGCCTTCGCCACCCGCCACAAGATGAAGCTCAAGGCCATTGTCGGCGACGATCTGCTCAAGGCCAATTTTCCGCTGATCCACGCGGTCGGCCGCGCCAGCGCCCAGCCGCCGCGCCTGCTCGATCTGAGCTGGGGCAACGTGCGCCATCCCAAGGTCACGCTGGTTGGCAAGGGCGTCACCTTCGATACCGGGGGCCTCGACATCAAGCCTTCGGCGGGCATGCTGCTGATGAAAAAGGATATGGGCGGCGCCGCCAATGTGCTGGGTCTGGCTCATGCCATCATCGATGCGGGCCTGAAGCTGCGCCTGCGCGTGCTGATCCCGGTGGTGGAAAACTCTATCGCCGGCGCTGCCTTCCGCCCCGGCGATATCCTGCCGTCGCGCCGTGGCCTCACCGTTGAAATCGGCAATACCGATGCCGAAGGCCGGCTGATCCTGGCCGATGCTCTGGCGCTCGCCGATGAGGAAAGCCCCGAGCTGCTGCTCGACATGGCGACCCTGACCGGTGCCGCCCGCGTTGCCCTCGGTCCCGAATTGCCGCCGCTTTATTCTACCGACGATAAACTGGCGCGCGACCTGATGGCAGCCGGCCTGCTCGCCGATGACCCGCTCTGGCAGATGCCGCTATGGGCCCCCTATGACGCAATGATGAACTCCAAGATCGCCGATGTGAACAATGCCGGCGCCGGCGGCTTTGCCGGCTCGATCACCGCCGCCATGTTCCTCAAGCGTTTCGTGCTCCAGGCCACTGCCTGGGTCCACCTGGATATTTACGGCTGGGCTCCCGAGGCCCGTGCCGGCCGACAGTTCGGCGGCACCGACCAGGGCATCCGGGCAGTTTATGGGGTGCTTAAACAGCGCTATCCGGCAGCGTGAGTATTCGAAGGTCCCCTTCTCTCCTTGAGGGAGAAGGTGGCGCGCAGCGCCGGATGAGTGGTTTCTCACCCGCATTGTTGCCTGCGGAAACAACCCCTCACCCTGATTTCCTGCTGAACGCAGAAAATCTGTCCCTCTCCCTCAAGGGGAGAGGGCGAAGCTCGATGGCTCAATACCCCCGCGCCCGATCCACCACATTGATCAGCGGCTTGCCCGCCTCATGGTTCTTGATGATGCTGGAGAAATACACCACCCCGGTGCGTTCGCTGGAAATCGCCGCGATATGTGGGGTGACATAGCAATTCTCGATGGCCCAGAGCGGGCTGTCCTGGGGCAGCGGCTCCACCTGAAACACATCAAGGCTTGCCGCCCCCAGCGTGCCATCACCCAGCGCCCGGGCAATATCGGCTTCGCTCTGATGCCCGCCCCGCGCCGCATTGACAATCACCGGGCCGCCATCGAGCACGCCGCGCCGCAGCTTGCCGAACGTCTGATAGTTCAAGATACCTGCCGTATCCGGCGTCAGCGGCAACAGGTTGACCAGAATATCGGTCCCGCTGAGAAACGGCTCGAACCCAGCATCGCCCGAAAATCCTTCGATCCCGTCCATCTGCTTGGGTGTCCGGCTCCAGCTTCGCAGCGTAAAGCCCAACGGCAGCAGGCGCTTGGCCGCATCCTGGCCCAAAACGCCCATGCCCATGATGCCTACCGTCGTCTGCCCCGCCGCCGGCGGATATAGCTGGCTCCAGCGTTTCGCCTTCTGATCAGCCCGAAACCGCGTATAGAGCCGGTGATGCATGGTGACATGGGCCACCACATAATCGCTCATCCGCTGGCTGAGGTCGTCGTCGACAAAGCGCACGATCGGCGCGTCGGGCAGGTTGGGGTGGCGCAGCAGCGCATCGACCCCGGCGCCCAGCGACAGCACCGCCTTCAGATTGCTCAGCCCATCGAACGCCTCGGGCTTGGGTTTCCACACGAAGATATAACGGATATCGGCCGGATCGTAGGCATCGCCGCGCCGGACTACGGGGTAGGGCGCCAACGCCTCGGCCAGCCGCGTGCCCCAACTGGCTTCATCGACGTCAGACAGGTGCAAAAGCAGCATGGTGTTTCCCCTCAGGCTAAACAAAAAGCCGCACCCAGGGGCGCGGCTTTGAAAACGTCCGGATCAGGCCGGCATTACTTCGTCGTGGTCACCGGTGTGGCTGCAGGTGCAGCGGCGTCGGTGGCGGCAGGTGCGGTAGTCGCTGCGCCAGCGGCAGGCGCTGCTACCGGGGTGGCAGCTGGCGTGGTGGCCGCAGCGGCCGGAGTAGCAGCCGGCGTGGTGGCAGCAGCAGGCGCCGCGGCAGCAGCTGCATCAGGCGCCGGGAACGGCACTGGGGCATCGGACAGGGTCTGTAGATAGGCCAGAATATCGGCGCGCTCTGCTGGGTCCTTGACGCCGGGGAAATTCATCTTGGTGCCCGGGGTATAAGTCTTTGGCGAGGTCAGGAACGCATTGAGGCGCTCATAGGTCCAGTTTTCGCCCTTGGTCTTGTGCTCTGTCATTCCTTCCGAATACTGGAAGCCTTCGTGGCTGGCCGGCATGCGATCGACAACGCCATAGAGCAGCGGGCCGGTCTTGTTGCCCTCGCCCTTGCCGAAGTTATGGCAGGACTGGCATTTTTTTACGTCGGCCTGGCCCTTGGTGGCATCGGCGCTGGCCAGCAGCACTGCCAGCGGCACTTCGGCCTTGGCCGGTGCGGCGCCGGCATCGGCCACTGCTACCGGTTCGGGCAGGGCATAGCCCGGACCACGATCCTCAAGCGGCTTGTAAACGGACTCGGCGACAATGCCGACACCCATGACGAACAACAGGGTGCCGAGAACGGCGCCAATGATCTTGTTTAGCTCGAACGAATCCATTTGGTCTCTCTGCCAGTCAACCCCAGCGCCCATCTAGAGGGAACCCGACAAACTTTCGATTCTCAATGAGAAAATCGCCTCAACAGCGGGTGCCGAACGCGCGCGGAAGATAGTATCAAGGCTCTGCCCGTGCAACAGCCCATTGCGCACTGCGACAATTCCCCGCCGCGCCCGGATTTGTTTGGAGCCGCCCGGCTGAATTGACTCCGTTTCCAGAGCGGTTCAAAAGCCTGCCACACGTTTTCGGAAAAGCCAGATGTCCCAGAAAATCGCCTTCCAGGGTGAGCCCGGCGCCTTCAGCCACGCCGCCGCCAGCCGCATGTTCCCCCAAGGCGAGCCGCTGGGCTGCGTCACCTTCGAGGAAACCATTGCTGCGGTGCAAACCGGCAAGGCCGCCTTTGGCGTCGTTCCGGTGGAAAATTCGCTCTATGGCCGTATCACCGATATCCATCACCTGCTGCCCGAAAGCGGCCTGTTCATCACCGGCGAGACCTATCTGCGCGTCGAAATGACCCTCCTGGGTGTCCCCGGTGCCACGCTGGAAGACATCAAGGCGGTGCAGTCGCTTTCGGTGGCGCTGGGCCAGTGCCGCAAATTCATCGCCAGGCACAAGTTCCGCACCATCAACGCCGTCGACACTGCCGGCTCCGCCCGCGAAGTCTCGCAGAAAGCCGACAAATCGGTCGCCGCCATCGCCTCGCGCTTTGCCGGTGAGCTTTACGGCCTCAATGTTCTGGCTGAAAACATCGAAGACGCCTCGCACAACACCACCCGCTTTCTGGTGCTCTCGCCCCAGCAGGACGAAGCTCCACAGGGCGGCAGGGTCAAGACCACGTTCGTCTTCCGCGTCCGCAACGTCCCCGCCGCGCTCTACAAGGCGATGGGCGGCTTTGCCACCAACGGCGTCAACATGACCAAGCTGGAAAGCTACATGGTCGGTGGTGCCTTCACCGCCACCCAGTTTTATGCCGATATCGAAGGCCATCCCTCCGATCCCGGCGTCCAGCACGCTTTCGACGAACTGAAATTTTTTACGGACTATTTCAAGGTGCTCGGTGTTTATCCGGCATCGGATAATAAATAAGGACGCATCCATGGGCGACCGCATCAAACTCACGTCCAGTGACGGCTTCACTTTCAACGCCTATCGCACTACGCCTGCTGGCAAGCCCAAAGGCGCGGTGGTGGTGATCCAGGAGGTCTGGGGCCTCAATAACTTCGTCCGCGCCGAAGTCGATCGCTACGCCACCGAAGGCTATGTTGCCATCGCCCCGGCGCTGTTTGATCGTGTTGAACTGGGTTACGAAAGCCAGGATTACGGCCCCACCGGCTTCGCTCATATTGGTGAGCTGATGCAAAATTTCAGCCACGACACCGCTCGCCTCGATGTAGAAGCGGCTGTCAAAGCCGTTGCTGATGTCGGTAAGGTTGGCATAACCGGCTATTGCTTTGGCGGCGCCACCGCCTGGCGCGCCGCCCATTTTGGCCTCGGCCTCGCGGCGGCGTCCGGCTATTACGGTGGCGGCGTGCCCAGCTATATCGGCCTCGCTCCCACCATGCCGCTCGAAATGCACTATGGTGACAACGACAAGGGCATTCCGCTCGAACAGATCAACGAGTTGCGTGCGGCCCACCCGGATCTGCCGATCTACGTCTATCCGGCCGGCCACGGTTTCTGCAATTTCGAGCGTCCCGAAAACTACAATGCCGAAGCGGCCAAACTGGCCAATCAGCGCACGCTAGCCTTCTTTGCCAAGCACCTTGCCTGATCCGCTCTCTTTGGAGCAGCACTTCGCGCTGATCGAGGCCGAACACCATCACAGCCTCGCAGCGCCCCTCTCGGCGCGTCGGGCGCTGCTGGTGGCGATACTGCTCGATCACTATCCCGATCGCGTCTTTGCCGCGCATCGCCACCAGCCCGATCAGGTGTTCGGCGTCGAGGACATGTTGGCTTATCGTGCCGAACTGGGGCGCCGCTCGCCCGCCATGGCCGCTATTTTCGCCCTCGGCTCGGGCAACGCCACCCTCCGCATCGAAGCGGTCAAAGTGCCGATCGCTGACTATTCCAGCCTCGGCGTCGAAGACTTCATGGTCAGTCTCTACAATGGCAATAGCGTGCAGCGGGTCATGCTTTACACGCCCGGTCACGAACCGCGCCTCGCCCATGACGTCCTCAGCGAAGCCATCGCCTTCTGGCGGGCCTAAAGCACCAGCAGGCACAGCACCACACCGCCCCAGATCGTCAGTTTCAGATGGGTGTGCTGGGCGCCCTCATAACCCGCCCAGTAATGCACCCACTGCCCGCCCACCAGAAACGCCGACCAGATCAGGGTGAACCCCAGAACGCCGAGCGTCGCCACCACTCGCGCCGTCTCCAGCGAACCCAATCCAAACGCTGCCGCCAGCAGCATCAGCGTGCCGATTACCATCAAAACCGCAACCAGGCATTCCGCCGTGACGATGCCGGCAAAGATAGCCTTGTGCAGCCCCGCATGGGTAATCCGGTTGCGCCCCAGCACCGCAAACAGCTCCGGAAATTCTTCCCGCATCTGCGCCATCGCCAGCACCCCGGCCACCATGTCGCCATTGGCCTTGGGTGCCCGCACATTCTCCAGCGCTCCCAGCACCAGCCACAGCGTCGGCATTGCCACCATCGCCACCTGCACCCAGATTGTCATCTGTTCCATCACGCCATCCCGTTTGCATCCAAACCGATTGTGCATGATTTTTCCGTGAGGATAAGCCAGCGCCCCGCGTAGCTCGCATGCGTTGGTTTTCGCCGCCGCTAGCCGCACAAGAGCCCGTGACAACAATGTTGTAACATCGCTGCCGAGATGCTAGATTTTTGAATCTGGAGGCGCGATGCAAAGCACCCTTAAAAAGTTCGGCAATTCATCAGGAGTGATCATTCCCAAGCCGCTGCTGAGTGAACTCGGCGTGCAGGCGGGTGACCAGCTCAATATCAGTGTTATCGACGGCCGACTGGTGATCGAACAGGTCGCCAAGAAGCACCCGCGTGAGGGTTGGGCCGAGGCGGCCAAATTGATCGCCGAAGCAGGCGACGACGAATTTGTCTGGGAAGACTTCGTCGAAGATGCAGACGATGAGTGGGTCTGGTGAAGCGCGGCGAAATATGGCTCGTCTCGCTGGATCCCACGGTTGGCAGCGAAATCCGCAAGACTAGACCATCACTCATCATCTCACCTTTTGATATGAATGAGAGATTGCGTACTGTTGTCATCGTCCCTTTGACATCCAAGTCTCGCCCCGCTCCATTTCGGATCCCGGTCACTTTTGAAAGCCAGCCCGGCCTGATCCTGCTCGATCAGATTCGGACGGTAGCGAAGGAGCGGTTGCGACGGCAGTTGGGGGAGGTCGATCCAATCGTTCTGACGCAGACCTTGGAGACTTTAGCTGCAATGTTCGCACCCTAACTGCCCCCTTGCCATCGCCACAATCCTTGGCCATATACAGCGCCGGGAGGTTGGCGCGGACGTGTTCCTCGCCAACCGGGTCAGGTCCGGAAGGAAGCAGCCCCAACGAGACCTTCACGGGTCGTTGCCAGCCTCCTACTTCTGCCTATGATGCCAGATGGCTCGCGCAGATTCTCCTTACACGGTGACCAAGGGCAGTATGGCTTCGCCTGATACAGCTTCGTCCCCCTATCTGGTACTGGCGCGCAAATATCGCCCGGTGAGCTTTTCGACGCTTATCGGTCAGGATGCCATGGTCCAGACCCTGGGCAATGCCTTCAAGCAGAACCGCATCCACCATGCCTTCATGCTCACCGGCGTGCGCGGCGTCGGCAAGACCACCACGGCGCGCATTCTGGCCCGCGCCTTCAATTATCAGGATGCCACCGGCAAGCACCCGACGCTTGATCTCGACGTCGAAGGCGAGCACTGCCGCGCCATTATCGAAGGGCGCCATGTCGATGTCATTGAAATGGACGCCGCCTCCAATACCGGCATCGACAGCATCCGCGAAATCATCGACTCGGTGAAATACGGCCCGGTCTCGGCGCCCTATAAAGTCTACATCATCGACGAAGTACACATGCTGTCGACGCAAGCTTTCAATGGGCTGCTCAAGACGCTCGAAGAGCCACCGCCCTATGTGAAGTTCATCTTCGCCACCACCGAAATCCGCAAGGTGCCGGTGACTATCCTGTCGCGCTGCCAGCGTTTCGATCTGCGCCGTATCATCCCCGAAGTGATGACCGCCTATCTCGAAAACATCCTGGCGCAGGAGGCGATCGGCTTTGAACCCGAGGCCCTCGCCATGATTGTGCGCGCCGGCGAAGGCTCTGCCCGCGACAATCTTTCGCTGCTCGATCAGGCCATCGCCCATGGCAATGGCCATGTCTCGGCTTTGACCGTCAAAGCCATGCTGGGCCTCGGCGATCGCGCCAAGACCATTGATCTGTTCGAAGAGCTGATGTCGGGCAATATCGGCCAGGCGCTGACCACCATGCGCGAGATGTACGATGCCGGCGCCGATCCGCAGACTTTGGTCTCCGATCTGGCCGATTTCACCCATCTGGTCACCCGCATCAAGGTGGTGCCCGCCGCCGCCGATGATGTGTCGCTGACCCCCGATGAGCGTAAGCGTGGCGCGGACCTCGCCGGTAAGCTGCCGATGCGGGCGCTGACCCGCTGCTGGCAGATACTGTTCAAGGGCTATGATGAAGTCTCCAGGGCCGGCAACGGCTTGCAGGCTGCCGAAATGGTGCTGGTCCGGCTAGCCTACGCCGCCGATCTGCCCAGCCCCGATGAACTGCTGGCCAAACTGTCCAACCAGCCGCTCCAATCCGCGCCGATGCCGCCGCCCCAGCTCAATCGGCCATCGGGCGGTGGCCCGCAGGCCCTGCGCGTCGAGCAGCCGCGCGAGGCGCCCAGCTTTGCCGCGCCCCAACCGTCTGTGCCGCAGGCCTCCGCCAATCCGCAAAATTATGCGCAACTGATCGCGCTCGCTGCCGAAAAGCGCGACATTCTGGTCAAGCTGGCGCTCGAAGCCAACATGCGGCCGATTTCGTTTTCCGCCGGCCGCATCGAAGTGGCGCTCACCGATGGCACCGATCCGGGCATTATCGCCACCCTCTCTGCGCGCCTGCAGCAATGGACCGGCGAGCGCTGGTTGATCACCGTATCGAGCAAGGCCCCCGCCGGCCCCACTGTGCGTCAGTTCCGCGAGCAGCACGAAGAAGCGCAAAAGGCCGAGGCCCACGAAGACCCGCTGGTGCAGGCGATCCTTGAAATGTTTCCCGGATCAACCGTTCGTGTGGTGCCCAAGCTTGAGCAGGTGCCCGTCGAAGCCTATCTCGATGCGATCAAGGATGAAGAGGACGACGAATGAAAGACATCATGGGCATGATGAAGGCCGCCGGCGAAATGAAGGGCAAGATGGAGGCCATGCAGGCCGACCTCGCCAATCTCGTCGTGCTCGGCCAGTCCGCCGGCGGCATGGTCACCGTCACCCTTTCCGGCAAGGGCGACATGCGTGGCCTCAAGATCGATCCGTCGCTGCTCAAGCCCGAAGATGCCGAAATGCTCGAGGACCTGCTGATCGCCGCCCACAACGACGCCAAGGCCAAGGTCGAATACGAAACCCAGGCCAAGATGAGCGAAGTGACGGCGGGATTGCCGCTGCCCCCCGGCATGAAGTTTCCGTTTTAGGCAATTGAGCTGGTCAAGCTCTCGATGTCACCCCGGCGAAGGCCAGGGCCCATCCCGAGATATCAAGATGGATCCCGGCCTTCGCCGGGATGACACCGTGAGTAAAAACGCGGATCGAGCAACAAGGTAGCTAAGTGGCCTCCGGCGGACCCGAAATCGAACAACTGATCCAGCTGCTGGCCCGCCTGCCGGGCCTCGGCCCGCGTTCGGCTCGCCGCGCCGTACTGCAACTGATCAAGAAAAAAGAATCGCTGATGATCCCGCTGTCTGCAGCTTTGGATCGCGCAGTGATCGCCGTCAAAACCTGCGAAGTGTGCGGCAATGTCGATACGCGCAGCCCTTGCGGGATTTGCTCTGATCCGCGTCGCATCGAAAGCGGCATGCTGATCGTGGTTGAGGACGTCGCCGATCTGTGGGCGCTTGAGCGCGCCAGCGTCGGCGCCGTGCGCTATCATGTGCTGGGTGGCGTGCTGTCCCCGCTTGATGGTGTCGGCCCTGACGACATCACCATCGATGCGCTGATCGAACGCGCGCCCACCTTCAAGGAAGTGGTTCTGGCGGTCAACGCCACCGTCGAAGGCCAGACCACCGCCCACTACATCACGGACCGACTGGTAGGCTCTGGCACCAAGGTCACTCGCCTGGCCCATGGTGTGCCAGTGGGCGGTGAACTCGATTACCTCGACGAAGGCACGCTCAGCCAGGCGCTCAAGGCCCGCACCGAAATCTAGTGGGTGCCGCGTTCCGGCTTGAAATCGTCGCCGTCGTCCCATTCGGTTTCGTCGAGCACTTCGAGGTCGTCCTCGACATCTTCTTCGTCCAGCAATTCAAAGGCATCGTCGTCCGGTGACAGCGTCTCGCGATGCTCCAGCGGATCACGATCCAGTGGTGCAGCGAGCCCGGCAAAATCGTCGGTGTCATTGGCATTGTCTTCATCGGTCGATAGCGCACCGATGGCCTTGTCGATTTCCGCCAGCAATGCCGCCGGGTCCTCTCCGCCAAAGTTGCCGCTTTCACGGGCGGCCAGCTCGGCGCGATAGTCCCGCAGCAGCTCCAGCCGTTCTGCAGCCGGGCGATCATCGCCATATAACAGCTCGTCGATTTCGTTCTGGCTGAACGGCTGGGCAATGCCAGCCTGATCCGCCCCATCGTCAAAATTGCTGTCCTGCGACACCACGGCGTCGTGATTGTGGATAGGGCTCATCAAAGCCTCCCTGAGTAAACCTGCTCAGGGAACAACGCCTCAACTGGCGCCCGGTTCGTTCTGCGATCGCGAAAGCTGCAATCCGTCTTAGTGGTCGAGCGACAGGCTACCCACCGCAACCAGGTTCAGCGCCGGGCATTCACCGGCTCCGGCAATGCCGTAACGGGCGCGCAATTCGTCGATCCGCACGCCGATATTGCTCAGCTGCGTGACCAGAAAATCAAACCCACCGCGGCCGTCGCGCGACACGATCCCGGCTTCCACGGCGCGTTCGGCGTAAAGCGCGGCGCCAACAGCGCCCAGCCCGAGCCGTTCACCAACCCATTTGCCAACCATGCGGTCGGTCTTGGCGCGGTTATAGAATTGGCGTTCTTCCAGAAAGAAATACTGGCGCTGCATCGTCTCGGCCGTCTCAAAAACCTGCGTCATCTGCTTTACCCCGTGGCCGCCATGGCCCTGATGCAAGCAGCATGGGCCGGGCAGTTGAAGGGCCTCTCAAGCAATTGGCTAAAATTGTACGGATCGCGTCACGCCGGCCTTACTCAAAGGTGAATTGCATCTGCGAATTCTACCGCAGCTTTGCAGCGATCAGAAAACTCGTTGCAAAATCAATCCTATGAGTACCATGCACAACCCGCTAACTATTGTGGATAACTTCCGCACCCCTTCGGCGACTAGGCCAGGTCCCCCGGCTCATCCTTGCCGACAATCCGCAGGTTTGGCGTTTCGTCAGTGCCGCCGTCCCAGCCCGAAGGCAGAGTGCGGTTGGTCTTGGCGCCCAGTTCGCGCAGCATCTCCACGCGACGCACCACATTGCCCTTGCCGGTGGAAAGTTGCCCCTTCGCTTCGTCAAAGCTCAGCCGAGCCCGGTCGAGATGCGTGTCCAACTTGTCCATGCTCGACAAAAACCCGGCAACCTTCTCGTAGAGCGCCCCGGCGCGTTCGGCGATCTCGTCGGCATTGCGATGGCGCTTTTCGATGTCCCACACATTGCGCACGGTCCGCAGCACGGTCATCAGCGTCGTCGGCGTAGTCAGCATCACGCCCAGGCCCATGCCATATTCCACCAGTTTCGGATCGGCCTGGATCGCAGTGGCCAGCGCTGATTCAATCGGCACGAACATCATCACATAGTCGAGGCTGCTGCGCGCGTGCTTCTGATAGCTCTTCTCGCCCAGCGTGCGGATATGGCCGCGCACCGAGATCAGATGCGCCGCCAGGTGCTGCTCGCGCGTCTCGTCATCGCTGTTGGTATAGGCCTCGAACGCGGTCAGCGACACCTTGGAGTCGATCACCAGCCGGTCGTCATTGGGCATCAGCACTTCCACATCGGTGCGTACCCGCCCACCGGCATCGTCACTGTGGCTCTGCTGGGTGATATACTGCTCGCCCTCGCGCAGCCCCGAACGCTCCAGAATCGTGGCCAGGATCATCTCGCCCCAAGCGCCCTGCGTCTGCGCATTGCCTTTGAGCGCGCGGGTCAGGTTATGTGCCTCGGTGGTGATCTGCAGATTGCTCTCGGCCAGCGCCCGGATCTGCTCGCTCATCGCGGCGCGGTCTTTCAGCAGGCCGGAATGAAACTCGCCGATCTTGTCCTGCAATGGCTTGAGCAGCACATCCACCTGCTCGCGATTCTGCTTGGAAAACGTCTCGCCATGGCTTTTGAGCACATCGCCGGCGATGGCCTTGAACTCGTCAGTCATCTGCTGCCGGGCCTCGGCAAATCGCGCCAGATTGGCCTCGGATTGCTGCCGCTGCTCAATCATCCGCGCCCGCACCGCCGAGAGTTCGGCATAAAGCTCGGCGCTCTTGCTCTTTTCGGCATCCAGCATTTCACTGGCGCGCAACCGCTCGCGCTGTGCCTGCGCATCAAGGTCGCGGATGCGGCTGTCCCGGTCACCGATCTGGTTTTCAAAATTGGCGCGCAACTGTTCCGTCGCCTGCTGCGCCGCCGCATCGGCCCGACGCGCACTGCCGCGAACCGCCCCGATCATCAAGCCAACCAGCAAAAGCCCGATCAGCCCGACGCCGGTCGCAGCGGCGATCATCACGGTAACCGGGAAATCCCCGGCCAAGAAAAGCACATTATCCATGGCGCGCAGTCTAACCGATTCGCGCGTTCCGCAAATGTTCCATGCGCGGGCGCTGTTGACCCGGCCAAGGAAAATACCATATCGAAGGGCTAACTCTTAAAGGACGTGTCTGCCATGGCCATTCGCCCCATTCTTGTCATCCCCGATGCGCGCCTGCGCGCCGTCGCCGACCATATCGAAGTGGTCGATGACGACATCAAGAAGCTGGCCAAGGACATGCTCGACACCATGTATGACGCGCCGGGCATTGGCCTTGCCGCGCCGCAGATCGGCGTGCTTAAGCGCATCGTGGTGATGGATCTGGCCGCCGAAGGCGAAACGCCCGAGCCGCTGGTGCTGATCAATCCCGAAATCACCAAGTTCGGCGATGAAATGCAGGTCACCGAAGAAGGCTGCCTGTCGATTCCCGAGCTGTATTACGAAGTCGAGCGCCCTAACGCGGTGACGGTCACCTATACCGATCTCGATGGTAACGAGGTCACCAAGGATGCCGAAGGCAAGCTCGCCGTCTGCATCCAGCACGAACTCGATCACCTCGATGGTGTGCTCTATATCGATTACCTCAGCCGCCTGAAGCGCGACCGCGTCATCAAGAAATTCGACAAAGCCGCCAAGCGCGCTGCTGGCTAACTCCCGGCCCAACAGTCGCCACCTTCTCCCCTTCGGGAGAAGGTGTCCGAAGGGCGGATGAGGGTCTCTTGCCTGCTTTCTGTATGCGGAGAAAAACCCCTCACCCTGAAATTCTGCTGAACGCAGAATTTCGGTCCCTCTCCCGCAAGGGGCGAGGGTCGACGACTGGCAAAGCGATGGCCCGAAAGGTAGAACAATGCGCGTCATCTTCATGGGCACCCCGGACTTTTCCATCCCCACGCTCACCGAAATCGTCTCCTCCGGCCACGAGGTTGTCGCCGTCTATACCCGCGCGCCAAAACCCGCCGGGCGCGGCCAGGTCGAACGCAAATCCCCGATCCATGAAGCCGCCGAAAACTTCGGCATTCCGGTGTTCACGCCCAGATCGCTCAAGGGCGAAGCCGAGCAGATCGTCTTTGCCAGGCACGCTGCCGATGTTGCCGTGGTCGTCGCCTATGGCCTGCTGCTGCCCAAGCCGATCCTTGAGGCACCGCGCCTGGGTTGCCTTAACCTGCATGGCTCGCTGCTGCCCCGCTGGCGCGGCGCCGCCCCGATGCAGCGCGCCATCATGGCAGGCGATGCACGCACCGGCGTCATGGTCATGCAGATGGACGAAGGCCTCGATACCGGCGCCATCGGGCTGGGCGAAGAAATGCCGATCGGCCCCGACATGACCGCCGGCGAGTTGCACGACGTGATGATGCGCACCGGCGCCGACCTGATGGGCCGTGCCCTCGCCGCCCTCGATCGCGGCAGCCTCACCTTCACCCCGCAGCCCGAAACCGGCGCGCTCTACGCCAAAAAGCTGGAAAAAGCCGAAACCCGGATCGACTGGTCCAAGCCGGCCGCCGAAGTCCACAACCACATTCGCGGCCTGTCGCCATTTCCCGGCGCCTGGTTCGAAATCGCCCTCGCCGGCAAACCCGTGCGCATCAAGGCGCTCCGTTCCGCCCTCGCCACCGGCTCAGCCGCCCCCGGCGCGCTTCTGCCCGGCCTCACCATCGCCTGCGCCACTGGCGCGGTGCGCCTGATCACGGTCCAGCGCGAAGGCAAATCCGCCATGGACGCCGCCACCTTCCTGCGCGGGGCAGGGGTTTTGCCGGATAAAGTGCTGTGAGCCGCGCCACTGTCTCAGTCGTCACCCCTCGCCCCTTGAGGGAGAGGGACCGTAATTTCTTCGTTCAGAAGAAATTACCGGGTGAGGGGTTGTTCCCGCAGACACCGCAGCAAGTAAACCCCCCTCATCCGCCCTTCAGGCACCTTCTCCCTCAAGGGGAGAAGGAAGAGTTGAGCGTGAGAGGCGGCATCTAATGCCCCGTTATAAACTCACCATCGAATATGACGGAACCCCGTTCCACGGCTGGCAACGCCAGACTGATCGCGCTTCGGTACAGGAAGCCCTCGAAACCGCCATTCTCGGCTTCTCCGGCGAAACCGTCACCACCCAGGCCGCCGGCCGCACCGATACCGGCGTGCATGCACTGGGGCAGGTCGCTCATTTCGATCTTGCCAGAGACTGGGACCCGTTTCGCGTCCGCGAGGCGCTGAACTTTCATCTGCGTCCGCAACCGGTCGGCATTCTGCTGGCCGAAGTGGTGCCCGAAACCTTCGAGGCCCGCTTTTCGGCGCTTGCCCGCCATTACGAATACCGCATCCTCAATCGCCGGGCTCCGGCCATCCTTGAACGCCACCACGTCTGGCACCTGCCGATGCCGCTCGATGCCGATGCCATGCACCATGCCGCCCAACTCATCCTGGGCACCCACGATTTCACCACCTTCCGCGCCGCCGAGTGCCAGGCCAAATCGCCGGTCAAGACGCTCGATCATTTCGCGGTCCGCCGCGAACTCGACCATATCGTGGTCACCGCCAAGGCGCGCAGCTTCCTGCACCATCAGGTGCGCTCGATGGTGGGTTCGCTCAAAATGGTGGGGGAGGGCAAATGGCAGCCCGCCGATTTCCGCGCCGCCCTCGATTCACTGGATCGCCGCCGCTGCGGCGCTCTGGCTCCACCCGACGGGCTTTATCTGACCCACGTGGTCTATTAGAGCGTCGGGATCAGCCCGGCATTGGGCATCAGCATCGACAGCACCAGCAGGCACACCACCGAGCCGACCACCTGCGCGATGATGAATGTAGCCACCTGCAACGGCGACAGCGTCACGATCAACCGGCCGATATTGACCTCGATGATGATCACGATCAGCCCGATCACGATCAGCGATACGTCGCTCCCACCACCGAGCAGCAGCAGGCCCAGCGACAGCAGCGAGGTAAAGAACGTCGCCCAGTTGTCGGCCACCAGAAACGGAATGAACCCATCGGTGCGCTTCATCTGCCGCAGCACCAGGAAGGCGATGCCCTGCTGGATCACATACAGTACAAATCCCAGGATGAGCGCCCGCGATGCCATGCCCGGCGGCGTCTGCATGCCCAGGAGCTGCGGCCCGAAGGCCACGGCCACATTGGCCACCAGAAAGGCGATGAAACTGCCGGCCAGTCCACGGTGGCTGAAATCGAAATTGCCCGGCGCCGACCGGTTGCCGGTCATCAGCGCCACAATGCCGCGCGCGGCGCTGCTCAGTTCTTCAAGAAGCGTTCTATTCTGCGGCAAGGGTAAATCCCGTCAGATGGGCGAGTTGGCTGGGTTGCCCACGATGTAGAGCGTCAGCGGCATCCCTACAAGCAGCACGATCATCAAAACCGCAAACGCCAGCGCCGCCGGCCACCGCCATGGCCCCGCCATCCGCCCCAGCCGGAACATCAGAAAGGCCAGACCCAACAGCACCAGCGTAACCAGTGGCGCGGCAAACGCCACCATGATCGCGCGCACCAGTACATAGGGCACCAGCGCGTAGATCCCCGGCACGATCAGCTCCCGCACCGGCCCGGCGCTGCGGGTGACGATTTTCACCGCAAAACTGGCCACCACAATGGCCAGCACCGCCATCATTTCCACCACCAGGGCTGCGCCGATCCCGAACCCGGAAATGCTTTCGCCCGTGGTCTCGAACAAAGTGACGATCAGCGCCACCAGCGCAAACACCACCAGCGCCATGATCAGTCCGGCGCCGGTAAACGAAAATCGGTCGCGCCATCCCGCTCGGCCGGCCACGATATCGATCCAGCCCAGCACGGCACCGCGCAGCAAGCCGAAGATTTTCATGGCGTCACCGCAAAATAGCGCCGCATGAACGCGGCATAAAGTGCGCTCAATCCGGTCACATCGCTCAGCAGTACATGCTCGTCGCTCTTGTGCAGCGTCGTGCCGACCAGCCCGCATTCCACCACCGGGCAATACTGCGCGATAAACCGCGCATCCGAGGTGCCGCCGCCGGTCGACAACAGCGGCCGCTGCCCGGTTATCTCGGTTAAAACCTGGTCCAGCAGATCGATGGCCTCGCCCCGCGGCGACAGGAACGATCGCGACGGCCTTGCCGCCAGTTCGAACCCAATCGTGCAGCCGCCAGCATCCACCTTGGCGATCTGCGCCTCGACCCAGTCCCTCAGCGTTTCGGGGCTCCACCGGTCATTATACCGGATATTGAACCGCGCCTCGCCCTTGGCGGGGATCACGTTGCCCGTCGGATTACCCACGTCAATGCTGGTAAATTCCAGATTGCTCGGCGGAAACAGTTCGGTGCGCGTGTCGATGGGTTCGCCGCTCAACGCCGCCACCACTCGCGCCAGCACTGGCAGCGGATTATTGGCCTTTTCGGGATAGGCTACATGGCCCTGCACGCCGGTCACGGTGATCCGCCCGGAAAACGAGCCGCGCCGCCCTACCTTGATGCTGTCGCCCAGCCGCGCCGCCGAACTCGGTTCGCCCACAATGGCAAAATCGAATTCATGACCATTGGTGCGCGCCCACGCCATCAGTTTTTCGGTGCCGTTGATCGCGTCGGCCTCTTCGTCATTGGTAATCGCCAGCGCCACCGTTCCCGCACCGGCGGGGATGGCCATGACTGCTGCGACAAACGCGGCGATCCCGCTCTTCATGTCCGCCGCGCCGCGCCCATAAATCTTGCCATCGGCAATCCGTGGCAAGAACGGGTCCGAGGTCCAGTCGGCCAGATCGCCCGGCGGCACCACGTCAGTATGCCCGGCAAACAACAGCCGCTTGCCACCGGTGCCGCGCGTCGCAAACAGATTATCGACGGGATAGGAGCCGTCACCCTCAAACCGCAGCCGCGTTACCGCAAAGCCCAGCGGTGTCAGCGCGGCCTCCAGCACGCCCAGCGCGCCCGCCTCCACCGGAGTCACCGAGGCGCAGGCAATCAGTTGCGACAGCAGTTGGACGGGATCGCCCGCAAATCTGGCAGTCATATCCCGTCCAATTCTACGCTGGATCAGGCGCCAAGCGGATTGGGGCCATATTGATTGCTGCCCGGGGTGCCGGGCTGCGTGCCGATTTCGTAGATCGCATAGATGATGCCCAGCAGCGGCACCAGCAGGATCAGCGTCCACCAGCCGGACTTGGAACGGTCGTGCCAGCGCTTGGCATACAGCGCCACCGATGGGTAGATCAGTACCAGCGAGACGATGACCGACAGCGCCTGCACGTGGATGATGCTGGCAAGGATCGATGCCACAATGTTGACGGCGATCAGCACCAGTACGCCCGCCCAGAACGGCGCGCGGTTGATGCGTCCGTCAAAGCTCGTAAACAGATATTTCCAGTCTTGCTTGAAATCCATCAGCCCCTCCAAGGTCCCAGCGCCCTCATGCGCGTACGCAAATACTAATGCGCTATTGTGCCGCAGACCAGTGCAGACGCAGCAATTAACGCCTGGGAACTCCAGAGCTTGTGGATTAATCGCGCAGCAACTCATTGATCCCGGTCTTGGAGCGGGTCTGGGCGTCGACAGTCTTGACGATCACCGCGCAATACAGCGACGGCCCCCAGTTCTGCCCCGGCAGCGGCTTGCCCGGGATTGAACCCGATACCACCACCGAATAGGGCGGCACCTTGCCCACATGCACTTCGCCGGTCTGCCGGTCGATGATCTTGGTGGAGGCGCCGATGAACACGCCCATCGAAATCACCGCGCCTTCGCCCACGATCACGCCTTCGACCACTTCCGAGCGCGCCCCGATAAAGCAATTGTCCTCGATGATCACCGGACCGGCCTGCAGCGGCTCCAGCACGCCCCCAATGCCGACGCCGCCCGAAATATGCACGTTCTTGCCGATCTGCGCGCACGAGCCGACGGTAACCCAGGTGTCCACCATGGTGCCTTCGTCAACAAACGCGCCAAGATTCACAAAGCTGGGCATCAGGATCACGCCCTTGCCGATATGGGCCGATTTGCGCACCACCGCGCCCGGCACCGAGCGGAAGCCGCCGGCACGATACTCGGCCTCGCCCCAGCCATCAAACTTGGACGGAACCTTGTCCCACCAGCTCGCTTCGCCCGGCGCGCCGGCAATCAGCTGGTTGTCATTGAGCCGGAAGCTCAGGAGCACCGCCTTTTTCAGCCACTGATTAACCTGCCAGGTTCCGTCAATCTTTTCGGCCACGCGCGCCTTGCCGCTATCGAGCAGGTTCAGCGCCTCGCTCACCGCGTCGCGTACCGCGCCCCTGGTCGAAAAATTGACCTCCGCGCGCGCCTCAAAGGCTGCATCGATGGTCTGGGCAAGATCGGCATGGGCCATGGGAATACTTTCAGGAGAATTTGCTGCCCGGGACATTACCCACGCAAGGGGAGGTGTCAATTGCGAGGGCCTGGTTTGTGGTTGGGGGTTTTAAGGCGTGCGGTGCTTTTGGCCCACCCCCTCCCTTCCCTCCCCGCAAGGGGAGGGTGAACCCGGTGGAATTGGCAAAATGGTGCCCCACGCTCGATGTCACCCTCCCCCTTGCGGGGAGGGAAGGGAGGGGGACGAGAGCCGCAATTTCAGCCTGGTCTCCAACGCGACCTCCACCCCGCCTCAAACACCGAACATTAACCATGCGGTGACACCATTCCCCCGCAAGATTCGGAGCATTTCATGGCCAAACGTCGTCCCACGCCGTTGCGCACCTCGGCGCAGGACGTCGATGCGGCCAAACGCGCCCCGCAAACCCCGCAGACGGAGGCTTCCGCGTTTCGTCTGGCCTTTGCCGATGGCGAATTCCTCACCTCCGAAGACACCCGCGGCATCCGCTTTCAGCTCGAATACATGAAGGCCGAGATGCGGCTGCGCGAGCGAGGCATCAATTCCACCGTCGTGCTGTTCGGCGGCGCCCGTATTCCTGAACCGGGCAAGGCCGCGTGGGCCGCTCGCAACGATGTGCAAAAGCAGAACCTGGAAAAAGCCTCGGCCTATTACGACGAGGCCAGGCTGTTCGCCCAATATGCCTCGCAGACCTCTCTGGCGCTGGGCGGCCACGACTATGTGGTGGTCACTGGCGGTGGCCCCGGCGTCATGGAAGCCGGCAATCGAGGCGCTGCCGATATCGGCGCGCAATCGATCGGTCTCAATGTCGTGCTGCCGCACGAGCAGGCGCCCAACCATTTCGTCACCCCCGACCTCAGCTTCAACTTCCACTATTTTGCCACCCGCAAAATCCACTTCCTGCTGCGCGCCAAAGCGGTGGCGGTATTCCCGGGCGGTTTCGGCACGCTGGATGAGTTCTTTGAAACCCTGACCCTGATCCAGACCGGCCGCATGCAACGCATTCCGCTGCTGCTGTTCGGCGCGGAATTCTGGGGCAAGGTCATCAATTTCGAAGCTTTGGCCGAAGCCGGCACCATCGGCCCCGATGATCCGAAACTGTTCAACATCGTCGACAGCGCCGAAGCCGGCTGGGACATCATCCGCCAGTTCTACGGCCTGCCCGATACCGGCAAACCACCCGGCTGGGTGGCGGAATGAATCAAGGCATCCAACCTTCGGTAACCAATGGTTCGGCACTGCCTCACCTCTCCCTTGAGGGGAGAGGTCGCCGCGTAGCGGCGGGTGCGGGGTGCGATCTCGCCTCCTCACCGGACGGCACCTCCCCCTTGACGGGGGAGGTTGGGAGGGGGGGTGCGGAGCCCGGATATGGTGGCTCTCCCACCCCCATCCTTGATCCCTCCCCGCAAGGGGGTGGGTGTCGACTGCGATATCGGACAGGTAACCTCCGCATGCCATTGCTCGACCGCAAGGCAAACTCACGCAGCCCAGCCTTTCACCATCGCCTACTGCACGCTCTGCAATGCCAGTGTCACACTCACGCAATAGGCCCTCACTCGGCCGGAAATTTGGGGCAGTTCGTTGAACACATATGATCTCGTCGTGATCGGCAGCGGCCCAGCGGGTCGTCGTGCCGCCGTACAGGCCGCAAAACTGGGCAAGTCCGTACTGGTGGTGGAAAACCGGCTCCGCCTTGGCGGCGTCTCGGTCCATACCGGCACCATCCCCTCAAAAACCCTGCGCGAAACCGTGCTCAACCTCTCCGGCTGGCGCGAACGCGGCTTTTATGGCCTCAGCTATCGCGTCAAGAAGGACATCGAGGGCAAAGACCTTGGCGCCCGCCTGCGCATGACGCTGAACCATGAAATCGAAGTGCTCGAACACCAGTTCGCCCGCAACGGCGTCAAGACGCTGGGCGGCATTGCCCGCTTCATCGACGTCAATCATATCGTGGTCACCAATCCCGATGGCGAGGAAACCACCATCGGCTTCGAATCCGCCGTCATCGCCGTTGGCACCACCCCATTCCGCCCGGCCAATATTCCGTTCAACGATCATTCGGTGCTCGATAGCGACAGCCTGGTCTCCGAACCGCGCGTGCCGCGGAGCCTCACCGTGGTCGGGGCAGGGGTGATCGGCATAGAATACGCCACCATCTTCTCCGCGCTCGACGTGCCCGTCACCATCATCGAGCCACGCGATACCATCCTTGATTTCATCGATCGCGAAATCATCGAGGAATTCACTCACGAAATGCGCCAGCGTGGCATGACCATCCGCTATGGCTCCAAGGTCGAGCGGGTGGAACTCGACCAGCAGGGCTGGGCCATCGCCATCATGAGCGACGGCCGCACCGTGCGCTCGGACATGCTGCTCTATGCGGCGGGCCGCTCCGGCGCCACCGCCAATCTGGGGCTGGAAACCTGCGGCATCGTCCCGGTCGATCGCGGCCGCCTCAAGGTCGATCCGGTCACCTTCCAGACCAATGTGCGCAATATCTACGCCGCCGGCGACGTCATCGGTTTCCCGTCATTGGCCTCGACCTCGATGGAACAGGGCCGTATCGCCGCGCTGCACGCCTGCGGTGCTGCGATGCCGCCCGCGCCGCAGTTCTTCCCCTATGGCATTTATGCCGTGCCGGAAATTTCCACGGTCGGCCTGACCGAACAGGAAGTCAAAGCCAAGGGCATTCCGTATGAAAACGGCATTGCCCGCTTCCGCGAAACCTCGCGCGGCCACATCATGGGCCTCAATTCAGGCATGATGAAAATGATCTTCGCGCTCGACACCAGGAAACTCCTGGGCGTCCATATCGTGGGCGAAGGGGCAACCGAGCTGATCCATATCGGCCAGGCCGTGGTCAATCTGGGCGGCACCGTCGACTATTTCGTCGAAAACGCCTTCAACTACCCAACCCTGGCCGAAGCCTACAAGATCGCCGCGCTCGACGCCTGGAACCGCATGCCCCGCCACAAGCCGGAAATTGTGGTCGAGCCGGCTGCCGTGCCCAAAGGCAAAGCCGCCAAGTAACGAACGCCCGCTAATTTCTTCCCTCTCCCCTTGTGGGAGAGGGTGCCGAAGGGCGGGTGAGGGGTGTTTACCCCCTCACTGGCACAGCCGCACAAAAAGTTCGCGCTCAAGCTGCAATTGCCCGGCCCCCGGTGATATCGCCACTCCAGGGTTAAAACTTGGGCCGCCTGCAGTATTGTCGATAACCCCCGGCGTCACCTGGCTGCCGGGGCAAAATACCGTGAAGCTGTCGACCCAGTGCGCGGCATCGCCGTCCCACTTCACCTCGATCAGAATGCCCTTGGCGGCATCTTCGGCCACTTCGATCTTGCTGACCTTGCCAATGGCGTCGCCGCCCTCGTGTACAATGCCGTAGTCCCGCGTCGATCCCACGTCCTCGCCGATGTCCATTGCCATCGCCGGCCCTGCCAGCAGCGCCAGAGCAGCGACCAGTCCAATTCGCCTCATCATCTCGTTCACGCCCGTAAATCCTTGGTTGAATCCAGCACCACATAGGTGGTCAGCGCATGCACCGCCGGCAAAGTGCCCAGCACATCGGTATGGAAGCTCTTGTAAGCGCCAATATCGGCCACTTCCACCCGTAGAATATATTCAATGGTTCCGGTGACATTATGGCATTCGCGCACCTGCACCGCCTGCGCCACCGCCCGCTCGAACGCCCGCTGCGCCGCCTTGGAATGATCCGATAATCCCACTGCGATATAGGCGATGAAACCTACGCCCAGCGCCACCCGGTCAGTCACCACGCGATAGCCCGCGATCACCCCGGAGCGTTCCATGTCCTGCACCCGCCGCAGGCAGGCCGATGGCGATAATCCAACCTTTGCCGCCAGCGCCAGATTGGTGATCCGTCCATCGCGTTCCAGCTCGGACAATATTTCGTGGTCCTTGGCGTTCATTTCAGTCAAACATTGCTCGCTTGAGGTCAAAGTGCTGCAGATTGATGGCACATTGCGCCTGCCTTGCGCAATCATTGCGTCATGACCTACGAAATCTTCACCGCACTCGCCGTTTTCGCCCTGGTGTCCTCGATCACCCCGGGTCCGAACAACCTCATGCTGATGGCCTCCGGCGTCAATTTCGGCGCCCGCCGCACGATACCCCACGCGCTTGGCGTCAGTATCGGTTTCACGCTGATGGTGGGTCTGGTTGGTCTGGGCCTGATGAGCGTGTTCGACGCTATCCCGCACAGCCACGATGCGCTCAAAGTCATCAGCGTGGTCTATCTGCTCTATCTCGCCTTCAAGATCGGCACCTCGGCAACGATTGGGGAAAAGCCCACCGATTCCAAGCCGATGACCTTCTGGCAGGCGGTGCTGTTCCAGTGGGTCAATCCCAAGGGCTGGACCATGGCGCTGACCGCCGTGACCGTCTATGCCGCTGGCGGCTCGCTGACCACGGTGTTGCTGGTCACGCTGGTCTTTGGCCTGGTCAATGCCCCCTCGATCAGCGTCTGGGTATTCGCCGGCGATCGCCTCAAGCGCTTCCTCTCCACTCCCAGCCGCCTGCGCGTCTTCAACATCACCATGGCGTTGCTGCTGGTCGCCTCGCTCTACCCGGTGCTGATGCACTAGGTAACGATTTTCTCCCCACGCCCGAACTAGTCCCGCGAACCAATTGGCAATGTCACACCGGCATGCCTTAATCGTGCAAAGTTCAGGGGTGCAACATGAGCCAGCAATTCGACGCCATCGTCATCGGGGCGGGCCAGTCGGGTCCGTTCCTCGCTGCCCGTCTAGCCGATGCCGGCTGGAAAACCGCGCTGATCGAAAAGACCCATCTCGGCGGCACCTGCGTCAATGATGGCTGCACCCCCACCAAAACCCTCGTCGCCAGCGCCCGCGCCGCCCATATGGCCCGCCGCGCCGCCGATTTCGGCGTCGGCACCGGCCCCGTTGCCGTCGATATGAAGGCGGTCAAGGCCCGGAAGGACAAGGTGGTCGGCGCCTCGGTCACCAGCCTCACCGACTGGCTGGGCAACCTGCCGAACCTCACCATTTTCTGGGGCATCGGCAGCTTCGTTTCCGCCACCAAGGTCAAGGTCAATGATGAGATCCTGACCGCACCAAAAATCTTCATCAATACCGGCGCGCGGCCCTCGGCGCCCGATTGGCCGGGCTTGGCCAACGTGCCCTATCTCAACAACACCTCGATGATGGATATCGACGTGCTGCCCGAGCATCTGATCATTGCAGGGGCCAGCTATATCGGGCTCGAATTTGCCCAGATCTATCGTCGCTTCGGCTCAAGGGTCACCGTCATCGACCGCGGCTCGGCTCCCGCTTCGCGTGAAGATGCCGATATCTCTGCCGCCATTCGCGATATCCTTGAGGCCGAAGGCGTCGAATTCCTGTTCGACACGTCTGACGTCATCGTCGGCAAATCCGGGGCCGAAATCCAGATCTCGCTGCAGGCCGGTGGCAAACCCACCAGTGTCATGGGCAGCCACCTGCTGATCGCTCTGGGTCGCAATCCCAATACCGAAGACCTCAACCTTGCCGCCGCCGGCATCACCCCCAACAAGCGCGGCTTCATCGAGGTCGATGAGCACCTGCGCACCGGCATCCCCGGCATCTGGGCCATGGGTGATGTCAACGGTCGGGGCGCTTTCACCCACACCTCGTACAACGAGTTTGAAATCGTCGCCGATAACCTGCTCGATGGCGGCAATCGCGATATCGCCGCCCGTATCCCGGTCTATGGCCTGTTCATCGACCCGCCGCTCGGCCGCATCGGCATCAGCGAAAAAGAAGCCCGCGCCTCCGGCAAGAACGTACTGATGGCCACCATGCCGATGACCAAGGTCGGCCGCGCCCGCGAACGCGGCGAAACCCAGGGCTTCATGAAAGTGCTGGTCGATGCCGATACCAAACTGGTCCTCGGCGCCGCGTTCCTCGGCATCGAAGCCGACGAAACCATCCACTCGCTGCTGCAGCTGATGGCCGGCGAACTGCCCTACACCGTCATGCAGCAGGCCGTGCATATTCACCCGACGGTGAGTGAACTTGTGCCTACCTTGCTGGGGGGCCTGAAGCCGCTGGAGTAGTGGGTTGATCCACTGGCGTCACCTTCTCCCCTTGAGGGAGAAGGTGCCCCGAAGGGGCGGATGAGGGGTCTCTTGCCTGCTTCGTCTATGCGGCGACAACCCCCCACCCTGATTTTCTGCTGGACGCAGAAAATCTTTCCCTCTCCCTCAAGGGCGAGGGAAGTATCCCGCCAATCTCAGCCAATCCGCGCCTCGATAAACGCCTTCTCCGCCGCAATCCCGTCCCACTCATGGGGCGCATTGGCATCAAAAATCAGCGTATACGGCCCCTTGTATCCAGCCGCTTCCGCCGCCTCGATACACGCGGCATAATCGGCCTCATCCAACGTACCGTCAACAAAGCTGGCCTTGGCGTGGCAGGTTTCGGCCCGGCCAAAGATCGCCCGCAGATCGGCATACTTGGTCGGTCCGCCCCAATTGCCGAAATCGCCATTCAGCCCGACGCGGCCATCGAGCTTGTCGAGGATGAAGTTCACATGCCCCGGCTCGGCCAGCAGATCGAACCAGTTCTCGGTGGTCAGCCGCACCGCTGATCCGGCATTGCCATCGGCCAGCTCGGTCAGCTTCTTCACCGACAGGTCCAGCGCATCGCGCGTCGGCTTCTGCTTGCCGGCAATCACCCGCGCGCGCTCGGCGCCCAGTTCGTTGGCCGTCTCGATCCAACTGGCAATCCAGCGGGTGTCGCGGTCGCTGGTCAGTGGATCGCTGATATCCCCGGCATCGATCAGCAGCGTCTGCAGCGTTACATCGACCGCCGCCAGCGCCGACTTCAGCTCGCCCAGATAAACCTTGTCGCGGGTCGGGATGTGAAACGACACGATTTCGAGCCGGTTGATCCCGTGATTGGCAATCGCCGAGGGAATGTCGAGCAGCGATTCGTTGACCGGCCCATAGGCCTCGGTCACCGGACCAACTTCGAGCGTGTCCAGATTATGCGGATAGGTGGTGCCCATCATCCGGTGCAGCGACCAGGTGGAAACCGCAATGCGGTCGGCAGCGTTCGTCATGGCTCGTCCCTATTCTGTTTGGCCGCGACACTGCATCCTTGCCGCGCGCAACTCAAGGCAAACGCACGAACATCTCCAAAGTGCCGCAGCCGCTCTTTCTACTCTCGCCCCTTGCGGGAGAGGGTGGATCGGCCATAGGCCGAGACGGGTGAGGGGCTGTGTCCGCATACGCTGATTAGGCAGAAATCCCGGCCCCTCATCCGGCGCTACGCCACCTTTTCCCGCTGGGGAGAAGGGGTGAAGGAAGGTCAAACCCGGTAAATCCGCTCCGCATTCTTGTGCAGCAGCTTGGCCTTTTCGCCGTCGCTGGCGCCCTTGATGATCTCGTGCGTTGCCGCCACCCAGCGGGTAACGCTGGAGGTCTTGGTCGATACCGGATGGTCCGAACCCCACACCACGCGGTCCCAGCCAAAGCTTTCGATCACATGCTCCACGAACGGGCGCAGGTCATCCACCACCCAGTCGGGCTTGGCATAAGCGACGACGCCGGAAATCTTGGCATTCACATTGGGCAGTTTTGCCAGGTCCTTGACATAAGCCCGCCACGGATCAAGCTCCATCGCCGCCACATTGGGCACGCCGCAATGATCGACGATGAAATGCACGTCCGGCGCCTTTTGCGCCAGCGCCACGCCCAGCGGCAGTTGGTCGGCGCGCAGGCACAGATCAAAGCTCAGGTCATAATCGGGTAGGTGACGGATATTTTCCACGAACAGGTCCGAAGTGCTGAGGTCATCAGGCACTTGATGCAGGATGCGGCGCACGCCTTTGACATGGGCGTGGTCGCTCAACTGCTCGATCTGGTCGACAAAGTTCATGTTCTCCGGGCGGCAGGCCGCAATGGCGCCAATGATCCGGGGCAGGCCGAGCACAAACTCGGTCTCTGCCATCATGTCCTTTTCCAGTACATCCACTTCCATATGCAGCGCCGACTCGATGCCCAGTGGCAACGCCTCGGCAAAATAGCTCTCCACCGACCACGTGCCCTTGAGAAGCGGTTCGTCATCGATCCAGGCATAGGTAAACCGGTCCGGATAGACCAGATGCAGATGAGTATCGAGAATGCGCACGCTCAGCCCCCCTGGCCCCGTTCTTCGGGTGCCGACCGTCTCGAAATATCCCGGCTGGCCTGCAGCAGCAAGGCCAGTACCGCATCTGGCGCGGGAGAATTGGGCCGATCGATCAGGATGGCATAGGGACAGGTCAGCGCCGCAATGACGCTGCCCAGTGGCCCGAAGATCGGTGCCGACAGATTATTGATGCCGTGCGCCTGCATTGAGGGAATGGTCTCGTAGCCGCGCGCTCGCACCATTTCCAGATGCGCCTCGGTCTGCCTGTCGAGCACCTGCGCCTGTCCGCTCACCTGCTCTTCCAGCATCAGGGCGCGATCCTCGGCGTCGGCAAACGCCAGAAACACATTGCCCGAGCCGCTATTGACTAGTTTGACGTGGCTGCCGACGCGGATCGATACGTTCCAGTTATGCGGGCCATCCACCTGCGCCACCACCACCAGTTCATTGCGGTCGCGCACCACCAGATGGCAGGGCTGCTCGGCCCGCAGCGCCATCTGTCGCATCACCGGCACTGCCTGGCTCACCAGTCGGCGCATCGGCGGCCGCGCATGGCCCAGTTCGAACAGCTTCAGAGTCACCTCATAGCGCTCCGCTGCGGTGCGCCGCACATAGTCGCGCCGCACCAGCCGGTCGAGCATGCGGTAGATTTCGTTGGGCGAACGATCAAGCGCCTTGGCAATCTCGGCCTGGCTCAGCGGCTCGTCGGCCTCGGCCAGCAACTCCAGAATATCCAGCCCCTTGTCCAGGGCCGGGGCGCGATATCGATCGCTGTCATCGGCTTCGGTCATCGCTGGTGCAACTCCGCAATTGACATTGTCATTTATCAGCACAGCGCTGATCCCATCGGTAAGGCGAGTATCGCTCACTTCCGCCATGCAATGATACGTTTCAATCTCGGCAACTGTCCCGCCGGCGAATGAAATGCTTACCAGTGATGACAACTTGTAACAAAAATGGGCCGCGGCGCCCATTGAACCATTTATCTTCTGGGCGACCCCATCACTAACATGTTAGTGCTGTGCGAACTGGCGCTGCCAGATCAGTCGCAATCAACCGCAGGTTCCGCCATGTCCGATCTCAACGGCAAAATCGTTCTCATCACGGCCGCTGCCCAGGGCATCGGGCTGGCCTCGGTCCATGCTTTTCTCAAGGCCGGCGCCGAGGTGATCGCCACCGATATCAATGCTGCAAAACTGGCCGAACTCACCGGCACGCCCAATGTCACCACGCGGGTGCTCGATGTGCTCTCGGCCGATGCGGTCAACGCCGCCATCGCCGAAATCGGTCGTATCGATGTGCTGTTCAATTGCGCCGGCGTGGTCCATGGCGGCACCATTCTTGAAAGCACCGATGCCGAACTGGATTTCGCGCTGAACCTCAATCTGCTGGCCCAGGTCCGCACCATCAAGGCCGTGCTGCCCGGCATGCTCGAACGCGGCGATGGCGCCATCGTCAACATGTCCACCGTCGCCAGTTCGGTAAAGGGCGTCGTCAACCGCTTCGTCTATTCAGCCAGCAAGGCCGCTGTCATCGGCCTGACCAAATCCGTCGCTGCCGACTATGTCACCAAGGGCATCCGCTGCAACGCCATCGCCCCCGGCACGGTCGATAGCCCGTCCTTGCATGAACGCTGGCACGCCACCGGCGATTTTGACGCGGCCAAGGCCGCCTTCATCGCCCGCCAGCCGATCGGGCGCATCGCCCGTCCGGAGGAAGTGGCCGATCTGGCGGTCTATCTGGCGGGCGCCACCTACACCACCGGCCAGGTTCACGTCATCGATGGCGGCTGGACCGGCTGATCAGGCCGACAGTTTCAGCGGCTCATAGACCCCGTCGCGGCATAATTCCGCTTCGCTGGTTTCGCGCACCGATGCCAGATTGCCTTCGTTGAAAAACACCAGCAGTTCAAAGTCCTTAGTGGGGTCCACGACGACGACCGGCTTGGTGTGGCCCTTCAATTCCACGCTGCCCACCATGAACGGCGCGATCACGACTGGCGCGGTTGCAGCTTCCGGCTTGGGCGTGCCCACCACACAGACGAACCAGCGCTGGGCGCTGAAGGCATTGGCGCCAAAAACCGGGCGCGGGGCCGAGACAGTTAGCCCCGCGGTTTGTACCGGCCGGCCCTTGATCGCCTTGGCCGCCACGTCGCGGTAATTGGCTGGAAACGCTTGGTTTTCCTGCGATATTTGCAAGGTGTTGAGCGACGTATTGGACGTGCAACCGGCCAAGACCGCGACGCTCATCACTACCAAAGCCAGTCTGAACATCGCGGTCCCCATCATTTTCCGGCCTAGGCCCATTCGCCCTTGCGGAACACCGGCTCGGTCGAGCCATCGGCATTGACGCCGTCGATATCGACATGGTTCGAACCGATCATCCAGTCGATATGGATATTGCTCGAATTGCCGCCCTGCGCCGAAATCTGCTCCTGGCTCAAGGACTTACCGCCGACAAAGCAATCGGCATAGCACTGGCCCATGGCGATGTGGCAGGAGGCGTTTTCGTCGTAGAGCGTGTTGTAGAACAGGATGCCCGAAGCCGAGATCGGCGAGGAGTGCGGGACGAGGGCGACTTCGCCCAGGCGACGGGCGCCTTCGTCGGTATCGAGCACCTTGTTGAACACGTCCTGGCCCTTCGAGGCCTTCAACTCCACCAGCCTTCCGCCTTCGAAACGCGCCTGCATATCGGTTATCAAAGTGCCGTTATGTGATAACGGTTTGGTACCCGCGACGTACCCATCGACCCGCAATTTGTGCGGAGTGGTGAAAACTTCCTCGGTCGGGATGTTTGGGTTGCAGGTAATGCCGTTCTTGGCCTGCGACGCGCCACCCTTCCACTGGTGACCATCGGCCAGACCGATGGTCAGGTCGGTGCCCGGCCCGGTATATTTCAATGCGGCAAAGTTTTTGCCGTTGAGCCAGCTCCAGCGCGTCTTGAGGTTGCCATTGTGCTCCTTCCACGCCGCGATCGGATCATCCCGATCCACGCGGCTCGCCGCAAAGATCGCCTCGGCCAGCTTGCCGATGGCGATTTCTTCCGGATCATTGGGAAATACCAGCTTGGCCCAGGCCGGGGTCGGATAGGACACGATGTTCCAGTTGATATCGAACCCGGTGATCAAAGCCATGGCCGGCTTGTAGGCCGCCGAATTGGCGCGGTTGGCGCGCGAGACCTTGTCGGTATCCTGCCCGGCCAGCATCATCGGGTTGTCGCCCGAAATCGCCAGCCGCGCGGTATTGTTGGAAAACGCCTCGGCCATGCCCTTGTAGAGCCAGCCGGCGGCCTTATCGAAGCTGGCCGCATTGGCGTGCTTGTAGCGGGCCAGCGTTGCTTCTTCGTCCGAATAGATCGTCGTCACCAGCCCGGCGCCGGCTTTATAGGCATGCTCGGTGATCCGGCGCACCAGCGGCGCTGCGCTCATCGGCGACGTGATCAGCAGATCCTGCCCCTCGGCCAGTTGCAGCCCAACCTTGATGGCCACCTGGCCCAGCTTGTCGAGCTTGACGGGATCGATCGGATTATTCGTGGTCATATATAGATTTCCAATTGGGATTGGTCGGACAGGGCGGCCACGCTAACCCGATTTCTTCAAAAACTCGATCACCGCCGGGGTAATTTTTTTGACAATCACCTTCACCCCCTCGGCGTTGGGGTGGATACCGTCGGCCTGATTGAGCTTGGGATCGAACGCCACCCCATCGAGATAAAACGGATAGAGCGCCGTGCCATATTGCTTGGCGAGGTCGCCATACATGCCGTCGAACTCGGTGACATAATCCGGGCCCAGCCCGCGATTGGCCTTCATCCCCAGCAGCATGACCGGTGCGCCGACGGCCTTGAACTTGTCCAGCAGCGCCGCAAGGTTGGCCCTGGCCTCGCCTACGGGCAGCCCCTGCAACATGTCATTGCCACCCAGGCCCAGCAGCACCGCATCAGGCACGTCGCCCAGCGCCCAATCCACCCGAGCCAGCCCCATTGCCGTGGTGTCGCCGGAAACACTGGCATTCTGGATTTTTACCTCCACGCCAGCCTTATCCAGCGCCGCCTTGAGCTGCGCCTGAAACCCGTCCTCGGTCGGCAGCCCATATCCTGCCAGTAGCGAGTCGCCATAGACCAGCAGCGTCTTGGCCATCGCCATCGGCGTGCCCACCAGCATCAGCAATGCGGCAATCGGCGCCAGCCAACGCTTTTGTTTTCGTGCCATCATATCAATGTCCCTTGCCGATGCCTAAGAGACTGTTTGGAAACTCTACTCTGGCGGACGTCTGACGCGATTTTCTGCGCTTCCGGTGCTCACGTACTAAACGTACGTTGCGCTCCGGTTCTCAAAAACCACGCCAGCCGACACCCCAGAGCGAATTTCAAAACAGTCTCTAATTGTATCGGGCACTCTAGCCGGAACCATAGAACCATGACAGCAGCGCCCGTCGTCCAGACCACCGCCATGAACCTGCGGTTGACCTCGGGCAAAACCGAACTCCACATTCTCAATGACATCACCTTCGCTATCGATCCGGGCGAGGTTGTGGCGGTGGTCGGTCCGTCCGGTTCCGGCAAAACCTCGCTGCTGATGGTCTTGGGCGGCCTCGAACGCGCCAGTTCCGGCAGCGTCAGCGTCGCCGGCAAGGATATTTCCGGCCTCAACGAAGACGCCCTCGCCATTTTCCGCCGCGAGGCGCTGGGCATCCTGTTCCAGAATTTCCACCTCATCCCGTCGATGACCGCGCTGGAAAACGTGGCGCTGGCACTCGAAATTTCCGAACGCGATCTCTCGCGCAAGCAGATCAACGCCACGGCCGAACAGGCGTTGATCGATGTCGGCCTCAAGGACCGGCTGCATCACCTGCCCAATGCACTCTCCGGCGGCGAACAGCAGCGCGTCGGGCTGGCACGGTCGCTCGCCACCAATCCCAAACTGCTGTTGGCCGATGAGCCCACCGGCAACCTTGACCAGGACACCGGCGCGAAGATGATCGAGTTGATGTTTGCCGCCGCCCGCGACAAGGGCACTGCCGTCCTGCTGATCACCCATGATCCGGCTTTGGCCGCCCGCGCCGATCGCATCCTGCACATGAACCAGGGCGTGCTGGCGTGAACCGCCTCGCCGCCTGGCTGCGCATCGCGCTGATCGACCTGCGCGGCGGCCTTGGCCGCTTCGGCGTGCTGCTGGCCTGTCTGGCGCTCGGCGTCGCCACCATTGCCGCCGTGGGCTCGGTCAGCGCCGTGCTGCAAGCGGGCATCGATCGTGACGCCCGCACTTTCCTTGGCGGTGATCTCGAAGCGCGCCTCGATTACCGCATCGCCAGCCCCGACGAGCGAAAACTGTTCGACAGCCTCGGCACTACCACCGCCGTCACTGAACTCAGCGCTCGCGCCACCACGCCGGACGCTGCCGCATTTCTGTCGCTGCGCGCCGTCGACAGCCTTTATCCACTGCTCGGTAAAGTCGAAACCACCCCCGCCACGCCATTGCCCGAACTGCTCGCCAAACTCGATGGCGTCTATGGCGCCGTGGTCGATCCGCTGCTGCTCGATCGCCTCGGCATCCAGCTCGGCCAGACGTTCACCATCGGCAGCCAGACCTTTCAAGCTCGGGCGGCGCTCAAGGCACTTCCCGATCAGGCCGCGCAAGGCTTCCAGCTTGGCGTGCCGGTGCTGATCTCGGCCGATGCCCTGCACAACACCGGCCTGCTGCTCCCCGGCATTCTGGCGCGCTATCGCTATCAACTGCTGCTGACCCCGCCCAACGATTACGCCTCGGCCAGTGCCGCCATCACCAAGGCGTTTCCTGGTTCCGGCTTCGAGCTGCGCTCGCCGCGCGACGCGGCCGAGGACATGTCGAAATTCTTCAACCTGTTCGGCCGCTTTCTCGTCTTGGTCGGGCTGTCATCGCTGCTGGTCGGCGGCGTCGGCGTCTCCAACGCGGTTTCGGCCTATATCACCGAGCGCAGCCGCTCGATCGCCACCATGCGCAGCCTTGGCGCCACCGCGGGCCGCATCAATGTGCATTTCCTGTTCCAGATCATGGTGCTGAGCAGCGTCGGCATCGCCATCGGCCTGGCGCTTGGCGCGCTATCGACACTGGCGGCGCTGCCCTTCCTCAGCACCATGCTCAAGATCGAACTGCCTCCACAGGTCCATTTCCCCTCTTTGGCCATTGCCGCCGGCTTCGGCCTGCTCATCGCATTCACCTTCAGCTTCCTGCCGCTGCTGCGCGCCGAAAAGCTGCGCCCCGCCTCGCTGTTCCGCTCTGCCGGTTCGGGTCTCGCCGAAGGCCGCATCGGCCGGCGCGATCTGATCCGCTGGCGCGTTGCCGTACCATTGGTCATCGCCATCGGCGCCATTGTCGGCCTGGCGCTGCTCACCACGCGCAGCCCCGTGCTCGTATTGTCCTATGCCGGCGGCGCCGTCGTCGCCTTCATCGTGCTGCGCCTTGCCGCGTGGTTGCTCCAGCTCGGCCTGCGCCTGCTGCCCCAACCGCCCAATGCGATCATCCGCAATGGCCTCAAGGCGATCTATCGCCCGGGCGCCGCCACCGCCACGGTGGTGCTGTCGCTGGGCCTCGGCCTGTCGCTGCTGCTGCTGATCGCCACCGTCGATGCCAATCTGCGCGCCCAGCTCAACGGCGCCATCGCCCAGGAAGCCCCGTCTTTCGCCTTCATCAACATGGCCAGGCCGGATCTCGACGCACTCCAAACCCTGTCCCAAACCGACAAGCGCATCCAGGATTTCACCGCCACCCCGATCCTGCGCGGCGTCGTCACCAGGCTGGCTGGCAAGGACCCGGCCAGCATCGATCCGGTGCCGATGGAGGCCCAGGGCATGTTCAAGGGCGATACGCCGCTCACTTGGTCGCGCGAAATCCCCAAGGGCTCGAAAGTCTCCGAGGGTACCTGGTGGCCCGCCGACTACAAGGGCGATCCGCAGGTCTCGGTCAACGCCCGTCTCAAGCAACCGCTCGGCCTCAAGCTGGGCGATACCATGGAAATGACCATCCTCGGCCGGCCGCTGACCGCAACCATCACCAATTTCCGGGATCTGGATCAGGATGCCAAAACCTTCTCGTTCAATCTGGTGTTCTCGCCCGGGCTGATCGAAAGCGCCCCCGCCAGCTACACCGCCACCCTCAAGGCGGCTCCCGGCGAAGAAGCAGCGGTCCAGTCGCTGCTGGTCAAGGGTTTCCCGACGCTCCCGTTCATCCCGATCGGCGATGCGCTGGCCCGCGCCGCGGTCCTGCTCGCCAGCCTTGCCAATGCCATCGCCGTGGTCGGCGGCCTGGCCATCATCAGTGGCGCCTTCGTCCTCGCCGGCGCCCTCAGTGCTGGCCGCGCCCAGCGCCAGTCCGATGCGGTGGTGATGAAAGTGCTGGGTGCCACAAGGCGCGACGTCATCCTTGCCTATCTGGTCGAATACGGCCTGCTCGGCGTGCTTTCCACCATCCTTGCCGCCGCGCTGGGCACCACCGGCGCCTGGCTCGTGGTCACCCGCCTGCTCGAACTCCCGTTCAGCTTCGAACCGGCATTGATCCTGACGGTCATGACCGGAGCTACGGCGCTGACCATCGCTACGGGGTTGATAACGACGTGGTCCGCACTGTCGGTAAAGCCGGCGCAGCATTTGCGGATGGCGGAGTAGGGCTCGGTCAAACCCAAGCCTTCCCCCACACCCCGGCCCACCCTCTCCCCTTGCGGGAGAGGGACAGATTTTCTGCGTTCAGCAGAAAATCAGGGT
>NZ_JBDSUA010000027.1:0-12332 GCF_039927955.1 Devosia sp. | reverse complement strand
CGCGGGGCAGAAGTCCCGCGCTTCCGAAGACCGTTACTGCATCTGTGTGGTGGCCTGTTCGGCGATCGCCTTGATGGCATCGTCAACGCTGCCGCCCTTGGCGATTGCCGGAAGCTGGGCAACCACGGCCGAGTCAACTTCGGCAGTGAAGGTGCCGTAGCTCACGCTCGGAATCTTGGCCTGCCACTCGGAGAAGTTCTGCCATACAGCCTGGCCACCGAAGAAATCGTCAGAGCTTTTGTAGGCGTCGCCAGCGCTTGCAGCCAGCCAGGTGCTGAACGCGCCCTGACCAACCAGGATCTTCTGGTAGAAGTCCTTATCGCCGCCCCAAGTGGTCTTGAGGAAGTCGACTGCGGCATCCTTGCTCGGACCCGACGAGAGAACATACCAGCTCGAGCCACCTTCGTTGGAATAGTGGGTCGCGCCTTCAACGCCAGCCAGCTTCGGAATAGGAGCAACGCCCCACTTGCCGGCCTGATCGGGCTTGGACTTGACGGTTGCAGTCATCCAGACGCCGTCGATGGTGCCAACGGTATCACCAGAGGTGAACGCGCCAGTGAAATCGGTCCAGCCAGAAACTGGCTTGACGATGTCGGCGGCCCAAAGCTTGGCATAGGTTTCGAGGGCGGCCTTGAGCGGGGCATTGCCTTCGACGTTGAGCGAGCCGTCAGCGTTGAAATACCAGGCGCCGGCCGACTGCATCATGACGCGGATGAGACCGCTGCCGTTCAGGTCGAGACCGAACAGATTGTGGCCGGTCTTGGCCTTGATGGCCTTGCCGATTTCGATCAGCTTGTCCCAATCGATGTCCTGCAGATCTTCGGCCTTGTAGCCGGCGTCAGCCAGATAGTCGGAACGATAGAACAGGCCGGTCACACCGGAGTCGAAGGGCAGCGAGTAGGACTTGCCATCCAGGGTCGCAGCGGCAACCTTGTACTGCGCGAAGGCTGACATATCGATGCCGCTATCGCTCAGTGGGACGAAAGCGCCGGGGAAGGACTGCAGATATTTCTGGGCAACGTCGTCCTGGATCAGCACGATATCAGGCAGGCCTTCGGTATTGCCGGCAAGCAGCTGAGTCTGGAGCTTGGCGCGGATGTCGTCCTGGCTCATCGAGTCGTCGATGGTGACGGTGACGTCGGCGTGATCCTTGGAATAGCGGGCCGCAGCTTCGCGCATCGCAGCGCCATTGAAGTTGGTATCCCATGCCCAGACCTTGACGTCGGTTGCCATGGCTGCGGTGACGGCGAGCAGGCTGATGCCGGCAACGGCGGCGACGCCGATTGCGCGACGCCAGGTGGTGGCGAAGTGATTCATTGATAGTCCTCCCAAGTGGGGATCGTTCCTCCACGATCCCTCTGCCCTCATTGTTAGCGGACAGTTTTGCGGAGTGCAATATTTCAGTAAATATTTATCTCAGGCTTTTTGAGCGGCCTGTGGACGACGCGTGCTGCTGCGCCATTTGATCTCGGTGGCCAGGGTAATGCGCTTGGCCAGCTCCCGGCCGGCGATGCGCTCGACCAGCAAATCCACTGCGGCCTCGCCGATTTCTTCGGATGGCAGGCGGGTGGTGGACAGCGGTGGGTTGAGAAACTGCGCCACGGAAATGTCGTTGAAGCTGGCGATTGCCACGTCTTCGGGGATGCGCAGGCCCAGTTCCGCCATGGCCCGATAGGCACCAACCGCCATGTTGTCGTTGCAGGTAATGAAGGCTTCCGGCGGGTTGGACTGGGACATCAGTGTCTTGGCCAGGCGATGGCCAGCCTGCTCCATCTTGCGATCGCCATTGTCGTCACTGACCTGCCCGGTAATGCAGAGATGTGGATCGAACTGGCTGTGCTGGTTCATCCACTCGATATAGGACCGGCAGCGCTTTTCGCCGTAGGTGCTTCCTTCAATCCAGCCGATGAAGCCGATGCGGCGATAGCCGATCTCGGTCAAGGCACCCAGCAATTTGCGCATGGCCAGCGGCAGGTCGCTTTCCACCGAGTCGAATTCGTCGTCGGGCGGGATGTAGTCGGCAAATACCAGATGCTTGGAATGTCGCTTGAGCCAGCCATACTCAGCAGCGGAATGGCTGCCGATGGCGATAACACCGGAGGCACTTTGCAGCAGCGACGCTTCGGGCATGCTATCGGTATGATAGACTTTGACCGCTTCCATCTGCAGCGCGTGACAACGGCTCTCGATACCGAGCCGCAGGCCGACATAATAGGGGTCGACCAGTTCCTGATGCGGCCGCAGGAAGTGGACCAGCGCGATCTTGTTTGCGACCGCGGACTGCTGGGCGGCCCGGGCACGATTGCGCGGTGTAGCGTAGTTCATCGCCTCCGCAGTCTCGATGATCGCCTGGCGTTTCTGCTCGGTCACAGAGAGCGTCGCATCAAAATTCAGAACGCGCGAAACCGTGGCGCTGGACACGCCCACAGCCTTCGCGATTTCCTTGATGGTGACCATTACGCTCCACATCCGCGATCCGGCGGCTCAGCCGGATTGCGCGTATAAATTGAAAAACGCAAGTCAGTACGCCACTGAATTGGCAAAAACGCCCGCCAGCGGCAATAAATATTTATGAAAATGCCATCAGCAAAGCGGTTGCAGCCAATGCAAAGGCGACTCAGGCTGCTGCATTATCGGTTCGGCGCGGGGCAAATGCTTCGCGGACCTGCTGTTCGAGATCGGCGTTGGTATCGCCCTGGGGTTGGGCCGGATGGATGCAGAATCGGTTCCGCCCGCCTTCCTTGGCGCGGTAGAGCGCATCATCGGCACGGGCCGCCATTTCGGCTTCGGTCTGGGCCAGATCGGGCGCGGTGACGATGCCAATGCTGACGCCGATCTGCACGCTGCGACCAAGCAGGTAGAACGGGGCCTGTACCGCATCGATCACGCGCTGCGACAGAGCGGTGGCTTCCGCATGGGCGGTAATTCCGGTCTGGATGATGGCAAATTCATCACCACCGAGCCGGACCAGCGTATCGCTGGGGCGCAACAGGCTGGTGATGCGACCGGCGACCTGGCGGAGGAGTTCGTCGCCCGCCTCGTGACCGAGGGAATCGTTGACCTGCTTGAAGCGGTCCAGATCCAGCGCCAGCAAAGCGAGGCGCGGTTCGCCGCGCGACATGGTGGCGACGGCCTGATGCAAGCGGTCGCGGAACAGCGCGCGATTGCCCAGCCCGGTCAGCGGATCGTGCAAGGCGCGATGCTGGGCTTCGGCACGTTCGGACTGTAACTGGGTGGACGCGCGCTGCAGATTGCGCAGCAGCAGTGCGATGATACCGCCAGCGACGGCGGCGGCCAGCAACAGCGCCGGCAGCGTATCCTGCAGGATACGGGCGCCCGGACGATTGGGCTGCCACTTGAACCACGCCACGATATCGCCGTCGGCATTGCGGATGGGATAGGCGGCCTCATTGGCACCAAGTTCGGGCGTGGTGGCGAAATGGGCGTTGCCGAACAGGTATTGGTCGGTGAGTTCGGCGGCCAGCGCATCGTCGAGCAGCATGGCTGAAATATAGATCGGCTCGCGGCCGGGCGCCACCTGCTCGTCGCCGCTGTCAGACAGCATCGGCATGACGCTGAGCATGGCCGGACGACCTTCGATGAGGGCGAAATCAACCACGGATGGCGGAGTATTGCTGACCCCGCTGTTATAGGCGGCAATGGCGGCGGTGCCATCCAGATTGCGCAGCTTGTCGATCATCGGTTGAATCGTGGATCGTACCGTTTCGAAGGCCTTGCCGGCGACCTGGCCGCCATCGCGCATGGCATAGACCGGGTGCAGGTCAGCATCGAGGATGTAATTGCGGTTGTGGCCGTAGCCCTCGAAAATATCGCCACCCATATTGGTGTCGAGCCATTCGATATCCCGGTTTTCCACCGCGTCGAGGGCCTCGTCCCAGACGGCGAAATCGCCCTGCACGCGGGGCATATTGGCGAGCTGATCGGTCATGGCCTTGGCGACCAGCGCGGTTTCACGCGCCAGCGCATGTTCATCGGTGCGGCTGGTCGACCAGATGACGAACCCGGCAACCGTGCCGACCGTGATGACGATGGCGAACAGCACCGGCAACATGACCTTGTGCGAAAACCGCCAACCCGATGTGTGCGTAACAGCCATTTCTATGCCCCCGCCTAGAGCCCTTACCTTGCGCGGGCGGCGTTAGCGGAGCGTGAATTGGCCACAGATGTTTGGGGCGGCGGTTAACGCGGGCTTAGCAACCGGCAGCTGGATTGCCCGGAGCGGTTTGGCATCGACGGTTTCGGAACGGTCCACTACAAGAACTGTGCGGCGGGAATTCGTGCCGGTTCTGAGGGGGACCAATTGAAAATCACAGCGGTGAAGACGGCGGCGACGAGCGGCCATTGCATGCATTTGTGGGTCCGGATCGAGACCGACGCGGGGATTACCGGCCTGGGCGAATGCGTCCATGGCGGGCATCAGGCGATCGCCATCATCCAGCATGAGTTGGCGCACAAGCTGATCGGGCGCGACCCATTCGCCATCGACGCCATCTTCGAGGACCTGCGCCGTAGCCTCGTGTTCGAGGGTGGCTTTGCCGGCGCCCTGATCACGGCGCTGACCGGCATCGAGATTGCGCTGTGGGACCTGAAGGGCAAGGCGCTGAAGGTGCCGATCTATGAACTGCTCGGCGGCAAGTTCCGTGATGATATCCGGGTCTATTGCGACTGCGAGGTCTCGCCCGGAATGAACATGGGCGAAGTCCAGGCCGTCGTCGACGAGGTGCTGGAGGCCGGGTTCACCGCGCTCAAGGTCGATCTCGATATCCGCGCCTATGGTCATACCGGCAGCGAGACGGGCTGGTACGAGAAGGACAAGTTCAACATGACTCCCAACCGCTGGGAGCATGACCGCATGGTGGAACTGGCGGGAATGGTGGTCAAGGCCGCCGGCCCTTCGGTGGATGTGGCCACCGATCTACACACCAGGCTCGACAAGCATAGCGCCATCCGCCTGGCCCGCGACCTCGAACCGCTCAAGCTGATGTGGCTTGAAGAGCCGGTGCCGCCCGAAAATATCGACGTCATGGCGGAGATTACCCGCAGCACCTCGACCCCGATCTGCGCGGGCGAGAATCTTTATCTGCGCCACGGGTTCCGCAAGCTGCTCGAGCAGCAGGCGGTTGATATCATCATGCCCGACATTCCCAAATGCGGCGGGCTCAGCGAGTGCCGCAAGATCGCCGAGATGGCGGACCTGTATTCGATCCCGTTTGCGCCGCACAATGTGTCCTCGCCGATCGGCACCATGGCATCGGCGCAGGTCTGCGCGACCGTGCCGAACTTCCTGATCCTGGAATTTCACTGGTTCAACCGCGACTACTGGTCAACGATCACCGATGGCGGCGAAATCATCAAGAATGGCAAGATCGCCATGAGCGACAGGCCGGGGATCGGGCTTGAGCTCAACGAAGAGGTGGCCAAGGCCCACCAATATCCGGGAACGACCTGGTTCGCGTGATCCGGCGAGCGTCACAGGCCGCCCAGAACCATCCCCCGAGAGGCGCTGGCAGCGCTTTGCGCAAGGCGTCGCACCTCGAAAGCAACCACCGCAAAGCGCGGGCGTCGTTAGCGGAGAGTGAATTGGCGTGCGCTGTCTGGAGCGGCGGTTAACGAGGGCTTTGCGTTCTGTTGGGGAAGCGCCGTGGCGCTCCCCCGGGATTGGATCAAAGGTCGGCGTCGATATCCTTGCCTTTGGTGTCACGCAGGAAAATCCCGCCGATCACCACGCTCATCAGTGCCACCACGATGGGGAACCAGAGCCCGAAGTAGATATTGCCCGCCGCCGCCACCATGGCCGTTGCCACCAGCGGCAGCAGCCCACCGAACCAGCCATTGCCGATGTGATAGGGCAGCGACATGGAGGTGTAGCGAATGCGGGTGGGGAACAGCTCGACCAGATAGGCGGCGATCGGGCCATAGACCATGGTCACGAAGATCACCATGATCCAGAGGATTGCAATGGCCGCTACATAGTTGATCTTCGACGTGTCGGCGGTTTTCTGGGTGTATTCGGTCACATTGGCCACCGTGGCCCCTGCGGCTATCGGCTCGATCTGGGTCACCGTCGCCAGTTTCTTGGCGGCCGGGTCGGCAGCAAGGCGGGCCTTGTTGAGGGCGGCCGTCACCGCTGCCGGCTTGACGTCGGCAGCGGTGATCGCCGCAACATCTTCAGGCGTCAGCGGAATGCTCGACTGGGTTGCCTTGAGGTTGGGATAGCCTGAATCCAGCAAGGCCTTGCTCCAACTGGCGGCCGTAAAACCAGTGGTGGTGGTGCCATTGATGGTCAGCGTTGCTGGCGATCCCGCAGGCAGGCTGTCGGAGATGAAGCTCAGCCCGGCCTTGGTCAGCAGGTCCTTGCCGCGATCGCAATCGCCAAACACCGTGCCCGGGAAGACGAAGACGTTGAAGTGGCAATTGGCCGGGTCGGCGGCGACGTGCAGTTCGGCCTTTTGCTGATAGGCGTAAAGACCTGGATTGACAGCCTGGGCCAACAGCCCAAACAGCGTGAAGTAACTCAGCGCTGCAATCAGGCACCCGGCCAGGATGATGTACAGCCGGCCAATGCGGTCCGAGAGCGAACCGAAAATGACGAAAAACGGCGTGCCCAGCAGCAGCGCGCCGCCGATCAGCAGGTAGGTGGTGATGTAGTCTACCTGCTGGGTGATGTTGAGGAAGAACAGCGCATAAAACTGGCCGGTGTACCAGACCACGCCCTGCCCTGCCGTGGCGCCCAGCAACGCCAGCAGCACCAGCTTGTTGTTGGGATATTTCAGGAAGCTGTCACGCAGTGGCGAGGTGGAGCCTTTGCCTTCGGCTTTCATCTTGGCGAAAATCGGCGATTCTTGGAGCTTGAGCCGCACCCAGATCGAATAGATCAGCAGCAGCGCCGAGACCAGGAACGGCAGGCGCCACCCCCAATCGGCAAACACCGCGGTGGGCATGGCCAGGCGGCTGACGCCGATCACCAGCAGCGACAGGAAAAAGCCAAGCGTTGCGGTGGTCTGTATCCAGCTGGTGGCATAACCCCGACGGCCGGGGCGGGCGTGTTCGGCCACATAGGTTGCCGCCCCGCCATATTCGCCGCCGAGCGCCAGACCCTGCAACAGGCGCAGGATCAGCAGCAGCACGGGCGCTGCGAAGCCGATGGTGGAATAGGTTGGCAGCAGGCCGACACCGAACGTGGCCAGACCCATGACCAGCACGGTGACGAGGAAGGTATACTTGCGACCGACCAGATCGCCGATGCGACCGAAAAACAGCGCGCCGAACGGACGCACGAGAAAGCCTGCGGCATACGTAGCAAATGCCGACAGCAACGCCGCCGTCTCATTGCCCGGCGGAAAGAACAGCGCCGCAAAAAACGGCGCCAGCGTTGCGTAGAGATAAAAATCGTACCACTCAAAAATGGTGCCGGTCGACGATGCAATAATGACGAAGCGTTCGTCCTTAGTCAGCCCGCCACCCTTTGGTGACTTGGCTGCCATATCGGCATTTGCCATGAGTTCCCCCCGGAAACTTCTGTTATGGAGCGCACCTTGTTGGCGGCTCATGGCGACAATTGCGGCAAATCGAAGACAAATACAGCAGTGAGGCTGACGTTGTATGAAATCAATCCGCGACGATCGCGCTGGGATTGCGGACGCGGTTAGGTCTCCTTCTCCACCAGCACGTCATCGATAATCTTGTTCTGAACATTTTCGTCATAGATCATCTCGATAAGATCGAATTGAAAACTCCAGTCTTTTGAAATTAACTTGTTGACCAAGCGGTATTGTTGGCGCCTCAGAAAAAGCCTTGCCCATCACCTGCTTCGCTCGGGAACAGCTCCCCTAGATCGAGAATGGCGATTAGCCGGTCATCGCTCTTGACCAGACCCGACACGGTTCCTCCAGACCGGTTGGAGCCGTTGTTCGGTACCGGCCGCAAATCGTCACCGTGGGCAAAGATGATGTCGGAAACGGCATCAACCAACAGCCCAACATCCTGGTTCTTGAGCGAGACAACGAGCACAACTCGGCCGCTCTCGGAGCTACCAAAGCCGCCACCGCCGCCGATCATCGCATTAAGATCGAAAACCTGAACAATACTCCCTCGAATATCGAGGACGCCTTTGGCGCCGTGAGGTTGATTGGGAAGTTCAGTGATTGGCGACCAACTGCGAATCTCCCGGACTTTCATAATGTCGATGCCGAAGGCTCTGTCGCCACATGTGAACGTGACAAACTGGTTGGTTACGTTCACCCCGACTATTGCCGGCGTGGTGTCCATGTACGCGTCATGGAGCGCGGCGCCGGCCATCAGAACTCACTCCAATCGGTCTTGATGGCGGCATTGCCGTTGCTGAGATAGCTCCGGGCCGCTGACTTGACCTTGGCCTGCTGCGCCTTGACCCCGTTCGGATTGGCGGTCGGCTGGCGCGCGGGCTCGCTGCGGGTCTGGGGCCTCGCCCCACCCTCAATGACAAACACTTCAACGATCCGGTCGAGTTCGTTGGCCTGGCTCTCGGTTTGCTCAATTGCCGCGTTGGTTTCCTCCACCAGCGCCGCATTATGCTGGGTCATTTCGTCCATCTGGCGGATGGCGACAGACACCTCGGAAATCGCATTTGACTGCTCGCGTGTAGCCTCCGCGATGCTGTCCGTCAGCGATGCACTTTCGCGAATGCCCGCCAACATGGCCTCAAGTTTGTTGGTCGCATCGGCCACCAGCCGGCTCCCGCTGGTCACCTCAGTGGCCGATTGCTCGATCAGCACTTTCACCTCAGACGAGGCGCTGGCTGCAGACTGCGCCAGGCGCCGCACTTCGACGGCTACCACGGCAAACCCCTTGCCGGCATCACCGGCCCGAGCCGCTTCCACCGAAGCGTTGAGCGCAAGCAGGTTTGTCTGGAAGGCAATGTCGTCGATCATGCCGATAATATTGGAGATCTTACTCGACGAGCTCGAAATGCGCTCCATCGCATCGTTGGATTTCTTCATCACCTCGCCGGTCTCTTCGGCAGTCTGGGAGACCTGACGGGCCTTGGAATTGGCCTGCTCGGCACGCTTGGCATTGTCAGTGACTGTTGAAGCCAGTTGCTCCATCGCAGCCGATGTTTCCTCAATCGCCGCAGCCTGCTTGGTGGTGCGCTCGGCAAGATCGTTGGCGCCCGACAAAATCTCGCCGGTTGCGGTCTTAAGGGTGCCAGAAGTATCCCGCAATCGCCCGACAATGTGCGAAAACTTCGCGATAGTTTCGTTGAACGCTGTGCGGACCTCTTCAAGCTCTCCCACAAATTTGGTGTCGATCGTTGAGGTCAGATCACCAACTGCCAGCTTCGCCAGCCCCATGCCGAGCATGTTCACGGCCGCCTTGCGGCCAGTGATGTCGGTGGCGTATTTGACGACCTTGAATGGCTTGCCGTTCAGGTCGAAAATCGGATTGTACGACGCCTGAATCCAGACTTCCTTGCCGCCTTTGCCAATGCGAAGATACTCTCCAGCTTGGTACTCACCGCGCCCAAGGCGCTCCCAGAAATCGCGATACTCGCTCCCGGCAGCATAGGCCGTCTCCACGAACATGCGGTGGTGCCGACCTTTAATTTCATCAAGGCTGTAACCGAGCGCCTGGCAGAAATTTGCGTTAGCGGCCAGGACCTCTCCGGCCATGTTGAACTCAATGACCGCCTGAGACTTCGAAATGGCGGCAAGTTGACCTTGCGCCTCAGCCGCAGCGAGCTTCTGCCCGGTAATGTCCGAAGCGACTTTCACGACCTTGGATGGGTTGCCCTTGGCGTCAATGACAGGATTGTAAGAGGCCTGAATCCAGACTTCCTTGCCACCTTTGCCAATGCGCCTGTATTCACCAGCGTCGAACTCGCCATGGCGCAGTCGCTCCCAAAAAGCTCGGTATTCAGCGCTGGTCGCGTAGGCTGCGTCGACGAACATCCGATGGTGCTGCCCGACCACGTCGGCAAGTTCGTACCCCAGTGCCGCAAGGAAATTGGGATTTGCCGTCAAGACAATCCCATCAAGGCCAAACTCGATGATCGCCTGCGATCTTGAGATCGCTTCCAGCATGGCATGATCAGTTTGGCTGGCGGCGGCCTTTGCGCCGCCGAAGAAGTTGAGGGCCATTTTGGCGTACCCGTCCACTGGTGTTGGTATGGTTAACGAAGAATATCTTCCTTTCGAGAATTTATCGTTAACGCGGAAGGCTCGTGGGGGCGCGGCTTCGAACCCATGTTCGCCCATGGGGAAGCCGGCCGCTCCAAACCCCTGCAAAACAGAGGTTTTTGCGTCTTTATGTTCATCTGTGAAAAGGTGGAATGGTGCCCGGGACCGGAATCGAACCAGTGACACGCGGATTTTCAATCCGCTGCTCTACCAACTGAGCTACCCGGGCAGAGGGCGGGAAGGACCGACCCTGCGAAACGCTTGGGCCTTATAGGAGATCGGTTTTATCGGCGCAAGCGCGAAAGCGGCTTGTGGAAAAGGACTTAAGCGGGAGGCATCGGACGACGGGCATCGGGACCCCGGGGAGCCCTCATAAGTCACGATGGGCTCTCTCCTCAGCCCGAGTCGGCAACGCAGAACTCGTCAGATGTTATCGTCTTCCGGATCATGCGACGGCACGCCCGACGGGTCGTCGTCAGTATCGCCCCTGCCGACGTCGCCGGGGATAACGTAGGAGCCGGTCAGCCAGCGGTTGAGATCGATATCGGCGCAGCGGGCCGAGCAAAAGGGGCGGAATTTATCGATCGCCGGTTTGCCGCAGATCGGACAGGGCTTGGCCATGGTGCTGGTCACCTACACACCCGAGGACTGGTTGAGCCAGTTGAAATGGACCGGATAGCCTTCGCCGGCGAGCAGCGAGGCGGTTTCGTGCAAGGGTAGCCCCACGACTGCGGAATAGGAGCCGGAGAGCTTGACCACGAAGGCCCCGGCAATGCCCTGGATGGCGTAGCCGCCGGCCTTGTCGCGCCATTCGGCTGACGCGAGATAGGCCTCCATCTCCTTGGTCGAGAGGCGCTTGAAGCGAATGCGGGTTTCGACCAGGCGCTGGCGCTTGGATCCCGAGGGGGTGAGCAACGTCATGGCGGTATAGACGCGGTGGGCGCGGCCCGACAGCAGCCGGAGGCAGAACGACGCCTCTTCCATGGTTTCGGCCTTGGGCAGGATGCGGCGGCCGACAGCAACCACGGTATCGGCGGCCAGCACGAGGGCATTGGCGCCATAGCCGGCGGAGCGGGCCTTGTGCTGGGCGGTCAGCGCCTTGAGATCGGCGAGGCGCTGCGCCAGCTTGCGCGGCAGCTCGGCCTTTTCGGGCGTCTCATCGACATGGGCCGGCACCAAGTGCTCGGGCTCGATACCGATCTGGTTGAGCAGAGCCAGGCGCCGCGGCGAGGCGGAGGCCAGAATAAGATCGGGGCGGCTGGCCATCAGGAATGCTCTATCTGCAGCGGACGATAACAAGACCCTTGGCTAGACCAATTCATGGAGTTTGTGAACCTCCCGCGACCAGCGGGGTGAGGCGCTCGCGCACGCGCTGGCGCAGATTGTCGCGCAGGTCGCGATAGGCCGACAGCACCACACCGCGCGAGCCCTCGACCAGCGAGGGATCGGGCACCGGCCAATGCTCGATAGCGCCCGTTTCAAGTCCCTTGCGGGCAACGGCGCCGGGGGCGTCCTCGGAGAGGGTAATGACCAGGTCGAAATGGGAGGCGACCAGCTCGTCCATGGTGTGGGGGGTGTGGACGGACATGTCCACGCCGGTCTCCTCCATCACCTCGTGCACGAACTTGTCGGCCTTGCCGCCATTGACGCCGACCGAGCGGGCAATGATGCGGCCGGGAAACAGCTGACGGGCAAGCGCCGCGGCGATGGGCGAGCGCACCGAATTCATCGAGCAGACGAACAGCACGGTGGGGAGCTGGCTTTTGCTCTCGTCGATGCGGCTGGCATAGGGCTGCACGGCGCAGATCAGGGTGAACAGGCGCCTTGCGGTATTGAGATCGATCTCAAGCTTGTTGACCAGGCGCGTGCGCAACAGTTCGGCGGCGTCGTTGTGCAGGCCCCGCCGGGCCATGTCGACGGTTTCGATCTGATAGGGCTGTGCCGAGCGGATCGCCTCGTAATAGCTGTCGCGGATGCGGAAATAGTCGCGGATCAGGCGGCGGAACGGGGTCAGCGACAGATAGTGCGCGGCAATGGGCTGGAAGGTATCGGGATTGCGCACATCGAGCACGATGTAATTGCCGACGATGGACACGTGGAGCGCAAACGGGCCGGTGGCGGCGACGCGGGCGGGGCGGAAATGATTGTCCTCGAGCA
>NZ_JBDSUA010000026.1:0-86454 GCF_039927955.1 Devosia sp. | reverse complement strand
TTTGGTGCGCGTACCACGGCCTTTCGGCCCCTGGCGATCTCCAGCAGACCGCGTCCCTCAAGCATTTTGACAGCTTCCCGGATGGTCAGGCGGCTGACATCGTAGCGCTCCGCGAGCTCCGCTTCGCTGGGCAGCGATACGCCCGGCGACAGTTCGCCCAGAATCACTGCCGCGAGATGATCCGCAACAGTGCTGGCGGCGCTCGAGTGCTCGGGCCGCGAAACGGGACTGGACTGCGACACATCTCCTCCGAGATATCTGATATGTTCCGATCTTTGCCGCAATGCTTAAGCATTTTTCGGCTGTCGGATTTGTGCATCGTTGCAGTGATAAACTGGGCTGTCACTGGAAGCAATCAGTGAAAAGACCATGCTGCAGCGTGTTTAACGTTAACTTTAGGTCGCTGAAAGAATTCGAAATCACCCGCAATCGCGCTTTACAAGGGTATCTGATTATCCTAGCTTGCCGCCGTGAGCTTGGGAGGGCTCAGGCGGCCCAGGCCGCCATGCAGGAGGACTTCATGCAGCAAGACAAGGTGGCGCGCCCTCGGGTGTCCGTTCACTCTTTTGTGCCGCGCAAGCGGTGCAACCCGGCGGAGATTTGTCGCGCCCGGACTGCTGTGAATTGTCCGTTCTGAAGACCTTCCCAACAAACAATCTACCAAAGCTTCTCGAAAGACAAAAAGGGAGTCGAGACGTGAAGATGCTAAAGACACTCGCAACCGTACTGGCCGTTGGCGCAATGGCGCTGACTGCTTCGACCGCATTCGCTCAGGACAAGGGCCTGATCGGTATTTCGATGCCGACCAAGTCGTCGCTGCGCTGGATCTCGGACGGTGACGCACTGGTCGCTGCGCTGACTGCCAAGGGCTACACCGTCGATCTGCAGTACGCAGAAGACGATATCCCGAACCAGCTCGCTCAGATCGAAAACATGGTCACCAAGGGCCCCAAGGCTCTGATCATCGCAGCTGTCGATGGCACCACGCTGTCTGACGTGTTGCAGAAGGCTGCCGACGCTGGCGCCAAGGTTTTCGCGTATGACCGTCTGATCAACCAGACGCCAAACGTCGACTACTACACCACCTTCGACAACTTCGGCGTTGGCGTTCTGCAGGCGAATTCGCTGCTGCAGGGCCTGGGCTATCCTGCCAAGGCTGGTCCGTTCAATATCGAACTGTTCGGCGGTTCGCCGGATGATAACAACGCGTTCTTCTTCTATGACGGCGCTATGTCGGTTTTGCAGCCGCTGATCGACAAGGGTGACCTGGTCGTGAAGTCCGGCCAGACCGGCATGGACAAGGTTGGTACGCTGCGTTGGGACGGTGCTGTTGCACAGGCCCGCATGGACAACATCCTGTCCGCCAACTACTCCGACGGTTCGCGTGTTGATGCCGTTCTCTCGCCATATGATGGCCTGAGCCGTGGTATCATCTCGTCGCTCCGCGGCGTTGGTTATGGCACTGCCGATCAGGCTTGGCCGATCATTTCCGGCCAGGACGCTGAAGTCCCGTCCGTGAAGGCGATCATCGCTGGCGAACAGTACTCGACCGTGTTCAAGGACACCCGCGAACTGGCCAAGACGACTGCTGAGCTGGTTGACACCGTTGTTTCCGGTGGCACCCCAGAAGGTCTCGACACCAAGACCTACAACAACAAGGTCAAGGTTGTTCCTTCGATCCTGCTGACCCCGTACGCTGTCGATGCTTCCAACTACCAGAAGCTCGTCGTCGACTCGGGCTACATCAAGGCCGACGACCTGAAGTAAGGTCCTACTCCAAGACATTGGGCTCCGCGGCAACGCGGGGCCCTTTTTCCGTGATGACCCCGTGCCCGCTTGTGTCGGGCCGAAATCCGCGCTAAGCGCCGGGCTTGCGTCAGATTGAGAGAAGACGATGGACACGACAATTCTGGAGATGCGCGGCATCACCAAGACTTTTCCCGGTGTCAAAGCGCTGCAGGATGTGAACCTGGATGTGCGCGCCGGCGAGATCCACGCCATTGTTGGCGAAAATGGCGCTGGCAAATCGACGCTGATGAAGGTGCTGAGCGGCGTCTATCCCGCCGGCAGCTATGACGGAAAAATCATCTACCAGGGCGAGGAAGTCGCCTTCAAATCCATTCGCGACAGCGAACACAAGAACATCGTGATCATCCATCAGGAGCTGGCTCTGGTGCCGCTGCTGTCGATTGCGGAAAACATCTTTCTGGGCAACGAGCAGGCCAGGAACGGCGTGATTGACTGGGATGAAACCCGCAACGGCGCCCGCAAGCTGATGGCCATGGTTGGGCTCAAGGAAGATCCGGACACCCTGATCACCCATATCGGGGTGGGCAAGCAGCAGCTGGTGGAAATCGCCAAGGCGCTCAGCAAGGAAGTCAAGCTGCTGATCCTGGACGAGCCTACTGCTTCCCTGTCGGAAAAGGACAGCGATGCGCTGCTGGCGCTGCTGCTCGAATTCAAGAAGCAGGGCATTTCCTCGATCCTGATTTCGCACAAGCTCAACGAAGTGGGCAAGGTTGCTGACCGCATCACGGTGATCCGTGACGGGCGCACCATTGAAACGCTCAACAAGGAAGACATTTCCGAGGACCGGATCATCACCTCGATGGTGGGCCGTTCGCTGGAAAACCGTTATCCGACGCGCACGCCGCATGTCGGCGAGACGATCTTCGAGGTGAAGGACTGGAACGTCTTCCACCCGCTGCACTCTGATCGGCAGATGATCAAGAACGTCAATCTGCACGTCAAAAAAGGCGAGGTCGTCGGCATTGCCGGGCTTATGGGCGCCGGCCGCACCGAGTTCGCCATGAGCGTGTTCGGCAAGACCTATGGCCAGAACATCAGCGGCGAAGTGTTCGTGCATGGCAAGAAGGCCGACACCTCCAATGTCGCCCGCGCGGTTGATGCGGGCCTCGCCTATGCCACCGAAGATCGCAAGCAATATGGCCTGAACCTGATCGACCATATCAAGCACAATATCACCATCGCCAATCTGCCTGGCGTGTCGACCATGTCGGTGCTCGATGACATGGCCGAGATGAAGGTGGCCAATGAATACCGCGCCCGCACCAATATTCGCTCGTCCAGCGTCTACCAGACTACGGGCAATCTCTCGGGCGGCAATCAGCAGAAGGTTGTGCTCAGCAAGTGGCTGTTCTCCAACCCGGAAGTGCTGATTCTGGACGAGCCGACCCGCGGTATCGACGTTGGCGCCAAGTACGAAATCTATACGATCATCAACAAGCTGGCCGACGAGGGTAAGGGTATCCTGGTCATTTCGTCGGAAATGCCGGAATTGTTGGGGATCTGTGACCGCATCTACGTGATGAATGAAGGGCGTATTGTCGGCGAACTGGCCGGCAGCGAAGCCAGCCAGGAAAAAATCATGCGCGCCATTGTCCGTGCAGAAGGAAAAACAGCATGACCACAGAAACCGTCACCCCGGCACCGAGCAGCGGCAAGCTGTCCGTACGCTCGCTGCTTCAATCCAATCTGCGCGATTTCGGCCTGGTTATCGCCTTGCTGGTGATTATGGTGTTCTTCCAGATCACCACCAATGGCGTGCTGTTCAAGCCGGTCAATCTGACCAACCTGATCCTGCAGAACTCCTACATCATCATCATGGCCTTGGGCATGTTGCTGGTGATTATCGCGGGCCATATCGATCTGTCGGTCGGCTCGGTCTCCGGCTTTATCGGCGCGGTGGCCGCCATCCTGATGGTGACCTACAAGCTGCCGGCAATTCCGGTGGGGTTGCTGTGCCTGATCATCGGCGCCGTCGTGGGAGCGGCCCAGGGCTATTGGATCGCCTATCTCAAGATCCCGTCGTTCATCGTGACGCTGGCGGGCATGTTGGTGTTCAAGGGGCTGAGCCTTGCCGTTCTCGGCGGCGCCTCGGTTGGCCCGTTCCCCACTGAATTCCAGCTGCTGAGCGCCGGTTTCATCCCTGATCTGATCGGGCCATGGAACATCGGCGGTACACCGTTGCATGCTACGACTTTGGTTATCGGCGTGGTGATCGTTGCTGCGATGCTGATCACCGGTTTCCGCACCCGCACCCGCCGCATCAGCAATGGTTATGATGCTGAGCCGACTGCACTCTATATCGTCAAGAATGCCATCATCGCGCTGCTGATCCTGTTCTTCACCTATCTGCTGGCGTCCTATAAGGGTCTGCCGAACGTCTTGATCGTGATGTCGATCCTGATCACGCTCTTTGTGTTCATCACCAAGCGCACCACCCTGGGTCGCCGCATCTATGCCCTGGGCGGCAACTCCAAGGCGGCGCAGCTCTCGGGTATCAAGACCGAGCGCCTGACCTTCATCGTGTTCATCATCATGGGCGTGCTGGCGGCTGTCGCCGGCCTGATCTTTGCGGCCCGCCTCAATACCGCAACGCCGAAGGCCGGCCAGGGCTTCGAGCTGGACGTGATCGCGGCCGTGTTCATCGGCGGCGCTTCGGCCATGGGTGGCGTCGGCCAGGTGGCTGGTGCTGTGATCGGTGCGTTCATCATCGGTGTAATGAACAACGGCATGTCGATCATGGGCGTCAACATCGACTGGCAGCAGGTCATTAAGGGCCTGGTGCTGCTGGGTGCCGTGGTGTTCGACGTGTACAACAAAAAGAAGGCCTGATCTTTCAGGCTGGAGTGACAACCGCCGCGTTCCGGAAGGAGCGCGGCGGTTTTGTTTTAGGGGGGTGGTTCTTGCTGTGGCTGAACTCTTTCTCCCTTCTCCCCTTGAGGGAGAAGGTGCCCGAAGGGCGGATGAGGGGTGTCTTTCTAGGTTCAGCATATGCGGTGGCAACCCCTCACCCTGAATTCTGCTGGACGCAGAATTTCTGTCCCTCTCCCTCAAGGGGCGAGGGTAGGCGGCGACTGGTAACCCTTATTACGCCCCCAGGATCAGCAGGTCCTTGCTGGCGATGCTGATCTTGACGTGGTCGCCGCGCGCGGGGGGAGCGGTGCGCTGGTCGTTGAAGGTGTCGATGTTGAGAACGGTGCGGCCCAGCGAGATGCTGAGGCGGATGACGGAGCCGAGGAAGTGGGCTTCTTCAACCGTGCCATTGAGCGTGATGTCGGCGTCGGGGCGGGTGCCCACGGTCATCACTTCGGGGCGCAGGGTCAGCGCGATCGGATTGCCATTGCTGGCGCCGGCGGGCAGGGCGCTGAGTTTGACGATCTGGCCATCGATGCTCACGGTATTGTCGGCGGTGCTGGCGACGGTGGCTTCAATGGTGTTGAGCGTACCGACAAACTGCGCCACGAAGCGGGTCGCGGGCTTGTTGTAGATTTCGAAGGGCTCGCCCACCTGTTCGACATTGCCGGCATTCATCACCACGACGCGGTCGGAAATCGACAGCGCCTCTTCCTGATCGTGGGTGACGAACAATGTGGTGATGCCGAGTTCGCGCTGGATGGCGCGGATTTCTTCGCGCAGCGATACGCGGATCTTGGCGTCGAGCGCCGACAGCGGCTCATCGAGCAGCAGCATGCGCGGCCGCGGCGCGATGGCGCGGGCGAGGGCCACGCGCTGCTGCTGGCCACCGGACATCTCGTAGGGGTAGCGTTTTTCGTAACCGGGCAGGCCGATCAGCTTGAGCATTTCCTCGGTGCGCGACTTGATCTCGTCGCGGCTTTTGCCGGCGATCTTGAGGCCGAAGCCGATATTGTCGCCAACGTTCATATTGGGGAATAGCGCATAGGCCTGGAACACCATGCCGATCTGGCGCTGGTTGGGGGCGAGATCGGTGATGTCGCGGCCTTCGACGGTGATCGAACCCGACGTTGGGCGTTCAAAGCCGGCCACCATGCGCAGGATCGTGGTCTTGCCGCAGCCCGAAGGGCCGAGCAGAGTGACGAACTCGCCGGCATTGAAGCTGAGGTTGACGCTTTTGACGACGGTGGTCGCGCCGAAGCTTTTGACCAGATTTTCGATACGGAGAAATTCGGTCATGGTCTCAGTCCGTGAGGGCAGCGGTTTTGGGGGCGAAGCGGGATAGCAACTGGATCATGCCCATGGCACCCCAGGTGATGACAAACGAGATGACAGCCAGGGCCGCCGGCTCGAAGGCGCGGTTGGCGCCGACATTTTGCAGATAGGGGCCGAAAGCCGGGCGATTGAGCAGGCTGGCAATGGTGAATTCACCAATGACGATGGCCAGCGTCAGGAAGGCTCCGGACAGCACCGCAACGATGATGTTGGGAAAGATGACCCGGGCAAGGATCACCATCTGGTTGGCACCGAGAATGGTCGCCGCCTCGGTCAGCGTCTGCACATCGATGGTGCGCAGGCCGGTATCGACGGCGCGATACATATAGGGCAGCGCCAGCGCCACATAAGCCAGCACCAGCAGGATATCGGTGCCGAAGGTCGAGCCGGTCAGTGGCAGGATCGAGGAGGTATTGTAGAGCCGGATATAGCCGAACACCAGGATGATCGGCGGAATGATCAGCGGCAGCAGGGTGACGAATTCGATCAGCGGGCGCAGATGCGGCGCGCGCAGGCGGACGAAATAGGCTGCCGGAACGACGATGAAGATGCCGACGATGATGGCAAACAGCCCGACCAGCAGCGAATAGCCGAAGGTGGCCTGGAAGCGCGGATCGGAGAACACCGAAGCGTAGGCATCGAGCGAATAGGTGCCGCGGCGGATGCGCAGCGAGAATTCGAAGGTGGCCAGCAGCGGTACCAGAAAATAGGCCACTGCAACACCGAAGGTAATCCAGGCCCAGAGTTTGGAGCGCTTCATTTGAGCCACCGTTCGGCGCGACTGCGGATGACAAGATAGATGACGTTGGCGAAGGCGGTGATGACGATCATGCCCAGCGCCAGTGCGGCGCCGAGGCCCGGATTGTGCAGCACGTCGCCACGGATCTGCGCATAGAGCAGGATCGGCACGATGTTGAGCGACGAGCCAGTCAGCGCATAGGCGGTGGCGATGGCGCCGAAAGCATTGGCGAACAGCAGCGACACGGTGCCGAGCAGGTTGGGCCACAGCACCGGCAGGCCAATATAGCGCCAGAACTGCGTCTTGGTAGCGCCCAGCGTTGAGGCAGCTTCGCTCCATTCCTTCTTCAGCCCATCGATCGCTGGCGCGATGATCAGGATCATCAGCGGGATCTGGAAGTAGAGATAGGTCAGCGTCAGGCCGGAAAAGCTCAGCAGGTTGAACCCGGCCTTATACATATCGAAGTCGAACACCGTCTTGAGAATGACAGTGACGAGGCCAAGGCGGCCAAGCGTGGACAGGAACGCGAAGGCGAGCGGGATGCCGGCAAAGTTCGAGGCGACGCCTGAGAAGGTCAAAACCGCGGCGCGGATGCCTTCGGGCAGGCGGCCACGAATAACGGCGAGCGCGATGATCAACCCGAAGACCGCGCCAAGGATGGCCGAGGCGGCGGAAACTCGGATCGAGATCCAGTAGGAGTTGAGGATCGCGGGCGTGCCCAGATCAAGGATGTTCTGGAAGGTGAAATGGCCGGCATCGTCGACAAAGGCGCCAGCGACCAGCGTCAGGGTCGGCACCAAAAGGAACAGCACGGCAAAGATCAGAAAGGGCGCGACGCCCAGATAGGCCCCCAGCTGCGAGCGGGCAAAATTAGCGAGCGGATTGCGGCGGGGTGAGCCTGTGGCCCCGGTCGAAACCGGGGCCGCAGAACCTGTCACCAGCGAACTGGTATCAGTCATTTACTGGACGTTCGCGCCAACGACAGCGTCCCACTGACCGGTGATTTCGGTCTTGGCGGCAGCTTGTTCGTCAAGGGTCGGGAACACAGCCTTGGCATAGGCGTCAGCCGGCGGAAGCTTGTCGAGCAGAGCCTGCGGGACGACCTTGCGGGCAACCATGTCGTTGAAGCGGATCGGGTGGCAATAGCCAGCCAGCCAGCCGGTCTGACCTTCGTCCGAATAGAGGTATTCCATCCACAGCTTGGCAGCGTTCAGGTGGGGCGCGTAAGCGCTGATCGCCTGAACGTACACACCGGCGACGACGGCGTCAGAGGGCACAACGACTTCAGCCTTCGGGTTGCCAGCAAAGCCATCGCGCCAGGCGAGAGCATTGTAGTCCCATGCGGCAACGATCGGGGTGGTGCCCTGCGCAACAGCGGCAGCCTTGCCGATCACTGGTACGAAATTGCTGGCCTTGTTCAGATCAGCGAAGAAGGCGAGGCCAGCCTTGGCGGCATCAGCGCCGGCAGCGGCGCCAGTGGCGAGGCCAGCAGCGTGGACAGCCGAGATAGCCTGGTTGGCAGCGCGCGGGTCACCGGCCAGAGCGAAGCTGTTGGCATAGTCGGATGCCTTGAGCTCGGCCCACGAGGTCGGAACCTTGGAGACGATGTCGGTGTTCACGAGGAACGACAGCACGCCATAATAATCGCCGTACCAGAAGCCATCGGCATCCTTGGCGCTGTCCGGGATCGAGTCCCAGGTCGAGACCTTGTACGCCTGGATCAGGCCATCGGCCTTGGCGGATGGGCCGAAGGAGAGGCCGACGTCGATCACGTCAGGCGACTGCGGGCCAGCATTGCCCTTGGAGGTCTTGACCGCTTCGATTTCGTCGCCCGAACCCGCATCGGGGTTCAGCTCGTTGATGGTGATACCGGGATACTTGGCCTTGAAGCCATCGATCACGGCGCCATAGCCGCACCAGTCGTGGGGCAGGGCGATGGTGGTAAGCTGGCCTTCGGTCTTGGCGGCTTCGTAAAGCGCGGTCAGATCGGTCTGGGCGAAGGCAGGAGCGGCAACGGCGAACACGGACACCAGTGCGGTGGACGCTGCGAGCGCTTTCTTGAGGTTCATTGGTAGTCTCCCTGAGATATCGTCGTTCATCTTGCCCATTCAGTGGGGCGTGGCGAACTGCGGCTGACTTAGTCAGGCGACATGACGGTTGGATGACGATGGTCCTTTGACAGCGTGGGCCGATCAGAATTGGCCGGAACGCCTAGCAGACCCGCGCATCCCACTGTCACATTTGCCCGCTAGCCCCCGCCTGCTCACAATTGTGACAGTGCCCGTTTGTGACAGTTTCGTCCAGATGGTCAAAATTCTTTGCGCGGGCTGTAAACCGCCTCGCGCCGCACAAGGCTTTGGTTCGGCTTGGATTTTGCGCGACGCGGATCAAAACGCGCTGCTGCGTAGTTTAGAGTTCTTCTAAACTATTGGAAATATTGTTGATTTTGATAGTTGATATTGATAGTCCGCTTTCCACGCGTGCGCTGCTAGTTGGCAGCGTGGCCACCCAATTGCCCGGAGCATCAGCACATGAAACTGAAATCGTACGGCGTGCTTGCACGCCTGACCCTGGCATTGACGCTGATGACGGCGCCGGTCGCGGCCTATGCGCAGGCGCCTGCTGACGCCGAGATATTGAACACCTATGCCAATGTGGCGCAGGCCGGTTATGAAGATGCGCTGACCGGGGCCAAGGCGCTCGAAGTTGCCGTCGATGCCCTGATCGCTTCGCCGAGCGAGGCCACGCTCAAGGCGGCCCGCCAAGCCTGGATCAATTCGCGTCCGGCCTATATGCAGACCGAGGCATTCCGCTTCGGCAATCCGATCGTGGACGATTGGGAGGGCCGGGTGAACGCCTGGCCGTTGGACGAGGGCCTGATCGATTACGTCGATGCCAGCTATGGCACCGAAAGCGACGCCAATTCGCTCTATACCGCAAATGTGATCGCCAATACCAGGATCACCATCGACGGAAAGGAAGTGGATGCGGCCAATATAACCCCGGATTTCCTGCAGAATACCCTGCAGGAAGCGGGCGGTATCGAATCCAACGTCGCCACCGGCTATCACGCCATCGAGTTCCTGCTCTGGGGGCAGGATCTGCACGGCACCGGTCCGGGCGCCGGCGAGCGGCCGTTTACAGATTATTCCACGGCTGCCCATGCCGATCGTCGCGCGGCCTATCTTAAGGCTGCAACCAGCTTGCTGGTCAGCGACCTGGAGGAGATGGTCGGCGACTGGCAGACCGACGGCGCGGCACGCAAGGCGCTGCCGGGTCTGGGGATTTCAGCGATCCTGACCGGCATGGGTTCGCTGTCGTTCGGCGAACTGGCCGGGCAGCGGATGAAGCTGGGGCTGCTGCTGCACGATCCGGAAGAAGAGCACGATTGCTTTTCGGACAATACCTATAACTCCTATCTTGATGATGGCATCAGCCTGCGCAACGTCTATCTGGGCACCTATGCCCGCGTCGACGGCAGCGTGGTCAAGGGACCATCGATTTCGGAGCTGATCGCGGCCAAGGACGCAGCACTCGATACCGAACTCAAGGGTCTGCTCGATGCCAGCGTCGGTAAACTGCAGGCAATTGCCGACCGCGCCAAGGGCGGCGAGGCCTATGACCAGCAGATCGGCGAAGGCAATGTCGAAGGCAATGCCACGGTGCAGGCCGCGATTGACGCGCTGATTGCGCAGACGCGCGGCATCGAACGCGCCGTGGCGCTGCTCAAGCTCGATGGCGTCACCATTGAGGGCAGCGACAGCCTGACCAATCCGGACGCCGTGTTCCAGTAGGGGCCAGGCAGACAGTCTTGCCTAGACGTTTTGCCTCATTGAACTCGCATGCTGAACCAGCACAAGCAGGACGCTATGCATATCCGCCTGACCATTCTGCTCGCCGCCGTTCTGGCCACCGGTCTTGCCGTGGCTCAGGATGGCGTGCCGGCAACCCGCACCGACCTGATCCCCAAGGACCTGTTGCGTGTGCAGAAAGTAACCGCGCCGACGACGGATTTTTCCAAGCCCGAGCAATTCGAAAACTTGTCCGCCGGTGCTGGCACCACCAGGAAGCCGGTCAATGGCAATGTGTTTTCGCATTTCCAGGCCAATCTGAGCTTCGAGCAACAGGCCGATTTCAGCATTGGCGACTCGCTGTTCCGCAAGCTGTGGGTTTCGGCGCCCTCCTCGACGCAGGCCTCGGACGGGTTGGGTCCATTGTTCAATTCACGCGCCTGCCAGAGCTGCCATATCAAGGACGGGCGCGGCCACGTGCCGGGACCGGGTGAGGCAGGGGAGTCGCTGTTCCTGCGGCTGTCGGTGCCGCCGGGTGCCAATGACACGCGGGAATCGGTCAACGGCATTTTTGCCGACGAGGTGGGCGACCCCACCTATGGCGGGCAATTGCAGAATTTTGCTGTGGCTGGCCTGCCCGGCGAAGGCCGCATGGTCATCGACTACACCGATCTGCCGGTAACGCTTGGCGACGGCACGGTGGTGCATCTGCGCTCGCCGCACTATTCGGTGGCCGATCTGGGCTTTGGGCCGATGGCGCCCGACGTCATGATGTCACCGCGCATTGCGCCGCAGATGATCGGACTGGGGCTGGTGGAGCAGATTCCTGCCGAGGACATCCTCGCCAATGCTGATCCGAAGGACGCCAACGGCGACGGAATTTCGGGCAAGCCGAACTATACGGTCGATCCGGTCAGCCATTCGGTGATGCTGGGACGGTTTGGCTGGAAGGCGGGCAAGGCGACGGTTCGCTCACAATCGGCCGGGGCTTTTGCCGGCGATATCGGCATTGCCACGCCGCTGGTCAACAAGCCGTACGGCGATTGCACGCCCAATGAGGCCGCCTGCCTAGCGCTCCCCAACGGCGTGCAGGAGCGGCTGGGCGTGGGCGAAGCGCCGGATCCGGTGCTGGATCTCGTGACGTTCTATTCGCAGACCGTGGGCGTGCCGGAGCGGCGCAATATCGGCGATCCAGCAGTGCTGCGCGGCAAGGAAGCGTTTTACACGCTGGGCTGCACCGCCTGCCACACCCCCAAATTCGTCACCAGCCGCAAGGCGGAAAATCCGGCGCAGAAGTTCCAACTGATCTGGCCCTACTCGGATTTCCTGCTGCACGATATGGGGGATGGCCTGGCCGATTACCGTCCCGAGGGGCTGGCCGACGGCTATGAATGGCGGACGCCGCCGCTATGGGGCACCGGCCTGACCCAGACTGTGTCGGGCAAGACCGAGCTCCTGCATGACGGGCGGGCCCGTGATGTGACCGAAGCCATCCTGTGGCATGGCGGCGAGGGGCAGAAATCGCGCGATGCGTTCGCCAATTTGCCCAAATCGGCGCGCGATGATCTGACCGCTTTCCTGGAGTCGTTGTGATGCGGTTGATTTTTGCCCTGCTGCTCGCACTGTGCGCTGCCCCGGTCCTGGCGCAGGAGGGCAAGGCGCCGCCGCCCAATGCCGCAGACGCGAAATATCCGCTGATCGCACGGGCCGAAGTTCTGGCCAATGCCGTGGAAAAGGTGATCCGGCCGGCGTTTGCGACGTTCAAGGCCGAAACGGCAGACCTGAATAGTGCGATGGGGGCGCTGTGCGAGACCCCGTCGGCACAGGCAGTTGCCACTGCCAACGCCGCCTTTGCCAAAGTCGTTGATGGCTATTCGCGCGTCGAGTTTTTCAAGATCGGGCCGATTACCGAACAGAACCGCGCTGAGCGGCTGCTGTTCTGGCCCGACCCCAAGGGCATTGCGCTCAAGCAGGTGCAGCAAATTCTCAGCAGCCAGGATGCAGCGGCGACGATTGTCGATGGGCTGCGCGGCAAGAGCGTCGCCGTGCAGGGGCTGGGGGCGCTGGAATATGTGCTGTTTGGCACCGGCTCCGATACGTTGGCGGCCGACGCGGGCCATTTCCGCTGCCACTATGGCGCAACCGTCGCCACGGCTATTGCCGGCATTGCCAGCGACCTCGACCTCGATTGGCAGACGCGCGACGGCATTGCCACCCATCTGATGGAGCCGCGCGAGGATTACACCGATTACCGCACCAAGATCGAAGCGCTCGAAGAGATCGTCGGCACGCTGGCTCATGGCATCGAAGCGGTGCGCGATACGCGCTTGCTGCCCTTCATCGGGCGCACCGGCAAGGCGGCGCCAAAGCAGGCGCTGTTCTGGCGCTCGGGGCTGACCATGGCGGCCGTGCGGGCCAATATCGAGGGGTTGGAGACGCTGTTCAAAGTGTCCCGGATTGCCCAGGCGGTGGGGCCGGACCATGCCGGGCTGGAAAATACCACGCTGTTCGAATTCAAGAACGCCTATCGGGGGCTGGGGCTGGTCACGTCGCCGGTTGCCGATGCCCTGGTCGACACAAGGCAATTGGCAGCGTTGAACTATCTGGTGATCGTGACGCAGTCGCTGGGGTCGCTGTTTGGCGATACGCTCTCGGCGGCCTTGTCGTTATCTGTCGGCTTCTCCTCGCTCGACGGAGACTGAGATGTGGCAGCGCCGCGCATTCCTCAAGGCTGCCGGGGCGGGATTTGCGGCGTCGTTGTTGCCATGGCGGGCGCAGGCGCTGGAAACGGCTGAACTGGTGTTCGCCTCCGCGATCCAGAAGATCGGTGGAGGTTATGGCGCCGCGCTGTTGACCGAGCGCGGCGAGGTGGTTGCTACGGTCGCATTGCCGGATCGTGGCCACGACATCACCTTTTCACCGCAGGCCGGGCGCGGCGTGGTGTTTGCGCGCCAGCCGGGCACCTTTGCCGTGGTGTTCGACCCGGCGGGCAAGGTCGAGCCGCTGACGTTGACCAGTCCCGAGGGACGGCACTTTTATGGGCACGGCGTGTTCTCGCCTGACGGAAAACTGCTCTACGCCACCGAGAGCGATTTCGAAGCCGGGCAGGGCGTAATCGGTATTTACGATGCGACCGGTGGCTACAAGCGCATGGCGGAATTTCCGACCTATGGCATTGGCCCGCACGAATTGCTGCTGATGCCCGATGGCAAGACCCTGGTGATTGCCAATGGCGGCATCCTCACTCATCCCGATTATGGCCGGACCGAACTCAACCTCGATACCATGGACCCGTCGGTGGTGTTCGTCGATACCGCCAGCGGCGCGCTGATCGGGCAGTTGCGGCTCAATGCCGGGCTGCACCAGCTCTCGATCCGCCACATGGCGATCGATGCGCGCCAGCGGGTGTGGTTTGGCTGCCAGTATCGCGGCCCGGCGGAGGACAGCCCGCAACTGGTGGGCTATGCGACCATGGACGGCAAGATCGAGCTGATCGAACTGCCGGCCGATACGCTGGGCGATTTGCGCAATTACATCGGCTCGGTTGCCGCTTCTGCCGATGGCAAGACCGTGGGCGTGGCCTCGCCAGAGGGCGATCTGGTGCTGGCCATCGATACCAGTTCATCCCGGCCCAGCCTGATGCAGACGCTCAAGAACGGCTGTGGTCTGGCGCCGCAAGGCAATGGCTTTGTTGCTTCAAGCGGCGACGGCGAATGGCTGGGTATTGCCGGCTCGACCGTCAGTGATCGCAAGCTGGATTTTTCGTTCGATAATCACATCGCGCTATTGAGCTGATCAGTCCGCCGGCGCTGGTCCCGAGGACTGCCGCAGCACCAGATCGACGGGCCACAGTTCATGCACCGAGGTGACCGGCTTGCCCGCCTGCAATTGCAGGATCAGCTCGGCGACGCGGGCACCCGCTGCACGGATCGACGAGCGCGTCGTCGACATCGAGGGCACCATGTTATCGGCATTGAGATAGGGGAAAACGTCGTCATGGGCGATGATTGAAACGTCGCGGCCAAGCGTTAGCCCGGCGATGCGCAAGGCGCGGAAAACGCCCAGCGCCGTCATCATCGAACCGGCGAGGAATGCCGTCGGACGCGGCCGCAATTCGAGCATGGACTGGGCCATGCGAAAGGCAATTTCGTCGATCCATGGCAGGTGGCCAACCAGCGCCCGATCGAACGGAATATCACGCGCCTGCAGGGCTTTACGATAACCCGCCTCGCGATGTTCGGAGAAGGTTCGTCCCTTGAGGCCGTTGAGCAGCCCGATGCGCTTATGGCCCAGATCGAGCAGGTGCGAGGTGGCGCGTTCGATGGCCCCTTCATTGTCGATATCGAGCCAGGCATGAGCCTGGTCGGCGTGGGTCCTGCCATGCAGCACAAACGGCAGGCCGAGTTCGGTGAGCAGGCCGACCCGCTCATCGGCGATGGTGGGGGAGTGCAGGATGATGGCGCTGACCGACTGGCTGGCGGCGAGGCGGCGGTAGATCGCCACTTCCTCCTCATAGGTCTCGACCGTTGAGAACAGGATGTCGAGTTCGCCATGGGTGAGGGCGCCGCCTATCCCGGCGAGAAACTCGGTCATGTGCGGGCCGAAATCGCTTGAGCCGCGCAATACCAGGCCCACCGCACCGGATCGGCCGGTGGCCAGGCGCAGCGCATTGGCATTAGGGCGATAGCCCAGCCGCAGCGCTGCCTCGCTGACGCGCACACGCGTCGCTTCGTTGACCTCCGGATAACCGTTCAGCGCCCGGCTTACAGTGGTCTGCGACAGGCCGAGGTGTTGGGCGAGGTCTTTTAGTCTCATCAAATCAATGGCCCATTGCACCAGGCAGCCACGGCCGCGCTCCGGCGTGCCGCCCTCGAAGTGCCTTAGGGCACACAGCCCGCCTTGAACAGCGGTTCCTGTGGCTCTCCTCCAGAAACCATTCAAAGCGATTTCAAATTTGAACGCAAGCGGGGAAATTCAGGGGCCTATTTGAGGTGCGTACATCAAGCCATTTTGGCCATTTACCATTTCTTCACACCTGCAAATAAATTTATCTAGCTGAAATATAAGGATTAAATCTGATTTTGCTGCGGCTTTTTCCGAGGACATAAAAACCTCGCTTGACAGGAAATCGCCGCTCTGGTTGTTTTTCATTCAAAGCGCTTTGGAAACCTGTGCAGGACAACCTGCCTCGACCGGCGTTTTTCGAATTGGGAGGAATTCGCAGATTTGTCGGCTACGCTTGTCGTAGCTGCCTTGTTTGCGGCCTCCTGCAAATGTTCATTCGGGAGGAATCTATGAAGATCAATATGATGGCAGCAGCAATGTTGCTGGGTGTCTCGTTTGCTGCTGCCAATGTGCAGGCGGCCGAGTTGAAGTTCCCCAAGGGCGAAGGCGCCTTCAGCTGGTCGGCGCTGGAAAAGTTCGCAGCAGATCATACCGACCTCAAGGGTCAGACCCTGACCATCTGGGGTCCTTGGCGCGAAGGTGGCGACCAGGAAATGTTCCAGAGCGTGCTGGCCTATTTCGAGGACGCTACCGGCGTCACCGTCAAGTACGGCTCCTCGGAAAACTATGAGCAGCAGGCACAGATCGATGCCGCAGCCGGTTCGTCGGCCAACGTCACCATCCTGCCGCAGCCTGGCCTGCTGGCCGATATGGCCTCCAAGGGCTATCTGACGCCGTTGAGCGATGCGCTCAAGGCTCGCGTCGAAGCCGAGAATGCTGCCGGGGCGTCCTTTGTGTCGCTGGGCACCTACAATGACAAGGCCGGCAAGGCTGAGTTCTATGCCGTCCCCTACAAGTCGGATCTGAAGTCGCTGGTCTGGTACTCGCCTGACAACTTCACCGATGCTGGCTATGCGGTTCCCCAGACCTATGAGGAACTCAAGACCCTGACCGAGAAGATGGTCGCCGATGGCAATACGCCATGGTGCATTGGCCTGGGTTCGGGCGGTGCAACCGGCTGGCCCGCCACCGACTGGGTGGAAGACATCATGTTGCGCATCAATACCCCTGAGGATTATGACGCTTGGGTCAAGAATGACCTGAAGTTCAATGATCCCAAGGTGATTGCTGCGCTGGATGAATTCGGCTGGTTTGCCAAGAACGACAAGAACGTCGATGGCGGCGTTGCAGCTGTCGGCACCACTGATTTCCGTGAAAGCCCGCTGGGTCTCTTCTCGGTGCCGCCCAAGTGCTACATGCATCACCAGGCGTCGTTCATCCCGTCGTTCTTCCCCAAGGATACCAAGCTGGGGACCGACGCGAACTTCTTCTACTTCCCGCAGTCGAGCGAGCATGATCTGGGCAAGCCGGTTCTGGGTGCAGGCACCCTGGCCGTGGTGACCAAGGATTCGCCGGCAGCACAGGCGTTCGTCGACTTCCTGTTGAACCCGATCTCCAACGAAGTATGGATGGCTCAGTCGGGCTTCCTGTCCACCCTCAAGGCGGCCAATGTCGATACCTACGCCAATGAGACGCTCAAGGGCGAAGGCTCGATCCTGCTCAACGCAACGACGTTCCGCTTTGATGGTTCGGATCTGATGCCCGGCGCCATCGGTGCCGGCAGCTTCTGGACCGGCATGGTGGACTTCGTTGGCGGCAAGTCGGCCAAGGACGTTGGCGACGAGATCCAGGCAAGCTGGGACGCTATCAAGTAGGTCAGCCTGAGGCTGCACAGTTCGGGGGCCGGCGTAAGCGCCGGCTCCTCTAACCAAAAAGATCGAGCATCCTGGGGAGGAGCGACACGTGGGCGATGTCCTGCAGCAGATAACTGGCGCCATTGTCGCCATCGTCGTGGCGCTTGCGGCCTGTGTTGCTTATTTCTGGGGCAGCAACTGGATGCTGGACCGGTTCCTGAGTTCGCGCAAGGTTACGGGCGATGCCGAAACCCGGCGCGACCATCTGCGCGACAGCATCCGTCCTTGGCTGTTCCTGCTGCCGGCGCTGCTGTTCTTGTCGGTGTACCTGGTCTATCCCGTGTTCGAGACGCTGCGTCTAAGCGTGCTTGACAAGACCGGCAGCAATTTCGTTGGCTTTGCCAATTATGCCTGGGCGCTGTCGGACAACAATTTCCAGCGCTCGATCCTGAACAATATCATGTGGCTGATCGTGGTGCCCTCGCTGGCAACCGCCTTTGGGCTGGTAATCGCCGTGCTGGCGGACCGGCTGTGGTGGGGCAATATCGCCAAGTCACTGGTGTTCATGCCGATGGCCATCAGCTTTGTGGGGGCGTCGGTGATCTGGCGCTTCGTCTATGACTATCGCGGCGAAGGCGATGTGCAGATCGGGCTGCTGAACGCCATCGTCACCGGCTTCGGGCTGCCGCCGCAGGCCTGGATCACCATTCCGGTCTGGAACTCGCTGTTCCTGATGATCATCCTGGTCTGGATTCAGACCGGCTTTGCCATGGTCATCCTGTCGGCTGCCTTGCGTGGCATTCCCGAAGAAACGCTCGAGGCCGCCCGGATCGATGGCGCCAGCGACGTCCGTATTTTCTTCGATATCATGATCCCGCAGATCATCGGCACCATCGTTGTGGTGTGGACCACCATCACCATCGTCGTGCTCAAGGTGTTCGACATCATCTTCGCCATGACCAATGGGCAGTGGGACACCGAAGTCCTCGCCAATTTCATGTTCAAATGGATGTTTGTGAACTTTGACTACGGTCGCGGTTCGGCCGTTGCCGTGGTGATCATGCTGGCGGTGCTGCCAATCATGATCTGGAACATTCGTCGCGCCAATGCCGAGCAGGGGACACGCTAATGACTGCTGTCGCAGAACCAGCCGTGCTGACCGACGCACCAGCCAAGCCGTATCGTTCGAGCTGGCGCAAACGGCTCAATGCCGGGCGCGTGATTACCCATGTGCTGCTGCTTTTGCTGGTGGCGCTGTGGACCTTGCCCACGGTGGGCCTGCTGGTCTCATCGCTGCGCGATAAGGACCAGTTGGCGGTATCGGGCTGGTGGACGGCGCTGCGGCCATCGGAGTCGCTGGGTGTTACCCGCATTGGCACTGCTGCCGACCAGGTGGCCAAAGATGGTCACTTCGTCATCAGCGGCAATGTGTTCGGCGCCGACACCAACAAGCAGTTGGGCGGCTTCGGCCTGACCAATTCCACGCCGGGCCAAACCCCGCCAGGCGGCACGATGCCGATGAGCGATGGCGGCACCCTGACGGTGGCAGCGAACGGTGCATTCGCGTGGACCTCGGACACGCAGTTTACCCATACCCGTGGCCCGCGCGTGTTTTATCTGGCCGAGATCGCGCCACGCTTCACGCTGGACAATTACTATGAAGTGCTGACCTCCAACGGGGTTTGGCGCAGCTTCATCAATTCGTTCACGGTGACGATCCCCGCGACCATCATTCCCATCCTGATCGCGGCGTTTGCTGCCTATGCACTGGCCTGGATGCGGTTCCCGTTCCGCGGTTTCATCGTGGCGCTGGTGGTGGGGTTATTGGTGGTGCCGCTCCAGATGTCGCTGATCCCGTTGTTGACGCTGTACAATCAGCTGGCGCAGCTGTTCGGGGCGGAGAACGGCAAGACCTATCAAGGCATCTGGCTGGCGCATACGGCGTTCGGCCTGCCGCTGGCGATCTATCTGCTGCGCAATTACATGGTGGGCTTGCCCAAGGAAATCATGGAGTCGGCGCGCATCGATGGCGCATCGCACTTCAAGATCTTCACCGGCATGGTGTTGCCCTTGAGCTTTCCGGCGCTGGCCTCGTTCTCGATCTTCCAGTTCCTGTGGGTGTGGAATGACCTGCTGGTGGCCATGGTGTTCCTGGGCGCGCAGCAGGACAAGCTGGTGCTGACCGGCAAGCTGGTGAGCCTTCTGGGATCGCGCGGCAATAACTGGGAAATCCTGACGGCGGGCGCCTTCATCACCATCGTGGTGCCACTGATCGTGTTCTTTGCACTGCAGCGCTACTTCGTCCGCGGATTGCTGGCGGGATCGGTCAAGTAAGTCGGGCAACGGCCTGCATCTGCCCTCGGGCGGGTCAATTCAAGAAAGAAGAGCGGATCGTGACAAACCTCAAGCTCACCGACCTCAACAAGCGCTACGGGCAAGTCGAGGTGCTCAAGAAAATCAATCTCGATATCCGCTCCGGCGAGTTCATGGTGTTTGTCGGGCCATCCGGCTGCGGCAAATCCACCCTGCTGCGCTGCATTGCCGGGCTCGAAGAAATCACCGGCGGGACGCTGGAGATCGATGGCGAGGTGGTCAATGACCGGGCGCCCTCCAAGCGCGGCATTGCCATGGTGTTCCAGAGCTATGCGCTCTACCCGCACATGAGCGTGTTCGACAACATGGCCTATGCGCTCAAGATCGCCAATGTCAGCAAGGACGAAATTGCCCGCAAGGTGGCCGCTGCCGCCGAGCAGTTGCAGTTGACGCCCTATCTGCAACGCCTGCCGGGGCAACTTTCGGGCGGGCAGCGCCAGCGTGTCGCCATCGGCCGTGCCATCGTGCGCGATCCCAAGGTTTTCCTGTTCGACGAGCCGCTATCAAACCTCGATGCGGCGCTGCGCGTGGCGACCCGCATCCAGATCGCCAAGCTTCACGAGACCATGGAAAAGACCACCATGATCTACGTGACCCACGACCAGGTGGAGGCGATGACACTGGCCGATCGCATCTGCGTGCTGCGCGATGGTCGCATCGAGCAGGTCGGCACCCCGCTGGAGCTTTACGAGCAGCCGAACTCCCTGTTCGTTGCCAGCTTCATTGGTTCACCCAAGATGAACCTGATCGAAGGGGCCAAGGCGGCGCCGTTCAATGCGCATACTGTCGGTATCCGCAGCGAACACATCGATATCAAGCCAACGGGCGGCGAGTGGAGCGGCACGGTGATCCACACCGAAAATCTCGGTTCAGACAACTATGTCTATGTCGATGTGGAACAGGAAGAGCCAGTGGTTATCCGGGCTGACGGGACCAGCAAATACAAGAGCGGAGACGTCATCGGTTTCTCGCCCATGGCTGATAAAGTCCACCGGTTCGATACGACGGGCAAACCGATCCGCTGATCGGATCGCGGTTGATCGACTTGATCCATTAAATGCAGCTGTGACGCCGATGATGCATCGTGCGCCACACTTGCGGCACAGTTGCTACCCACAGATTTCTCATCTTCGGCGCATCTAGGCGCCATTTCCAGCTCCGTCCCCAGCGCCTCCCAAGACCTGCGGACCGGGCTTTCACAGCAGCGACGATTTACAGGAGACGACAATGGCGATCCGGGCTCTGGTTTGGGGCGAAAACCTTCACGAACAGAAAAACAAGGCAGTTGCCGAGAATTATCCCATCGGCATGCATGGCCAGATCGCCAAGCTGCTGAGCGAGGACAAGAATATTTCGGTGTCCACCGTGACGCTGCAGGATCCGGAACATGGGCTGAGCGAAGCCAGGCTCAATGAAACCGACGTGCTGCTGTGGTGGGGCCATGCGGCCCACGACATGGTGGATGACGTGATCGTCAAGCGCGTCATGGAACGCGTCTGGCAGGGCATGGGCTTGATCGTTCTGCACTCCGGCCACCACTCCAAGGTGTTCAAGGGGCTGATGGGCACGCCGGCCAACCTGCACTGGCGCGAAGCGGGCGAACGCGAGCGCCTGTGGGTGGTCAATCCGGGGCACCCGATCGCCAAGGGCCTGGGCGAATATTTCGAACTCGAATACGAAGAAATGTACGGCGAACCCTTCTCGGTGCCGGAGCCGCTGGAAACTGTGTTCGTCAGCTGGTTCCAGGGCGGCGAAGTGTTCCGGTCGGGCCTGACCTATCGTCGCGGCGCCGGCAATATCTTCTACTTCCGCCCCGGCCACGAAACCTATCCGACCTATCACGATGCCAATGTGGGCAAGGTGCTGCGCAATTCGGTCAACTGGGCGTTCAATGCCGATCGCCACGCCGAACTGATGAAGGCGCCGAACACGCCGGTTGCCAGCTCGATCGAACCACTGGTCGAACGCGGCGCCAAGCTTACCAATGCTGATCATGCCGGCGAAGTCGCTGGCGCCAAGAAGTAACGGGATTACGATTATGCGTCTGCTTATTCTGGGCACCGGTGGCATGGCCCACCAGCATGCCAAACACTTTGCGGCAATTCCCGGCGTCACCCTGGTGGGCGGCGTCGATGTCGATCCGGCGCGCGTCGAAGCCTTCGGCAAGGTCCACAATATCCCGCGCGGCTTTGCCTCGCTGGAAGCCGCCTTGGCGTGGGGCGAATTCGATGCCATCGCCAACGTGACGCCCGACAGCGTGCATTATGCCACCTCGATGGCTGCCATCGCGGCCGGCAAGCATGTGTTCTGCGAAAAGCCTTTGGCGACTGATCACGGCAAGGCCGTGGAAATGACAGAAGCGGCCGAAAAAGCCGGCATTGTCGCGATGGTAAACCTCACCTATCGCAACGTCGCCCAGTTGCAGCGGGCGCGCGCCATCGTGCAGTCCGGCGCCATCGGCAAGGTCAAGCATGTGGAAGCCAGCTATCTGCAAAGCTGGCTGGTGTCGAAGGCCTGGGGCGATTGGCGCACGGAAAGCCAGTGGCTGTGGCGCCTCAGCAAGAAGCACGGCTCCAATGGGGTGCTGGGTGATATCGGCGTGCATATCCTGGACTTCGCCGTCTACGGCGCCGGCTCGGATATCGACCGGGTGTTCTGCCGGTTGCAGACTTTCGAGAAGGCCGAGAACAACAAGATCGGCGAATACGAACTGGATGCCAATGACAGCTTTGCCATGTCGATCCAGCTCGAAAACGGCGCGCTGGGCGTGGTCCATGCCACCCGCTGGGCGACTGGCCACATGAACGAGTTGCGCCTGCGCGTCTATGGCGAACTGGGTTCGGTGGAAGTACAGCACCGCCATGACGGCTCCAGGTTGCTGACCTGCCTTGGCCCGGATGCTGAAACCGGCACCTGGACCGAAATGGAATGCGATCCGGTGCCCACCAATTATGAGCGGTTCTACGCCGCCGTGCAGGATGGCAAGACCGCCGAGCCCTCATTCCGCCATGCCACCAATCTGCAGAAGGTGCTGGATCTGGCGACAGTGACGGATACCGACCGCCGCGAGCACGCCGTCAACGCCTAGGCTGCGGTTTGAAATTAGAAAGGGCCCGCTTCGGCGGGCCTTTTTGTTTTGGTGACTGCTGAACAACCCCCTCCCTTCCCTCCCCGCAAGGGGGCGGGTGGCATCGAGTATTAGGCGAAATGCTGCCACATCCACGGCGTTCACCCTCACCCTTGCGGGGAGGGAAGGGAGGGGGGTTGGGCACGACGACGGCGGATTTTCCCCCACCATCTTGCATTCCCCTCAAACATCACGATCTATCGCTCGAACGCATTTTTGGAGCAGCGCAATGGGCATTCTCTGGAGCATCATTATTGGTTTTCTGGCGGGCCTGATCGCCAAATGGATCACCCCGGGCGATCACAAGCCGCAGGGCTTTATCCTGACCACGGTGCTGGGCATCGTCGGCTCGGTTTTGGCGACGTGGCTGGGTCAACAGATCGGCTGGTATCACTTTGGCGACGGCGCCGGGTTCCTGGCGTCGGTCGTCGGTGCAGTAATCATTTTGCTGGCCTGGGGCCAGATCGCCCGTCGGGCTTAGGCTCGACCCTTATCTCCCCTCTCCCTCCCACCGGACTTCCTTCTCCCCTTGAGGGAGAAGGTGCCCGAAGGGCGGATGAGGGGTCGTTTGCTTTACGTGCAGTGTATGCGAAGGCCACCCTCACCCTGAAATTCTGCTGGACGCAGAATTTCTGTCCCTCTCCCGCAAGGGGAGAGGGTAGGCTTGAACTCAGCTCTTCACCTCTGTAATTCGCCCATCAGTCGTCGCCGCAATCGAGCCGCCCTGCTTGGCGATGTAGTCGGCCAGCACGTCTTCGAGCGGCGGGCCAAAGTCATAGGGGTCGATGGCGTTGGAGCCGAACAGCGCATAGCCGTCGCCGCCGCCGCGCACATAGTTATTGGTGACCACGCCATAGGTCTTGGCCGGATCGAGCGGCACGTACGCATCGCCTTCCTTGACCTGCACCGAGATCACCCGCTTGCCAGCCGGATTGGCCAGGGTGAAATTGTATTTCAGCCCCGCCACCTGCGGGAAACGGCCAGCGCCGTTTTCGATATCGCTGAGACCGTTTTCGAGCGAAGCCAGCAGGTCGGCGCCGGTGATCTTGAAAGTCGCCAGCGTGTTGGAGAAGGGCAGCACTGTCAGCACATCGCCCATGGAGATGTCGCCGGCATCGATCGACGCACGGATCCCGCCACCATTCTGGATGGCGATGGTGACGCCCTGGCCGGCGACGCGGTCGAGCATGGCGTCGGCAATCAGGTCGCCCATCTGGCATTCCGCAGCGCGGCAGGTTTCGCGGGCGCCATCAATCGCGGCCGTGGCGTTGCCGACCACCTTTGACAGCACGGCGTCGATGGGGCCCTTGAGCTCGGCGACATCGGCAAGGAAAGTCTCGTCCGGCTTGACACTGGCGTCGAGCAGGATCGGTTCGCCTTCGGCAGCGGTCAGCACGCCCTTGTCGTCCCAGGTGACCTTCAGGTCGCCCAGATATTTGCCATACTGGTTGGCGGTGACAATCGGCACCTTGATGCCATCGGGATTGACGATCCAGGTCGGGTAGGGGCCGGCGGCGTGCTCGGCCACGTTCGACAGCAGCGTATGGGAGTGGCCGCCGACGATCAGGTCGATGCCCGGCACCTGCGCCGCCAGTTGCTGGTCGATAGTGTAGCCGATGTGGCTGAGCACGATGATCTTGTTGACCCCGGCGGCGTCGAGCGCCTCGACCGCACCGCGCACGTAATTGGCGACATTGCCAAATTCCACATCCTTGCCGGATGAGGAGATATCGGGGGTATCCACCGTGGTGGCGCCGATGATGCCGATCTTTTCACCAGCGACGTCGAGCACAATGGAGCCCTTGATCTTGCCGGCGAGGTCGGGTGACCGGCTGACGTCGAAATTGCCGCCGACAATGGGAAATTTGGCGGCGGCGATGAATTTGGAGAATTCGGCGGGGCCGTCATCGAATTCGTGGTTGCCGGTGGCGACCACATCGAACCCCATCTGGTTCATGAAGTCGGATACCACCTTGGATTTGTAGGTGGTGTAAAACAGCGAGCCTTGGAAATTGTCGCCGGCCGACAACAGGATCGAATTGGCGCCCGCGGCCTTGAACTCGGCGCGCTTGGCGTCGATTTCGGTTTTCAGGCGGGCTATGCCGCCAAAACATTCGCCCTTGGTTTCGCCCTCGGCATTGCAATTACTGTCGCTGCCGGTGATCGATTCAAACCGGGAGTGGAAGTCGTTGATGTGCAAAATATTGAGCGTGAAGTCGGCGTAGGCGGCCCCTGACAGGCCGGCAAACATAGTCAGCGCCGTGGCGCCGAGAAGTAGCTTTCGCATCGCTGTCATCCCTCGTGCTGTGATCGCGGCAGGTAGATCAGGCGCAAATCAGCCTGTTCGGCCGCAGAGGTCAGCCAGTTAAGCAGGCATTTGTGACAAGCAAAAGCGCTCATTCGATCACTTCGGCGAAGACCGGACAGGGCAGGCCTGCGCTGGTGGGGGTTCAGCATTCCTCAACCATGCCGCATAGAATCCGGGCGCGATTTGGAAGTTTAAGCCAAATCGCAAGCTCGCCCGCGTATGCCGGGCAGGTGCGCCCAAACCTGTCTGCCCAAGGAATTGCCCAATGAATGTTGCCCTGCAAAGCCTGATGCCAGATACGCGGTCCGAACCTGCCGGCCGCACGGTGCTCGAAGGGCTTCTGTTGTTTGTCGGCATTGGCGCGGGGGCCGCGTTCGGGTTCGTGGTGCTGTCCAATCTGATGCTGGCACTGCCGACCGGGCTGGCCAACTGGCTGGTGAGCGCTCTGTGCTACGCCGAGTTCATCGTGCCGGTTTATCTGATGCATCGCCGGTTTTCCTTCGACTCCAGCGCGCCGCACTATCAGGCGCTGCCGCGTTATGTTGCCGTGCAGGCAATGGCGCTGCTGCTGGCCACGGCATTTTCCTATCTGGTCTACGGCATGCTGGTGGTTCCAACGCTTGTTGCATCGATGCTGGTGATTGCGCTGACATCGGGCGTCAATTTCATCATATTGCGGACTTGGGCGTTCGCCCGAGTTTGAGGGGCGCCGTCCATGCTGGTCAAAGGCGCTAAATCGCTGCTGAACGTCGCGCATGACAAAGCCGTTTTTGGCCGTCGCGTCGCGGTCCTCTCGCAAAAACTTGCTGATGCCATTCCCGGTTCGGGCCGAGTGCTCGATTTGGGCTGTGGTGACGGGCAGATCGCGGCGTCGATCATGGCTCGGCGTCCGGACCTCAGCATCGAAGGCGTCGATGTATTGGTGCGGCCAAAGACGCATATTCCAGTGACGAAATATGATGGCAACGTTTTGCCGTTTGCCGACAACAGCTTTGATTTCGTGACCATTGTCGATGTGCTGCACCATACCGATGATCCGGCGGCGGTTCTGACTGAGGCGGCACGGGTGGCGAGGCAGGGCGTGGTGATCAAGGATCACCTGCGCGAAGGCGTGCTGGCTGGGCCGACGCTGCGGCTGATGGATTGGGTCGGCAATCGCGGCCATGACGTGCGCCTGCCGTATAACTATCTCACTCTGGCCGAGTGGAGCGCAGCCTTCGAGCGCGCCGGATTGGTCGGGCAGGGCATGGATGACCGGTTGGGGCTTTATCCCGCCCCGCTGTCCTGGTTGTTCGAGCGCGACCTGCATTTTATTGCGCTGCTGGCGCCGCGGGCCGATTAGGGCCGCTGCCGTTTCTGGCTTTCAATCGACGCCCGTTGCGCTAAGTTCCCCGCGTTTGATTTGCGGGGAATTTCATATGCGCAGTGCGTTGATCGTTTATGGTGGCTGGTCCGGGCATGATCCGGAAGAATGTGCGGCAATCTACCGGCGCTGGCTGCACGAAGATGGTTATTCGGTGCGGATGGCGACTGAAACCTCGGCCTTTGCCGATCCATCGATCCATGATCTGTCGCTGATCGTGCCGATTTTCACCATGTCGGAAATCCAGGACGAAGAGGTCAAGAACCTCACCAAGGCCGTCGAGAATGGTGTCGGCATTGCCGGCCATCATGGCGGCATGAGCGATGCGTTCCGCAAGGCGGTGGACTACCAGTTCATGGTTGGCGGGCAGTGGGTGCAGCATCCGGGCAATATTATCGACTACACCGTCGATGTGACCAAGCCGGAAGACCCGATCATGGCGGGGATCAAGTCGTTCCCCTACACCTCAGAGCAGTATTACATGCATGTCGACCCCTCCAACGAGGTACTGGCGACCACGACCTTTACCGGTGAGCACGCCGCCTGGATCAATGGTGTGATCATGCCGGTGGTGTGGAAGCGCATGCACGGCAAAGGCAAGGTCTTCCATATGACCCTGGGCCACGCCGCCAAGGAATTCGAGGATTCCAACATGGCCACGATCATGCGCCGCGGCATGAACTGGGCGGCCAAGTCCGAAGGCTAACTCATTTCACGCTTGCGTTGCAGTACCCAAAAACGCGGTGTCATACCGGCGAAGGCCGGTACCCATCTTGAGATTTCGGGATGGGCCCCGGCCTGCGCCGGGGTGACAATCGAGTGCTGGGGTGCTTCATTTACAACTGGAAACGGTCCAGCCCAGTAGCCCTCATGGTGAGCTTGTCGAACCACGAGGGCGTGCCACTACCACCGCAGCACGAAGCGCCCGATCACCGCACCGAGCGCCGAAACCACCGCAATCCCCAACGAGTACCACAGCAGCAGGAACATCATTCCGTCCTCGCCGCAGTGGAACGAATAGACCCATGCGCCGGCGCCGCCGGCAAATAGTCCCGCGGCAAGCCCGGCCAGCGTCGGGTTGCCTGGCGCCAGCTGTCGCATGGCCAGCAGCACACCAGCCAGTATCGGCAGCGAAAGGGCTACGATGTACCACGGGCAGACCATGGCGGAACCGCCCATCATCAGGTGATGTCGCAGCGCCGGGTCGGCGCCGTACATCTGCATGAAAGCGATCGCGGCCAGCAGGATCACCAATAGCCCCGCGCCCAGCCATGGCAGCTTTGTCCGGCCCTCGGGGCGCGACAGCACGAAGGTGCCGACGGCGCCCAGAATTGCGAGCGCCAGCGTGTAGCCGAACTTGGTCCAGAATACCGGCAGCATGAACGCCTGCGGATAATCGCTGCGCAGGCCGAGCATCATGTGCATCGAGAGCGCTGCAACCACCAGGCCAACACCCAGTGCGCCCAGCAGCAGGTAGCGCACGGCATGGCGCGGCACCGGCTTGAGGTCGGCACTGAGGCGCGCGATCAAATCATCGGTCATCGCTGCCTCCGGAGAATCTGGCGACGAGGGACCTGAGGCCGCGATGGATCGACACCTTGGCAGCGGTTTCGCTGATGCCGATCTGTTCGGCGGCTTCGGCAATGCTGGCGCCCTCGACGCGCACCTTGCGGATCAGCGCTTCGGTGCGCGGCGGCACGGTTTGCAGCACTACATCAAGGTCACGCTTGGCGGTGGCGTCGGCGGCTTCGTCGCGAGCAAAGATCGGTGCATCGTCTTCCAGCGGCACGGTGATGCGCAGCTTGTGGCGGCGGACGTGATCGACAAATTTATGATGCGCCACCGCGTGGAGCCAGGCGGTGAACGGACGGTCGCGCTCATAGGACATGCGCCGCGTATGAATGGCCAGCAATGTGTCCTGCACGAGATCCTCCGCGTATGACGCGTGGGCAGCATGAAGCCGCCGGGTGAAATAGGGGCGTAAGTGACGGCCAAGCTCACTCAACAGAGTGCGATAGGCCGCCGCGTCGCCGTCGAGCGATGCGATCATCAACGTGCGCAGATGCGCCTCGGTGGTGTCGTGTCCGCTCATTACCCCTCATTCGCTCGGATTGCTTCTATGGTTACAGCGACTTGGGGCAAATGGGCAGCATGTTTTTCGGCCGCAGGGAGTTCTTCCGCAAAATTTTTCGTAATCCACGTAACCGAGTTGCTGGGCCAGGCGAATGGAGGACCATGAACCACGTCGAACGGGCGTGGTCGCCATCAGGAGAAACTCAATGTCCAAAACCCTTCGCGGCCTGTCCCTTCCAGTTCTCGCTTTGCTGCTCGCCGTGGCCGGCGGCGTTTCCAGTTATGCCGAAGACAAGATGGCGCCAGCCGCTGATGCCATGGCGCCTGCTGCCGATGCGATGGCCCCGGCCGCCGACGCAATGGCACCGATGGCGCCGATGAGCGACGAAGATCTGAAGACGTGCATGGATCAGACCGCCATGATCACCTTCCCCGACGTGATGATGGCCGCCCAAGGCGCCTGCAAGGCGATGAAGGACGGCACCCTCCACGACATAATGAACTCGATGATGGCCCCAGACGCCATGGCTCCGGCTGACGCAATGGCACCAGCCGCTGACGCAATGGCTCCGGCTAAGTAACTTTTATGTGATCGCCGACGAATGCCCTGCGGAGTACCGTTGCTACGGGGACGACGCGGGGCACTCAACCAAAGCGTCGGGAGGGCAAAATGACAAGCATATCGGACGACACCGTCGTGCCGGAGGTCAAACCGGCCAAGGGGCCGCTGATCTATCGGCAATCGATTTTTACCCGCCTGACGCATTGGACCTGGGCGATCTGCCTGTTCTTCCTGCTGCTGACGGGGTTGGGTATTTTCAACGCCCATCCATCGCTCAATATCGGGCAGGAGAGCGGCTTTGAATACGACAATGCCATTCTCGAATTTTATGCGGTGAACACCGATGCCGGCCCGCGCGGCAAGACCAAGCTGTTTGGCCATGAGTTCGACACCACCGGCATTTTTGGCATGAGCGGACCGGACGATCGGCCGCAGTTCCGTGGCTTTCCGGCGCCGGTGACCATCCCCTCGTTCACCGATCTGGCGACCAGCCGTGTCATCCACTTCTTTTTTGCCTGGTTGTTCGTGGCAACGATGTTCGTCTGGTTTCTGGCCAGCTTTATCAATGGCCATATCAAGCGCGACATCATCGTGCGACCCAGGGATATCGCTGGCGTGCCCAAGGACATTGTTGATCACGCGACGCTGAATTTTCACCGTGGCCGCACCTATGGTCCGCTGCAGCGCATTGCCTATTTCGGCGTGTTCTTCATCCTGTTTCCGTTGATCATCCTGACCGGCCTGTCGATGTCGCCGGGCTTCAATTCCATCACCCCATGGTTGCTCGATATCTTCGGCGGTCGCCAGACCGCGCGCACCATCCATTTCATCACCATGGCGCTGCTGGTGGGCTTTTTCATCATCCACATCATCATGGTTCTTGCCGCCGGGCCGATCAATGAACTGCGTTCAATGATCACCGGGTGGTATCGCGCCAGCCCCGGCACGCCGGTCAAGCCAGGAGAGAAGCCATGAGCGGTTTTCAGCGAGAAAAAATCATGAGCGGTTTTCAGCTCAATCGCCGCCGCTTTCTCACCGGCGCTGCTGCCACCGGTTCGTCGCTGCTGCTGGCTGGTTGCGACCAGTTCGATTTTCTCAGCGCCCGCGACAATCAGGTGCGCGATATTGTCGAGATGGCCAATACGCTGACCTACAAGGTGCAGCGGCAGTTGATCGGCACGCAGGCGCTGGCCCGTGAATTCTCCTCCAGCGAAATCCGCCAGGGCCAGCGCGCCAATGGCTCGACCGATCCGACCACGCCGGAATATCTGGCGATGAAGGCCAACAATTTTGCCGATTATAAATTGCAGATCATCGGCATGGTCGAACAGCCGCTGAGCTTTAGCCTCGATGAGCTGCGCAACATGCCCGCCAAAAGCCAGATCACCCGGCACGATTGCGTGGAAGGCTGGAGCTGCATCGCCAAATGGACCGGCACGCCGCTCGGCCCGCTGCTGGACATGGCGCGGGTCAAGCCGACCGCGCGCTTTGCGGTCTATCACTGCATGGACAATATCCAGAAATCGTTGTCCGGCGACATCATCTATTATGAAAGCTCGGACCTGATCGATGCCTACCATCCGCAATCGATCCTGTCTTATGGGCTCAATGATCAGGTGTTGCCGGTGGCCAATGGCGCCCCGATCCGCCTGCGCATCGAGCGGGCACTGGGCTACAAGCAGCCCAAATACCTGCACACCATCGAACTGGTCGATGACCTGACCCCCTTCGGCAAGGGTCACGGCGGCTATTGGGAAGACAATGGCTATGACTGGTATGGCGGGATCTAGAGATCGGACTCTAGTGCTTTCCCAATCACCGGCCTGTACCTCCCCCTTGACGGGGGAGGCTAGGTGGGGGTGTGCAGAGCCACGATGTCAACTGATAGCGACCGGACTCTCATCCCCACCCTTGATCCCCTGCCATTCGCTTACGCTCAGGCTTTCTCAGCTCAAATCGCTCCACAGGAGCGATTTGTCCCGCCGGGTCGCATCGAAGCCCCGCAAGGGGGAGGGTGACGAATGCGAACCTTACTGCACCTGCCGCTCAACCCGCTTGGCCAATTGCCCGATCACCGTCCCCCAGCCATCGAAGAACCCCAGTTCCTCGTGCATTTTACGATCCGCATCGGACTTGTGCATCACCTCGGACGTGTATTCCGTACCATCGGCATGGTCGCGAAAGCTGATGATCGCGGTGATGAACGGCTGGGCTGCGGGTCGCCAGCCGCCGGTCAGCGCATTGGTGAAGACGATGCGGTCCATCGCGTCGATGGCGAGGAAACATCCGTTGAGATGGGGCGTAAAGTCGCCGCCGTTTTCGCTGATCAGCGTCTGAAAACCGCCGCCCGGCGTCAGGTTCCATTCCGTGACGCGGCACAGCGCCGGCTCGGGAATCCACCATTGCTCGAAACTGCGCGGGTCGGTCCACGCATCCCATACTGCGGCCCGTGGTGCCTTGATGATGCGGGTGATGGTGAGGTCGAGATCGGGATTACTCATGTCGGTTTATCCTTGTTTTGCTGGTTCAGCACGAACTGCTCCAACCGGTCGGTGCGGCCTTCCCACACGGCGCGTTGATCCTTCAGCCAGCCATCGATGGCGGCGAACTGTTGCTGCTCGATGCTGCAGGTGCGCACCCGGCCCTGCTTGTGCGTGCGGATCAGCCCCGCATCTTCGAGAAAATGAATGTGCTTCATGAACGAGGGCAGGGCCATGGCAAACGGCTCCGCCAGATCGCTGATGCTGGCCGGGCCAGTGCCCAGCCGTCCAAGCACCGCCCGGCGGGTCGGGTCGGCCAGAGCCTGGAAGATGCTGTCGAGCGGATGGTGATCCATAAGGCTAAGTATCAGGGTTATGATGCTTAGCGCAAGGGCTAAGTGTTCCTGCGGTCCCATTGCCTGCGCACCAACCGCAACAAATCCCCCTCCCCACACACTCGTGCCATACTCCACCCATCAGTCTTGCCGGACGGTGTTGCAACGGCCAATGACAAGACGACTGCCGGGAGAGGTGAGGACCGTGCTCGCCTTGGGCGTATGGGCCATGAGCCTGGACAGCGCAAAGTCCGGCACTGAGCGTCATCGCCATAAATCCCGGCGTTCCGAGGCGCACGGTGTTTCATCTATTAAATTATCCAAGAGACGCCATGCGCCTCGGGACCCGTCCATCTCTCAAACCCGGAGGCCATCGCCGTCCGGCGCTATTTTACGCCCCCGCAGCCCAGCCATGCAGACCCCAAACCGCAATTGCCTTGCTATTTCAGCCACCTTGCCCCATATGACGCTCATCGGCACTGGCATCGTGCGTCAGCAATGACAGCACACCGCCTTAAATATGTGACGGACTTCTCTTCTTATCGACCAATGCGGTGAGCGGCGAAGTATCCCGGAAGACGACCATCCGGGGAAAGCCAGCACCCGCGCGATAGCTCAATTTATCGCCCGTTTGCACCTTGTGAACCCGCTTGTCCATGTGGACAGGCGCTGCGTGCGCCTCGTTGGACGGCGCGCCAATTGAAAGACTATTTGATTTGACCACCAATTTTAAAGACCTTGGACTGCCGGAAATGCTGGTTGGCTCGCTTGAGCGCGCCGGCTTCACCGTGCCGACCAAAATCCAGGCGGAAGCCATTCCGCACCTGCTGCAGGGCAAGGATCTGATGGGCATTGCCCAGACCGGCTCCGGCAAGACCGCAGCGTTCGCCATGCCGATCCTGGCTGGCATTCTCACCCTCACCGGCCGCCCGCGTCCCGGCACTGCCCGGGCGCTGATCCTGGCGCCGACCCGCGAACTGGCCGTGCAGATCGATGAAGCGATCCGCAAGTTTGCCGCCACCGAAATGCGCCTGCAGACCGTGCTCGTGCTCGGCGGCGTGTCGCGCTACCATCAGGTGCAGCGCATTGCCAAGGGCGTCGACGTGATCGTTGCCACTCCTGGCCGCCTCAAGGACCTGATGGACGACGGCAAGGTCAAGCTCAACGAAACCCGTTGGCTGGTGCTCGACGAAGCCGACCGGATGCTGGACATGGGCTTCATCGCCCCGGTCAAGCATATCGCCAAGGCGATCGGTCCGCGCCGCCAGACCATGATGTTCTCCGCCACCATGGCGCCTGAAGTTGCCGATCTGGCCAAGGGCCTGCTCAATGAGCCGATCCGCGTCGATGCCAATGTGCAGGGCCAGACCGTGGTCAAGATCGAGCAGAGCGTCATCCTGTCGGGTGCCAAGGCCAAGCGCGGCGTGCTGAACGGGCTGCTGGAAGATTCGGCGCTGGAACGCGTCATCATCTTCTCGCGCACCAAGCATGGCGCTGACCGCGTCGCCAAGAACCTCGAGATCGACGGCCACAAGGCTGCCGCCATCCATGGCAACAAGAGCCAGAACGCTCGCCAGGCAGCCCTCAAGGGCTTTGCCTCGGGTCAGGTTCGCCTGCTGGTCGCCACCGATATCGCCGCGCGCGGCATCGACGTTCCCGGCATCACCCACGTCATCAATTACGAACTGCCAGACGATCCGGAGAACTATGTTCACCGTATTGGCCGGACCGGTCGTAACGGCGCATCGGGCATCGCCATTACCCTTTGCGACAGCACCGAGCGTGACAAGCTGCGCGATGTCGAACGCCTGATCCGCAAGAGCCTGCCGGTTTCCGGCGATCTGCATCTGGCCAATGATACCGGCGTGGTGGAAGCACCCCGCTCGGCATACAAGAAGCCGGGCAATGGTCCGAGCCAGCGCTCGCCGCGCAATCCCAAGGCAACCGGCGATCGTCGGTCGCCGGCAGAACGTCGCCCGTTTGCTGCTTTCAGCGATGGTTCGGCCAAGCCCACGGCGCGCCAACTGGCAGAAGCGCCGCGCCACGAAGGTCAGGCCACCCGCGTGCGTCGCGATAGCGAAACCGGCAAGCCAATGGGCGCCAAGCCTGTCGGTGCGCCGAAGCAGCGTTGGGGCAAGTCGCAGAAGGATGCCGCCAAGTCGACGCGTCGTCCCGAAGGCGGCGATCGCCCGCGCGGCCGCGTCGCCTGATCGCAGGCGAGTTTGAAGTTTGAGAAAGGCGGCCCGTGGCCGCCTTTTTCTTTATCCCCATGCGGTGCTCGCTGCGCTATCCTGCGCACTGTTTCGGGGAAAGCCTATGGTCAGTATTGCAGTGATCGGCCCGGGGGCCGTCGGTGGGACAGTGGCGGCCTGGCTGGCGCAGAACGCCGATTATCAAGTGACGGTCTGTGCGCGGACAGCGTTTGCCGAACTGGTTGTCGAAACGCCGGACGGGGTCATTTCGGCTTCGCCCATGGTGTTGACCGATCCGGGCAAGGCGCCGCCGGTCGACTGGGTGCTGATCGCCACCAAGGCCTATGATGTTGCTTCGGTGCAGCCGTGGCTAATCGGATTGGTTGGGCCGCAGACCCGCGTCGCGGTGCTGCAAAACGGGGTGGAGCAGGTTGCTCGCTTTGCGCCTGTGCTGCCGATGCAGATCATCGTGCCGGTGGTGGTGGACGTACCCGCTATTCGCACCGCACCTGGCCGCATCACCCAGCATCGCTATGGAATGCTGATTGTTCCGGCAGGGCCGAATGGTCAGGCCTTCGTGGAGCTGTTTGGCCACACCCCGATTGCCGCCAGAGCCACCGAGGAGTTCGTCTCCCGCGCCTGGCTCAAGCTGGCCTATAATTGCGCCGGTGCGGCCTCGGCACTGACGTTGCGGTCGACCGGGCCGGTCTGGAGCGATGGGCTGGCCGAAATCATCGGCGGGCTGGTGGGCGAGTGTGTTGCGGTGGCGCGCGCCGAAGGGGCGGATCTTGGGCCGGATGTGGTGGATGTGGTGGTCGAGAATGCCCGCACCATGCCGGCCGGCGCCATCAACTCCATGCATGCCGACCGATTGGCCGGGCGGCCGATGGAGTTTGATGCGCGCAACGGGGTGATCGTGCGGCTGGGGTTCGGGCACGGCATCGCCACGCCGATGAACGCCATGGTCGTGGCGCTCTTGGCTGCGTGCTAGACGCCGGGGACCAGCGAGCCGCGCGAGCCGCTCGCGCCTGCCGGGGCAGCGATGCCGGCATCAGGTCGCGGGCCGGCGGGGCGATTTCCGGATTGGGTGGCGCCACCGACCGGCATGCCCATCGAGGTGGCATTGGGATCGACGCCGATGATCATGGCCACCAGATATTCGGCCTCCATTTCCTTGACATAGGCGAAGGAGGCGCGGGTAGCCTGGGCGGCGATGTTGTCATTGCTGTTGAGCGTATCGCGCTCGGCGCCGCGATCCGAATAGGGCGGGACATTGAGGTAGATGTACTCGCTCAGCGCATCGGGGAAAAAGATCTGGCCCGTCAGGATGTTGGTCGTGTCGAGGAACACCTTGAAGTGCACATGGGTGGTGCGGCCGCGATACCAGCCCGGATAGGTGGTGACGAATTCGGCAATGCCGGACACATTGGTGAACACCGTCCCGCGCATGAAGGTCTGGCCGGTGGTGTCGGTGGTGCCGTCATTGCCCTGGTTGGCATAGCCCGAATAAAGCCCGGTGGCGTCGGCATGCCAGATGTCGACGCGGGCGCCGGACATCGGCGCGCAGGTGGCATCGACCACTTGCAGCTTGATGCGGGTGGGCACGCCGGGACGCCCTTCGGTGATATCGAGCCGCTCCATCTTCGGATCGAAGTAATATGGGCCTTCAGTCACTTCAGGGGTGATGACGCAGACATCGGCACCCGGCATCAGCGTCGTCGTCTGGGCCGCGGTAGCGCCGGTTTCAGCAGCAAAGGCCTGCTGGCTCAGCATGGCGCCGCCCGCCGCGGTGATGGCAACCAGCGACAGGGCCTGTCGGCGGTTCATGGTGGTTTTGTCGGTCATGCTAGATCCCCGTTGATGATCTCGATGGGAGTTAGATAGGGGCGATGCGGGCAAAATCGTCGTTACAAAGCAGAGAGCTGGATGACGTTTTGGTAAGTCGTCAGCGCAGGACCGCCATGCGGCCGGTCGGGTGGTTGGATCAAGATGAACGAATTATAAACGGCGCTGTCAAACAGAGTTCAGGGTCAGTGCGTTATGCAGCGGATATCACTTCGGGGACCGCACAAATTGACCCAGCTTGTACTCACCGCGATGTTCGCCATCGCCCTCAGTTTCCTGACCTTTGCCGCTTCGTTCGCCGAAGTGCCGCGCAGCGAATTCGTCGGCAATTCCATGAGCCACCAATAGGCTCAGGCCAGCGGAATGCCCTTGCTGCCCTTGTCGGCCTGATAGATGGCCGACAGATCGGCATACAGCGCCGTCAGATCATCAAACCGGCTGAGCAGCAGTTCACGATTGCCGCGATCAAGGCTGGCAATCATCTGCGCGATATTGTGGCTGGTCCAATATTGATTGCTGCGATTGTACAGCGGCCGGTCGGGCGAGACGGTGCCGGTCTCCGGATCAGGCACTGCGTAAACACCCTTGAGGATCTGGATATCGTAGGGAATGGCGAAGCTGTCGCGGCTGTCTTCGTGGCTGAACAAGTAATAGAAATTGTCGAATCCGGTCCAGGTAATGCCCGAAAGACACAGCGAGCAGGGCTCGTGGGTGGCAAGGAACAGGCAATCTTTCGGGTCGGGCCGATCAGCCGGATCGAGTTCGAAGAAGCGCTTGATGGCATGCATTTCGCCGTGCCACAGCGGATTTTCGATTTCGTTATTGGTTTCCGCGACTACCACCGACCAGTCGGATTTGCGCAGAATGGCGGCGCCGAACAGCTTGTTGCCCTTGGTCACGCCCTTGCGGGTCTTGGGGGCAATGTCGTTCTCGATGACATCGATGAAGCGTTCGATCAGCGCGGCAGTGTCCATCATGACCCCTTGTTTGCGCCCAACGCTAAACAGGTTTGGGCCAAGGTCAATGCGACGCGGTTGATTTTGCCTGCTATTCTGCCGGTGCCATGCGCAAGAGGGGCTTGCCGTCGGCGCCGAGCAGGTCCAGTTCGCTCTTGTCCAACTGGTAGCTGGAGACATTGGCAAAGGCTGCGAACAGGGCGGCTTCCTGCACCATGACATCGGGCGCACAGGCCATCCGCGTCGCGGCAAGGGCGCCAAAGCTCAGCGCCTCGCCGTCGAAGGCGGCTTCGGTGAAGTAATTGTTGCAGCCGGCATTGCCGCCCGCCCGGCGATCCGGGGCGATGGAAAAGGTAATGTCGGTTTCAGGCAGCGCCGGATTGCCAGCAATCATCTGGACCCGCCACAGCGTATCGAACAGCGAGTCCACGGCGAGTTCGGCCGGAATAGCGGGAGAAATGATGATGATCTGAGGCTCGTCTGCAGCGACCAGATTGACGATGAGCGACAGGCCCGCGGCCCCTGCTGGATCGATCGGCAATGGTTGGGCGCTGCGGAACCAGACCCGGTTATCGGCGGTGATCTCGGCGATCAGCCCATAATGGCCGCCGGACCTGGCGACATCGGATTTGACCGAGAGGTCGAACTGCAGTGGCACCTGGCCAGTGCTGCCGATACCGGCGGTGGCAGCGACAATGCTCTGGCCGCCCGGATTGTCCAGGTCGATCAGGGCGACGCGCAAGGTGGCATTGGTGGGCAGGGCGATGCGCTCGCGGTAGGTCACTTCGCCGGTGAAATGCACCGCCAGACCAGATGCAGCCGCGGCTAATGTGACACTGGCAAGACTGAGGACCAGAAAACCGAGCAGTCGCACAAGATATCGAACCATAGCGCTCTCCCTTCGCTGCCTGCGAGTTTAGAACGACCGGGCGGCGCGGCCTAGTAGATTGTGCCTAGAAGGTAAAGCTCAGGCTTGCTCTGCAATGAGATAGGGCTGATCGAAGGTGAATTCTTCGAGGTTATTGCCCTCACCACCGCGATCGACAACGACAAAGTCGCTGACCACGCTGAGCGTGGTCAAGACGCCGTGCCAGGTATTCATGGCGATGTTGACGCCTTGTCCGAGGGCGGGACGGAAAGCGCGCAGGCGGACTGGTGTGCCGCTATCGTCTTCGGCGACAATGACCAGCCACGATGGTTGTGCCAGCGGATAGAACGCCTGGCTGCCCAGAGGGTGGCGTTCCACCAGCAACAGGCTCAGTGGCAAGGCATAGGGCTGGCCGCGAAAGATCGAGATCAGTGGCCGCGCATGCACGCCGCCGAGTTCGACCCTGGCGAGGTCGTGATAGCGCTCGGTCATGCCGTTGTTGATCGGATAATGATGGGCGCCGTCCAGCTCGATCACCTGACCAAACGGCGCAAAGGCCACCGCGGTCAGGGGTTCGATCGGAATGGTGTTCATCAGCGCAGGCCCAGCTTCATGTGACGATTGACGTCCTTGTACAGCAGATAGCGGAAGCGGTTGGGACCGGCGTAGCAAGCCTGCGGGCAGAAGGCGCGGAGCCACATGACATCGCCGGCTTCCACCTCGACCCAGTCGCGGTTGAGCCGATAGACCGCCTTGCCTTCGAGCACGTAAAGACCGTGTTCCATGACATGGGTTTCCTCGAAGGGAATGTTGGCGCCCGGTTCGAGGGTGACGATGTTGACGTGCATGTCGTGGCGCATGTCGTTGGGATCGACGAAGCGGGTGGTGCCCCAGGTGTTGTTGGTGCCGGCCATCCAGATGATCGGTTCGTCCTGTTCGTTGGCGACAAAGGGGGCAGGCACGGCGATGCCCTCGACCACTTCGTAGCGTTTGCGAACCCAATGAAACCGAACGGGGACGGCGCCCTTGTTCACCAGCGTCCAGACACAGCCGGGTGGCAGGAAGGCATAACCGCCTGGCTTGAGCAGGTGGGACTTGCCTTCGATGGTGACAGTCGCCTGGCCGTCAACCACGAACAGCACACCCTCGGCAGTCGGATCGGGTTCCGGCTTCTCGCTGCCCCCACCGGGCATGACTTCCATGATGTACTGCGAAAACGTCTCGGAAAAACCGGACAGCGGGCGGGCGATCACCCAGCAGCGCTCGTCACGCCAGTTCGGCAGATAGCTGGTGACGATATCGGTCATCACCCCGCGTGGAATCACCGCATAGGCTTCGGTGAACACGGCGCGGCCGGTATGCAGCGCGCTTTGCGGCGGCAGGCCGCCGGCAGGGGAGGCGTAGGTTGAATCAGCCATCAGGTCTTCGGTCCAAAATGTTGGTGCGACACTAGTGCGTCATTGGCGGGTAGGCCAAGTCCAAACGGCAGCGCCGATCGATGTTTCAGCCCAGCATGGCGTCGAGACGTAACCGTGCGATGCGTTCCACCTGGGTACAGGCGATGGCGAATTCGGTTTCGGCATTGTTGCCGATACGGGTCTGGAAGGCCGCAAGGATCGACGCCTTTGTATTGTCCTTGACCGCAATGATAAACGGGAAGCCGAATTTGGCGACATAAGCTGCATTGAGATCGGTGAATGCCTGATGCTCCTCCGCAGTCAAAGCATCGAGCCCCGCTGAAGCCTGTTCCTCCGTCGAGGCGGCCGTCAGCCGCCTGGCGGCGGCGAGTTTGCCGGCAAGGTCGGGGTGGGCGCGCAGCACGGCGAGGCGTTCAGCATCGGTAGCCATCCGGAACTGGGTCCGCAGGGCGAAATGCAGGCCAACGGCGGTGTCGTTGACGGGAGCGAGTTCACCCTCCCAGGCGCGCTCGGCAATCCAGGGGGAGTGCTCGAAGATCGAGCCGAACGTTTCGACGAACGCTGGTTTGTCCAGTTCCGAGGGTATCATCGCCGGGGCGACATAGGGATGCTCCCTGGCCCAGTGCTCGGCGATGGCAAGACGAGTCGGCACCCAGACCTTGTCGAAGCTCTTGATATAATCGACGAACTTCCTGAGCCCCTGATAGCGCCCCGGTTGACCCACCAGCCGGCAATGCAGGCCGATCGACATCATCTTGGGCGAGCCGGCCTGGCCTTCGGCATACAGCGCGTCGAAACTGTCCTTGAGGAACTGGAAGTATTCCTCGCCGGTGTTGAACCCGGGCGCGGTGACGAAGCGCATGTCATTGGCACTGAGCGTATAGGGGATGATCAGCTGCGGCTGCCCCTTGTGAACGCGCCAATAGGGCAGGTCATCATCATAGGTATCGGAGACATAGGCGAAGCCACCGGCCTCCGAGACCAGATCGACGGTGTTGAGCGAGGAACGGCCGGTGTACCAGCCGAGCGGGCGCGAACCAGTGGCCAAGGTATGGATGCGGATAGCCTCGGCAATCTGCTGACGCTCGATTTCGGGCGGCATGTCCTTGTGCTGCACCCATTTATAGCCGTGGCTGGCGATTTCCCAGCCAGCCTCCATCATGGCTTCGAGTTGGGCCGGGGCGCGCATCAGCGCGGTGGCCACGCCGTAAATGGTGACGGGCAGATCGGCTTCGGTGAACAACCGGTGCAGCCGCCAGAAGCCGGCGCGGGCGCCGTATTCGTACATCGATTCCACATTGGCGTGGCGCTGGTCTGGCCAGGGGACCGAGCCAAGCACGTCAACCAGGAAGGCTTCCGAAGCCGCATCGCCATGCAGGATGTTGTTTTCGCCGCCTTCTTCGTAGTTCAGCACGAACTGCACGGCGACGTGGGCGCCGCCGGGCCAGTTGGCATTTGGCGGGTTCTGGCCGTAGCCTTGCATGTCGCGGGGGTAGCGCATCGCGGATTCTCACATTGTTCGAGCGAAGTTTAGCGGCTGGCTGTGTGACAGCAAGATGCACAAAAATAGACCAGTTGGTAAAAAATAGGCGAGCACCCCCTTGGAACGGACTGAAAATTGGTTAGTCTGTCCACTTGGGGAAATGAAGGATAGCAGCCAATGGCGGGTCTCGGACGCCTGACGACGCACGTTCTGGATACCATGCACGGCAAGCCGGCGCGGGGTATGCGGATCGATTTGCTGTTCGTGCATGGCGATCATAACCACCACATCACCGACAGCTATACCAATGCTGATGGCCGGGTGGACCGGCCGCTGCTGGACGCCGATCAGTTCCAGCACGGCGTTTATGAAATCCACTTCCACGTCGGCCAGTATTTCGAGCGGCTCGGAGTCGAGCTGGAGAATCCGTTCCTTGAGGTGGTGCCGATCCGGTTTTCGGTGACCGAGGACGCGCACTATCATGTGCCGCTGCTGGTCAGCCCCTTTGCCTATTCGACGTATCGGGGGAGTTAGGCGTAAGCCATGACGGACATCCGCAAGTCGATCCGCTTCATCCTCAATGACGAGGAAATCAATCTGACCGATGTGACGCCAACACAGATGTTGTTGGATTTTCTGCGGCTCCGACAGCGTTTGCGTGGTTCCAAGGAAGGTTGCGCCGAAGGCGATTGCGGGGCCTGCACCGTACTGGTGGGGCGGCTTTCCGGCGATGAGATCATTTATGACTCGGTGACGGCGTGCATCCGCTTCGTGGCCAGTCTTGATGGCTGCCATGTGGTGACCGTCGAACATCTGGCGGCCAAGGATGGCACGCTGCACCCCGTACAACAGGCAATGGTGGATCACCATGGCTCGCAGTGCGGCTTTTGCACGCCGGGCTTTGTAATGAGCCTATATGGGTTGTGGATGCGCGATCCCAATCCGTCGACGCCGTCGATCGAAAAGGCATTGCAGGGCAATCTCTGCCGTTGCACCGGCTATGCGCCGATCATCCGAGCGGCCAAGGCGATTTCCTCGTATGGCGCGCCGGAAGCCGATCCGCTGCGGGCCGAGCGGATTGCGATCAAGGCGCGGATCATGGCGCTCAATGATGGGTCGCGGGTGGATTTTGGCGAGGGCAAGGGTCGCATCGTCGTTCCGGCCACTCTCGATGATTTTGCCGCCGCCTATGAGGCGGCGCCTGAGGCGCGGATCGTGGCCGGCTCGACCGATGTCGGGCTATGGGTCACCAAGTTCATGCGCGATATCGGGCCGGCGATGTTCATCGGCAATGTACCCGAACTGCGGCGGATTGCCGAGAACGACAGCGAAGTGCGGCTCTATGCCGGGGTGAGCTATTCCGAGGCGCGTCCGGCCATGGTTGGGGCTTTCCCACAGCTAGCCGAATTCTGGGACCGGATTGCCGGTGAACAAATGCGCAATATGGGCACCGTGGGCGGCAATATCGCCAATGGCTCACCCATTGGCGACACACCGCCGGTGTTGATTGCGCTGGGCGCCAAGTTGGGACTGCGCAAGGGCGAGCATCGGCGCGAGATCAAGCTCGAAGATTTCTTCATCGCCTATGGCAAGCAGGACCGGCAGCCCGGCGAGTTCGTCGAGAGCGTTACCATTCCGCGCCTGCCGGTGGGCGAGCAGTTTGCCGTCTACAAGATTTCCAAGCGGCGCGACGAAGACATTTCGGCACTGTGCGGAGCGTTTCGGATTTTCGTCAATGACGCCGGTATCGTCGGCATGGCCCGGATTGCCTTTGGCGGCATGGCGGCAACGCCGAAGCGCGCCAAGACGGTTGAGGCGGCGATTGTCGGCAAGCCATGGACACTGGAAACTGTCGAGGCGGCCATTGCCGCTTTTGTCGAGGATTACCAGCCGATCAGCGACATGCGGGCGTCAGCGGAATACCGGCTGACGGTGGCGCAGAACCTGCTGCGGCGGTTCCATGCCGAGACGACTGGCAATGGCCAGCAGTTGAAGCGGGCGGTGGCGTGATGGGTACGTGCACAAACATTTCTTGTCTCCCTTCTCCCCTTGAGGGACTTCGACGCGACGCCGAAAGGCGGCAAATCGCTCCGGTGGAGCGATTTGAGCTAGAAGGTGCCCGAAGGGCGGATGAGGGGTCCTACACCCTCGATAAGATCAAGGTATGGGTTGGCGCAGCACCCCTCACCCTGACCTTTCTGCTGGACGCAGAAAGGTCTGTCCCTCTCCCTCAAGGGGAGAGGGTGGGGAGCCCGGCATGAACAAACACACCACGGCCCCCACCATCCCGCGCTCCAAGCTCTACGAATCCGCCCGCCACGACAGCGCGCCCAAGCACGTCGCTGGCATCGCCGAATATATCGATGACATGGTCGAGCCGGAGGGCACGATGCATGCCTATCTGGCGCTGTCGAAATGTCCGCACGGCGAGATCGTTTCGATTGATTTCGAGGCGGCGCGCACGGCGCCGGGCGTCATCGGCATTCTGACTGCCGACGACATTCCGGGCGAGAACGACGTCAGCCCCAGCCACAAGCATGACGAGCCGATCTTTGCTATCGGCAAGGTCGAGTTCTGGGGCCAGCCGATATTTGCGGTCGTCGCGGAGACGCGCGAGGCGGCTCGCCGCGCGGCGCATCTTGTCAAGGTTGAATATAAACCGCTGCCGTTCTTGACCAATATCCGCGACGCGCAGGCCGCAGGCGGTAAGCTGGTGACGGAGCCGCTGACGCTGTTGCGCGGCGATCTGGCCGAGGGATTTGCCAAATCGTCCCGGCGCGTCAAAGGCTCGATGGAAGTTGGCGGGCAGGACCACTTTTATCTGGAAGGCCAGATCGCTCTGGCGGTGCCGGGCGAGGACGAAGACGTCACCGTTCATTCGTCAACCCAGCATCCAAGCGAAGTACAACTGATGGTCGCTGCCGTTCTGGCCGTGCCGCTGCATTCGGTGACGGTCAATGTGCGGCGCATGGGCGGCGGCTTCGGCGGCAAGGAAACGCAGGGCAACCTGTTTGCCGCCGTGGCGGCTGTTGCCGCCAAGAAATGGAACCGCGCCTGCAAAATCCGGCCGGATCGCGACGACGATATGGTGGCCACGGGCAAGCGTCACGACTTCGTGGTCGACTACGATGTTGGCTATGATGACGACGGAAAAATCCTCGCCGTTGATGCGGTTTATGCGGCACGCGCCGGGTTCTCGTCGGACCTGTCCGGGCCGGTGACCGACCGGGCGCTGTTTCACTGCGACAATACCTATTGGTATCCGGCAGTGCGGGCGCGCTCGGAGCCGCTGTATACCAATACCGTTTCCAACACCGCCTTCCGGGGCTTTGGCGGACCGCAGGGGATCGTGGCGGCGGAGCGCTGGATCGAGGATATCGCCTATGATCTGGGGCGCGATCCGCTGGAAATCCGCAAGGCCAATTTCTATGGCACCGACAGCAATAACATCACGCCCTATCACCAGCCCGTCACCGACAATGTGATCCATCGCATCGTCGACGAGCTGGAGGTGAGCGCAGATTATCAGGCGCGACGCCAAGCGGTGCTGGCTTATAATGCTGGTAGTCCGATCCTTAAAAAAGGTATCGCCCTCACTCCGGTAAAGTTCGGCATCTCGTTTACGGCGACCTGGTACAATCAGGCCGGGGCGCTGGTGCATGTCTATAAGGATGGCTCAATTCATCTCAGCCATGGCGGCACCGAGATGGGGCAGGGGCTCTACGTCAAGATCGCCGCCGTGGTGGCCGATTGCTTCGGCGTCGGGCTGGAACGGGTCAAGATCATGGCCACGACTACCGGCAAGGTGCCCAACACCTCCGCGACCGCTGCATCGTCGGGAACTGATCTCAACGGCATGGCAGCGTTCGACGCCTGCAAGCAGATCAAGGCGCGGCTGACCACGCATGCGGCCAAGATTTATCAGTGTGCCGAAGAAGCGGTGATCTGGGTGCCGGGCGGCGTCGATGCGGGCGCTGAGTTCGTCGCGTTCGATGCGCTGGTGGCTTCGGCTTATCTCAATCGCGTGCAGCTTTCGGCAGCAGGATTTTACACCACGCCCAAGATTCACTGGGATCGCGCCACCGGACGCGGCCATCCGTTCTATTATTTCGCCTATGGAGCCTCGGTCAGCGAAGTGACCATCGATACGCTGACCGGCGAATATCAGGTCGACCGGGTCGATATCCTGCACGATGTCGGTCGGTCGCTGAATCCGGCCATCGACATCGGCCAGGTCGAGGGCGGTTTCATCCAGGGCATGGGCTGGCTGACGACCGAAGAACTGGTCTGGGACGCCAAGGGCGAGCAGCGCACGCATGCGCCGTCCACCTACAAAATCCCGCTGGCCTCGGATGTGCCACCGATTTTCAACATCAAGCTGGCCGAATGGTCGATCAATACCGAGCCGACCATTGGCCGGTCCAAGGCCGTTGGCGAACCACCGTTCGTGCTGGCGATGAGCGTGCTGGAAGCGCTGGCGATGGCGGTGGCCTCGGTCGCCGATTACAAGATTGCGCCACGGCTGGATGCGCCGGCGACCCCCGAGCGGGTGCTGATGGGCTGCGAACGGCTCAAGAAGCAGGCCCGCGCATGACCACCAGGGCGGCGGCGATTGCAGCGTTTTTTGCGCGTGAGCCGGTCGCCATCGTTGCAGAATTGACCTCGGTGCGAGGCTCCAGCCCGCGCGACCAGGGCACGTTTATGCTGGTGGGCACCAGGTCCGAGTTCGGCACAATCGGCGGCGGTGCGCTCGAATACATGGTGATCGAGCACGCGCGCCGGTTGATCCAGGATGGTCGGCAAAGCGAGGCGATGGATGTGCCGCTCGGGCCGGAAATCGGGCAGTGCTGTGGTGGCCGGGTCGGGGTCAGCCTGCAGAATGTGACGCGGGCAATGCAGCGCGACTTGGTGCTGCGGACAGAGGCCGAGGATGCCGGGCAGACACCGGTATTCCTGTTTGGCGCGGGACATGTCGGGCGGGCGCTGGCGACGATGCTGGCAATGCTACCCGTAAAGGTGACGGTGATCGACGCGCGCGCCGACGAATTGGCTCTATTGCCCGAGGGCATCGCATCGCGGGTGGTGGCAATGCCCGAAGCAGTCGTGCGCAATGCGCCGCCCGGCAGCGCCTTTGTGATCCTGACGCATGATCACGCACTGGACTTTCTGATTGCGCAGGAGGCGCTGAAGCGGCTGGACAGCCCCTATATTGGCATGGTCGGCAGCCGCACCAAGCGGGCCAAGTTTTCGAGTTGGTTCCGCAGTGAAGGCGGCGACGCTTCGGCGTTGGACCGGCTGGTTTTGCCAATCGGCGACCGAGGCATTGTGGACAAGCGCCCCGAGGTGATTGCAGCACTGGCGGCGGCAGAAATAATGGTTCATATATCTCGACGGGAAGCTGAAATGAGCGCGCAGGGCACCAGAACTTTGGGGGCCGTGAATGGACGCTAGTATGCCGTTTCGGCTGGAGCTGACGGGGATCACCAAGCGGTTCCCGGGTGTCCTTGCCAATGACAATATCAGTTTTGCGGTCAAGCCGGGTGAGATACACGCGCTGCTGGGCGAGAACGGCGCTGGTAAATCGACGCTGGTCAAAATGATCTATGGGATCATGCAGCCCAATGCCGGCGAAATCCGCTGGAATGGCCAGCCGATCACCATCACCAACCCCAAGATGGCCCGCAAGCTGGGCATCGGCATGGTGTTTCAGCATTTCTCGCTGTTCGAAGCGATGACGGTTCTGGAAAACATTGCGCTTGGGATGGATGCCAAGATTCCAGCGCGGGAGCTGGAAACCAAAATCCGCGAGGTGATGAGCCTTTACGGGCTCAAGCTCGAACCGCATCGGCAGGTCTCGACACTGTCGGTGGGCGAACGCCAGCGCATCGAAATCGTGCGGGCACTGCTGCTTGATCCAAAACTGCTGATCATGGACGAACCCACCTCGGTGCTGACGCCGCAGGAAGTAGGGCAGTTGTTCGACGTGCTGCGCAAGTTGGCGGCGCAGGGCTGTTCGATCCTTTACATTTCCCACAAGCTGCATGAAATCAAAGCCTTGTGCGATACGGCGACGATCCTGCGCGGCGGCAAGCTGGTCGATACCTGCGATCCGAAGCAGGAAACCTCGCGTTCAATGGCCGAAAAGATGATCGGCGGCGGGCTCAAGGACATCAGCAAGCCCGCCGGCCGCAGCATGGGGGCTTCCAAGCTGGTGGTCAGTCATTTGTCGGTGCCCGGCGATGGGCATTTTGGGGTGTCGCTCAAGGATATCGGTTTTGCGGTGCGGGCCGGCGAAATCTTCGGCATCGCCGGCGTTGCTGGCAATGGACAGAATGCGCTGCTGCTGGCGCTGAGCGGCGAGACGGTCGCCGACGATGGCGAGGCGATTACCCTTGATGGCGTGTGGCTGGGCAAGCTCGGTGCCAAGGCGCGGCGGCTCGAAGGTCTCGCCAGCGTCCCCGAGGAACGCAACGGCCACGCGGCGGTGCCGGATTTTACACTGGCCGACAATTCGATCCTGACGGCGCGCGACCGGCTGCACATGGTGTTTTCCGGGCTGATCCGCTCGGACATGGCCAAGGATTATACCGCGCAGGTGATCAAGCAGTTCTCGGTCAAGGCGCTGGGGTCCGGATCGATGGCCGGCTCGCTGTCGGGCGGCAATCTGCAGAAATACATCATGGGCCGCGAGATCATGCAGAAGCCCTCGGTTTTGGTGGTGAGCCAGCCGACCTGGGGTGTCGATGCGGGGGCGGCCGCGGCCATCCATCAGGCAATTGTCGATCTGGCGGCGGAAGGCTCGGCCATCGTGGTCATCAGCCAGGATCTCGATGAGCTGTTGTCGCTCTGCGACACGCTGGCGGTGATCAACGAAGGCACGCTCAGCCCGCCAATGCAGGTGAGCGGCGCCGATATCGAACAGATCGGTCTACTGATGGGCGGCATTCACGGCGATCCCGATGCGCCCACCACCATAGTTGAGGCCGCACATGCGCATTAGGCTCGAAAAGCGACCCGAACCCAGCAAGCTGATACAGGTGATAACGCCGATCGCCTCGGTGCTGCTGACCATGCTGCTGGGGGTGATCATCTTTGACGCCATCGGCATCAATGGGCAGCGGGCGGTGGTGGATATTTTCATCACGCCGCTGCTGGCATCGTACAAGTGGCAGGACGTGGCGGTGAAGGCTGCGCCGTTGATCATCATCGGGCTGGGCCTGTCGATCGGCAACCGCGCCAATGTGTGGAATATCGGCGCCGAGGGCCAGTATATCGCCGGAGCGCTGGCCGGCGCGGGCATTGGCATGGTGACGACGGGCGCCGTCGGCTGGATCAGCATCACCCTGATGCTGATCGGCGGCGTGATTGGTGGCGGGGCATGGGCTGCGGTGCCGGCGCTGCTCAAGACGCGCTACAAGGTCAACGAAATCCTGTCCAGCCTGATGCTGACCTATGTGGCGCTGCAGTTGCTGAGCTATCTGATCGGCGGGCCTTGGAAAGATCCGAACGGGCGTAATTTTCCGCAGACGGCGCCGTTGACGGCGGACCAGACGCTGCCGATCATTTTTCCCGGGACGACGATCCATCTTGGGGTGGGGTTCGCAGTCGGTCTGGCGCTGATCTTCTGGCTGATCATGTCGCGCTCGGTGTTTGGCTTCCAGATCCGTGTCGTCGGCAGCGCGCCACATGCGGCGCGCCACGGCGGGTTCAACACCAACGAAACCGTGTGGCTGGCGATGCTGATCGGGGGCGGCATGGCGGGATTGGCCGGGGTGCTGGAACTGACCGGCGCATTGAAGTCGATCAATCTGGGCTTTCCATCGGGATATGGCTTCACCGCCATCATCGTGTCGTTCCTCGGCCGGCTCAATCCGATTGGCGTGTTGATCGCGGGCATCGTTTTGGCGGTGACCTATGTGGGTGGGCAGGTGGCGCAGACCACGGTACATATTCCCAATTCGACCGCCGGTATCTTCCAGGCAATGATGCTGTTCTTCATTCTGGCGAGCGATATCCTGGTGCGCTATCGGGTGCGGTTTGTCGGCCGCACCGCGCCGGCCGTGGTTCCGGGAGAATAAGATGAGCCTGGAATTCATTATCGCAGCGATTGTCACCATCATCGGCATTTCGACGCCGATCCTGCTGGCAGGGTTGGGCGAGTTGGTGGTGGAAAAGAGCGGCGTGCTCAATCTGGGCGTCGAAGGCATGATGCTGATCGGCGCCATTGCCGGCTTTGCCGCCACGGTGATGTCGGGCAATCCGTGGGTAGGGGTGCTTGGCGCCGCCGCTGCCGGGGCACTGTCGTCGATGCTGTTTGCCGTGCTGGTATTGGGGCTCAATTCCAATCAGGTGGCGACCGGGCTGGCGCTGACGATCTTTGGCACCGGATTGTCGTCGCTGCTGGGCCTGTCGTTCACCGGCCGTATCGTGGCCTCGTTTGGGTCGATCTTTCCCGTTGAACTGGCCCGGCATCCGATCTGGCAGCTGTTCTTCGGTCACAGCCCTATCGTTTATTTCGCGCTGTTGATGGTGCCGGCGGTGGCGTGGTTCCTCAAATCCACCCGCGCCGGGCTGATCCTGCGGGCAGTCGGCGAAAACGACCTTTCGGCGCACTCGATCGGCTATTCGGTCAACAAAGTGCGCTATGCAGCGATTGCCTTTGGCGGCGCCATGGCGGGCATTGCCGGGTGTTATTTTTCGATGGTCATTACGCCGATGTGGGCTGAAAAAATGACTGCCGGACGCGGCTGGATCGCCTTGGCGCTAGTGGTGTTTGCCGGCTGGCGCGCCGGGCGCCTTTTGGCTGGCGCCTACTTCTTCGGAGTGCTGATGGCGCTCGAACTTTATGCAAAGGCGGCAGGGTTCTCGTTCCTGCCGTCGCAGTTCTGGGCCGCAATGCCCTACATCATGACCGTTGTGGTTTTGGCGCTCATCTCGTCGCGAGAGAGCATCGGCAGCAACGCGCCTGCTTGCCTCGGCAAGCCCTTCCTACCGTCCAACTAAAAAATGCCAAAACAGGAGACGTTACATAATGGCAAAATTTAATCGCCGTACCTTCATCCAGGCCGCCGGCGCGGCCGCGGCGGTGCTGCCGCTCATGGGGACCAAGGCCTTTGCCGAAGACAAGGTCAAGGTTGGCTTCATCTTCCTGGGCCCGATCGGTGACTATGGTTGGACCTGGGCCCACAATAAGGGCCGTCTGGCCGTTGATGCCGCCTTCGCTGACAAGGTTGAAACCATCTATGTGGAAAACGTGGCTGAAGACGCCAGCGCCGTTCCACTGATCCGTGATCTGGCCCAGCAGGGCTGCAAGATCATCTTCACCACCTCCTATGGCTATATGGACCAGACCATCCAGGTCGCTGGCGAGTTCCCGGACGTGAAGTTCGAACATTGCACGGGCTTCAAGCGCGCCGACAACGTTTCGACCTACAACTCCAAGTTCCACGAAGGCCGCGCCGTGCTCGGCACCATCGCGGGCAAAATGAGCAAGTCGGGTTCGCTCGGTTATCTCGGTTCGTACAAGGTGCCAGAAGTCGTGCTGGGCGTGAACGCCTTTACCCTCGCCGCCCAGAAGCAGAACCCGGCAGCGACCGTGAAGCTGGTTATGATCGACAGCTGGTATGATCCCCCGAAGGAAGCTGCCGCCACCGAGACCATGATCAACCTCGGCGCCGACATCATCACCACCCACACCGACTCGCCCGGCCCGCTGCAGATTCTGGAGCAGAAGGGTCTGCACGGCTTTGGCCAGGGCGCCGATATGTCGACCTTTGCGCCGAACGCGCAGTTGACCGCCATCGAAGACATCTGGGGTCCGTACTACGTGTCTCGCGTGCAGGCGATCCTCGATAACACCTGGAAGTCGACCGATACCTGGGACGGCTTCAAGGAGGGCACCGTCGTTATCTCGCCCTACAGCAAGGACGTGCCGGCTGACGTTGCCGCGCTCGCTGATGCTGTGCAGGCCGGTTACAAGGACGGCAGCTATAACATCTTCACCGGCCCGATCTACGATCAGGACGGCGTGCTCAAGGTCAAGGACGGCGAAGTGATGTCGCTGGGCGATCTTGCTGTGATCGACTGGTACGTCAAGGGTATCCAGAGCGCATAAGCGTCCGATTTTGATGGGCGGATTCCGATCCGCCCATTACCTCCGATCTTCCTTCTCCCCTCGTGGGAGAAGGTGGCGCGCAGCGCCGGATGAGGGGGCTGCGATGGCTGGGGCAACCCCTCACCCGTCTCGCGCGATGCGCGATCCACCCTCTCCCGCAAGGGGCGAGGGGTAACCCGGTGGTTGGGGAACTATCATGGCCGATTTTGCGATTTTCTGGGAATGGCTGAGTTTTGCCGCCCGCTGGCTACACGTGATCACGGCCATCGCCTGGATCGGGTCATCGTTTTATTTCATCGCGCTGGACCTGGGTCTGCGCAAGACGCCGAGCCTGCCGCCGCTGGCGTCTGGCGAAGAGTGGCAGGTGCATGGCGGCGGATTTTATCACATCCAGAAATATCTGGTGGCGCCGGAGTTTTTGCCGGAACACCTGACCTGGTTCAAGTGGGAAAGCTATGCGACCTGGCTCTCCGGGTTCATGCTGCTGGCGATCGTTTATTACGCCGGTGCGGACCTCTATCTGATCGACCGGCACGTGCTGGATGTGCCGCAATGGGGCGCCATCCTGATTTCGATGGCCTCGATCGTTTTGGGCTTCGTGGTCTATAACCGATTGTGCAAGTCGCCGCTCGGTAACAGCCAGAACGGCTTGATGCTGGTGCTGTTCGCTGTGCTGACCGCGATGGCCTGGGGCTATACGCTGGTGTTTACCGGCCGCGCGGCCATGCTGCATATGGGCGTGTTCACCGCCTCGATCATGGCCGCCAATGTGGCGATGATCATCATCCCCAACCAGAAGATCGTGGTAGCCGATCTCAAGGCCGGCAGGGTGCCCGACGCCAAGTATGGCAAGATCGCCAAGCAGCGCAGCCTGCACAATAATTACCTGACGCTGCCGGTGATCTTCTTCATGCTGTCGAGCCACTATCCGTTGGCGTTTGCGACGCAGTGGAACTGGTTGATCGCGTCGTTGATCTTTTTGGTCGGGGTGGTCATCCGGCACTATTTCAATACCCGCCATGCTCGGAAGGGCAATCCGCACTGGACCTGGTTGGCGGCTGTGGTGCTGTTCATCATCATTGCCTGGCTCTCGACCGGACCGAAGCTGTTCAATTCCGGCGGCGAGGAGGTGGCGTCGCGGACGTCCGAGAGCTTTCGCGCTGCCGGCAAGTTTGCCGAAGCCAGCATGATCGTGCAGACCCGCTGCGCCATGTGTCACTCACAGGTGCCGGGCTATGAGGGGATGGCCGAGCCGCCCAAGAATGTGGTGCTGGAAAACGATATTGCCATCGCCAACCACGCCAAGGATATTGCGATGTTTGCCGGTTATTCGCATGCGATGCCGCCGGGTAACATTACCGAAATGACCAATGCGGAGCGGGCGACGATCGTTGCATGGTTCCGGGAGGGCTCGGGGCAATGAGCCTGACAATTTTGCGCGGCCGGGTGTTGACGTTTGTCAGCGAGCCGCAGGGCCTTGATGATCACGCCTCGTATCGCTATCTCGAAGATGGCGCGATCAGCATTGCCGACGGCAAGATTGTCGCGGTGAATGATTTCGATGCCGCCATGGCGGCGGGAGCGGAGGTTATTGACCATCGCCCGCACCTGATCCTGCCAGGGTTTATCGACCTGCATCTGCACTATGTGCAGAGCCAGATGATCGCGGCCTATGCCGGGTCGCTCCTTGAATGGCTCAACACGTACACCTTCGTGGAAGAGCAGAAATTTGGCCAGCAAGGTCACGCCGGTGCTGTGGCCAGCGCCTTCTATGACGAATTGATCCGCAATGGCACGACCACGGCGGTGGCCTATTGCTCGGTGCATCCGCAATCGGTCGATGCGTATTTCGCCGAGGCTGAAAAGCGCAACATGCTGATGATCGGCGGCAAGGTGATGATGGATCGCAATGCGCCTGAAGCGCTGCGCGATACGCCACAATCGGGCTATGACGACACCAGGATGCTGATCGAGCGCTGGCATGGCCGGGCGCGCGGCCTCTATGCGATTTCGCCGCGCTTTGCCATCACTTCGACGCCCGAGCAGTTGGCAGCGTCGCAGGCATTGGTGGCTGAGTATCCCGATTGTTACGTTCAAACCCATCTCAGCGAAAACGCCGCCGAGATCAGCTTCTCGATGGAGCTTTATCCCAAGTCGATGGACTATACCGGCATCTATGAGGATTACGGGTTGCTGGGGCGCAAGACCTTGCTGGGCCATTGCATCCATCTCAATCACCGCGAAACACGGGTGCTGGCGGAAACGGGCTCAGTGGCGGTGTTCTGCCCGACGTCCAATCTATTTCTGGGCAGCGGGCTGTTCGACCGCGAGCGGTTGATGCATGCCGGGGTGCGCATCGGGGTGGCGACCGACATTGGCGGTGGCACCAGTTTCGGCATGCTGCGGACGATGGACGAGGCCTACAAGATCCTGCAGCTTCGCGGGCAGCGTCTGACCCCGTTCAACTCGTTTTATATGATGACGCTGGGCAATGCGCGCGCGCTGTCGCTGGAGGGTACGATCGGGGCGATTGCTGTTGGCAATAGTGCCGATTTGGTGGTGCTCAATGCTAACGCCACGTCAGCAATGGCGATGCGGATGCTAACAGTTCGCTCACTGATGGAAGAGCTGTTCCTGCTGCAGACGCTGGGCGACGATCGCTCGATTGCCGAGGTCTATGTGGCCGGCGCAAGGGCGAAGTCTACTTTAGGCGGGTTGGCATAGCCGCCAGCCTGGCCTAGAACTTCGTCACACTTAAAAAGGATACAACGATGAACCACGTCCAGCAGAAATCCGGGCTGACAGTCTCCCCGCTGCTGGTGGATTTCATCGAAAAAGAGGCGCTGCCGGGGCTCAAGGTCAGCGCGGAACAGTTCTGGAACGGCTTTGCGGCCGTGGTCGCCGAGCATGCGTCCACCAATGCGGCGCTGTTGCACAAGCGCGACGATCTCCAGATCAAGATCGACGACTGGCATCGCCGTTATGGCCCGGTTGCCAACAATGCGCAGGGCTATCAGATGTTCCTGCGGGACATCGGCTATGTGGTTGATGAGCCTGCGGATTTTATTATCGAGACGACGGGCCTGGACCCTGAGATTTCGACCCTGTGCGGACCGCAATTGGTGGTGCCGGTGTCCAATGCGCGGTACGCGCTCAACGCCGCCAATGCGCGCTGGGGCAGTCTTTACGATGCGCTTTACGGCACCGATGTGATTGCGCGAGACGGCGATCTGGCGCCCGGCAAAGGCTTTAATGAAACGCGCGGGCAGGCCGTCGTGGACCGCGCTGCGGCCTTTCTGGACACCGCATTTCCGCTGACTTCCGGCAGCCATGCTGATGTTACCGGCTACCATGTGGTGGATGGCACGGAGCGCACGCGCTATTCCGACATTATGGGCAATAACAGTGACGAATCGCGGCCGGTTAAAGTGCTCGTCGCAGACACCGTTGCCGGTCGCACTCATCTTAAAGACCCCTATGCTTTCGTCGGCTATGCGGGCAGGCAGGATGGCGGTGAGATCGTGCTGCGCCATCATGGCCTGCACGCAATCCTGGTCATCGACAAGACCAATGCGATTGGCGCCAAGCATGCGGTCGGGTTGGCTGACGTGATTGTCGAGGCCGCGCTGACCACGATTCAGGATTGCGAAGACTCTGTTGCTGCCGTCGATGCTGAGGACAAGGTCGGGGTTTATCGCAACTGGCTCGGGCTGATGACCGGGACGCTGGAAGACAGCTTTGAAAAGGGCGGCAAGACTGTGCGTCGCACGCTCAAGGCCGACCGCACGTTTGCCGGCGCTGACGGTAAACCCTTGGTCCTAAAGGGCCGCTCGCTGCTGCTGGTGCGCAATGTCGGGCACCTGATGACCACCGACGCGGTCAAGGACGCATCCGGTGCACCCATCGGCGAAGGCTTGATGGATGCGATGGTGACGGTGCTGTGTGCCATGCATGACAGCATGAACAGCACCACCGGCGCGGTTTATATCGTCAAGCCCAAGATGCACGGCCCAGACGAAGTGGCCTTCGCCTGCGCAATTTTCGCCTCGGTGGAAAAGGCGCTGGGCCTGCCGCCGCTGACCGTCAAGATCGGCATCATGGACGAAGAGCGCCGGACCTCGGCCAATTTGAAGGCGGCGATTTATGCGGCGCGCCAACGGGTGTTTTTCATCAATACCGGGTTCCTTGATCGCACTGGCGACGAAATTCATACTTCGATGGAAGCGGGGCCGGTGCTGCGCAAGGACGAAATCAAGAACGAGCGCTGGATTCAGGCTTACGAGGACCGCAATGTGCTGATCGGGCTGGCCTGCGGCCTGTCCGGTCGGGCGCAGATCGGCAAGGGGATGTGGGCGCGGCCCGACGATATGGCAGCGATGATGAGCGCCAAGATTGCGCACCCCAATGCTGGCGCCAATACGGCCTGGGTGCCGTCGCCAACGGCTGCGACGCTGCATGCGCTGCATTATCATGAGGTCGACGTGTTCGAGGCGCAGAGGCGCCGGCACAATCAGACGACGCCGACATTGGCCGAGCTGTTCTCGATGCCGATCCAGGCGCCGTTCTCGCTCAGCCGTGAGGAAATTACCCGCGAGCTGGAGAACAATGCGCAGGGCATTCTGGGCTATGTGGTGCGCTGGGTGCAGCAGGGCGTTGGTTGTTCCAAAGTGCCCGACATTAATAATGTCGGGCTGATGGAAGACCGTGCCACCTGCCGGATTTCATCCCAGGCGGTCGCCAATTGGCTGCGCCATGGCCTCGTGAGCAAGGACGAGGTGATCTCGACCTTCGAGCGCATGGCCAATGTGGTGGACGAGCAGAATGCGGACGACCCGCTCTATCGCTCGATGGCCAATAATCCGCACTCGGTAGCCTTCCAGGCGGCGCTGGAGCTGGCGCTGCACGGCGCGGATCAGCCGTCCGGCTATACCGAGCCGGTGCTGCATGCACGCCGTGCCGAGGTCAAGGCGCGCCACTAGCGGCTTAGTAATACTGGATGCGGGTTTCGTTGAGCAGCACGCGGATAACCCGATAGCCGAACAGGAACGAGGCCAGTCCCAAGGTGACGATGATCAGCAGCATCCAGATGATGACGTGGCCGATCGATGAGGCCAGGTTAAACTGGCAATCGAGCTTGCCCAGCACCTTGTCATTGACGTCGAGCACTTCGGTTTTGTTGAGCACGACCTTGTTGAAATAATACGGAAAAACCATCAGTGCCAGACCGAGGGTGATGATGCTGAGCAAAATCCAGATGATCACCTGACCGATGGATTCTGCGATACTGAAATTGCAGCGAAAGCGCACGGGTACGCCGCCGACTTGTTGTCCGACCATTGCCATTTGTTTGCCCCCAAAAGTTTGAGGACGCTACGGCAAGTCAATTTTTCCGACAATAGTTGGCGACATATATTGTTGAGTTCAGTCGACAAAATCGAACTTATCGACGTCAAAGAGACCCCTGTCTGTCATCTTCAAATGCGGGATGACTGGCAAAGCCAGGAACGCCACCTGCAAGAAGGGTTCGGGCAGGACGCAGCCCAGTGCGTTGGCGGCATCGCGCAGATGATGCAGCTTGTGAGCCACGGTTTCGAACGGTTCAAGGCTCATAAGGCCGGCGAGGGGCAAAGCGAGTTCGGCAGTGATCGTGCCGTCCTGGGCCACGGCGAAGCCGCCTCCCAGTTCGATCAGCCGATTGACTGCCACGGCCATGTCCGCGTCGTTGGCGCCGATAACCGTGATGTTGTGGCTGTCGTGACCCACCGATGAGGCGATAGCGCCGGTCTTGAGGCCGAAGCCTTTGACGAAGCTGCGGCCGATATTGCCATTGAGGCCATGCCGCTCGACCACGGCAACCTTGATCACATCAGCATTCAGATCGGGTTGCAGCCCGCTCTCGGTTTGTTCCAGCGTGGCGCTTTCCCGGAAGGTCAGGATCAGCCCGGGTTTGACGCCGATCACCGGGGTTTCGTTGCGGCCGGGCTTGGCAGGCGTATCGAAGGATTTGGCGGTGACTGGGGTGGCCTTCATTGAAGTGAGGCCGACCGGCGCGACGGGGATGCGTGCGGCGAAGAGTTCGGCAACGACCAGTCGCCCGCCCGAGATCACGTCGGACACAAAACAGCCTTCGAGACTATCGAGCAAGGCGATATCGGCACGCCAGCCGGGGGCAAGCAGGCCGCGATCCTTGAGGCCGAAGATGCGGGCGGCGGAGTGCGAGGCGGCGCGATAGACGTGGTGCAGCGGCCGGCCCATGGCGATCAGCCGGCGGATCGAGCTATCGAGGTGCCCCTCTTCGGCGATATCGAGTGGATTGCGATCATCGGTGCAGAGCGCGACGAAGCTCGAGGTGTTTTCGTCGAGGATTTCGGCCAGCGCCGTGAGGTCTTTGGAGACCGAGCCTTCGCGGATCAGGATCGCCATGCCCTTGGCCAGCTTCTCGCGCGCTTCGGCGGCGGTGGTCGCTTCGTGATCGGTGCGGATGCCGGCCGCGAGGTAGCCGTTGAGCGCTTCACCACGCAACAGCGGCGCGTGCCCATCGATATGGCCGTCCTGGAACGCCAGCAGTTTGGCGATGATGCCTGGATCGCTGTTGAGAACACCGGGAAAATTCATCACTTCGGCCAGCCCGATGACCTTGTTGTGGCTGCGGAACGGTTCGAGGTCGTCGATTTCCAGCGCGGCGCCCGAGGTTTCGAAGGCGGTGGCGGGAACGCAGGAAGAGAGGTTTACCCGAACGTCCATCACCGTCTGTTCGGCGCAATCGAGGAAATAGCGGATGCCCTCGGCGCCCAGCACATTGGCGATTTCGTGCGGATCGCAGATCACTGTCGTAACGCCATGGGGCAGCACGCAACGGTCGAACTCGAATGGGGTGACCAGCGAGGACTCGATGTGCAGATGGGTATCGATGAAGCCAGGGACGGCAAAGCGCCCGGTGCCGTCGATGATGGTCTTGCCTTCGTAGTTTTGGTGGGTGCCGACGATGCGGTCTTCGACAATGGCGATATCGGTGACGGTGATGGCGCCGGTAATGACATCGAGCAGGCTCACATTGCGAATGACGATATCGGCGGGCGTCTTGCCTTGGCCGGCGAGGATCATGCGCGTCAGCGATTGAGATGAAAGCATTGAAGTTCCGTTCATACAGATGCTCGAAAGTCGGCTCCTGGGGACGTGTCGTCAAGGGTCGGAACCGCATTGGCGCGGTGCACGTTGGTTAGGGGAAAGGGAGGCCACGATGAAAACGAAGGATACCCACAAGACCACGGACGAGGTTCGCCAGGCCACCGGGCAGAAGACCAACCTGCGTGTGCTGGTTATTTCCTCGACATTGATCGTAGTGGCCTTCGCCGCGATCTATCTGATTTATACGATGACCCAATCCGGCGCGGCCTGACGGCAATGGTGCGAGCGTTAGTAAAAACAGCGCGTGAGGACTTGACGATTGGTCGTCGACGGAGTGGCACGGGCTGGTCGTATCGCGCTGCAGACGGGGCGGTGATTAGCGATAGCGCCAACAAGGCCCGCATTCAGGCGCTTGGCATTCCACCGGCATGGCGGGATGTTCGCATTGCCCCACATCCCCGGGCGCATATCCAGGCGCTGGGCACCGATGAGGCCGGGCGCATCCAGTACATCTATCATCCCGATTGGGAGGTGAAGCGCACCGGAAAGAAGTTGGAGCGTCTGTCATTGTTGACGGTGGCGCTGCCTCGATTGCGGCGACGCGTTCAACAGGACCTCACGGCTGAGACCGGGTCGCAGAAACTGGCTTTGGCGATTGCGGTGGCGATGATCGATCGGACGGCAATGCGCGTTGGTCGCGAAAAATATCTGGAAACCAGTGGCACACGCGGCGCAGGGACATTGTTTTCACGCGACGTTACCGTGTCGCAGGATGAAGTGTGCATGGCGTTCGACGCCAAGGGCGGCAAGAAGGCGCGCTATTGCGTGACCGATGCGCGGCTGGCCGATGCCGTTACCCGGATCAAGACCCTGCCTGGCAAACGACTGCTGGTATTTCGGAACGCCGACGGGAAAATGAGCGCGATCAGAACCTCGGCCATCAACCAGTACTTGCGCGAGATTGCCGGCGTGCAGATTGCGGCCAAGGATTTCCGTACTCTGCACGCCAGTGCGTTGGCGGGTGAGGCTTTGGCCAAGCTGGAACTGGGTGCTTCGGTTTCTGCCCGGAAGCGACAGATGGCGCAGGTGGCGCGCGAGGTATCGGAGTTTTTGCGCAACACGCCGATGATCTGCCGCAAGAGCTACATTGCACCGTGCTTGTTCAAGCTGTTTGACGAGGGCAGGCTGGGCACATTGTGGAGCAGCACGGCTCGGATAAAACCCGGCCTCAAGCAGCGCGAGCAGCGGTTGGGCGCGGTATTGGCGCGCTTGAGCTAAGCGACCTCGGTCCGCCGCGCTATGGCGTTCACTGGATCAGCGAACATCGCTTCGATGCGATCGCGCGGAACTGCGGCGGAGAACAGGAACCCCTGCAGGGTGTTGCACCCCAGCGTCGCCAGGATTCCGGCCTGCTGTTCAGTTTCTACCCCTTCGGCGGTGACTTCGATATCCATCGCGTGGGCCAAAGTCACCATGGCTTGCGCGATGGCGACGGAGACGTGACCCTCGGAGAGTTGGTTGATGAATGAACGGTCGATCTTGATCCGGTCCACCGGATAGCGCTTGAGATAGCTCAGCGATGAATAGCCAGTGCCGAAATCGTCAAGGGCGATATGGATGCCTGACGCGCGGAAGGTGCGCAGGTTCTGCGATGATACATGTTCATCGTCCAGCAGGATGCTTTCGGTGATTTCCAGTTCAAGATCAGTCGGCCGCATGCCGGTCTGGTGGAGCACGTCAAAGACGCGAGTGGCGAATTTGGGGTTGCGCAACTGGGTCGGCGAAATGTTGACGGCAATGGTGCGACCTGGCACCGAGGCGCCAAGCTGACAGGCCTTGCGCAACACGAAATCGCCCAGGCTTTCAATCAGGCCCGTGCTTTCGGCAACCGGAATAAACTTGGCGGGAGAAATCTGTCCGAATTTGGGGTGGTTCCAGCGCGATAGTGCCTCGGCGCCAATGGTCTTGCGCGTCGCCTGATCGACCAGCGGCTGGAAAACAACCGACAACTGATCATCGCGGCGCAGCGCTTCACGCAGCTCGGCCTCGATGGTGCGCTGCAATTGCAGCATCTCGTTCATGTGCTCTTCGTAGATCACGGCGCGATTGCTGCCGCTGGACTTGGCCTGATACAGCGCAATATCAGCCTTGCGGATCAGTTCGCGCGGTTCGGTGCCGCCGGTGGCGGCATTGACAACGCCGACACTGACACCGATGAACGCCTTGCCGCGCGAGATCTCGAACGGCTGTTCGATGGTCTGGATGATAGTGGCCGAAAGCGCCATCATGTCGGCAATGCCGTGGCGTGAGACGTGCAGGATAGCAAATTCGTCGCCGCCGAAGCGAGCGATGATTTCGATGCCGGATAATGCGTTACTGCCTTCGGTGCTGGCCATTACGCGGCGCAGGCGTTCGCCCACAGCACAAAGCAGTTCGTCGCCAGCCTGATGGCCCAGCGTATCATTGACCTGCTTGAACCGGTCCAGATCCAGCATCATCAGTGTGACCTGGCTATTGGCCGTGCCCGAACTGGTCAGGACGCGGGCCAGTTGCGCATCAAAGCTGGCGCGGTTGGCAAGGCCGGTCAGCCGGTCATGTGCGGCCTGGTGTTCGGCATGCAGTCGTCCATCCTCGAGCGCGGTCGACGATTTGTGGAGCTTTCGCAGCAGCAGGAAAATCAGAAGGCCGGCGACCATAAAGGCCAGCGCCAAAGCCGGGCCAGTCTGGGCCAGCATCAATTGGCCCGGCCGATCGCGGCGCCACTCGAAAAAGCCGACCATGCGGCCGCTGCCGCTGACTAACGGATAGACAGACTTGGAGATGTCGTCGGTGCGCGTCAGCGAGAAGGCGGCGCCTTCGAACAGGTAGTCCTGCATCAGCCAACTGGAATAGGCAGCATCGAGGAACAGCACGTTGACCAGAATAATTTCGGTGCCCGGGTCCTGGATCAGCGCGCGGGTGTCCGAAACGATAGGCATGGCGCTGACAATGGCGGGCATGCCTTCAATGATGACGAACTCAGCATCGGAGACCGGAACGCTAGTGGCCTTGGTATTGAAGGGGATGAGCCCGCCAGCGGCGATATCGGCGCGCAACTTGGTCACGATAGGTGCTATCGTACCAGACAGCTCGCTATAGTTCTCCACCGGGGCGGATTTGCCATTTTTCATCAGATAGAGCGGCCGGTTTTCGGCATCCAGCACGATGGCGCGGTTATGGCCAAAGAATTCGAACATCCACTGCCCGAGGTTGGCGTCGACCCATTTGAGGTTGAACGCCAGCTTGGTGTTGACAACCGCGTCATCCCAGACGGAAACGCTTTCCTGTTCGTGGATGATGCTGGCCAGTTGCGCGGACATGACCTGAGCAACCAGAGTGGTTTGCCGGTTGAGGGCGCGATTATCAATATCGGCAGTCGACCAGATCACGAAACCCAGGACAGCCGAAGCGGTAATCAGCAATGCAAGAATGGCGGGCAGCAGAACGCCCGTGGAAAACTGCCGGCGCTGTATCGGTGACGATCTAGACTGCATTGGGCGACCATTGACAGATATTGGCGCCAGTCTAGCCACGTAGAATTGCGGACACGTTACCGAAAACCGGAAATAGCTCCGTGCAAGGCGGATGATTGAAAGAAAATCAAATCATCATGGCGTCGCGATGAAACGCACGGTCGCATTGCCGTTGGCAGGCCCAGGGACTATTCAATGTGAATGGTTGAGGGCGGTTGGAGCCAGTGCTTCGCCGTCCGTTGCGGTCAAGATTGGAATTGAGATGACGAAAGTTAGGGCGCTGGTTCTGGAGCGTCAGCACGAGCTGGCCTTGCGCGATATCGATCTGCCGTTGGCGGTTGGCCGCGGCATGGTCAAGATTGCCATCCATACGGTGGGCGTGTGCGGGTCTGACATACACTACTACACGCATGGCAAGATCGGCCCGTTCGTGGTCAATGCGCCGATGGTGCTGGGGCATGAAGCGGCCGGGACGATCATCGAAGTGGGCGAGGGTGTCAGCCATCTCAAGATTGGTGATCGCGTTTGCATGGAGCCGGGTATTCCCGACCCCAATTCGCGGGCGGCGCGGCTGGGCATGTATAATATCGATCCGGCAGTGACATTCTGGGCTACGCCGCCGGTTCATGGCGTGCTGACCGCCGAGGTGGTGCATCCTGCCAATTACACCTTCAAACTTCCCGATAATGTGAGCTTTGCCGAAGGGGCGATGGTGGAGCCGTTTGCCGTTGGCATGCAGGCAGCGTTCAAGGCCGGCATCAAGCCGGGCGACACCGCCGTGGTGCTGGGGGCCGGCCCGATCGGCACCATGGTGGCGATTGCGGCGCTGGCCGGTGGGTGCGCCCGGGTGATCGTTGCCGATCTGGCGCAGCCCAAGCTCGACATTGCGGCGCGCTACCAGGGGGTCATTCCGGTCAATATTCGTGAACAAAACCTGGTTGCCGAGGTTAAGAAACTGACCGAGGACTGGGGCGCCGACGTAGTGTTTGAATGTTCGGGTTCGCCACATGCCTGGAAGACCATTATGGATCTGCCCCGTCCCGGTGGGACCATTGTGGTGGTGGGGCTGCCGGTGGAGCCGGCACCGTTCGATATCGCCACGGCGTCGACCAAGGAACTCAAGATCGAGACGGTGTTCCGCTATGCCCATCAATACGACCGCGCAATCGCGCTGTTTGCGTCGGGCCGGGTGGATCTGAAGCCGCTGATTTCGGAGACGTTTGCGTTCGAGGATTCGATCAAGGCATTCGAGCGAGCCGTCGAAGCGCGCTCGACCGATGTGAAGCTGCAAATTCGCGTGGCCAGGTAAGCCTTCGATAACGGAGGAGCGGGGGGAGAGCGTCATGGACTTGGAGTTGCGCGACAAGGTTGCGGTGATCACCGGCGGCACGGTGGGGATAGGCCTGGCGGTAGCCGAAGGGTTGGCGGCAGAGGGGGTGAACCTGGTGCTCGTCGGGCGCGACAAGGCGCGCGGCGAGGATGAGGCGGCGCGGATTGCCGATGCGTTCGGCATTATCGCTACAGCAATTGCGGCAGACGTTGCCACCGCCGAAGGCTGTGATGCCGTGATCCAGGGTACGCAGAAAGCCTTCGGTGGGGCCGATATCCTGATCAATAATGCCGGGACGGGTTCCAACGAAACCATCCAGGAAGCCGACGACGCCAAGTGGCAGTATTATTGGGATCTGCATGTGATGGCGGCTGTGCGACTAGCGCGAGGACTGGTGCCGGGCATGAAGAAGCGCGGTGGCGGCGTGGTGTTGCACAATGCTTCGATCTGCGCGGTGCAGCCGTTGTGGTATGAGCCGATCTACAACACCACCAAGGCCGCATTGATGATGTTTTCCAAAACCTTGGCCAATGAGGTGGTGGGCGACAATATCCGCGTCAATACGATCAATCCGGGGCTGATCCTGACGCCGGACTGGATCAAGACCGCCAAGCAGATCGCCGGCGAGGACGGCTGGGAGGCCCATCTGCAAAACGTTGCCAACGAAGCCGGTGGTATGAAGCGGTTTGGCACGCCTGAGGAGTTGGCGAACTTCTTCGTCTTCATGTGCTCGCCCAAGGCCAGCTATTCGACGGGCAGCACCTATTTCGTTGACGGCGGCTGGCTCAAGACGGTTTGAGCTGGCCTTCCGGTTGGTTGGCGCGGCGAACGACAATCAGCGCGGTGCCGATGGCGATGATCGGCACCAGTGCGAACAGGCTGTAAAGCCAGTTTGCGGCATGGATGGCGCCTTGCGTGCTCCCCTTCTCGGACAAGCCGGCCAGATTGACGATGGTGCCGCCAAGGGCGGCGCCAAAGCCGCTGGCAAACAGCTGCACCATCGAGATGGCGGCGGAGGTGATGTCCTTCTCGCCCTCTGGCGCCGCGGCCATCAAGCGGGTCAGCAGATGTGGCCATGCCGAACCGATGCCGAGCCCAAGCAGGAGCAGTGACGCCGCAACGGGGAGGACCAGCAGCAGGTCGCCACTGGCGTTATCTCGCGCCATGAACAGCGCCAACCCGATTGCAGCAAGCCCGACGGCAATGGGGCCGCCAACCAGAACGGCTCGGGCATTGTTGCCGGTCTGCCCGGACAACAGCATCGAGCCCGTGGTCCAGCCCAGGGATAGCAGGGCAACCAGATAGCCCGCCATCAGCGGCGGTTGGGCGTGCAGGCGCTGCAGGAACAGCGGCACGAACACGTCGCTGGTAATCGACAACTGCAGGAGCAGCATCGTGGCAAAGAGTGGCGCGATTACTGAGGCGGCCGTAAATGTTCCCGTCGGGAGCAGGCGGCGGTCGGAATGGCGCTCAGCATAGCCAAGCCAGATTATCGCCAGAACAGCGGCGAGAGTGAGCGCCAGGGCAAGCGCAGGATTGGCGGTTTGCACGCTGGCCACCGAGATCAGCAGCACAGCGCCGACCACCAGGCCGACCTGCAAGACCGGCACGTTGTCGACGCCGCGCTCGTCGCTGTGGCGAGGAATGACCCGCATCGACAGCGCGCAGAGGATAAATGCAAGCGGCACCAGCAGGATAAAGGCGAAGCGCCAGGCATCAAGCTGGGCAAAGACCCCGCCGATGGCAGGTCCGATCAGGGTTGCGACGCCCCAGACCCCGGACACCAGGGAAATGGCACGGGGCCACAGATTTTGTGGGAAAATCAGCCGGACCATGCCGTAGCTCAGGGCCATGAGCAGGCCGGCACCAAGTCCCTGAACGGCGCGTCCGACCAGCATGATCGGCATGTTGACCGCAAGACCGCAGATCAGGCTGCCAAGACCGAATGCGCAGGTGGCCAGGATGTAATTGCTGCGCGGTCCGATGCCAAAGGGGCGGATGGCCGCAAAGATCGACGCAATGATCGATGCGACGATGAATATCGAGACGTTCCACGCGAACAGATCCAACCCGCCAATATCACCGACGACTGAGGGCAACAGGGTTTCGCCCATCAACACATTGATGGCGTGCAGGCCCACCCCACCAGTCAATACGGCAATGCGGAGGCCATTGTTGCCGCGGAAAAGGTCGCCCCAGGTGCTGGTGGCTTCGGTCATTTGTCATCCTGCAGTTGGGCTATTGGGGGTTCATCTAGGCTGATGCACCGTTCGATGCTACCGGTACAACCTCAAGTTTAGTTGAGGTAAAGCGGAAAATGCACAAAGCGCTGACGGTGGGTGAATTGGCGCGGCGGAGTGGGGTGGCAGTATCGGCGCTGCATTTCTACGAAGCCAAGGGGCTGATCCGCAGCTATCGCACGTCGGGAAACCAGCGGCGTTACGAGAACGACGTGCTGCGGCGGGTGGCAATTATTCGCATGGCGCAGGAGATGGGGATTTCGCTGGCCGAAGTTGGCGAGGCGTTGAGCGGCCTGCCAAACGGGAGAGCGCCGGGCAGGGATGATTGGGCGGCCATTTCGACGCAGTGGCGGGAGAAACTGAGCTGGCGCATTACGCTGCTGGAGCGGCTCCGCGACGAGCTGGATGGTTGCATCGGCTGCGGTTGCCTGTCGCTGGATCGTTGCCCGCTGTATAACGCCGGCGATCGGCTGGCACAGGAAGGCAGCGGCGCGCGCCGGCTGGTGCGAACTGGCGTTTGACTGAAATTGGGGTCGTGGGGAGAAGCAGCCCATTGGCGCAGGGAACCAGCGCCATCAACGTGCTTCTCCCCAGGTGCGGAAGCGACCGGGAGGGTTTCGCTGCCGCATTTCCCTGCAGTGCCAGGGAGGGGCACCGCAACCGGCGCAGCCAGAGGAGGGCTGGCTGCGCCGGGAAGTTTGGTGGGGAGGACACTTGGGAATGCAGGTGCCGCGCAAGCGTACCCATGCAGCATCCTTCCCCACCGAGGCATGCAACCTGTGGACGCAGGTGTTACATGCCAACTGCTGCCGGGCGCCGGATGCGCGCCCAGAAACTGACTATTTCGGCTGCCTGCAGCCGGTATGCATCGCGATCGGCATGGCGTACAAAAACGCCGGCCGCGCCGGCCCTGTAGAGCGCCGAGCGCGTTTCGCGATCGTCGGCCTGCGCCATCGCCACGATCGGCAGATCGAGGTCGCCGGCAGCAGCAGCGATCGAGGCAACAAATTCCTGGGTCGCCAGGCTGCTGGCCTTCAGGTCAACAATCAGCATCGTTCCGCTGGTTGCACCGGGTGTCGCCAGCAGGTCGTCGAGCTTGGCTTTGCCGTCGTCACGGCCGCCGAGCCAGGTCACCTGCGGCGCGCCAGCAGCCAGCAGCATGCGCGTCAGCAATTGGGCCGAAAAAGCATCGTCATCAATGAGCGCAAGCCCAAGGGCAGTGTTCGAACGCAAATTCATGGTCTTCCTTGCGCCCCGCTGGCGCCATCAGGCACTGATTGAAAACGCCAGAAACACGCCCCTTGGAAGAAGCGCGTTTCTAACAGAATAAATGGTGGTCAATACGGAATCGGGCCGGCCTAGAGCCCGAAAACAGCCGCAGTCCGCAAACTGCAACGACGCTGATATGCGCTTCATCTGTGGGGAGTGTTAGGCAAACTGGTGTAAAGCCAGCGTAACGCGCCTTGCTTTTTACATGTAAATCGGGCCAGATGAACGCGGGAGGACGCGTTGGCAACGGAGACCGCGCCGGATCGTGAGCAGGTCACCAAAGCCCTGGGGGATGTCCTGGGCTGGGAAGAAATGTCTCGTTCCCCGCAACTGGGAAAGTTCCTCAATTACATAGTGATGCGGACGCTGGATGGCGACGGCCAAGGGATCAAGGCCTACGCCATCGCGGTTGATGTGTTCGGTCGCAATCCGGATTTTGATCCGCAGACCGATCCGATCGTCAGGGTGCAGGCGCGTCGATTGCGGGCTTTACTTGACAGTTACTATGATGGCCCCGGCCGGGGCTCATTCGTGCGGCTTTATCTGCCGGTTGGACGTTACACGCCAGAATTTCACAGTGGTACCGCTGCCCAGGAGCGTCGGCAGTCCGCCGAAGTCGTCCCCGAATCACGGTTTTCGGGAATGGCGCGCTCTTGGCTGGCATTGGCCTTTCTGGTGCTGGCAGTCGCCGCGCTGGCGATCGTGATGTCGACCATGGGCCCGGGTATGATGAGTACCCTTCATGCATCCGAGGGGCCCCAGCCACCATCGGTGACGGTGTTCGAATTTCAGAACCTGACCGGCGACGCCAACCGGAAGCCCCTGGTGGCGGGACTGTCTATCGAATTGGTGACCGATCTCGAGCAGTTCGAGGATGTAACCGTGCGCTACGCCGGCACCGGCGTTGCGGCGGTTCCGGCCGATAGCCTGCAGGAGACGGACTATAATCTGACGGGGATTGCGCGGATCAGCGACGGCAATGTGCAGTACAGCGCTATTCTGACCGATGCTCGCTCCAGCACGGTGGTGTGGAGCAAGTCGATTTCAATGAAGCAGGGACAGGCCTTTGAGACTGCTGGGCTCGATGCAATTTCTCGCGATTTCAGTCTCATTTTGGGTAGTACCAGAGGGCCCCTGCATGCGGCGGGGCGTGAATGGGTTGGTGCTGCGATTGCTCCCGGGTCTGCGAGGAGTGTGTATGGCTGCCTGATGCAGTTTCACCAGTTTCGCGACACCGGGCTGATGGCGGACGGCGCGCTCGCCTCGGATTGTTTCGCCGGCTTGCCTGATGGTGATCGACAAAGCGGTCGCGCGTTGGCGGCTGCCGCGATTTTGTTGATCGATGCGCCCCAGCCGCGAGACGGCGACGGCGCCGCGCGGGTCGCATTGGCGCGTGACGACATGCAGATGGCGCTGGCCCAGTCCCCGATCAGCGGTTTTGTGTGGGAGCAGCAGGCACGCTTTGCTCAGGCGCAGGGCGATGTGGAAGCGTCGCGCGTCGCGTTCAGTTCATCAGTCCAGCTCAATCCCGCCAATGCGGATGCGCTTGCAGGATTTGCCCGTTTGTTGGCGCTGGGTGGCAATCTGGACGATGCAATCGAAATGTCCAATGCGGCGGTATATGCCTCGCCGGAGCCGCCGCCCTGGTATTACGGCGTGCCGGCGCTGGTGGCGCTGCACGAATCCGATTTTGCGTTGGCGATTGAGGACGCGGCCATTTACGCAACTGCCGACCGGGAACTGGGACCGGTATTGGCAGTTGTGGCGGCCGTGGGCTCAAACAATACCGATGTGGTCAACCGCTATTTGCCGCAGATTCTCGACGCGACCAGCTTCCGGGCGGAGGGCATTTTGCCCAGCCTGCGCCGCTGGGTGGCCGACAAGGCGCTGCTTGACACCATTGCAGCCGCGCTCAAGCACGCCGGCGTGCCCGACGAGGCGCTGCGCGGCTCCTTCTAGGCCGAGCGCTCCGGGGCAAACAATCGTTCGGCAAGGGCGACGAAGATCCGGCCACGTTCTTCGAAATTCTTGAACTGGTTATAGGACGGCGCTCCCGGCGACAGGATGACGGTGTCAAAATCTGCGCGCAGCGCCAGTAGCGCGCGCATGGCACCGTCGAGGTTTGGCTGCTCCAGGACCGTAATGTCCGGGGCGGCGGCGCGCGTGGCGGTTGCCAGACGATCGCCCGTTACCGGCAGACAGACCAGAGTGGCCACGCCGTGACCGGACAGCAGAGTGGCCAGTTCAGCATAATCCTGCTGCCGTTCGTGGCCGCCCGCGATCAGTGCGATACGCTGGCCGTGATAGGCAGCGAGTGCGGCCTTGGTGGCTTCGGGGGTGGTCGAGATCGAGTCGTCGATAAAGGCGATGTCGCCGAAATGGTGCTCTTCCAGCCGGTGTGGCAGCGGCGTGAAATCAGCGACGCCTTTGATAACACCATCGAACGTGCCGCCAGCGGCCAGCGTGATTTGTGCAGCGAGGCGGGCGTTGTCCAGGTTGTGGGCGCCTTTGAGGCGCGACGTGCCGGCGGCCGCGACAATGGCCTGTTCCTGCTGGGCCGTCAGCGCGGGCACAAAGCGGCTGCGGTCGCGCGTTGCTGCCTGCACCAGCGCATTGGTCTGTGCCGCCGCGCCCAGGGCGATACGCATCGGACCATCGCGGTCAATCAGATGCAGCTTGTCGTGGAAGTACCGCTCGACACTGCCATGCCAGTCGACATGTTCGGGGTACAGGTTGGTGAGGGCGGCGATATCGGGCAGGAAGTTGATGTCGGCGGTTTGATAACTGGAAAGCTCCAGCACCACCGTCTGGTGTTTGTCGGCGATTTCGAGCGGTGCAAGACCGACATTGCCGGCAAGGCCCGCGTCGATGCCAGACGCTGTCAGCATCAGGTGGGCCAGCGTGGCCGTGGTGGATTTACCCTTGGTGCCGGTGATGGCAATGACCTGGCGGCCGTGGCGATAGGCGGCGGCCCAGAGATTGAGATTGGACGTGATGGGGACGCCGGCGGCTTCAGCGGTCTGGAAGATTGGTTTGTAGCGCGACACGCCGGGGCTTTTGATGATTGACCCGAATTTGTGGGCCGCAATGGCTGCATCAAGGTCAGCGGGAGCGATAATTTCGGCACCGTCAATGTCGGCGTCGCCGCTATCGACGGTGACATAGACTTTAAGGTCCGGCTGGCGCGCAGCGAGAAACGACCTGGTGGAGCGGGCCTCGCGACCGGCGCCGTAGAGCAGGACGGGCTGTTCAAACTGCATGGGACGCTATCCGCCGGACCACATCGGCTGGTATGTGATGCTCGGTGCTATCGGTCATCAGTTCGATCAGCGCGGTGGCCAGCCTTTGTTCGCCATACTGGGCTTCCAGATCGGATTTGAGGCGCACGACGATAGCCTCGCCAGCCCATTCAGCGCGTTTGGTCAACTCATAGAGGCAGGCGGCCGCTTCGAGGATTTCGCCGACGCATTCCCATGGCTTTTGTCCGGCCAGGCCGGTCAGTTCGCGGAACGAGGCCTCGTGCTCGGGTTTGGCGAGCAGGTTCTGGCCGAAAATGCCGATCAGGCGATCCTTGTCCATCACCGGGGCGAAGATCAGGAAGACGAAATGGCATTTTGGACATTCGCCGCACCAGAGCGGGCCCTCGTGACCCGAGAGGCGGAAATTGCGATTGCAGCTCGAAAATACCTTGTCGTAGCGGGTTTCGCGGGCGAACAAGGTGGCGATGCGGGCTTCGGAATAAGGGCGCAGAAGGGAGAAATAACTCAACGCGCCGCCAGTGGCGTTGCTCAGGGTGCTGGCGATAAGTCGTTCAAAACCAAGGGATTTTGAATATTGGTGATTGGCCTCGCGGCCGTCGAACACAACATTGCCTTCGCTGGCCGAGCGCTCGTTGGAGAGCACGATGCGATTGTAGCCAAACAGCACCGCGCAGAGCGAGGCGATCATTGAGTTGATGGCGGTGGAGGGCACATGGCCGTTGTAATAGCCCGGCTCCTGGGAAAGCTGGATCATGGTCTTGTCGAGCGTGCGGGTCACGAAAATCGGGGTGATGCCGATCTTGTCGACCGAGGTCAGGATCGGACCCTTGGGACTGACGGCAAACGGGGTAAATTCGATGCCTGCGGCCTGCAGCAATTCCACGCTCACCAGCGAGTCCTTGCCGCCGCCAATGGGTAACAAAGCGCGGTCTTGCAGTGACGAAACTGTTAGCGGATCGTTAACGTCGAGCGGCGCATCGACTGACAGTCTGCCAAAGCGCAGCAGGTTATTGCGCGCGTAAAATTCGCCGAGGCCATTTTCGTAGATGTCGATGACGAAGGCGCGCTCGGCATTGGTAAGCGCAATTGTCGGGGCGCAAATTTCCAGTGGAGCGAGCAGCTTGAAATAGCTGACGCCGAGGACGAGCGCAGTCAGGTCGAGCAGTTTGCGGAAAGCTGCCGTTTGCGCCTGCGAAGCATCAAACCCAGCGGGCAGTTCCAGTACTTCAATGAACTTGCGGTCATCGAGCCCATATTCGAACCGCGCGATCCCGGTGGCGGCGTCAAACAGCGGGCGTTCGATGAGAAAATGCGTGGTCAATCTGCGAAGCACTCCGCGCGCGTCGTGGCGCTGCTGTTCTTCTATATAGCGATCAAGGCAGGATTCGTCAGTAGATGCGCATTTGCATCCGCATGACGATTTCGCTGCCGAGCCGTTGGTAGCCGAATTCGCGCATGGTGCAGGTCCAGCCAGTGCCACTTCGATCGACACGGAACAGATTGTAGCGGGCCGGATCGTCCAGCGTGCCACCCTGGGCCGAACTTGCCGAGGCGACGCCGATCACCGGGACTTCGTGGTTGAGTCCCTTAATCGAGTGGATCGAGGAGCGGTGGGTATGGCCATGCAGCACCAGTTCGGCGCCGTTATCAGCAATCACCTGGCGGAACAGTTTATGGCCCTTGAGGCCAAAGGATGGGTGCTGCAGTTCCTGATTGGGCGGATGATGGATCATCACCACGCGGAAGAAACCAGCATCGTCCATGGCCTTGAGGATTTTGGCGAGCCGGGCTGCCTGCGCTTCTTCAAACCGGCCGATGGCGAGGAATGGTCGGGTGGGAACGGCGCTCGAGCAGGAAATGATCGCGAGATCTCCAACACGACGGACGAAGGGGAAGGCCTCGTTGTCGAGGGTTTCGCCCTGCATATAGGCGCCCCAATCGCGCTTGGCTTGTTCGAGTGCGCCCGGCACGTAAGCGTCGTGATTGCCAGGAGAGACGCAGGTGGTTTCGGCGGGGCCGACGGTTTTGAGCCATTCTCCGGCGCGCACAACTTCGGCAGGCAGCGCCAGATTGACCAGGTCGCCGGTGACTGCGGTGAATTCGGCGTTCTGCTCGCGCATGTGGCGGACCAGGCTATTGAGGCCCTCTCCGTTCAGCGTATCGTGCCGCATCAGCCGCCAGTTGAGATAGCCAGTGAGGCGCTTGCCCAGCAGGTCGGTCCAGGCGACGGGTGGCATCGGCCCAAGATGAATGTCCGAGATATGTGCGAGAGTTGTCATCGCAGGCGTAATGCCATGCTGCGGCCACCAAGAAAATGGACAATTGCAGCTGATGCCAATTTTGTCATGCTGCCAATGCTGTTACCGCTAGGGCCGATCGGGAGCAAATGATGCAGATGAATCGCTTTCAACGCCTGCGCGCCAAGGTGTTCTTGACCGTGCTGGGTACATTGCGGCGCATGACCTTTGGCGCCCGGGTGATGCTGGTCGAGGGTGACAAGGTTTTCCTGATCCGCCACACTTATGTGCCCGGCTGGCAGTTTCCGGGCGGTGGCGTCGAGCCGGCAGAGACGGCCGAGTACGCAGCGGCGCGCGAGGTGCTGGAGGAAACCGGTTATCGCGTTGTCGGGGCTATGGAATTGTTCGGGCTTTATCACAATACCAGTCCGGTCACCGATCGCGATCACGTCGCCTTCTTTGTCTCACACAAGTTCGAGAAGGCGTTCGAGTTCCGTGCGAACCGCGAAATAGCCGAGGCCGGCTGGTTCGACCGGCGGCAATTGCCGGAGAAGGTCACCCCGGCCACTTCGCAGCGGATCGACGAATATTTCGATGGGGCGGCTAAGCGGGATGTTTGGGGTTATTGAGGGGCCTCTGCGTGCCTCTGACGGCTGGTACCGTGCGTGTGGCCCACCCCCACCCCTTTCCCCTCCCCACAAGGGGGAGGGAGACCTGACTGCGGGTTCGGTTGCTACGCAAAGTCGGTTGCAGACCTACTTCAGGAATTCCAAATCTGGCCCGACCGGGACGATGCGGGTTGGATTGATGGTGATGTGGCTCCAGTAGTAGTGGGTCTTGATCTGGTCGATATCGACGGTTTGCTTGACGCCCGGGACTTCGTAGAGCGCCTTGAGGTAATGCGACAGGTTGGGATAGTCGGCGATGCGGCGGATGTTGCATTTGAAGTGGCCGACATAGACGCTATCAAAGCGCACCAGCGTGGTGAACAGCCGCCAGTCGGCTTCGGTGATGTTGTCACCGGCGAGGTAGGCGGATTTGCCGAGCAGCTCTTCGACCCAGTCCAGCGCGGAGAATAGCCTGGTCACCGCTTCGGTATAGGCCGCCTCGGTGGTGGCAAAGCCGGCTTTGTAAACGCCGTTGTTGATTTCATCATAGACCCGGGCGTTGATCGGATCGATCACGCCATGCAGGGCCTCGGGATACAGGTCTTCCTCATTGCCGGTCAGCGCATTGAACGCCGAGTTGAACATGCGGATGATTTCCGAGCTTTCATTGGAAACGATGGTGTGGCGCTGCTTGTCCCACAGCACGGGGACGGTGACGCGCCCGGTATAGTGCGGATCGGCTTCGGCATAGACCTGCCAAAGGGTGTCCTTGCCCAGCAGCGTATCGCCGGTCGAGCCTTCGGTGAGGAAGCTCCAGCCGGTTTCGTCGGGCATTTTCGGCGAAACGATGGAGACCGAAATCAGGTCTTCAAGGTGGCGCAGCTTGCGCACGATCAGGGTGCGGTGGGCCCAGGGGCAGGCGAGCGACACATAGAGGTGGTAGCGGCCTGCCTCAGCGGGGAAGCCGCCTTCGCCCGAGGGGCCGGCGCTGCCGTCAGCGGTGACCCAGTTGCGGAAGCCGGATTGGGCGCGCACAAATTTGCCGCCGCTTTTCTTGGTGTCGTACCATTCGGTCGACCATTTTCCGTCTACCAATTGTCCCATGATGGTCCCTTTTGCGTCGCGGTGTGGCCGTGTTCTCGGCGCTCCATCATCATCATGGAACCGTCACGGCAGTGTGGCCTTCATCTGGAGGTTGGCAACTGGATTGATAAGCACGTTTTGCGACAACGGATTGTTGCCGGGTTCGACAAGAATGCTTCTGAAAAAACCAGGGTTCGATATGACCTTTTTGTTTACGTGACGCGCCCATGATGCTAATGCGGAAATCAGGCGTCGGAGGCGCCCAGGATGGTAAAGGTTGCACACGTGACACGACGACCCTGATGGGTCTTGAAGGGCTCGCATTTTATGCGGCCGGGTTCGTTATCACCTCTGCATCTGGATCAATCCAATGACCACTCCTTCCGCCCCCTCGGCTGCGGCCGAGACGTCGCCTCTCACCGGTGTTTTGACTGTTCGGCCCGCGGTGGCCGCCGATGACCTGTTCATCGACGACCTGCAGGCCATTGCCTTCGGTCCGGGCCGTTTTGCCCGCACAGCGTTCCGGGTGCGTGAGCGCTTCCCGATCGACAAGGGCCTGTCGCTGGTGGCCGAAGTGGATGGCGTGCCCTGCGGCTCGGTGTGGATGACCCCGATCAGTGTGGATGGCAAGAACGGCTACCTGCTTGGTCCGCTCGCCACGCATCCCAATTTCCGCAAGCGGGGCGCTGGCAAACTGCTGGCGCGTGAAGTGAGCAAGCGGGCGCTGGCGCGGGGCGAAGGCAGCTTTGTGCTGCTAGTAGGCGACCAGGATTATTACTGCCCGCTGGGCTGGGAAATCACCACGCCCGGCGCCATCCAGTTCCCCGGTCCGGTCGATGTATCGCGGGTGTTGCTGCTGTCGGACGACACGGCTCTGGCCAAATCTCTGGCCGGTCCGATCGCCGCGTTCAAGCACGCCCGGGCCTGATTGGTGCCACAAGCGTGACAGGCCTGCACCTCGAATGGGGTGCAGGCGTCATCTTGCTGGCCTAAGGTGGTCTCTTGAAGTGAATCAGCGGGATACGCCTTTGTTGGTGGATGACGCCATTGTCGACCGGATTGCCGCGCGCCTGCTGCAGCAGGCGCCGGGCCTCGACACGCATGGCGAACTGATCCCCGACTGGGCCCCCACGCTGCCGTTTGAACGGCCGCCGGTTTTGGCCGCGGTGCTGATCGGGCTAGTGATGCGGCCGGAGGGGCACACGATTCTCTATACCGAGCGTTCGCGCGAATTGCGGGCGCATTCGGGGCAGGTGGCGTTTCCCGGCGGCAAGATTGATCCCAGCGACATTGATGCAGCCGATGCTGCGCTGCGCGAGGCGGGCGAAGAGGTTGGCCTGCGGCGGCATGAGGCGCGGGTGCTGGGCTATCTGCCGACCTATTATACCGGCACCAATTATCTGATCACGCCCGTCGTGGCTGAAATTATCCCGACGCATCCGTTCGTGCCCAATCCGAGTGAGGTATATTCGCTGTTCGAGGTGCCGCTGGCGCGGGTTCTGGATCTTGGCAGCTACGGCCAGTACCGGATCAAGCGGAACGGGGAAGAGCACCGGACCTGGCAGATCGACCATGATGGCCATGTGATCTGGGGTATTACCGCCAACCTGACCCGTCGCTTCCGCGACATTGCGCTTGGGGAGGGCGGGCAATGATCGCGGTGGCGATGTTGCGCCTGCAACAGGCCGAATGGCTGGCGCGTCCCGAGGTGCAGGACATTTTCCGGTTGCTCGATGGCGAAACGGGTCGTACCCGCGCCGTGGGCGGCATTGTGCGCGATACCGTGCTAGAACGGGTGACGCCGGAGAGCGATGTGGATATGGCGACAGAGTTGTTGCCAGCCGAGGTGATGGCGCGGGCCGTGGCTGCGGGCATTGCTGCCTATCCGACCGGTATCGACCACGGCACCGTTACTTTGCGGCATGGCGCGGTCCGCGTGGAAGTTACCACGCTACGCAAGGATATCGAGACCGACGGCCGTCATGCCGTGGTGCAGTTCGGCAGCGATTGGGTGGCCGATGCGCGGCGGCGGGATTTTACCCTGAACGCGCTTTACGCCAATATGGATGGCGAACTGTTCGATCCGGTCGACGGCATTGCCGATTGCCGGGCGGGCCATGTGCGGTTCATTGGCGATCCGGCCAAGCGCATCGCCGAAGACGGTTTGCGGGTCTATCGGTTCTTCCGGTTTTCGGCGAGCCATGGGCAGCAGAAGTTCGATGCGGCGGGGCTGGCGGCCTGTGGGGAAGCGGCGGGGCGGCTGGCGCATCTGTCGCCCGAGCGGGTTGGCGCGGAAATGGTGCGCATGCTCAGCCTGCCAAGGATTGCCGCGACGTTGGCGCAGCTTGAAGATATCGGGCTGGTGGATTTCGGGCTGGATGCGCAGCGGCTGCTGTTGGCCTATGAGCGGCAGGCGGGCGTGCCGAGCCTTGAGGGACGGCTGGCGTTATTGCACAAGCGTTGCCCTCCAGTGCAGGGCAAATGGCGGCTGAGCAATGACGTTATCGCGCGGGCGCTGGCTTTGTACGATGCGGCGAAGTTGCTGGTGGCATTGTCGCTGAATGAGGCGGCGTATCGCTTTGCGGCGATTTTGCCGGAAGCTCTGGACGTGGCGGGGGTCGAGGCAGGATGGGGCGAGGCCGGCAAGGCGGCAGTGCTGGAAAAGCTGTCGTTCATTGAACCCAAGCCACTGCCCGTCTCGGGCAATGACCTGATCGCGCGGGGTTTTGCGCCGGGTCCGGCGCTTGGTCTGGCGTTGCGCGGACTGGAAAGACAATGGGTCGAGAGTGGGTTCACCCTCGGCCCGCAGCAATTGCTGGATCTGTTGGACGACTGAGCCGTCAGTGCGACCGCGTGCTAGTGCTGTCGACGATACGTTCCTTGATCCGCTCGATCATTTCCGGGCGGATATCGGTTTCGCCATGCAGCGTGCGCAGATTTTCCACTGCGCGGCGGACCACTTCGGCGGTCGTGTCTGCCTCAGCAGACCAAGTGGAGCCCGGAATCAGGGTGGCTGAGTCAAAGCGTTTCATGTCTCATCTCCGATGTGATGTGCTTTGGCACAACGGTCGGAGCGGGGGGGAGTTCCATGCATCTTTGCCTGATGATGTCAGCCGTCGGTAAATTCGCCAAGATTGCCAAGGCCTTCAATCCAGGTCCCGTCATCGTTGCGGACCACTTCGCGGGGCAATATGCCACTTTCGGCGGCAATCGCATCGGCCAGATCGCGGGCGTGCGTCACCACCCAGACCTGGCTGAGTTCAGCCGCCCGGACGATCAACCGCGCCAGCATTGGCAGCAGGCTGGGGTGGAGGCTGTTCTCGGGTTCGTTGAGCGCAATGAACGGCGGAAGGCGATATGACAGCAGGGCGCCAGCCAGCGCCAGGAACTGCAAGGTTCCGTCGGATAGTTCATGGGGCGCAAAGACTCGCTTGGGCATTTCGGCATAGCGCATGCCGAAGCTGGCAAATTCTCCGACCTCCGGGATCACCAGTTCTGCGCCGGGAAAAGCGTCCTCGATGGCCCGGTCGAGATCGATCCGGTCGCCACGAATGTAGTGCAGGGTTGCCAGTACCGCGCCCAGATTGCTGCCGTCCGAGGCCAGCGACGGCGCAGTTACAGCGCGTGCTGGTCGGCGCAGTGCCGACCCCGCATCGGTTCGAAAGCCGTGAAAAAACCTCCAGGCCACCAGCGAATCCCGCACCAAGGCAATTTCCGATCGCCCCGACAGGGCCGCAAGCGCGGTTTCGCTGGCGAGCAGATCGTCATTGGCGAGCTCGCGTTTTCCCGCCGCGTCGCGGGCCCAGGCGGTCGCCCCTTTGCGCTCCATGAGCTCAACTGCCTTGCCGCGATGTCGCCATTCAAGGCTTTCGGTCTTGATCTGCGCTTCATTGGGGAAGGCGGCGGTGCCTTCCTTTGGCGGGAAGCCCACTTCCAGCCGATAGGTTGGATCGAAACTGCCATCGCCAAGATCGGCAAAACTTGCAGCCAGCCGGAGGCTATTGCCTTCACCGCGGCGGTAACCGTCCGTCCGAAACATCGGATCGAAACTGTCATCCGGGCTCAAATTCTTGCCGCCGGCCCAGAAGATGGATGCCAGCCCGCCCTCGCGCGCGATTTCGCCGGCGAGGGTGCCGCTGGCGGCGGCCTGCAGCAGTTCGAGCGAGCGATAGAGGTTGGTTTTGCCTACACCATTGCCGCCGACCAACACTGTGAGCTGCCGCATCGGAAAACGGATTTTCCGGATTGAGCGATAGCCAACGATCTCGATAGCGGTGAGGGTCATATCAGGGCCAGCGCACCTCTGGCGGCATCGAGGAGAGGATCGCATCGACATTGCCGCCGGTTTTCAGTCCGAACGTGGTACCGCGATCGTAGAGCAGGTTGAACTCGACATAGCGACCGCGGCGGACCAGTTGTTCGTGCCGGTCCGAATCGGTCCAGGCCGTCTCAAAATTACGGCGCACCAGGTCCGCGTAAATCCGGAGAAATCCGGTGCCGACGTCCTGGGTGAAGGCGAAATCGGCGTCCCAATTGCCCGAATTCAGCTGATCATAGAAAATGCCGCCGACGCCGCGATGTTCCTTGCGGTGGGGCAGATAGAAATAGTCGTCGCACCATTCCTTGTAGCGCTGATAGTCGACGCCCGGATTTCTGGTGCAGGCGTCGCGCATGGCGGCGTGGAAATCGAGCGTGTCGGGATCGGTCTGGGTGCGGCGGCGATCGAGCACGGGGGTGAGATCGGCGCCGCCGCCGAACCACTGCTGGCCGGTGACGATCATCCGCGTGTTCATGTGTACTGCCGGCACATGCGGATTGCAGGGGTGAACGATCAGCGAAATGCCGGCGCTCCAGAATTTTGCACCGGCTTCGGTGCCCGGCATCTGTTTGGCAAATTCGGGCGAGAATTCGCCATGGACCACCGAAATGTGGACGCCGGCCTTTTCAAAGACCCGACCATGCAACATCGACATTTCGCCGCCACCACCAGCTTCGCGGTCCCATGGCGTGCGCTCGAATTTGCCGGCAGGTTTGTCTGCATTGGGGCCGGTGAGTTCGGCCTCGATGGTTTCAAATTCGGCGCAGATGCGGTCGCGGAGCTGGCGGAACCAGGTGGAGGCCGTGAGCTGTTTGGTTTCGATATCGACGGGCAGGGTCATGTCAGGGTCTTGAATCCATCGGTCTGGCGCTTGGCTTCGCCGATGATCAGCGTGGCGGAGAGCGAGACGTTGATTGAGCGCAGGCCTTCGCGCATCGGGATGCGAATGCGCAGGTCGGCAGTTTCGGCGACCCCCTGCGGCACGCCAGCGCTTTCGCGGCCAAGCAGCAAGATGTCCTCGGGGGTAAAGGCAACGTCATAGGCGGACTGGCTGGCCTTCGTGGTCAGCAGCACCAGCCGCTTGCCTGCCTGGCGCCGCCAGTCGTCGAACTGGGCAAAGCTGTTGTGCTCGACGAAATCGGCATATTCAAGATAGTCGAGCCCGCTGCGCTTCATCGCGGCGCGGGAGAAATGAAATCCGGTTGGATGGATGACGTGGATGCGCACATCGAGACAGGCGCCCAGCCGCAACAGCGTGCCGGTATTGAGCGCGATATCGGGTTGGTAGAGGGCGATTTCGACGGGCATGTTTTTCGGGCCGGAAAAGCGGTTCAGATCGAGCGAACGCGGTTTACGCCCTTAGTGGGGCGGGGAACATGGGTATAGTGTCGCAGATGGCTCCTGTCACTGCGGGCTGCTCTGGACAAGTGTCTGGGACAGTGCAAAAAGAACCCGAATGACGGGCCGCTTGAGGGCGGACGGCGACCGATTCTGCGCATCTGCGGAGATGGTCCCAAAGCCGGCGCGTCTCATGTGTATTTGACGGGGATCGTACCTTGGCTACGCAAGCAGAACATCAATCGACACGGCGGGACTTTCTCTTCGTCGCCACCGGTGCCGTGGGCGCAGTGGGCGTGGGTGCAGTGGTTTGGCCGCTGATCAACCAGATGAACCCGGACAAGTCGACGCTGGCTTTGGCCAGCATCGAATTCAGCCTCGCCGGTATCGAGGAAGGTCAGTCGGTGACCATTCTGTGGCGCGGCCTGCCGGTGTTTGTGCGCCACCGCACGCCCAAGGAAATCGAGGAAGCCAAGGCCGTTCCGATGAGCGATCTGAAGGATCCGGAACCGGATTCGGCGCGGGTCAAGGAAGGTCACGAACAGTGGCTGATCATGATCGCGAACTGCACCCACCTGGGGTGCATCCCGGTGGGTGAATCGGGCGACTACGATGGCTGGTTCTGCCCCTGCCACGGTTCACAGTATGACTCGGCCGGCCGTATCCGTAAGGGACCTGCCCCGAAGAACCTGGTGTTGCCACCATATAAATTCATCAGCGATACGCTGGTCCAGATCGGTTAATGGGGGCGTTTCCGATGTCAGAACATTCGACTTACACACCCGGCACCGGCATCGAGAAATGGCTCGATGAACGCCTGCCGATCATCAGGTTCTCCAAAGAACACCTGATGGATTTCCCGACGCCGAAGAACCTCAACTACTGGTGGACCTTCGGCGCGATCCTGGCGATCATGCTGGTGGTGCAGATCGTGACCGGGGTGATCCTGGCCATGCACTACACCCCAAATATCGGTCTGGCCTTTGACTCGGTCGAGCATATTCGCCGCGACGTCAATGGCGGGCGCATCATCCAGGCGACCCACGCCGTGGGCGCCTCGATGTTCTTCGCTGCTGTTTATATCCACATCTTCCGTGGCCTGTATTTCGGTTCGTACAAGGCGCCTCGCGAAATCCTGTGGATTCTCGGCGTGCTGATTTTCGTTTTGATGATGGCGACGGCGTTCATGGGCTACGTGTTGCCATGGGGCCAGATGAGCTTCTGGGCCGCGACCGTGATCACCAATATCTTCTCGGCGATCCCGATCCTGGGCGATCCGATCCTCCAATTGCTGCGCGGTGGTTTCGCCGTTGGCAACCCGACGCTGAACCGCTTCTTCTCGCTGCACTACCTGCTGCCGTTCGTGATTGCCGCCGTCGTGGTGCTGCATATCTGGGCGCTGCACGTGCCGGGCAATAACAACCCGATCGGCGTCGATGTGAAGTCGAGCCGCGATACCGTGCCCTTCCATCCGTACTACACGATGAAGGATCTGTACGGCGTCGTGCTGTTCGCGATCCCGTTCGCGTGGTTCGTGTTCTTCATCCCCGATATCCTGGGCCACCCGGATAACTTCATCCAGGCCAACAGCCAGGTGACACCGGCGCATATCGTGCCCGAATGGTACTTCCTGCCGTTCTACGCCATCCTGCGCGCCATCGACTTCAACATCCTGTTCATCGACTCCAAGCTGGGCGGCGTGATTTTCTTCGGTGGCTCCATCGTCATCCTGTTCTTCCTGCCGTGGCTGGATCGGTCCAAGACCCGTTCGGGCACCTTCCGCCCGATGTTCAAGTGGTTCTACTGGCTGTTCGTGATCAACTTCCTGGGCCTCGCCTATCTTGGCGCGGCTCCGGCGGATGGCATTTACCTGATCCTCTCCAAGGTCTGCACGGCTTACTACTTCCTGCATTTCCTCGTCGTCCTGCCAGCACTGTCGATCTTTGAAACGCCCCGGCCCCTGCCGACCAGCATTTCCGAGAGCGTGCTCGGTTCGGCACATTGAAGGCGGGGACAGGTACCATGTTCAACATCAAGACCATCCTCGCTGCTGCCGCACTGATCGGCGCCATGGCTTCGGCTCCTGCCTTTGCGCAGGAACACGAAACCATCACCATCCAGAAGCAACACTGGAGCTTTGGCGGCCTGTTCGGCACGTATGACACCAACCAGCTGCAGCGCGGCTTTCAGGTGTTCCGCGAAGTCTGCTCGAACTGCCACAGCGCTCGCCTGATCGCCTTCCGCACCCTGGCGGAAGAGGGCGGCCCGGAATTTTCCGAAGCCCAGGTCAAGGCGCTCGCGGCCGAGTATGAAATCGCCGATCCCTCGGCCGAAGGCGGCAAGCGGCCCGGTGTGCCGGCTGATCGCTGGCCGTCGCCGTTTGCGACGGATCAGGACGCGCGCGATGCCAATGGCGGCGCCATCCCGCCAGACTTTTCGGTGCTGGCCAAGGCTCGTGGCGTCACCGACGCGTTCCCGTGGTGGATCACCAACTACTTTACGGCGTACGCTGAAGGTGGCCCGGACTATATTCACGCGCTGCTGAACGGCTATGAAGAAACGCCGCCAGCTGATTTCACGTTGCCGGAAGGCAAGCACTACAATCACGTGTTCCCGGGCCACGCGATCGGCATGCCGCCGCCGTTGACCGATGGTCAGGTGGCGTACGTGGCAGCCGAAGGCCAGGAAGAAGTGCCGCAGACCGTGGACCAGTATTCCAAGGACGTGGCTGCCTACATGATGTGGATGGCAGAGCCCGGTCTGGTTGCCCGCAAGGAAACCGGCTTCAAGGTGCTGCTGTTCCTGGTGTTGTTTGCCGGCCTGATGTATGCGACCAAACGCAAAATCTGGCAGGGTATCGAACACTAAGCTCGACACCGACCAAAACGATCAAGGGCCCCGCGGGGCCCTTTTTCTTGAGTCGCAATTGCCTGTGGGCCGATAACGTTGCTGCCAGGCACTTGCCAAGGCGGGCGGCGCTTGCGAACCTGCCGCTGTAGTCGCGCCTGAGGAGCTGCCATGTCCGCCATCCGCATTGCCGTTGCCGCGCTGGGCGTTGCCGTTACGGTGGGCCGACACCCTGTGGTGCGTGCCGGGATGCGGGCGGTTGCCGACAATCCAAAGGCACGCGAGATCGCCGTCAGTGTGACGCGTGATGTTGCCTATACCGCGGGCGTGGTGGCGCGCCATCTCGTCGGGCGGCGCGTTCAATAGTTTTTCAGATCAGGTTTATTCAATGACGCTCGACCTCAAAGCCATGGTCCGCACGATTCCGGACTACCCCAAAAAGGGAATATTGTTCCGCGATATCACCACGCTGATCGAACACCCCGAAGGCTTCAAGGAAAGCGTCGAGCGTATTGCGGTGGCGCATCGCGGGCTGGGCATCACCCATGTGGCCGGGATCGAAGCGCGCGGTTTTATCTTCGGTGCTGGCGTAGCGATTGCGCTGGGCGTCGGGTTCATCCCGATCCGCAAGAAGGGCAAGCTGCCCGGCGAAACCATTGGCCAGAACTACGCGCTGGAATATGGCGTCGATACCATCGAAATCCATGCTGATGTGCTGGAAAAGGGCGACGTGGTGCTGCTGGTTGATGACCTGATCGCCACAGGGGGCACGGCTATTGCCGCTGTCGGGCTGCTCCGCCGTACTGGCGCGACCGTCGACTATGCGGCCTTTGTCATCGATCTGCCGGATCTCGGCGGGGCTGACAAGCTGCGCGCCGAGGCGGTCAATATCCATGAATTGATGAAGTTCGAGGGGCACTAGCCCCTCGCGCCTACCACAGGTTCCTGCCGTCGATGGTGTCGATGCGGAATGACGCGATGTCGATGTTATCGAACAGGCGGACGTTGAGGCCGATCTTGCGGGCAGTGGGCATGGAACTGCCGTCACCACCGATGTCCGCAGTGGACCAGTCCGGCGAGTCGCCATAGGTGTTGGTGCCGCATTTGGCGCAGAAATGGTGCAGGTTGAAGCCGCTGGCGGTATAGACCCGATCCTCCGCAGCAGCGACGACGCGCACTTCGTCGGGCCGATAATAGCCCCAGAGTCCGCCGGATTTGCTGCAATAGGTGCAGGTGCAGGCGGTGGCGCTTTCCGGCAGGCGATCGACTTCGATGCGGGTCGAGCCGCAATGGCAGGTGGCGACATAGGTCATGGCAAACTCCGGTTCTGGACTTGCCCTGTTGTAGCCCTCGCCGCTGACAAGGCGTGTCAGCAGCGTCAGGCGGCCATGCTTTGCTGCCGGTCGAGCAGGCAGAACTGGTTGCCCTCGGGGTCTTTCAGCACCGTATAGGTGGGCAGCACCCGCACCACTTCAGCACCTGCTTCCTTCAGCCGATCGACTTCGCCCGAGCGGTTGGTGACGGCGATATCGAAATGCACGCGATTATTGTCATAGCGGCGGCCGTCGACATTTTGAAAGCAGAAGCTGGGACCGGGGCCATCGACCATCACGGTCGGGTCGGTATCGGGGGTAAAGCCAAGCGTTGCCAAGCGGGCGATTTCGACTTGGTCATAGGGGCGGATGGCATAGCCATCGAGAAGTTCGACCCAGAACGCCGCCAGCTTTGCCGGGCGGTCACAGTCGAACACGATTTCCTGGATCAGGCCCATCTTGGTCTCCTTTGCAATGGAGCAGAGGTAAAACCCAAATGCGGCAACACTGCGCAAGCCGATATTTTGCCTGATCGCCCACCCGCAATGATGCGACTTCGGCCAGCCGAGTATAGTTCTGGGCAGGTGGGAATAGACTTTTGCGTCAGCGCGGCGTGCAGAGCATGACGATGGCGGTGGCGCTTTCCAGCTGTAGCGCGGTGACGGCATTGGCATCGGTAACGATGCGGCCAGCAACGACACTACCCTTTTCCATCAGGGCGCCATTGTTGAAGCCGACGCCATCGGTATAGGGGGTCAATTCGCCAGTGCCGGAGGCGGGGTCGCCGAATACTGCGGAGGCAAAACCGTAAGAGTTGCCATAGATGGTCAGGATGCCGGCTTTGACGCCGTTGGCTTTGCAGCCCCAATTGCCGGTATAGGCCTGGGCCATGGCTGGAGCGGAGAGCAGGCAAAGAGCAGCGATGGCGGTGATGATTCGGCGCATGCGACAGACTTTGGCTGGGGCGGCGCGCGCTTTCAAGTGCTGCGCTTGATGAGTTTACCGATGAGCGGGGTTTTGGTGAGCGCCAGCAACAGTTTGAGCCGCAATGGCATCACGTAGTCGCGGCGCTTGGAGAAACTGGCGAGTTCGGCGGTATAGACCTGTTCGCCGCGCTGGTTGTTGGCATCAATGCGGTTGATCAGCACGCCCCAGCCGGGGATCGACGCCGAATTGCGCTTGGCGATGACGGTGAGCATGTAGGTGACGGTATCGCCGGGGCGGACGGGCACCTTGAATTGCATGGAATTGACACCGGGCGAGGGGCCGGAAACCCCGGGTTGCTCGCCCAAGGCGCGCAGGCGTTCTTCCTCCGCTTCCAGCGCATCGACCATCTTGCGGTGGCCGATGCTGACTGTGTGCCAGCCGCTGGCGACCAGCCCGCCGAAATGGCTGAGCTTGGCAGCCTCCGGATCGAGATGGAAATATTGCGGATCATAGGCTTTGGCGAAGCGGATGATTTCCTCAGTGGAATAGGTGTGGCTGCCGAGCGGAAAGACTTCGTCGATGCCGATATCTTCAAACCACCGGGTCATGGCCGGGTCTCCACCAGGTTGGCGAGGCGCATCGACATGACCGGAGCGCCCTTCTGGTTGCGGATATCGAAATCGAGCGTGACAATGCCCCATTGCGGATGGGTTTCGGAGCGGCGCAATTCGGCGATGGTGACCTTGCCGCCAATGGTGTCGCCGACCATGACCGGGTTTTTCCACTTGAGATTGGTGAAACCAAGTCCACCGGCCGAGGCGATTTTGCTGAGGAAGCTGTCCACCAGCATGCGCAGGCTGAGGGCGCCGGTTTGCCAGCCGCTGGAGGCGAGGCCGCCGAGCAGCGAGGTCTTGGCGGCCGCTTCATCGAGGTGGAACGGCAGCGGATCGAACTCGCGGGCGAAGGTGAGGATCATATCCTTGCTCACCGTTGAGTGGCCGAGATCGATAGTTTCGCCGATCGCGAGCTCTTCGAAATGGCGCAGATGTTCGGTATGCGGATTGGTCATCAGGTTGCCCTATACGTCAACCGGTGGTTTGGCATGGAATGAGGGGAGGGGCAAGCTACGCCCCGTATTCCTTCTCCCCTTGAGGGAGAAGGTGCCCGAAGGGCGGATGAGGGGTCTCTTTCTGGATGGGCGCATGCGGCTGCAACCCCTCACCCTGCAATTCTGCTGAACGCAGAATTGCAGTCCCTCTCCCTCAAGGGGAGAGGGTAGAAAAAGAAGGATTGTGCCTAGAGCCAGCCGAGCAGCACGCCGATGCCGCCGAGAGCGAAGACGCCGCCGGCGACTTGGGCAACGAGTTTGCCGTATTTGCCGACGACCCTGGCGACACCGAAGGCGGCGAGGATGCCAGCGACGTGGAGCAGGGCGGTGGCGACGATGAAGCCGGCTGCGTAGAGCGCGCCGCCCGCATCTGCGGGCATTTCAGCGCCGTGGGCGTGGCCGTGGAAAATAGCGAAGACGCCGACCAGCGCCATGGCAGCAGCAACCGGTATCGGGCGGCCCATGGCGGCGACGCCACCAATGACGACGCTCGACAGGGCAATGCCCAGTTCAACGAAGGGCACGTTGACGTGGCCGACGCCGAGCAGGAAGCCAACAACCATCATGCCGACAAAGGCAGCGGGAACCAGAAACAGCGCGCGGCCGCCGAGCACGTAGGCGAAGACGCCAACGGCCACCATGGCCAGGATATGGTCGATGCCGCCGATCGGGTGCGAGAAGCCATGCACGAAGCCGAGCGCGTGGCTCGGATCGGGATGAGCGAATGCCATGGTCGGGAACAGGACGACGAAAGCCAAAGCCAGAAATGCGCGCATGAAAGCTCCTTTGAGGGACCCACCGTCCCTGACCGTTTGCTGAATGGCCGGTCTCCTGGCTTCGGACCCGTCTTCGCTCGCCTTCCCAGTCGCAAACCAGTGGCCGGGCTTTGCACCCGAGAGCGAATTATCGTCCGTTACAGTCGCGGGGGCGGCGCCGGTGTTCAACCGGCTTCCCGTTTCCATTCACAGTATAGATGTTGCAGAAAACGCGAGGATAAGAAAGGCGTACTGACGCAGTTGGGTGGAAAAGCTGGCCTGCACCATGGTTACGGGTGCTGGTCGATTGCTGCGGCGACGGCGTTGCCGAATACGGTGCGTTTGCCGAGATCGTCGGCCAGTTCGTCGCGCAGGCTGCGCGGTAGTTCCAGTTGTGCCCCGGCATGGGTCAGGCCGCGATTGCAGAGGTTGTCGGAATTGGTGGCGGGGAACGGATGGCCGCTGTCGCGGGCGTCGAAGCCTGATTGGCGGATGGCCTTGGTGATGGAGGCGGCAAGGGCT
>NZ_JBDSUA010000025.1:0-6609 GCF_039927955.1 Devosia sp. | reverse complement strand
GCCAATGGTACTAAGTCTTAAGGCTTGGGAGAGTAGGTCGCTGCAAGGTCTGCCAAAAACGGATAGTCTCATTACGAATGTCGAAACAACAAAAAGCCCTCAGCTCAAGCTGAGGGCTTTTTGCGTTCAAACCACACTGGCCACACCAACGGGGTGCCAATGCGGTGCTGGATGTTAACGGCAAGGGGGCATTAGCCCCCCCGAACCTGCGCCAGCCGCTTGATGGCGTAGTCGTCTTTCCAGCACACAGCAGCCTCCCAGGCAGCTGAGGCCTGTTGGGCAATGTCCCACGTAACTGGGTCGAGATCGGCAGCATTGTGGGGCAGTTCAAGGTCGAGATCGGGGACGTCGACATGGGATTCGTCCCAGTCGACGAGCGCGACCCGGTCCGTGGTCATCAGGATGTTGCGCGGGTTGGCGTCACCATGAATGACGGAGGTCTGGCGACCGGCCAAGCGTGCCCAGGCCGCCCGACATCGAACAACGGCATCAGGCGGCATGGCGGTGAGGTCGATGCGAGTTCCCCGGTCCGCTCGTAGCAGGTCGGTCGAGGATCGCCAGCCCGGACGCTGCGGCCAATCCCGTGTCAGCCGGTGTAGTTGATGCAGTGTCTCGGCCACGCGACGCCAGTCGACCTCCGTCTCGGGCGGTCCGCCCTCGAGAAATTGCATGACCACCAGGCCGTCGACGAACAGCCTGCCATCCAGTGTCGGAATGGGGAGCGGCACCGTCATGCCGTTTCGATCAAGGTGCTGGAGGAGCCCGGTTTCCCAGGCAAGATCTGCGTCGCTGCGCGTGCCAAGGCGGGCGACAGCAAGACGCCCACCGACTTGCACGCTCCAGACATCATTGGCAACGCCGCCGGTCAGTCGTTCCCGGCGGCTCGCGTCCGTGCCCCAGTGTTGAAGTGCGTCCCATCCCATTGCGTCACTCTTCAAGGCTTCGATTCAGTTGTGGGGAGATAGCCGGCTGAAAAGCTCAGGCCAGGGCCGCCGCGACTAGCGCCTTTGCGTGCAGGTCCGTCGTATCATAGGTCGGCAACGGGCTGACGCTGTCGTCGATCAGCATGCAGATTTCGGTGCAGCCCAGGATTACGGCCTGGGCGCCGTGCTGCTGCAGGCGGGCGATGGCGGCGATATAGGCGTCGCGGGAGCGCTCTGTGACCATACCGTGGCAGAGTTCCTCATAGATGATGGCGTTGAGGTTGGTGCGATCAACGTCGGGGATCAGCACGGTCAGGCCGCGCGCTTCGAGGCGTTTGCGATAAAAATCCATTTCCATGGTGAAGCGGGTGCCGAGCAGACCGATGCTGTCGAAGCCGTCGGCGAGCAGCGCATCGGCTGTCGGATCGGCAATATGGATGAAGGGAATATCGAGCCCCTGGGTGATCGTGTCAGCGACGACATGCATGGTGTTGGTGGCAAGTCCCAGCACCTGGGCCCCAGCCGCAGCCAGGCCGCGGGCGACCTGATGCAATTGTCGGCCGGCCCCGTCCCAGTCGCCGGCCGATTGCATGGCAGCGATCGGCGCAAAATCGACCGAATGGACGATCAGCGGCGCCGAATGCAGGCCGCCAAGCTGTCGGGCGGTTTCCTGATTGAGCACGCGATAATAGTGGGCGGTTGATTCCCAGCTCATGCCACCGATCAGGCCGATAGTTTTCATGGCTCAGGTGTGGGTAAAGCGCTGCGGGATATCGCCGAAAGCGGCAACGACCTTGTCGTAGGCGTCCCGCTTGAACGGCACGATGACCGCAGGCGTGCGGTGCAACTGCTCCCAGCGCCAGGCGTCGAATTCGGCTGGATGCTTGCCGCCGCCGGGGTGGAGCACATCGATCTCGCTGTCCTTGCCGGTAAAGGCAAAGGCGAACCAGCGCTGCCGCTGGCCGCGATATTTTCCCTTCAAGGCAATGCCGAGCATGTCGTCGGGCAGGTCGTAATAGATCCATTCGGGCGCTTCGGCGAGCAGGCTGACGGCGGTGATGCTGGTTTCCTCGTGCAGTTCGCGCAGCGCGGCTTTCAGCGGGTCCTCGCCCTTGTCGATGCCGCCCTGTGGCATTTGCCAGGGAGCGGCGACCTCGGAGGTATCGCTGCCATCATCGGCGGGCTTGCGGCGGCCGATAAACACATTGCCCTGGGAATTGAACACGGCGATGCCGACGCAATCGCGATAGGGAAGTGCCTGGCGGTCGATGGATTTTGACATGCCGATCTATCCTATTTCATCAGGGCACTGGCCGGGACCAGCACAAAGCCCTTGTTCTCAAGCTCACGTGACCATTCGGCGACAGTTTGCACGGAAATGGGCAGAGCACTGATAATGCCAATTGCATGGCCGTCCTGCGTTGCCTTGGCTTCGAGGGATTTGAGCGCCGCCTGGATCGGTTCGCGGGCAGGATTATCATCGAGAAACAGGTCGGCGCGGGCGAACGGCACCTTGTTGCCGGAGGCAAGCTGGGGGGCGATCGAGCGATTGGAGGAGCCATCGTCGAGATAGCCGAGGCCGCGCGCGCCCAGCTCTTCCATGATCGGGGAAAAATCGCTGCCTGAGGCGGTAAAGCGTGCGCCCATATGGTTCATCACGCCGACATAGCCGCCAAAACGCGCCATCAGCCAGAACAGCTTATCCAGATTGGAGCGGGCCGGATCGCCGGTCAGCAGGGTTTGCGGGCCCGGATCATTGGCCGGATAATCGAACGGCTCCAGCGGGATTTCCAGCAGGGTTTCATGGCCAGCGCCCTGGGCGGCGCTCACCGTGCTCTGCAAGGTCTTGCCATAGGGGGCAAAGGCCAGGGTAACGTCGGGCGGCAGTTGCTCGATGGCCGAGAGCGAGCCGCTTTCATTGATCCCCAGACCCGAAACGATAATGGCAATCTGCGGCTTGCCGGCCGACGCCGCGGCATTGAACGGCACGGCATAGGCATTGAACGGCTTCTCCCCGGCGGCGGAAATGCGCGGGATTGGACCATCTGCGGTTTCTTCGCTGAGATCGGGCAGAGCGCCCGTGGCGGTAAAGCCCACGCCGGTGCTCATTGGCGTCGTTGGCTTGCCCACCGGGGTCTGTTCCGGATCGGCGGTAATGGTGGCGGGCTTGTCGAGCGGGCGCGTCGCCAGAGTGTTGGCGATCTGATTGCCGTCGCGGGTGGAATTGACCGCCACTTCAGCGCTTGGACGGCCACCGTTGGGGTCCTCGACCAGCACCAGCCGGGCCACAAAGCCGCCGACCAGCAGCACGATGATGCCGAGCAGCACGCGTGCCAGCGGAAACTTGCCGCGCAGGGCATTCCGGACTGCGTCCTGACGCTGCCGCTTGCGGCCTGGCAGTGGCGCACTGAGATCGTCGGCCATCGGCGTTCACGACCTTTGCAATTGGCGAAACAATGCGGGGCAAGGCGGCGAATCGGCCACCTCGCCCCGTTGTCTATTCATAGCACGTTTGACCGTGCCGAAAGTCAGTCGCCCTTGGCCGGGTAGGCCGGGTTGGTTTCGCCGCCGTCGATCAGCTTGATCGCATATTGCAGCTGCTTGTCATCGACCTTGTCGGCCGGAACATAAACCGAGGAGCCAGTGGTGGTTTCTGTCTGGCCGGCGATCTTGATGTGGCCGGCAAGGCCAGCTTCCCCGACGATCTCGTCCTTGCCCTTGATATCGTCGGGGATATCCTGGGTAACGGTGATATCGGGCTGGATGCCGACGGCCTGGATCGAGCGATTGTTGGGCGTGTAATACCGCGCCGTGGTCAGGCGCATGGCGCCATTTTCGCCCAGCGAGATGATCGACTGGACCGACCCCTTGCCGAAGGAGCGGGTGCCCACCAGCGTCGCCCGCTTATGATCCTGCAAGGCGCCAGCGACGATTTCGGAGGCCGAGGCCGAGCCGCCATTGATCAGCACGACCAGGGGAACCGCTGCCAGCTTGGCATCAAGGTTGTCCGGCTGGGCGTCGTAGCGCGAGCTTTCCTGGGCGTTGCGGCCACGGGTCAAGACCACGGCGCCCTGCTTGAGGAAGGCGTCGGAAACATAGACCGCCTGATCGACCAGGCCACCGGGATTGTTGCGCAGATCGAGAATGATACCCTTGGGTGGCACATCCTTGCGCTGCTTGTAGATATCGGTGACGGCGTTCTGAATGCCGATAAAGGCCTGCTCGGAGAAACGCGACAGGCGCAGCACGGCGACGTCGCCTTCCATGCTCCAGCGCACCGCGCGCATGGCGATGACATCGCGGGTCAGTTCGACCTCGATGGGGTCCTTGGCGCCTTCGCGTGCAAGGGTCAACTTCACCTTGGTGCCCACAGCGCCGCGCATCTTGCCGACGGCGTCGTCGAGCAGCATGCCCTGCACGTCAGCACCATCGATCTTGACGATCAGGTCATTGGTCAGGATGCCGGCCTTGGCGGCGGGCGACCCGTCGATGGGCGAGACGACCTTGATCAGGCCCTCTTCCTGGGTCACCTCGATGCCGAGGCCGCCGAACTGGCCGGAGGTATCTTCGCGCATATCGTCATAATCGGCCGGCGGCAGATAGTTGGAATGCGGATCGAGCGAAGTCAGCATGCCCTGGATGGCGGCCCGGATCAGCTTCTGCTCATCGGGCGGATCGACATATTCGGCGCGGATGCGATCAAAGATTTCGCCGAACAGGTTGAGGTCGGCGTAGATTTCCTTGGCGTCGCGCGGCTTGGACTCGTCAGCGCCGACCACGGCCGCCGGAATGTTTTCCGGCGCGGGTGGCGCCGGTTCTTCCTGAGCGATCAGGATGGACGCCGGCAACAGCAAGGCCAAGCCGAGGGCAGCGGCGCGGATCTTCGTAAAGCGCATCAGGATTTATCCACTTTGTGTCGTGTTCGGGGGCGCCCACCATCCGGTCGGATCGATCGGCTCGTTATCTTTTCGCAGCTCAATATAAAGGGTCGGCTGGGAGTTGCCAGCACTGGTGGTGACGGTACGGCCAATTGTGCGTGAACCCATGGTGCCGATCGGCTCGCCCATCAGCACGAACTGGCCGATATTGACCGTCACGGTATCCAGGCCCGCCAGCAGCACAGTGTAGCTCTGGCCGCTATTGAGGATGACGATTTGGCCGTAATTGAGGTAGGGGCCTTTATAAAGCACCCAGCCATCTGCCGCGGCCACCACCTGCGCTTCGGCGCGGGTGACGATCGAGGTGCCGTGGGCGATGCCGCCAAAGCCGTCGCTGGCGCCATAGTCGAGCACGGTGACGCCATTGGTGGGTATCGACAGATAGCCCCTGGCGTTGTCGAACGGCACGGCGGGCTCGGTACGGGCGGTATTGGCCAGCGCCACCTTGATCGCTTCGGGCGTCATCGCCACGGCTTCGCTATTGGGCCTGGCCGTGCTTGAAGCGTCGACGGCGCTATTGACGCTGGTCATGCGCGCCCCAAGGCTGTCGATCAGGTCCTTGAGCGTGGTGGCGCGCTGCGCCAGGGCAATGGCTTCCTGCTCCTCTGCCTGCAGATCGGCAGTCATCACCTGCACGCCCTGCTTGCGGGCCAGGATCAGCGTGGCGATGCGGAGCTGCTCTTCTTCAAGCACGGACTTGTTGGCCTGCAGCGTTGCTTCTTCCTGCAGGGCTGCCGTCTTGATCTCGGTCAGGTGCTTGAGGTCGGCGGTGACGGCCTCGGCCTTGGCGCGCAATTGCGGGGCAATGGCGGCGATCAGGATGGCGCTGCGGGCCGAGCCGAGCGCGTCGGATGGATCCACGATCAGTGCGGGCGGCGGATTGAGCGAAATGCGTTGCAGTGCCGCCAGCACATTGGCGATCTGGCTATCGGCGCCATCGAGCCGCCCGCGCACTTCGAATTCCTGCACGATCAAGGCATCAAGCCGGTCTTCGACGTCACCGACCTCGATTTCGGCGAGCTTGACCCGCTGGGCGGCAGCAATCAGGGCAGCGTTCTGCCTGGTGCGATCGCCGTCCATATCGGCGATCTCTTTTTTGAGAGCGTCGGCGCGATCCTTGCTGATCGAGATGGATTTTTCGATGGTTTCGAGAGCGGCCTTGCTATCGGCCGCGGTTGTGGGTGCCGCGGGCATCGCAGGGGTGGTCGTTGCCGCAGGTGTTTCGGGCGTGGTGATGTCGGTTGCTGGTGCCGCTGGCTCAGCGGGGATCACAGGCTGCGCCGTTTCGTCGATCGCCGGGACTGTTGGGGCAGGCGTTGCAGCCCCGGTCTGGGCCAGCAAGGGACAGGCAAAGCCTAGCCCGAGCCCAAGGCCCGCTATCAGTGTTCCCAACCGCCAGCCGGGTCGCACCGACATCGCCACTCCAGTTTCGTGTTCGCCCACGCGAATCAATGGTTCGCACCATAGCAAGAGCCGGGCAAACCGGAGGTTAATAAGGCTTAACCATGATGTGGTCACGGCGATGCGCCGGCCGGCGATGGCCTCCGGGTTTGAATGGTGGACGGGTCCCGAGGCGCATGGCGTCTCTTGGGTAATTTAGTAGATGAAACACCGCGCGCCCCGGGACGCCGGGATTTATGGCGATGGCGCTCAGTGCCGGACTTTGCGCTGTCCAGGCTCATGGCCCATACGCCCAAGGAAGGCACGGTCCCTCCCTCTCCCGGCAGTCGTCTTGTCATTGGCCGTTG
>NZ_JBDSUA010000024.1:0-131998 GCF_039927955.1 Devosia sp. | reverse complement strand
ATCCACCGGGATGACCATGCTCAACGCGATCGGATCTTCGCTGGTTGCTGTAACGGCATTTGGCCTCACGACAGCGCTCAGCTACGCGTTTTCGGGCCTGGTCGACTGGCCACTTGCGGCTTTGTTCATTGCCGGTGGTGTCGTCGGCGGGCTGATCGGCACGCGTATCGCCGGGCATCTGTCGAAACACAAAGGCGCCCTCAATATCGGCTTTGCCGCGCTGGTCATCCTGGTGGCCATTTATATGGGCGCCCAGACTGTGGGTAGCTTCACACACGTCTAGGTCAAGCCGCGAGTGATGGCGCCAAGCCAAAATTGGGATGCCGGTTCGTTGTTTGAGGATCGGGCAACAGAACTCCGAATCTGTTTCAGAAAGCAGGACAAAGCCGGTACGTGACCCACATCGTCTGCTCGCATTGCGGCGCGACCAACCGCATCCCGGACGATCGCGACCTCGCGTCGGGCAAATGCGGCCGGCAGCTTTTCGAGGGTCAACCGGCGGATGTGTCCGCAGCGATCCTTGAGAAGCATATCGCCAAGTCCGACATTCCAGTCCCTGTCGATGTCTGGGCGCCGTGGTGCGGGTTTTGAGATGTTCGAATCCGGCTGTAAACGGCCTGAATGGGTCGGTTGCTGCCGGATCGCCCTCAAACATGACTATGAGCCTCATACAGCCCAGCGGCGTCTGGTGTACCCACTGGCCCGACATTTTTCGTTGCACCAAATCCGAAGCACACCAAACCTAGCGTGAATAGCCAACCGAGCAGTGGAACGATGCCGATCAATGCAGCTAGCACAATCGCCGTGGCAAGCACCCCGAATCGCCGGGCGTTGGTATTGACGGCTAGGAACCGCCCAAAGATTCGCAGGGTAAGGAGATAGCAGCCGGCAAGATAAGCCAAACTGCAGGCCAGGAAGACAAAGATCAGGACAATCGGAACTGCCAGCAGGCCAATAACGGTCATGGCTGCGACAATGGTGAGGCCGAGCACGGATGAGAACACCAGTATGCCGTAGCCGAAAGTTTTGAAGGGACGTAGGGACGAATTCGATTGTGCCCTGGCAACAGCCTTCGGCGCCCAGACGATGAGGGCTGCCCCAACGACGAACAGCACCAGCAGCCATATGCCCATTGCCCAGATCGCCGGCCAGAAGCTTTTGACGACACCGTCGGCGGTCTTGCCGGCCTCGTTGACATAGTTGGGAGCGTCGGCCAGCTGAAACTTGACCCGATCGGCGGATGCCACCGACACGGGAACATCAATCGGCTTTGGGGCTCGGATAGTGAGCACGCCGCCGACCTTGGCGCCCGGCCCAAAGACGATCGCTTCACCATAAAAGCTGAAGTCGCCAGCTATTGTTGTGTCCAACGTCAACGTTTGCGCTGAAATCAGGGCCGACCCACTAACTGGAGCCGAAAGCAAGATAGTTGCGCCGGCGAGACGGAGGTTGGCCGCAATGGAACTGGTGGAAGATAAGGTAATGGTATTGCCCGCGGCGGTCATATCGCCACCTATCGGCGCCGTGGCGGTCACCCCGTATCCGGCGGCATAGAGATCGCCGGACACCGGCGCAGCTGCGGAAACGTGAAACCCGGCGAGATGGGCATCGCCGGTAATCGGCGCCTGCAGTGAGACGTCGTTGCCAGCGACAAAGGCATCATGGGTTATGGCAGTTGCAACAGTCGGGTTCCGGCCTGCCAGATACAGGTCTCCGCCGAGCTCTAGTCGAACGTCTTCGGCGATCGATGGCATAGTTAGAGCGAGCGTCGCGCTCAGCACGATCCAGGCAATATGGCGGTGCATGTCAATTCCGATCAATTGTGTGAGCCGATGAGCCCGTTGCGCTGATCAATGGAACGCCAGCCCCTTTAGACTAGCGGGGTTGGTCAAATGCGGCAGGGTCGGAAACTACCCAGGCCTACCGGGGTCTGTGAGTAAGTTCCGACGCTGCCACTGGCCGACAAATGCGGGATACTGAAGCGTCAAGACGCGACGCCGGTATGGGCCGGTCGCCATCGCAGGAGAGTGCAGGATGAACATCCCGCTGATCGGTATCGCCGTCGCTGTCGCTCTTTTAGTCCTTGTCCAAGTTGTAGCCTCGCGCCAGTTCGCTGGAAAAATTGCGGGACTGCGGCAGTCGGCAGTGGCTGAGCAGGGGCCAGTGGCAGGGGTGCGTAGCGTACCACCCGAAATCATGGTCGGGTTCGCGGAACGGAGCGGCGCCACAGTTGGCGGACCTTCGACGATGATGGCCCGGCAAAACGCGGAAATGCGGTTGGCTCCGGATCAGCCGTTCTTCCCCCTAGTCGCAACCCAGCTTTCGGGCACGCGCACGCCCGCTTTTGTCTGGGAGGCGACCGCAACAATGGCCAAGGTCGTGCCGTTGCACATCGTTGATTCCTATACCGGAGGTCGTGGCCTTCTTGAGGTGAAGATCGCTGGATCCATTCAGGTGGCGGGCGGGACGGGACCAGATACCGACAAAGGGGAAATGATGCGGTTTCTGGCGGAACTGGCTTGGAATCCTGAGGCGATCCTGAACGCGTCCGGCTTGAGCTGGCGGCAAATTGATATGCTGACGGTGGAGGTCTCCGCGCCTACATCGGCAGGCGTTGCCAGGGTTCGTCTTCTATTCGACGCCGAGGGCGATATCGTCGCAATCGAAGCAGACGACCGTCCCTTTTTGGTTGGTGGCAAGTCCGTGCCAACGCGCTGGATCGGCCGGTTTGGCGACTATGCGAGCTTTGGCAGGTACCGCCTGCCGCGCCACGGCGAAGTTGCCTGGGTGTTGCCCGCTGGCGAGTTTTTATATTGGCGCGGCGATGTCGCCGCATTCGAGCCGATGCGGTGATCCTCTCAGGCAACGGGCGTGGCGGCGATGACAAGTCGTGCCAAGGCAGGCAATGATCTGGTACCGGTGCGCAGCATGATTGCGGCTCGATGATTTTCCACCGTCCGTTGGCTGATGTGCAGATCGGCAGCGATGTTCTTGCTGGGGTGCCCTGCAAGCACCAGATCCATGATCTGTCGCTGACGTCTGGTCAGGCCGGCCAGGTGGCCAATGGCGTCGTCGCGCCAGCCCGATGCCTTGGTGGCGTCGCGCGATTGCTCGATGGCGCGTCTGACACTGGCAATGAGTTCGTCGCCGCCGACCGGCTTTTCGATGAAATCCATCGCCCCTGCCTTCATCACGTCCACTGCCATGGTGACGTCGCTACTGCCGGTGATCATGATGGTGGGCAGGCTATAACCCTTGGCGCGCAATTGGCGGATCAGCTCGATGCCGCTCATGCCGGGCAGATAGGCGTCCACCACCAGGCATTCGTCGCCGGTGGGCACATAGGCTCCCAGGAAGGCCTCGGCGGTGCCGTAATCGAGCGCGTGCAGACCGTTTTGCTCGAGCACGGCCAGGATTGTCGAGCGAACCAAAGGTTCGTCATCCACAATGTAAATGGTCGAACCTTCATGGGCTCGCGGCTGTACGGCCTCGGATACCAGAGGCTCATCGTGACGACAGCGGGCAAGCGCACTCTCAATTGCAGCAATGAGTTCTACGGTTTTAACCGGCTTGTTGAAGTGCAGACAATCCTGCAGTCCAATGTGCTGCAGCGTATCGGTGGAGATGTCTCCTGTCAGAACGACTGCCGGGATGTCTCGCTTCAGGATGGCGCGGATATCGGTGATTACCTCGATGCCGTCCATTCCGTTGGGCAGGTTGAAATCGGCCAGAACGAGGTCGGGCCGAAAATGCCTTTCACCCACCAGATCGATCGCCAGCGGACCATCGGCTGTCGACATCACTTCATGGCCCTCAGACATCAGCAACATGACAGTCAGATCGCGAATTTCGGGATCATCCTCGACCACCAGAATTTTTGCCGAGGGCCTGGTGGGTTTCCCCGAGTTCGTCCCCGTTATATCGACCGGCGCCACCACAACCGCAGTTTGCTTTGCCCTCGTAACCTCGATTGCAAAACACGAACCCTTGTTAGGCCGCGACCGCACAGTCACATTGTGGTCGAGCAAATCGCCCAGTCGCTTGACGATGGACAGCCCGAGGCCCAGCCCTTGGCTGCGTTCGCGGGCATCGTTGTGTAACTGGTGGTATTCGTCGAAAATGGCCTCCAGTTCGCGCTTAGGAATGCCAATTCCGGTATCAAGAATCTCGACATTGATGGTGTCCCGGTGCCGGCGACAGCCTAGAACCACCTTGCCGCTCTTGGTATATTTGAGCGCGTTGGACAGCAGATTGCGCAGCATCTGCTCAAGCAGATGTGGGTCACTGAATACCACAAGTCGTGAAGGGATGACCCGCAATACCAGCCCCTGCGACTGGGCCACATAGGTGAACTCGCCCCTGAGCCGCCGCAGGATATTGTCGATCGGAAAGGCGGCCTTGCTGGCCTGCACTGTACCGGCTTCGATCTGGTTGATGTCGAGCAGGGTGTTGAGCATGCCTGACATGGCGCCAACCGTATCGTCCAGTCGCGCCAACAGCTTTTTCGAGCTTTCATCGTGGATGGCTTTGGAGAGCATGCCTTGCACGAGCTTTAGCGATTGCAGTGGCTGGCGCAGATCGTGGCTGGCAGCAGCGAGAAAGCGCGATTTTGCCACGTTGGCGGTGCGGGCCTTATGCTCGGCGGCTTCGAGCGCCTCGGCGGTGTGGCGCCGCTCCGTGATATTGGCGAAGGTGATGACGACGCCTTCAACGCTCCCGTCTTCGGCGCGATAGGGCAGGATGCGACGAATGAACCAGGCCCCCGTCCGCGCTTCGATCTCACGCTCGATCGGTGTGCGCGATTTCATCACCGCAGCCGCATCCGTCAGCATGGCGCTGTCAGTGGCCAAGGCATTCAAGTCCGCCAATGGCCGCCCGATGTCCCCCGGAATGACATTGAACAACGCCCTGGTCGCAGGCGTGAAGAAGCGGATATTGAGCTTGGTATCGAGGAAGATGGTTGCCAGATCGGTGCTGTACAGCACGTTCTGCAGGTCATTAGAAGTGGTACGCTGGCGCTCGAGCGTTTCCTGCAACTGGCTATTGAGAGCAGTCAGCTCCTCGTTGAGCGACTGAAGCTCCTCCTTGGAGGTCAGCAGTTCCTCATTGGTTGATTGATACTCTTCGTTGACCGAGAGGGCTTCTTCATTGATTGCCTTGTGCTCCTGGCTCGAACTTTCAAGATCGTGCAGGGCGTCCTGCAAGTCGGCCTTGGTAGCCTCCAGTTCGCGCTCCATATCGGCCAGGCCGTCAACAGCGTTCCGGCCGCGCTTGGCCATAGGTTGCACTGCATGGCTGTCGACAAAACAGATCAGCAAGAGGTCGGCCCCCTCATGGCTCACTGGCTGTACGTCGATGTTGAAAGGAACCTCGAAATCGCGGGACTTGCCGCCGGCCGCTACGATCCGGGCATTGCCCTCGCGTACCTTTTGTAAGGTTGCGCGCAGTTTGAGTTTGAGGCCCGGTGCTGCCATTTCCAATAGATCGGTGGTCGGGTATCCGGGCGCGATGCGCAGATAGTGATCGGTCGGTCCCATTGAAAAGATGCAGGCATTTTGCGCGTCAATGAGCACTGCCGCTGGGGCATAACGGTCCATCACCAGGCGGCGACAGAGTTCAGCGAGGGAAATCTGTTTGGCTGTCCCGGCGGGGGGTGTTGCGGCGCCTGCGGCTTGGGGCTTGGCACTCATGGTCACACCGATCTCTGCGGGCCTCACACGGCCGATTTGGCGATATAGCTTTTCCGGCTTGGAAATGAGTTCGAACCCGGACTCGACGCCGCCCACGGTTTCGGCGGCCCCAAGAAAGAGGATGCCGTCCTTGCGGAGGGCGAAATGGAACAGGGAGATGACCTTGCCCTGTGCGTCCGGGCTGAGATAAATCAGCAGGTTGCGACAGGAGATGAGGTCGAGGCGCGAGAACGGTGGATCACTGAGTACGTTCTGGACCGAAAAGGCGACCATCGCCCGCAATTTTGGCAGCACGCGATAGTGGTCGTCTTCTCTGAAAAAGAAGCGTTTCAAGCGGGCCGGCGACACGTCCGCAGCAATTGCTTTTGGATACAGACCCTCACGCGCTGTGGCGATAGCGTCGGCATCCGCATCGGAGGCGAATATCTGAACGGCAATGGGTTTGCCCGATGCCGCTATGGCTTCGTCAAACAGCATGGCCATTGAATAGCTCTCTTCGCCTGAACTGCATCCGGCAGTCCACACGCGCAGCTTTTGGTTTGGAACGGCGTCGGCAATGAGCTTGGGGATGATCTTGTCGGCAAGGTAGTCAAAGACCTTGGCGTCGCGAAAAAAGCTGGTGACATTGATCAACAGGTCGCTGGCCAGTTGCTCCTGCTCGGCGGCGTCGCTGCGCACCAGTTCTAGATATTTTCCCATGGCACCTGGCAAGAGACCTACTAGTGCCATGCGGCGTTCAATGCGCCGCCGCACGGTCCCTTGTTTGTAGGGGCCGAAGTCCTGCGTACTGCCGATCTTGAGGGCTTGGATGATGTCGCCTAGTTCATCAGGAGGCATATCGTGTTCGGTAGACTTGCTCATGACTCGCTTGTGGAGTGTCCGAAGGAGTTGGAGGATCGCTGCAGGTATCGCGGCCGCCGTTGCGACGCGGTCGATGGAGCCCGTGGCAATCGCGTTCAACGGCATGGCGTCGTAGCCCGCCTCGGTTGGCTCCTGCGCTATGCAAATCCCGCCGGCACGCTTGACCGCCTTTACCCCAGCACTTCCGTCATTCCCGGTTCCGGACAGGACAACCGCAGCGGTTTGCCGGCCATGGTTGCGTGCCAGCGAGTCCAGCAACATGTCAAAAGGCATGCGTGCGCCGTGATGATCGGGCGGCTTTTCCAGATGCACAATGCCCCCTGCCACCGTCAGGTAGGCACCGGGCGGAATGACATAGAGATGGTCGGATTGCAGCGTCGCCCCCTCGCTGGCCTGCTCGACGGTCAGGCCGGTCTTGTTCGCGAGCAACTCCACCATCAGGCTGTCGTGGTTTGGATCGAGGTGCTGCACCAAGATGATTGCAATGCCCTGGCCAAGGGGCATAGCGGCGACAAGCCGCGTGCAAGCGTCCAGCCCGCCAGCTGACGCGCCAATGGCAACGAACAGCCTCGCTGCCGGTGACGCGGTTATGCCATCGTCATCCGGGGGTCGTCGCGGTTCGGTTTTGGTAGAAGCTCGTTCAGCCACGCTCGCACCCCTCTCTGAGGGTTGTCGTCATCGGCTCGTGGCAAGAAACACATTTTCTGGCATTAGGCTCCCATTGATTTCATGGGTGCAACGGATCGGCCTTGATCTATCTCAACGCACGAAGCGCATTAACGATCACTGCAACGTCGATAACCTCCTGCAACAGCGCCCCCTGCACTGGAGGCAGGTAGCCAAAGGCCGCCGCGATCATCGCGGCAACGGACAGACCCAGCCCGACAAAGACACTCTGCAATGCAATGGTTCTGGTGCGCCTGGCGATGACGACCGCTTTCGCCAATGGCGCCAGTTCGTCAACCAGCACCACGACGCCCGCTGCTTCTGAGGACGCTGCAGTACCACGCGCGCCCATGGCAACTCCGACATCCGCCGCAGCGAGGGCAGGGGCATCATTGACCCCATCGCCGACCATCATCACCGGACCGTTCGCCACCTCGCGCTGGACGGCAGCCACCTTTTCCTCGGGTTTGAGCTGCCCGAGTGCGAGATCGACACCCAGGTCGGCGCCAACGGCGGCGGCAATATCGTTACGGTCGCCCGACGCCAGTACGATCCGCGCCACGCCGGCCTTGCGCAGGGCATCCAATGCTTGCCTGGCATCGGGCCGAACGCGATCCTGCAGGACAATCAGCCCGGCAAGCTCGCCGTCCACGCCGACGGATACCGACATGGCAGCGTTGGGAACCGTCTCAAGCAGATCGTCGTTCCCGGGTTGGGAGCGGTTTCGGACATAGCCGATGCCACCGACTGCAATCCGCCGCCCGTCGATCAATCCTTCGATCCCCTCGCCGGGCGTCTCAGTCACTTCGGTGGGAGATGAGAGGTGAAGCCCTTTGTCGCGTGCCGCCAGGATCAACGCTGCGGCGACGACATGTCCAGATGCCTGGTCAAGACTGGCTGCCAGGCGCAGGATATCATCAGGCGTGAAGCCCGGAGCGGTGCGGATATCCGTGACTGCTGCCTGGCCGTGCGTCAGTGTTCCGGTCTTGTCGAGAATAGCTGTTTTGACCTGAGCCAGGGTCTCCAGCACCCCGCCGCCTTTGATCAGAACGCCGATGCGGGCAGTGCGTGACATGCCAGAAATGATGGCGACAGGAACAGCAAGGATCAGCGGGCAGGGCGTTGCGACGACAAGTACCGCAAGGGCGCGCAACGGATCGTTGGTGAGAAGCCAGGATGCCGCAGCGAGAGCGACCGTAAAGAACAAAAAGCCCATCGCATAGCGATCGGCCAGCCGAGCCATGGGCGCCTTGCTATCCTGCGCAGCCTCTACAAGCCGGACAATCCCGGCATAAGTGCTTTCTGCCGACGGCCGGCTGGCGACGAGATCGAACGGCGGTCCGACCGAAGTTGACCCGCTCAAGACCTCGCCGTTCGTTTCAACTTGAACCGGAACCGATTCCCCGGTGAGGGCCGACAGGTCAAGTTGGGCGGCGCCGGCGACATGCCCGTCCACAGGCAGCACTTCGCCCTGCCGGATGAGCAGGCGGTCGCCGGGCAGGATGTCGGTGATCGGTACCTCGGCAAGCCGGGTGCCGCTGTAGCGCATTGCCGTATGGGCGACCCTGCCCAGCAAAGCGGACATTTCCTTGCGGGCGCGGCCTGCGGCGAAGGTTTCGAGCAATTGTCCGCCCGAATACATCAGCGCAACGACGTTGCCCGCGAGTGGTTCGCCAAAGGTCAGTGCGGCGGACATGGAGAGCGCGGCAACGACGTCGAGCCCGACGTCCCCGCGCCGGAGGGATAGGATTATTTGTGCGATCAGGCCAATCAAGACTGGGCCGGTACCAAGGCTCCACGCAATCCCTGCCGATCCAGGAGGGCCAAACAGCGAAAGACCGATGCCGCTGGACAGGCCCAAAACGGCAATAGCAAGCAGCGCATTGCCCCGGTGTCGTTTGAAAACCTCCAAGAGTGTTGCCATCGTCAAGCGCCTCAGGTTTGGCTGCGCCAAATGGTGCAGCCTACGATTTGAGTGTGTCTCAACGCCGACAGGGGATCGTTGATCTGGCGCAAGCCATCCGCGACTAGGCGGCGCTTGCCGTTATCGGGGATGCCACCAACGCGGCGTGAACGTCTAGCGTGCTGGGGTTGGACGTTCCCAGAATGGCCTTGGCACGGGCCACCTCCTCGGTCGTCCCATGTGCCATGACGACAAAACCATCGGCCTCGATGGCCGATTCGTAGCGGACGACGCTATCTTTGGGGATGCCGATGCTATAGAGCGCCGCACCCAGCGCACTGAGGCCGCCAACCACAACGGCACCTTCGATCGCCGCCATGATGCTCGTGGCCACGTATCCCAGGGCAATGATCGGCCCGATAACGGGGGTGACCAGAAACAGTCCACCGAAGAACAGTGCCCATAGCGCGCCCCAGACTGCGCCGCGCGACCCCCAGAACTGCACGCGATCGGCCATGTTATAAAAGCCGACGACCTTTTCGTCGGTGTGAAAGCCTTTGCCGACCACGCTCAGCTTTTTCATATCAAACCCGGCGGACGTCAGTTTTTTGATCGCGCTCTCCGCGTCGGCATGCTGTTCAAAAACGGCAACGGCAGCATCGGAATGGCTCATATGAAGCTCCTGTAAAAATATTGGCGGTGAAATGAACGATGCCGGATGCGCCGTTCACGACGTAAAACACCGCTACCGCCCGAAACCTGAGCTAACCGGCTAAGCGGCCCCGCGTCAGGATCGGAAAATACTCAAACCCCCGATTAGACCGCCTGCCTGTTCTGCCTTCAGTTGTGCATGCGTTCAGCAGTACGGAAATACCTGCGACCATGCGCGACGATTTGCGCGTCGGTGGGATGGTCCATTGCCTCGACCGCCCAGACTTTGGCATCAAGGCGCGGAAACTTGTCGCGCAGGAAGTTCGAGAATTCGGTGCGAGCCTGGCCCGGCCCGACGATCATGATGCCTTTTGCTGATGCCAGCGTTTGTGCCACCTCACCCAGAAATGTCTGCTGTGCAGCGTCGTCACGTCGGTCGGCGTGTTCACTCTTGCGGTGCAGATGGTGCTGCGGCGCGTCATCGTGGATCACCTGCTCGGTGGCTTCCTCTAGCCCAATATGAAAAATCCGGGCCTGTTGGTGGTCGATCCAGACCAGCGCGTGGGTGTGCATTTGGAAATCCTCAAGTGGGCGCCGATCTCGCGTAGCCGAAGATTCAACTAAGCGCGCGGCAAACACTCAAATGGAACCGCTCTGAGCCGCAGCGACAGCGTCGGAAACTACCCATGGGTCAATCGGCCCGGAGACTATCCTGCCGTGCGGATGAGTACATTCCGTGGCTGATGCTGGCCGGCGATAGGCGCCTAAGTTCGGAGACCAAACCGATCCTTGGTTTGCTGGAGTTCAGCCGGTGCAATTTACCCACAATACCCTCTCGGAAAATGTCCGGGCGCAATCCGTCGAGGTGCTCAACAAGCATCTGGCGGCGGCAATCGATCTGCACGGCCAGCTCAAGCAGGCGCACTGGAACGTTCGTGGGCCGGGCTTCATCGCCGTGCACCAACTTTTTGATACTGTTGCCGAGCAGGTCGAGGCCTATTCGGATCAATTGGCCGAACGGGCCGGTGGGTTGGGTGGTACCGCCCATGGTACCGTGCAGATTTCGGCGAAGCGCTCATTCCTAGTGCCCTATGATCTCGGCATAGCCAGCGCTGACGAGCACGTGTTTGCAGTGTCTTCGGCACTGGCCGCATTCGGTCAATCGACGCGCGAGGCCATCGGCCTGGCGGCGGCGTTTGGCGATGTGGATACCGCCGATCTGTTTACCGAAGTGTCGCGCGGCATCGATCAGCACCTCTGGTTCGTCGAATCCCAACTGGCGCCAAAGGGTGACGCCCGGGCCACTGGCAAATGAGAAAGATTGTGCATCTGCCGTTCCCGTCAAAATCAGCTTTTCTCGCGCCGCTGCCCGGCAAGGCTCCGACTACTGAAAAAAGCGGCGATCGCGTTGCCGAGCAGCAGATCGCGCAGGACTCGTGGAGCCGGCCCGGTAATACGGCGCCTGACAGATCATGACAAAGTTGCGGGTTCTGCTGGTTGAGGACGAGGGCATGATTGTCATGGCTTTGCAGGAAATCCTGGAGGGAATGGGCCACGAAGTGTGTGCCACGGCCTCGACGGAGGCTGATGCAGTTGCCGCCGCCTATCATTTCCATCCGGACCTGATGATTGTCGATGGACGGCTGCGCATCGGTAGCGGCATTGCCGCCATGCGTAAAATCCTGACCAAGCGTCACGTTCCCCACATTTATGTCAGCGGCGACAGCCTCGTGGCTGAAACCCTGGAGCGCGGTGCGGTCATCATGCGCAAGCCCTTCAGCGACGCGGATCTGACGCGGGCGATTGCCAAGGCACTGGCCGCGCCGTCCCAGCATACCGCGTCCGGCGGCAACCCACAGAGTCAACTGTCATGACCGCCATCGATTCAAGCGCCGTGCCGTCCGACAAAGCTGCCGGTGAAAAAGGCAATCTCGGACTGAGCGCCCTGACCGCAGTGGTCATCGGATCAATGATCGGCTCAGGTGTATTCAACCTGCCGCAGAACATGGCGGCCGGTGCCGGACCCCTCGCCATCATTATTGGCTGGGCGATCAGCGGTGTCGGCATCCTGGCGCTGGCACTGGTTTACCAGGGCCTATCCACCCGCAAGCCGCAGCTCAATTCCGGACCCTATGCTTACGCCAAGGCGGGGTTCGGGCCGTTCATAGGCTTCAACAGCGCCTGGGGCTATTGGCTGTCGGCTTGGATCGGTAACGTCTCCTACGCCGTCGTGATGTTCAGCGCCCTCTCATACTTTTTCCCGTTTTTCGGGGAGGGCAATACCTGGCAATCCCTCATCGGCGCCTCGGCTGTCCTGTGGGCGATCCATTGGCTCATCCTGTCTGGCGTACGGCAGGCGGCATTTATCAACATCATCACGACCATCGCCAAGGTAGTGCCCATTCTGTTGTTCATCGCTGTTGTCGTGGTTGCCTTCCGGATCAACGTCTTCACGCTGGATTTTTCCGGCATGGCGACCCCAGAACTCGGCTCGGTACTCGATCAGGTCCGCAGCACGATGCTGGTCACGCTGTGGGTGTTTATCGGCATTGAGGGCGCCAGCGTTGTCTCGGGCCGGGCCCGCAAGCGCCGGGATATCGGGTTGGCCACGTTTGCCGGGTTCGTAACGACGCTATCGATCTATGCCCTGGTCTCGCTGCTCTCGCTCGGCGTGATGAGCCGCCCCGAACTGGCCGGGCTCAAGAACCCGTCCATGGCGGGCGTGCTTGAACACGTCGTCGGTTCCTGGGGCGCAATTCTGATCAGCGTTGCCCTGGTGGTTTCGGTGCTGGGAGCATTCCTGGCCTGGACCCTTCTGGCAGCAGAAGTGCCCTATGTCGCCTCCCGTGACGGCACCATGCCGAAGTTTTTCGGCGGCGAGAACAAGAGCGGTGCCCCGGCCACGTCGCTGTGGATCACCAACGGGCTAGTCCAGCTGTTTCTGGTCCTGACGCTGCTGGCCAATAGCACCTATCTGGCGCTGTTGTACATCGCCTCCACTGCCATCCTGGTGCCCTACATCTTCTCGGGCGCTTATGCCCTGAAGCTGGCGCTGACCGGGGAAGCCTATGCCCCCGGCGAACGTCGAACCCGCGATCTGATCGCCGGCGGCGTGGCCACCCTTTATGGGGTGTGGCTGGTCTATGCGGCAGGTCCGACCTATCTGCTGATGGCCGCCATGCTCTACGCGCCGGGCATCATCATCTATGTCTGGGCGCGCCGCGAAAATGGCCAGAAGACTTTCACCATCGCCGAAATGGTGATGGCCGCCGGCCTCGTCATAGCGGGGGTCGTCGCCGCCTACCTGATCTGGAACGGTACCATCAGCCCCCTCTGACCACAGGACTTTTCATGTCTCAACTCGGTGCTTTCTCCGAGGTTGGCCGGCTTCGCGAAGTCATGGTCCACCGCCCTGATCTCAGCCTGCAACGCCTGACGCCGGACAATTGCCAGGCGCTGCTGTTCGATGACGTGCTGTGGGTAAAAAAGGCCCGGCAAGAGCATGACGTCTTCGTCGATACCTTGCGCGAACGGGCAGTCCGTGTGCTGGACCTTGGCGAGATGCTGGCCGAGACCCTGGCCATCCCGGCTGCCCGTAGCTGGCTGCTGGATCGTCGGGCGGACGCCGCCGCTTTGGGATCGGACCTGGTCGGCGAGATGCGTGGCTGGCTCGATGAGATGCCGGCGATCGATCTAGGGCGCTACCTGATCGGCGGCATCGCACGCGCTGAACTGCCCTTCAAGCCCACAGGGCTTGCCGGCCGGACCATGCAGCCGCAGGACTTTGTTTTGCCGCCGCTGCCCAACCAGTTGTTCACGCGCGACAGCTCATGCTGGATCTACGGCGGGGTGACGATCAACGCCATGTATTGGCCGGCCCGGCGGCCCGAAGCGGTCAATCTGGCCGCCGTCTACAAATTCCACCCGCACTTTGCCGATGCCAGTTTTGAAACCTGGTGGGATGGTGCCGATACCGCGCCGGGCATCGCCACGCTCGAAGGGGGTGACGTCATGCCGTTGGCCAATGGGGTCGTGTTGATCGGCATGGGCGAACGCACCACCCCGCAAGCGGTCTCGATGCTGGCCGCCAGATTGTTTGCGGTCGGTGCTGCCGAACGGGTCATTGCCGCACTGATGCCGCGTGACCGTTCGTTCATGCATCTCGACACCATCTTCACCTTCTGCGACCGCGACCTCGTGACGATCTATCCACCCGTCGTCGATCGCATAACGGCTTACTCGTTGCGGCCGGGAATGGTGCCGGGCAAAGTCGACATCGTTGCCGAGACAGACAGCTTCATCGAGGTGGTGCGCAAGGCTCTCGGGCTAGAAACGCTGCGCGTCATCGCCACGGGCGGCGACGGCTATGAGGCCGAACGCGAGCAATGGGATGACGGCAACAACCTGCTGGCGATCGAGCCCGGCGTGGTCATCGGCTACGACCGCAATGTCTATACCAACACCATGCTGCGGCGGGCCGGGGTCGAAGTGATCACCATCGAAGGCTCCGAACTGGGCCGGGGCAGGGGTGGCAGCCACTGCATGTCCTGCCCGATCAGCCGCGACCCTCTCTGACCAGGAAAACACTATGCCCATCAACATCCGCGGCCGCAGCGTCCTGACGCTCGATGATCTTTCACCCCGGGAAATCCGGTTTCTGCTGCAACTGGCCAATGAACTCAAAGCCGCCAAATCGGCCGGCACGGAGCAGCCCTTACTCAAGCGACGCAACATCGCGCTGATCTTTGAAAAGGACTCCACGCGGACCCGCACCGGTTTTGAAGTCGCCGCCTACGATCAGGGCGCACATGTGACCTATCTGGGACCGACCGGCAGCCAGATCGGCCACAAGGAGTCGATGAAGGACACGGCGCGGGTGCTGGGGCGGGTTTATGACGCCATCGAGTATCGCGGCGCCGGACAGGTCAACGTTGACATCCTGGCGGCCAATGCCGGGGTGCCGGTCTACAACGGGCTCACCGACCAGTCCCATCCCACCCAGACGCTGGCCGATTTCATGACTATGCGCGAATTCACCCACAAGCATCTGTCCGATTGCGTCGTGACCTTTTTGGGTGATGGCCGCAACAACGTGGCGCGATCGCTGGCGATTGGTGCTGCCAAGGTCGGCCTCGACATGCGCATCGCTGCCCCACGCAGCCTGTGGCCCGACGACATTTTTGTCGAGCATCTGCAGCAGGTTTCGCGCCAGAATGGTGGCTCGATCATGGTCACCGAACACATCCCCGAAGCCGTCGCTGGCGCCGACTTCCTTTACACTGACGTGTGGCTTTCCATGGGCGAAGACGAAGGGGCCTGGCCCGCGCGTATCCAGGCGCTGCTGCCCTATCGCATCACCACCGACATAATGGCTTCGACCGGTAATCCTTACGCCAAGTTCATGCACTGCCTGCCGGCCTTTCATAATGCCGACACCGAAGTGGGCGCCGACATTTTGCAGCGGTTCGGGCTCCACTGCATGGAGGTGACCGACGAGGTCTTCGAATCCGCCGCGTCCATCGTGTTCGACCAGGCGGAAAACCGCATGCACACCATCAAGGCGATCCTTGTCGCCACCATTGCGGGGTAGTCGCCATGAAAATTCTTGTAGCCTTGGGCGGCAATGCCCTGCTGAAGCGTGGCGAGCCGATGGACGCATCGACACAGTTCCGTAACGTGCAACATGCAGCCACGGCGCTGGTGCAACTCATTGGGGCCGGCCATGAGTTGATCATCACCCACGGCAATGGCCCGCAGGTCGGACTGTTGGCTCTGCAGGCGGAAGCCGGACCCGATGATGGCCGATATCCCCTTGATATTCTGGGAGCGGAAAGCCAGGGCATGATTGGCTATATGCTGGAGCAGGCAATGCGCAACCTGCTGCCCAAAGGCACCATTCTGGCAACGGTTCTAACGCAAACCCGGGTCGACGCAACCGATGTGGCATTTTCAAAACCGACAAAGCCCATTGGGCCGGTTTATGACGAGGCGACCGCACGGACATTGGAACGCGAACGCGGCTGGACTTGCGTTCGCGACGGCGCGGCCTGGCGCCGGGCGGTGGCGTCGCCAGAGCCGCTGGACATCATCGAACTGCCCGCCATTAGGCTGCTGCAGCGGGCCGGGGCGATAGTGATCTGTGCGGGGGGTGGGGGCATTCCCGTGGTGGCCCGGTCGAACGGACACCTCGCCGGGATTGAGGCAGTCATTGACAAGGACAAGGCCAGCCAGATGCTGGCGCAGGCGCTGAGCGTGGACCTGTTGCTGATGTTGACCGATGTCGATGCGGTTTACGTCAGCTATGGCGAAAACGACGCCCGCAGCATCGTGCGCATGGGGCCGGACCCCGATTTTGCTAATGCCCTCGATGCGGGCTCGATGGGGCCCAAGGTCGAAGCGGCCACCCGCTTTGCTATCGATACCGGCCGGGATGCCCGGATCGGGCGGACCGAAGATGCCCTGGCAATCGTGCAGGGTATGGCGGGTACGATCGTGCAGGCGCTCGATGTCGGCACTGAATACCGGGTTTAGGCGGGCAATCTCAAACGATCACGTCGGATAGTGGCCGGCGCATCGACATTGGCATCTCGGGCGCATAGCCAAAACGCACAATCAAATCAGGGCGGCGTGTGCCCAGTGACAGCTGGTCAGCCAGCAGGTGCCGCATGGCTGCCACTTCCACGGCCTGGTTGAGGAAGGCGTGCTTGATACCCAGTGCGGTCGCCTGCAGTGCGAACCTCTGGTAGGCCCGCCCGGCCGCGATCCAATGTTCCTTGTCATTGTGCCGAGACACAAAGATCATCAGCCCTGCGGAGCTGGCGATTTGGTCACGATACTTGGTGTTTTCGGATGCCGTGTTGGCCACCAGCGGGAACAACAGGCGCCCCAAAAATCCAGGGAGCACCGGGTTGCCGGAGGTTGCCGAGAACAGGCCATCGCCTGTGGAAACCGCGTCAGCGTAGCTGAACCGCAGCCACTGCTTGAGCTCGGCAAGATAGGCTTGGTCGTTCATCTGGGCAGTGTTGCCTTGGATCACCAATGCCCCAACCGCATCCATTGCCGAACGCTCGGTGAGTGTGATCACCGCAACACTGTCAGAAGCGGCAGCCAGCTCGATCATCCGCAGGTCGGCCGGTGGAACAGCCCGCGCTTCGTAAAGGGACCGCGTCACCTGGCGTCGCGGAATGGCCTGAGCCAGAGTAGAATTGGCGGTGACTGACGGCGTCAGCGAGATGATCACTCGGCCATCGCCTGCGGGATCAAAGCGTGCACCCGCCGAAAAACCCAGAAGCGGCGCTGCTTGCACGATGTTTTCCACTGCCGCGCCGATACTGGCGAACAGATGGTGATCGTCCGGATCGACATTGGGTGTGCGTCTGAAAAAATCCGGTTCGACGATGATTGCGTCGTTGCCAAGAATAAATCGCCACGCCTGGGTGTTGTGGCTGTTGGCAGCCAGGACGCCATAGCGCACAAGTTCTGAGGCGTGATCAGTGCCCGTGGGACTTTGCTCGATCGACTTGCGGATGGCGGTTACGTCATTATGCCAGGCCCGGTTTGCGCTGTTGGTCAAGGCGAGATAGCCACCGGTGCCCACTACTGCCAAGGTGCTGGCGGCGCCGATCAAGACAGTTCTGCGGTTCATGATTTACCTGGGCATGAGGGGAGCCGGACCGCAACGCGGCGGCCCGGCGCGTTACGATCAGACGATGGCGATGTGATTTTCCACGGCTGTCGCGCCAGGCGCAGCCCAGGCAGTCAGTTCAGCTTCTTCGCGATCATGCCAGGAATGGACGGTTCCGCTCAGGCTGATCTTGCCGCCGTCAGCGCGCACCGTGATAGTCTTGGGATCGTACCAGGAGCGATGCAGGGCGTGAGTGATATCATGACCGATGGTTTCGACATCCACACGCGGCTTGATGGTGACGAGATCGGACACGCCCACAACACCGGAAAGCTCGCGCACATCGCGCACCGCAGCTTCCTTCTGGAAGTGCCAATCCACCTCGCCCGATAGGGTGACCCAGCCTTTTTCGACCTTGACCTTGATCATATCGCTGGGAATCGACACCGACCACGAAAAGCGCTCCAGCGCGGCAGCAGCAATGGCTTCATCGCCGACCTTCAAGTGACCTGGCAATTTCACTTCGAGCTTTTCGACGATCGCCTTAACGCCCCTGACGCGGCCGGCAGCGGCTTCAGCGGCGTACTTGCCCGCGTAGTTATCGACATGGCCCGTCAGCGTGACAATGCCACTGTTGGCTTCAACGCCGATATGGGCAGCAATGACGCTGGGTTCCCAATTCAGTTCAGCCAGGACAGACTTCTTCAGTTCGCTATCGTTCAACATGAAATTCCCCAGTACGTCACCGCTGCACAGGATGTGCTGCAGATCAGGCCGGCAGGAACAGAAAGTAAGGGCAATTGGGCTGCGCCCCGACTATGTCCCGCGGTCCGCGCAATCTGCCCGGTCATGCCCTCTGGCAACAGCATCGGAAATCACCCACCTCGGCGCCGCAGCCATGCAAGCCTTAGGTACATTCCGAATCTGACCGGGCCGACGGGCAAACGACTAGGCTGTCGGGCCGGCCGAATTGGGCGAGCGATGCGCTTCAGTGGAGCTGATTACGATGAGCAAAGTGACCATTCTTGCCCACAATGGCCGGCCCGGACCGGAGGAGGCACTGATGGGTGGTGGCGAGAACTGGCACACACGATCCGGTGCGGAGGCTTTGCTAGCACTGCATAGTGTCACCGACGGATTGTCCACGTCGGAAGCGGCCCGCAGACTTGAAATCGAGGGCGAAAACAAGATCGCTGGCGGCAACGGTCCAAACCCATTTGGCATTTTTTTGGCGCAGTTCACCTCGTTGATGATCTGGGTATTGATCGCGGCGGGAGCCTTATCGGGCATCATGGGGCAATTGACCGATGCCCTGGCCATCATGGCTGTCGTGCTGCTGCACGCGCTGGTGGGATTTTATCAGGAGTACTCGGCAGAAAATTCGATTGCCGCATTGAAAAAACTGACTTCGCCGCAAGCCAAGGTAAAGCGCGGCGGCGTGGTTTTGGCGATCCCGGCCAGTGCGGTTGTAAGCGGCGACATTTTGGTTCTGGAGGCAGGTGACCTGGTTGCGGCAGACGCCAGATTGCTGTCTGCGAGTTCCATTACCTGCAGTGAAGCAGCGCTGACCGGTGAATCCGGGGTCGTTGAGAAGCACGCAGCAAAGCTTGAGCGGTCCGGCATCCCCTTGGCTGAGCGCAGCAATATGATCTTCATGGGCACCGCAATTGCGTCGGGGTCAGGTCGTGCCGTGGTCGTTGGCACGGCCATGAACACGCAGTTGGGGCGCATCGCCGCGCTGATTCAAAGGGCAGATGCGCGGGCAGCAACGCCTCTGCAGAAAAAGCTCGATGCGGTGGGGCGGATGCTGGTGTGGGCGACCCTGGGAATTGTCGTCACACTGTTCCTGCTTGGCCTATGGCGCGGCACCCCCTTGCTGGAACTGGTGCTGACTTCGGTCAGCCTGGCAGTTGCAGCGGTTCCCGAGGGGTTGCCTGCAGTGGTCACGGTAGCGCTTTCCATTGGCGTTACGCGCATGGCCCGTCGTGGCGCGCTGGTACGCAGGCTCTCCGCCGTCGAAACCCTGGGCTCGACAAACGTAATTTGCACCGACAAGACTGGAACGCTAACCGTCGGCGAGATGACGGTTAAAGCGCTCTATGTTGCCGGGCAGGCGTATGAGGTGACTGGGGAAGGCTACGGCTCGGACGGGAGGGTGCTGCTGGCCGGCTCGGACCCCGCACGCGGTCAACGGGCAGCATTGTTGATGCTGGGAACAGCACTGGTCGGCTGCAACAATGCCCACATTGCAAGCCATTCCGGCTTATCGACGCTTGTCGGCGATCCGACCGAGGGGGCGTTGCTGGCGGCGGGGATTAAGGCCGGAGCGGATCGAGCCAACATTGACGTCACCATGCCGCAATTGCGCGAGCTGCCGTTTGACTCCGATCGAAAGCGTAGCGCCGTTGTTCGCAAGGTATCAGACGATTTGTGCCGCGTGCTGATCAACGGCGCACCGGGTCCATTGTTGGCACTCTCTACCCACATTTTCGGACGGAACGGTGTGCAAGCGCTCTCCGACGAGGATCGGGTTGCGATCAGGTCCGAAATCTCAGGTATGGCTAAACAAGGCCTGCGAGTTCTGGGCTCGGCCTATCGTGACGTCACGCTTATCTTGGCCGAGACGGGCAATGTTGCAGCCTTGGAACGTGAACTGGTATTTGTCGGCCTTGCCGGCATGTATGATCCACCTAGGACTGAAGCCAAGCTGTCCATAGCCAAATGTCGTGACGCCGGTATTCGCGTCATCATGATTACCGGGGATCATCCCGAAACGGCCAGCGCTATCGCATCCGAGGTCGGGATCGTCTCGGCAACGGCGCCGATGACTGGTGAAAATCTGGATGGAATGTCCGACGAAAAACTGGCCGTGATCGCGCCGGAAATTGCCGTTTATGCGCGCGTTACGGCGGAGCACAAATTCCGTATCGTTCGTGCTTTGCAAGTGGGCGGGAAAAATGTCGTGGCGATGACCGGCGACGGCGTCAACGACGCCCCCGCCATCAAGGGCGCCGATATTGGCATTGCCATGGGCAAGTCCGGTACCGAGGTGACGCGGCAGGCCGCTGACGTCATTCTGGTGGACGACAATTTCCAGACCATAGTCGCCGCAGTCGAACAGGGACGTGGCATCTACGACAACATCCGCAAGACCTTGCAGTATCTTCTAGCGGGGAACGCCGGCGAACTGATGCTGATGGGGGTCTGCGTTTTTGCAGGGCTACCGGCGCCACTGCTGCCCATTCATCTGCTTTGGATAAACCTGGTCACCGACGGTCTGCCGGCACTGTGCCTAGCGGGCGATCCGATCGACAAGGATGTCATGAAGCGCGGTCCGCGGCCAAACTCTGAAAACATCATGGATGCCAGTTTCCTGATCGGCATGATGATCACCGGGATGCTGACCGGGGGGGTGGCCCTGGCGGTCTATGTCGTAACTCTGCAATCTCACCCCGTGGCGGTCGCCAGGACTTATGCCTTTACTGTTCTGGTTTTTGCCGAACTGTTGCGGGCGTTTGGCGCCCGCAGTACCATCAGGCCCGTCTGGCAGATCGCATTATTCACCAATCGAAACCTGGTGTTCGTGGTTGCCCTGTCGGTTGGCTTGCAAGTTTGGAGCCAACACAACGATATTCTGGGCACATTCCTGAAATCGACTTCAGTGCCAGCGGCAGACTGCCTGGGATTGCTGCTCGCCGGCTGCGTTCCCCTTGCCGCTATCGAACTCATCAAGGTGGTGAGGGGTTGGCCTCGGAGAGGCAAGCCACTCGTATCCTAGCTGCGCCGGCGCATTGTGCCTGTCAGAGTGGTGGCCGCCGCAATCGTGTTGGAGATCGTGCCGTACTTGCGAACATTGGTATGCAGCAGAGCCAACCGATGATCATTCTCTTCCGTTTCGACGATGATCTCGCAGACGACGTCGATCAGTTTGGGCGGGCTGTCTTGCCTGTTCGCAGAAATCGTGATTTCCACGCCGTGAAGCGCGAAAGCGAGCATCGGCGCGGCCCACTCCATGCTCTTGAGCATGTACGCCGCTAGGGCCGCCAGCAGCAGTTCTGCAGGATTGAAAGAGTCGTCGCGCCCGGCGGGATCGGTATCGAGAGCAATCTCGGCCTGCTTGGCCCGGGCAAGGCCGCCATGGCGTCCCGGCGGCTGGCAGTGACTTGGTAGTGCAGCATGACAGCAAATCCCGGTTGATCGCGGATGGAGTTTGTCGGCTACTGGCGATACGCAGCGACTTCGAGCATCGTGCCAGTCACTCGGCGGCGAGTGTGCCAGGACTGCGCCTCCTCCAGCAGATGCGGTGTGTGTCCGCCGCGAGCGGTGGCGCGCTCGAAACAGTCCGCCATCTGGGCGCGATAGCTTGGGTGGACGCAGTTGGCGATGATGACGGCGGCGCGTTCCCGCGGGCCGATTCGCGCAGATCGGCCAATCCGACCTCGGTCACCAGTACATCGACATCGTGCTCGGTGTGATCGACATGGGAGACCATGGGCACGACCGACGAGATGGCGCACCCTTGGCAAGGGACTTGGTGACGAAGATCGAGATATAGGCGCTGCGCGCGGCAAGGCGAATGCGATCTTTTGGCAATTTGCCTGCCTCTGCGATGCCGATGGGAAAGCGCCACAGCTGTCAAAGCATGGTCACCTTGACCGAGATCAACTCGCCTCCAGCATGCTCAGGTTATCCTTGGCGGCAGGCCGAGCATCTGCGCTTTGATCGGTGTTCCTAGCCTCGGAATCTACCCAGAGCGAAGTTCGGCACCGCCCCGCCGGCAACCTCTGAGTAATTTCCGACGCTCCCGGGCTGCAGGCTTGCTCGGTAGGTTTCATCAAACACCTGGCGAAGCCAGATGCGCTGGTCTGCCCCGATATCACGCAAGGAGCTCTTCATGCTTACCGATATTTTTGTGCCATTGCTGACCTATCCCGACGTCGCGTCCGACGATGCCATCGGTTCAGCACTGCGGTTCACCAATGGTTTTGCGGCCGGTGTGGAATTTTGCGCCTTTGAGATCGACATACCGAAAATATCGTACTCGTTTGGCGCCGACATGATCGACTTCAGCGGGATGATCGCCGATGCCGAGCAGCAAAGTCACAAGCATGCCACCAGGCTCCTCGAACTGGCAGCCACCGCAAAGAGCGCCGTTGCGATGACAACGTCACGAGTACGGCTTCATGAGGTAAACGTGGGTCATGCGGCATCGACCATGGCGCAGTTGCGCGACCTGTCGATCGTGCAACTGCCGCACAACTCGGAATCCCAGCGCGATCTGGCAGAAAGCTTGATCTTTGGGTCAGGGCGGCCGGTCGTAGTGCTGCCGAAACCCGGCGAGCGTTCCTGGACGAATGATCACATCGCCATAGCTTGGGATGGCAGCAAAGCGGCGAGCAGCGCGGTGCATGATGCCATGGGCCTTCTGTTAAAAGCCCGCACCGTCAAAATGCTCACCGCCTTTGACGACAAGGCCATCGGCGAAAAGTCAGTCGCGGGATTGCATGACTACCTATCGCGCCACGGGATCGAAGCCGAACATCGTGACTTGAACTCAGCTGGGATTTCAATCGGCACCTGCCTGCAAGATGGTGCGATCGATAACGGTGCCGGATTGCTGGTGATGGGCGCCTTTGGTCATAGCCGTGTTCGAGAATTCATCCTTGGCGGTGCCACCCGTGCTGTCCTGCTAGACGTTCGGCTACCGGTTTTCTTCTCGCACTGATCCGTCCAACCCAATCATCAATGGAGATATGAAGTGGCCCCATCAATAAAGCCTGGCTACGCCTCGACGCAGATTGGCCTGCATTGGCTGATTGCCGCCCTGGTAGTGTTCCAACTGGTGTTCGGCGAAAGCATTGTAGCAGCGACCGAAGCTGCGGAGGAGGGCGGCACCCTCTCGGCCGCCGACGCGGTTCTGGCAAGCGCTCACTACTGGGTAGGGATTTCCATTTTGATGCTGGTGGCTGTCCGGCTTGCCATGCGCCTGCGTTTGGGAGCCCCGGCGCTTTTGGAGCCTAACCCGATCCTGGCCCTTTTGGCCAAGCTCACCCATTGGGCCTTCTATGCGCTGTTGGTCATAGTACCGGTCACTGGGTTGTTGACCGTCTACGTCAATCCCGAAATTGGGGAGATCCACCAATTGGCCAAGCCGGTGTTTATTGCGCTGATAGGCCTGCATGCGGCTGCGGCGCTCTTTCATCAATTCGTACTGCGTGACGGCACGTTGATGCGCATGCTGGTGCCCACAAAAAGGTAGCTTTGGGTGGCAACAGTGGGAGCGAGTGTCATGGCCAACTGCAACTGGCGTGGCGGCCGGTCACCTGCTGAGGTGGTGTCGCATGACACGTCTCGTCACCCAGTTCCTAGTATCTACTGAGTAGGGCAGGTCCGTCGCAGTCGCAAGCATATGAGCGACTGGCGCTTGTTGTTGAGAGCGAAGGGCGACGCCTGCGCTATGCCGCGGACCACTGCGCCCGCATCGGCATGCGCCGAACGAACGCCCTAAAGGCTGACTCCGAAAATCCGACCTACAACTGCAGTAGTTGCCATGGCGGCGGCGCCCCAAAACAATACACGCGCGGTGGGGAGCAATTTTGGAGCACCGCCAGCCTGGGCGCCAAGGGCGCCGAGCCCAGCCAGGCAAATCAAAGTTGTAATGACCACGACCGGGATGGTTTTGTCAGAGGGGGCAAGAACGGCGGCGATCAGTGGCAGAGCCGCCGCGACAGTAAACGTCAGGCCTGAGGCAAATGCAGCTTGTAGCGGATTGGCCGTGTGAACTTCGGACAAACCCAGTTCGTCCCGCACGTGTGAGCCCAAGGCATCGTGTTCGGTCATCTCTCTGGCGACCAGTGCCGCTGTGGCGGGCGATAGTCCGCGAGCCTGGTAAATTGAGGCAAGCTCGGCTTCCTCTTCCGCCGGGGTGTCTATCAGCGCCTGCTTTTCGCGCGAGATGTCTGCGCGTTCGATATCGGATTGCGAGCTAACGGAGACATACTCCCCGGCCGCCATGGACATAGCCCCTGCGGCAAGGCCCGCAATGCCAGCCACCAAAATGGCTCCGGGACCGGGGTTGGCCGCTGCGACACCAACGATCAGAGACGACACCGAAACGATGCCATCATTGGCACCCAGCACGGCAGCCCGCAGCCAGCCGGCGCGGTTGATAAAGTGGACTTCTTCGTGGGCCGATTGATAGGGAGGGTTCATCTTGTTTCCAGTTAATGCGGGAACGGATTTGAGGCATTTCCACACCTCTATTTCGGCCACCTGACGCTAACCTTAAGCCGGCAGGACATAGTCACGGCACGCGCCGACACAGCAGCTCCGGTGATGAATGTGCCACACAGCCGCAACCGCGCCATTACGTCAGACCACTGCGATGTTGTTTTCAACCGCTGTGGCGCCGGGGGCCGCCCAGGCGGTCAATTCGGCCTCGTGACGGTCGATCCACGAATGGGTGGTGCCGCTGAGCTTGATGGTGCCGCCGACCGCAGAAACGGTGATGGTCCTGGGTTCGAACCAGGCGCGGTGAAGGGCGTGAGTAATGTCATTGCTCACATCGCCAACGTTGACCCCTGGCTTGATGGTCATGTTGTCATTGACTCCCAATACCCCCGACAGGTCACGCACCTCACGGGTGGCCGCTTCCTTCTGAAAATACCAGTCGACCTGGCCAGTGAGCGTCACCCAGCCTTTTTCAACCTTGACCTTGATGGCGTCGTCGGGAACCGAAACAGCCCAAGCGAAGCGATCGAGCGCCGCGGCGGCTATCTCGTCGTCGTGCTTCTTGACGAAGCCTGGCAGGCGCACCTCGAGCTCTTCAACAATCGCTTTGACGCCTCTAACCCGCCCTGCAGCCATTTCTGCATGCTTCTTGGCCGCATAGTTTTCCACGTGTCCGGAAAGGGTAACGACCCCCGAATTTGCCGTTACCCCGATATGGGCCGACGTGACACTGGGTTCCCAGTCCAGTTCCGCCAAAACTGCCTGCTTTAGATCATTATCGTTGGACATCAATTTCTCCATAAGAGGGCCGTCAGCTGGCCGCCCAATGCGCCCTACCGCTAGTCCGCTCAGGCAGCTTTTGGTGTCTCGGTCTTCTGTTGCCGCACCCTAGTCCCTACAGATCTGCCCGAAAGCATCGGAAATTACCCAAGGGTGGCTTGGAGTCTGCTCGATTCTGCAATCTCGGCGGCCTGAGTAAATCCCGATCCTGCTCCATCGACACGCGGCCGCGTAAGGTGTCGGCGTATGCACGTTCCAAGGTATTCGTACCCATCGTTGAGCGACTACTTTAGGGATGAATCCGACATGCTGGCGCCGAGCCCCGAAATCAACGACCTGCTCGAGACTGATATGGTCCCCAACTGGTGGACCCGGTACCGCACCTTTCTGATTTGGAGCGCCGCTTGTGTCGCGCTGATCGCCGGCGTCGTGGTGTGGTGGTCGTGGTCCAGCAACAGGGCGGCCGCCATCTCGTACCAGACCACAGCGGCCAAAACCGGTGACTTGACGATCTCCGTTGCCGCCATGGGAACCATGGAGCCAATCAGGCAGGTTGAAGTTGGCAGCGAGATTGCGGGGACCATCGAGGCGGTCAGCGCCAACTACAATGACGTAGTAACAAGCGGCCAGATCCTTGCCCAGATCAGCACCGACCAACTTACGGACCAGACCAATCGCACGCGCTCGCTGCTCGACGCTGCAAAGGCCACGGTTATCGACAAACAGGCCGGCTTGGCGCAGGCCGACCGGGACCTTTCGCGTGTCGCACCGCTGGCTCTGCACGATCTAATGTCCAAACAGGACCTGGAAGCAGCCCAGACTGCGCAACTAAGAGCGCAGGCCGCACTGGCGAGCGCCGCCGCTCAGGTCGAAGTTGCCCAGGCGGACCTTGCGTCAAACTTGACGCAGCTTGGCAAGGCAGTGATCCGATCGCCCATTGACGGGATCATCCTCGATCGCAATCTCGAGATCGGTCAGACTGTCCCAGTTGCCCAGCAATCCGTGCTCTTTACGATCGCTGACGACCTCCGTCGCATCCATCTGCTCGTGGATGTCGATGAGGCCGATATTGGGTCCGTGAAGCAGGGGCAGCAGGCAAGTTTCACAGTCGAAGCCTATCCAGACCGGTCCTTCAACGCCAAGGTCGAGCAGGTACGATTTGCGCCGATCGCCGTCAGCGGCGTCGTCAGCTATAAATCGGTCCTGTCGGTCGACAATGCGGAGCTTTTACTGCGTCCGGGAATGACCGCGTCGGCGGAGATCGTGACTAAGCAGATCAGTAACGCGCTTCTTATCCCTAATGCTGCGCTGCGCTATGCGCCCTCCCAAGCAGCTGCCAAAACTGGCGGAGGCATGTTTGGCGGGGCGACGACGCCGAAGTCTCTTGCCACGACTGGCGCTGTGGACATGGCCTCAGACCACAAGCAGATCTGGCTACTCGAGGGCACAGTCGCAACGCCGGTCACCATTACGATTGGCATGACCGACGGCACCTGGACGCAGGTTCTGGCCGGCGACCTTGCAGCGGCCGATCTTGTGATAATCGACTCTGCGGCGGCGAACTGAATGGCCGCGGAACTGATTGTCAGATTGCAGGGACTGACCAAGGTCTTCGGCGAGGGAGCGGGCCGGGTCGAGGCGCTGCGCGGCGTCTCGCTCGATATTGATGCCGGCGATTTTGTCGCCATCATGGGGCCCAGTGGATCGGGAAAATCCACCTGCATGAACATCGTCGGGTGCCTCGATGCACCGACCGGCGGGCACTACCTATTTCGTGACGTTGACGTAGGAGCCTTGTCGCAGGACCAGAGCGCTCTACTACGGCGGCACTATTTGGGCTTTATCTTCCAGGGCTATAATTTGTTGCCCCGAACCTCGGCCGTCGAAAACGTAGAACTGCCGCTGATCTATCGTCAGGTGGGCGCCAAGGACCGGCGCGACCTGGCGATGAAGGCGCTTTTTGATGTTGGCCTCAAGGGCTGGGAGCACCACAAGCCCAATGAACTGTCCGGTGGGCAACAGCAGCGCGTGGCAACGGCCCGTGCCATCGTCACCGAGCCGGCGCTGCTTTTGGCCGATGAGCCGACAGGCAATCTCGATACCGCTCGCAGTCACGAAATCATGGAACTTTTAACCGGCCTGAACCGTACCAAGGGCATCACCATCGTCATGGTGACCCATGAGCCAGACATGGCCCGCTATGCCCGCCGGATTGTGCAGTTCAAGGATGGGCTGATCGAAGCCAACGACATCGTTGAAAAGGCCGCTTGATGTTTTGGGAAACCGTCCTGCTGGCCCTGCGAGCCATTCGCCGCAACGCCCTGCGATCCGGATTGACCGCCCTTGGTATCATTATTGGGGTGGCCGCAGTGATTGCTTTGGTGACTATCGGCAACGGGACGACCGCCAGCGTCGTGGCGGGGGTATCTGAGCTGGGCGGAAATGTTTTGACTGTTCGGCCCGGCGAAGCGGCAACAGGGCCGGGCGGCACCCAGTCCAGCGCCAAGCCTTTTACCGTCGCTGACGCCACGGCGATCGCCGATCAGATATCCGGCGCCAGGGATGTGGCCCCGATTGCCTCCAGCCGTATCACCGTGATTGCGGGCAGTGACAATTGGACCTCGACGCTAACCGGCTCGGACAACGCCTATTTTGACGCGGGGCAGTGGGAACTTGCGGCCGGTCGGCTGTTCACTGACAGCGAACTACGCAGCGGGAGCACGGTCTGCATCATCGGGGAAACTGTCCGCGAAAATCTGCTCGGCAACCAGAATCCGCTTGGACAGAAGCTGCGGCTGCAGCGCATGCCCTGTGAAGTGGTCGGCCTGCTGGCGGCCAAGGGCAATAGTGGGTTCGGCACGGACCAGGACGATATTATCATGACGCCGCTGCGCACCTTTCAGCGGCGCATCGCTGGAAACACCGATGTGGCCTCGATCACCGTCACGGCGCGAGCAGACAGCACGACGGCCAAGGTTAAGCGGGATGTCGAAATCCTGTTGCGCGAGCGTCGCCGGATCAAGATCGGTGACGCCAATGATTTTAACGTCTTTGACATGACCCAAGTCACCGCAGTCTTGTCTACCATCACGACAGTTCTGACCGGATTGCTCGCCGCCGTGGCGGGCATCAGCCTGCTCGTCGGTGGCATCGGGATCATGAATATCATGTTGGTTTCAGTCACCGAACGGACTCGCGAGATCGGTATTCGGCTGGCCATCGGTGCGTTGCGCGGCCAGGTCCTGCAGCAATTTCTGATGGAGGCCGTTGTGCTGTCACTATTGGGTGGACTGGTCGGCATCGTGCTTGGCCTGGCGCTGGCGTTCTTGGGCGTCAGCCTACTGAAGGTCCCCTTTGCTTTCGACCCCGTCATTGTTGCCCTGGCCTTCGGCTTTTCGGGCGTTATCGGGGTGATATTCGGCTATTTCCCTGCCCGGCGTGCCGCAAGTCTCAATCCGATCGAGGCCCTGCGGCACGAGTAGCGTTAGCTGTGTTGCCCTGAGTAATTTCCGAGGGTGATGACTTGGGTTCAAGTCATCTAGCGTGAGCAGGGACGGGGCGGCAATCGCCCGCGGACCAGTTCGTTACCAGGGCGACACGATGAGGTGAGTGACTTGGACGACCCTTACGTTACGCTGGGCGTGCTCCGAGGCGCCAGCCAGGACGAGATCCGAATCGCCTATCGCAAGCTTGCCAAGCAGCATCATCCCGATCTCAATCCGGGCAACACAGCAGCTGAAGAACGGTTCAAGTCCGTCGCGGCCGCCAATGAACTATTGTCAGATACTGCCAAGCGCAGCCGGTTTGATCGCGGCGAGATCGACGCCAGCGGCCAGGAGAGACCCGCCCAGCCCAAGTACCGGGACCATGCCGATGGCCCGTCGGGTCAACGCTACAGCCGGGCGGGGCCGCAAGCGGCCGATTGGGGCAATGCGGATTTCAGCGACTTGTTTGGCTCGATGTTCAATCAGGGCGGGCGCGGGAACGCCCGCGCACCGCAGAGGGCGCCCGACGAACGCTACAGTTTGGCGGCGGACTTCCTGGACGCCATCAACGGCGCCACGCGGCGCCTGACATTGCCAGATGGTCGAACACTGGATGTCAAAATTCCGGTCGGCACCACCAGCGGACAGGTGCTGCGATTGCGCGGCCAGGCAGCCGCTGTCGCCAATGGCGGAACAGCAGGCGACGCTTTGATCGAGATCACAGTTGCGGCTCATCGCTTTTTCGAGCGCACCGGCAACGATATTCGGCTCATCCTGCCCATTACCGTCAGCGAAGCGGTCCTGGGTAGCCAGGTGCAAATCCCCACCCCGGGCGGTCCGGTCATGATGCGCATCCCGCCCCACTCGGACAGCGGCAACGAACTGCGGCTGCGGGGCCGCGGCGTGCCCAAACACGGTGGCCACCCAGCCGGCGATCTTTACGCAACGTTGCGCGTGATGATCGGGGCCACGGATGCGGCATTGGAAACATTTTTGGGTAGTTGGAAACCCGTCAATCCACTCAATCCGAGAAAGTCGATGGAGGAAGGGACATGATCACCATCGACGTCTTGGTCACCCACAGTACAGGACTGACCCGGCAGGACCTGGAACGCTGGATCGGCAATGATTGGGTCCGGCCGGATAGTCGCAGTGGCACGTTCGTTTTTGCCGAAATCGATATCGCACGGGTCAGGCTCATCCAGGAGCTGCGCGATGAGTTGGAGGTCAATGAAGCGGCGTTGCCCATCGTGTTGTCACTGCTCGATCAACTCTACGATCTGCGTCGCCAGATCCGGCGGGCCATGCTTGAGGCGGATGCCACAGAAATTGATCCACCCGCAGTGAAATGAGATCCCATGTGCTTTTCCGCGTCGGTCAGTTTTACCACTGGTACCCTGATCTCGATTGTTGGTCTGCTGGCTCTAAGCAAGGCTCGGCCGCGCATGCGGCTGTTTGCGGCTCTGCCGCTGTTGTTTGGCATCCAGCAACTGACTGAAGGCGCCATCTGGAGTGCTATGCCTACGGCACCCTCTGGCCCGGCGATCCATTGGCTGACCCAGGCCTACGCTTTTTTCATTGGCGTGCTGTGGCCAGTATTGTTTCCACTCAGCCTTTATCTGATCGAGCCGAGCCAGCGGCGGCGGCGATTGATCCTCATACTTCTCGCGCTCGGCGGGGTGGTTGCGATTTATACCCTGGTGGTCATGGGCCTCTTCGGATTTTCAGTGCGCGTTGCTCACCAATGCCTGGTCTACGAAAATCCAGCGGGAATCTGGCCGGGGATGGAACTGGTCTATCTGCTGGCCACCAGCGGCGCATTCTTCATTGCCAGCGATGATCGCATCCACTGGCTGGGCGTGGCAAACTTGGCCGGCTTCGGCATTGCCGCGAGTTTTTTTAGTTTGAACCTGCCCTCGGTGTGGTGCTTCTGTGCCGCGATCATCAGCAGTCTGATTTGCTGGTATGTGTGGTCACGCAACCCTGCCGCTTCAACTGGGAGCAGCAGCGGACCTTGAGTATATTCCGGCCCTGCCACGGCCGGACCAGCACCACTACGCTTCCATCACCAAGATGACCGGCACGGTGGAGCGATCGATGACAGCCAAAGGCGAGCACGCGAAAGCAGAATTTGACACGGACGCTCGCCGGGAGCAGGAGCTGAACCGCTTCGAACCCAAGGCCGAAGCTCAGCCCTCCGATGTGCTGGCAGTTGCCACCTTAACCGCCGAACTCGCCGACATGCGTGACCGCTGGGTACGCTCCGAGGCCGAGATCGCCAATGTCCGCTCCCGCGCCAAGCGCGACATCGACGAAACCCGCAGCTTTGCTGTCCAGAAGTTTGCCGGGGACGTGGTGGAGGCGGCAGAGAATCTGCGCCGAGGCCTAACCAATCTGCCCCCGGCGATGCCGGGAGAGCCGGAAAGCATGATCGGTTTGCGTGCCGGTCTGGTCGAAATCGAACGTGGTTTTGTCGGACTGCTGGAGCGCAACGGAATCAGACGTGAAGACCCCACCGGATCGGCCTTTTCGCCGGACCTGCATCAGGCCATCGGCGAACGTGAGGCAGATAACCAGCCATCGGGCTCTGTTCTGCAGTCTCTGTCGCCGGTCTGGACCCTCAACGGCCGGCTGCTGAGGCCGGCAATGGTTATTGTCGCCAGGTCGCCGATTGGTGGGCAGACGGACGATCCTTCCATTTTCAACCGGGGCGAATAATGGCCCCGCGCCCCAATCCACCCCTTCGCCAAGCCTGCTAGCAGACTTCTGCTTGTTCGTCCGCCTCAGCCAATTCAACAGGAGCTTCGTCATGAGCAAAGTCATCGGTATCGATCTTGGCACCACCAATTCCTGCGTCGCCATCATGGACGGACAGGATCCGCGCGTCATCGAGAATGCGGAAGGCGCGCGCACCACGCCCAGCATCGTTGCCTTCGCTAACAATGGGGAGCGGTTGGTGGGTCAGGCGGCAAAACGCCAGTCGGTGACTAATCCGAGCAACACCATCTATGCGGTCAAGCGACTGATTGGCCGGCGCTACGATGATCCGCTGGTGGGCAAGGACAAGGCACTGGTGCCCTATGCCATCGTGCGTGGTGAAAACGGCGATGCGTGGGTTGAGGCTCAGAACAAGACTTATCCGCCATCTCAGATCAGCGCCTTTATTCTCGGCAAGATGAAGGAGACGGCAGAAGCGTTCCTGGGCGAACCCGTTACCCAGGCCGTCATCACCGTTCCCGCTTATTTCAACGACGCACAGCGACAGGCCACCAAGGACGCCGGACGCATTGCGGGGCTGGAAGTTCTGCGCATCATCAACGAGCCAACCGCCGCCGCTTTGGCCTATGGCATGGACAAGAAAAAGAGCGGCCGCATCGCAGTCTACGATCTGGGTGGCGGTACGTTCGACATCTCGGTTCTTGAAATCGGCGACGGCGTGTTCGAGGTCAAAAGCACCAACGGCGATACCTTTTTGGGTGGCGAAGATTTCGATGCCCGCGTCATCGATTTCCTGGCCGCGGAATTCAAGCGCGAGCAGGGGATCGACCTGCGCACCGATAAGCTCGCCCTGCAGCGCCTGAAGGAGGCCGCAGAAAAGGCCAAGATCGAACTGTCGTCGGCCAAGGAAACCGAAATCAACCTGCCGTTCATTACCGCCGATGCATCCGGGCCCAAGCATCTGCTGGTCAAGATCACGCGGGCCAAGCTCGAAAGCCTGGTCGAAGACCTGATCCAGCGCACCATGGACCCGTGCAAGGCGGCGCTGAAGGACGCCAGGGTCAGCGCCGATCAGATCGATGAGGTGATCTTGGTGGGCGGCATGACACGCATGCCCAAGGTGATCGATATGGTCAAAACCTTTTTCGGCAAAGAGCCCGCGCGAAACGTCAATCCAGACGAGGTCGTCGCCATCGGCGCAGCCGTGCAGGGCGCTGTGCTCAAGGGCGACGTCAAGGATGTGTTGTTGCTCGACGTCACCCCACTCAGCCTGGGTATCGAAACGTTGGGCGGCGTTTTTACCCGCCTGATCGAACGCAACACCACCATCCCATCCAAGAAAAGCCAGACCTTTTCCACCGCCGAGGACAACCAGAACGCCGTCAACATCAAGGTCTTGCAAGGCGAGCGCGAGATGGCTGCGGACAACAAGACCCTTGGTCGCTTCGATCTGACCGGTATCGCGCCAGCACCGCGCGGCTTGCCCCAGATTGAGGTCACCTTCGATATCGATGCCAACGGCATCGTCTCGGTGCAGGCCAAGGACAAGGCGACGGGCAAGGAGCAGCAGATCAAGATCCAAGCCAATGGCGGTCTGAACGACGCCGATATCAAACGCATGGTGGAAGAAGCCGCAACAAATGCCGAATCGGACAAGGGGCGCCGGGCCTTTGTCGATGCCAAGAACCATGCCGACGCCATGGTCCATCGGGTGGAAACCGGCCTGGCCAAGCATGGGGCGGTCATTTCGATCGCCAACCGTGAAGATGCACAGGCCGCGTTGGCCGGGATGCGGTCTGCTGCGTCCGGCGATGACCTTGCTGCGCTTACCAAGGCTACCGATCGCCTGTCGGTAATCGAGCAAATGGTCACAACCGAGGGCGCCAGGGGCGAGGCCGCCGGACCATCTGGCTCAAGCGGTCATACGCAGCCGGGCGCCGCAACCGGCGAGGACATTGTCGATGTCGAATTCGAGGATGTGAGCGGCGCCGGCAAGGCGGCCTGAACGCGTAGCCTGATTCAGATCAAGGCCCCTTCACTAACGTCGGGGTAACCACAGTCAACCATCCGCGCTTTTGCTCTTCAACGGGCGATAGGTTCCAACCCAAGGACTTCAAAATGGCCAATGATTTCTTCAACAAAGTCGCCTTGGTAACGGGCGCGGCTTCCGGCATCGGTGCTGCTATCGCCAACCAACTGGCAAGGGAAGGCGCCAAGGTCATCGTAGCCGATATGGACGCAGCGGGCGCGGCGGCAGTGGTTCACACCATCGAGCAGGCCGGGGGCGTTGCTGCGGCGTTCGAGATCAACGTCGCTGACGCGGGCGAGGTGGAGGCCATGGTGGCATTCGCGGAAAAGACCTATGGCGCGCTGCACCTGGCGGTCAACAATGCCGGCATCGGCGGCCCCAGCGCGCCAACGGCGGACTATTCGCTCGAAGGCTGGCAGAAGGTCATCGACGTCAACCTCACAAGCGTCTTTGTCTGCATGAAATACGAGCTTGCGGCGATGCAGCGGGCAGGGGGCGGCGCGATCGTCAACATGGCGTCCATCCTGGGTTCGGTCGGGTTTGCAGGTTCGGTCGCCTATGTTGCGGCCAAGCATGGTGTGCTCGGCCTGACGCAGGCCGCAGCGCTCGAATATGCCGCCCATAACATCCGGATCACCGCCGTTGGCCCGGGCTTCATCGACACGCCGCTGCTGTCCAAAAATCTCGATGCTGCAACGCTCAAGCACATTGCCGGCCTGCATCCGATCCAGCGGCTGGGTAAGTCCGAAGAAGTTTCGGCGCTGACCTGCTTCCTGCTCTCGGACCAGGCCTCGTTCATCACCGGCAGCTATCACCTCGTCGATGGCGGCTACGTCGCCCAATAGCGTTCACGCCGGAAAAGCCAACATTGAGGGTGCTAGACCATGACCAACTGGAGCCGCGACCTGACCACCTATACCGGGTTTACCTTTCATGTCCGTCCGGTGCGTCCCGACGATGAGCCTGCGCTTGCCCGATTTTTCGAGCACGTCACGCCCGATGATTTGCGGTTTCGCTTTCTCAGCACGATCCGGTCGGTAGGGCATGATCGTCTAGTCACCATGACTCAGGTCGATCATCACCAGACGGAAAGTTTTGTCGCCCAGCTTGCCGATGACGGTCCGATCATCGCCACGGCTTTGCTGGCCTGCGATGCCAAGCTCGACGTTGGCGAAGTCGCCATTTCGATCGTGGCCGAGCACAAGCACAAGGGCATCGGTTGGGAATTGCTGGGCCATGTGACGCGCTATGCGCGGGCGCGTGGAGTCAAGAGCCTGCAATCGGTGGAGAGCCGGTCCAACCACGTGGCAATCGATCTCGAAAAAGAGCTCGGCTTCACCGCAGAAAGCTATGCCGGAGACGCCTCGCTGGTGGTTTTGCGTAAGGTCTTACAGATTGCGCCCATCGGTTCGGCGACTGTGTCGCCCGCGTAATATCCATAACTGTAACGACATATGGAGATCCGATGAATAGGAAATTGGGACTTTTGTCTGCGGCGGCGGTCACAGTACTCGTAGTGCTCTTTGCACTGCTGATGCTAGTACGACTGGACTACGGAGCCTACGGAGCAAGTCTTCTGATTTCATGGGCCTATCTCGTGCTGGCTTGCAGTTTTGCTGTTATGGCAGGCGAAGGTGAGCAAGTAGCAGCGCAAGCGGGTATAGCTTTTGCCGTCCTTTACGCAGGCTTTGTCACTTCTGTCTATTTTGTGCAGCTCACCACCATTCTGCACCAGTCGGCCCCAGTCGATATTCTGAATGCGCTAAACTACCAGACACTAGGTAGCCTGATGTTCAATCTTGATCTCCTTGGCTATGCGTTAATGTCAATTTCGACGCTGTTCACGGGGCTAACGGTAACTCGAGCGGGCCGAGCCAATAAATGGCTGAGGTACCTGTTGATCTGCCATGGTGTTTTTGCTCCAATTTGCATCGCACTGCCGATCATTGACGTCTTCGGGACGATGCCCAAGCAAGGGGGTGATGCCGTCGGTACCGCGGTATTATTGTTGTGGTGCGCTTACTTTCTTCCGGTGGGGATTTTGGCGGTATTTCATTTTAGTGCTCCGCAGGCATTCCCGCAAAGGCGTCAACTGCCTTCAACTCTAGCCGATGCAGCCTAACGGCACATTTTTGGGGGTCATTTGTCCGCGATCGGGTTCCACCGAAGCGAACTCAAGCCGCCGCAATGAGGCGTGTGGCCGACGTCGCCCTTTTGGATGGATGGCTGCTTTTGGAAGATTCCTACTTGATCGGGAACGGCCGAGATGGGTCGGCTGCTGCCGGATCGCGCTCGTGACTCCGGAGTGACCGTTGTGGGGTGGTTTGCGGACAGGCAGCGTTTGGGAGCGCGTCACGGAAAAGCGGACATCGACCAAACGGCAGTTTTGGCCCCGTAGGCGGACTGACAGCTTGTAGACAAGGCTAACAGGAAGCGGACGCGTCGGCGAGTTGAGCTTCGGTCTGGTCTCGGTCAGAAGTGGGCGCCGAAGGGCCTCGCCAATACGCGCGCTGCGAAGCATTCAAAGGAGCCTAATCAGAATTTTCTCGTGCTTGATCTGGATCAATGACGCGGCGAGGCAGCGGCTGTTGGCTGGTGGTCAACTCAAGAGGCCGCTCATGCAAAACGACACTTGGATCCCGATCGCCGCTATGGTGTTTCTGTTTGGCGGTTTCATGTTAGGGCTAGCCGGGGCTATCTGGAGCGCCAATCGCTCGACGAAACATTAAGGTCGAAGCGGGTGACGTAGCAGTACAGCTCCTCGTCTCCCGGAATCGTTCTGACGCCGGCCGATGCGAACAGCGTAATGGGGCCGTTAGCGAGTCTTTGTCGGCTTTCGGGATTATGGCGCCGACATTGGACGTTGGGCTTGAAATTTATAGCCGCGCCTTGATCGCTTAAGTTGCAGGTAGATACTCGGGGCTTACCCATCCCCCAAGATCGACGCACTGCGCCCCAGGAATGGGACGCGAGCAACTGAGGCCGCTGGTGTTTAAGGCAACGCAAAAAAGCGGGTACAGCGGCGCCCATTTTGAGAGGTCGCATCTTGAGGCAATGGACAATAAGCGAGACCCTATCAGGACCCGTATAAACTGACCTGCCTTGCCGGGTTGTTTCTAATGCGACGAACGGTCAGCGTATCAACCTTGGCGGCATCGGCCACCGCGGTTAGTGCAATACCTCGTCCCAACAAGGTATTGATGATGTCGAATGTGGCCCGATCGCAAGTGGGCTTCCGGCTTTTTCGCTCGTTCGACGCCAGACCAAGGTTAGTTCCCTGTGCCAGGCGACGGCTATCGGACTGCTTCTGCGCCATGGCGCCACAGGCTGTCATGGCCTCCCGAATAGTCATCCCAGTAAGTTCGCCGCCACGATAGGATGCGCCGTCAATAACCGACCGGATGGTGACCCCCATTTTGAGGAACTCGAGCATTGTCCGGGTTACCTCAGCTTCGTCACGGCCCAGTCTGGCTAAGCATCGAACTAACAGCTCATCGCCCCACTGAAGGAGATCAAATAAACGTCTCCCTTGCCGGCGTTGATGCAACGTTGTCTGGGCTCCAAGGTCGACATAGTCGCAGATGACGCGGTCAAAAGAGTAGCCAGCGGCGAGCACTTCGCCGCGCTGATGGGCGATAGTCTCTTCTGCCGTCGAAACGTATGCATACAGAAACGTGGCCATGTCATCCGCTTAAAGGAGTGAAATTGACAACGCCTAACCAAACAGGTTCGGCACGCCAGTTGTCAAATGGAACCGCCCGTTGCTGCCTCGGCGCAACAAAGGATCAAATGCGACTAGCTGCCATCTGCTGGCAGCGCCAAAATGTCGAATTGAGCGGAGGAACGGCAGCTTTCGAGAAATTGAAATCAGTGCGTGAACGGCCGAAATGGGTTGGTTGCTGCCTGCGGCGACGGGGTTGGAAACACACTGGCAGCTCCCGGAACGGCAGACGGCAAGAGATGCCGTTCCGGGAGGGTATGTTTCGAGAGCGGTCAGTGCCTTCGATGTATCAAAGAACAGATCGACCCGATCGGCACCTATACGTCGGGATCTATTTTCGAGACTGAGTCACTGCGCAGCAGCATCCAACTTGCCAGGCAGCTTCGACCGAGCCTCGCCTAAAAGCCCGCCACGGCGTGACAGGATCACGACCGTGATCAGAACCAGCATCAGGTCTGCAGTCGGCAAGGCGGCCCATATACCGGTCTCACCCATCAGGAACGGCAGGGCGAAGGTGAGCGGGATTGCGAAGAGGTAGGTTCGCGCCACCGAAAGCAAGGCCGAACGCTTGGCATCGCCTATACTCTGCAGGTACCCGGCAATCATCATCATCGGCCCCAGTGTAAAGTAGAGCGCAGCATAGATGGGCAGGATGCGGCCGACTTCCCCAACCACTGCGGCATCGGATACGAACAGGCCGCCCAGGCTGTCTCTGAACGCCAAGAACGCGACCTCGGCCAAGCCGCAATAGATGAGCGACAACAGCAGCGCCAGCCGGAGGGCGGCGACCGACCGGTCCTTGTAACCAGCGCCGTAGTTGTTCCCGACCACAGCCTGCATGGCAAGGTTCAGCCCCAACAGTGGGAGATAGGCAAAGGTCATGATCCGCGTAACGGCACCATAGGCAGCGATGATCTCATCGTTGCCGGTGGTAACGTGGAGGCCAACGGACGCTATGGTCGCCGTGGCGCCAAGAGCGATCCCAAGAAAACTCAGGCTGCGTGGCGCCCCCAGTGCAAGAATTTCCATCCACCGCTCCCGCCAGTTGCGGTCCGGTGTAGGCACCGGCAGGCGTGCTTTGCCTGCTAGACGAAACACCAGCATCACCGAAAGGGCGACCCCTTGGGCGGCTGCGGTTCCCCAAGCCGATCCGGCGACACCGAGTCCAAATCCGGCAATGAGCAGGATGTTAAAGGCAATGTTCCCGAGAGAGACCATAAGGCCCGCCAGCGCCATGAAGCCGATCTTGCCTTCAACTCTTAGGGCGTCGGAGTGGACGGAAACCAGGAACATGATCGGTGAAGTCAGTACAGAAATCATCAAGAACTGATGTCCCATGGCAGCAAGTGCCGGGTCCGCTGTAACGGCGGCCACCGCGGGTTGACTGAAGGCCAGGAGAGCCACGCCCAGGATGAAGCAGATCAGAATGGACAACCCGTGCGCGCCGGCAAAGGTGGCCTTTGCCTCTGTCAGGTGGCCGGCGCCGAGCTGACGCGCCACGATGCTGGCCATGCCCGACGACACCATGGCGGAGAGCGCCAGCAGTAGCATGGAGACAGGGAACATCAAGGTGACGGCGGCCAGTGCCTCCGGACCGACAAATGCACCAAGCAGCATTGCGTCGACGACCGTCAGGAGGCCGTTGATACTGGTCAAGAAAACAATGGGGAGTGCGGTGCGAAGGAGAACCTTCGCAATCGGGTCATGGGTGAACCCGTGGTTTGCGGGGGGCATGAGTGTAGCCTCGTTAGGGCGGAACATCTCATGGGAGCTCGCGTTGCCATGAACCGCCTTAAGAGGAGCGATCAAGGTCTTCTAGGCTGAACTTCACCATCGGACTATCCGGCGAGCGGCGGGCGTCAGCAACCGCACGCTTGATGCTCCCCAACAACGCGGTTGTCAAGGTACTGTCGGAAACACAAAATCGGAGTGCGATTGCTGGCTATGCGCTGTTCCAGGCCGCCAACAATGCCGGCATCATGAAAGGGGTCGAGACCGGCCAGCGAGGAACCGCTGGTCACTCGCGTGCTACCTGACCTTGAACCGCTGACCTTTTCGATGTGGTTAGTCACCCATCGCGAAGTCAACACCAGCAGGCGGATCCGCGTCGTCTTCGATCTGCTCGCCGAGGAGCTATCAAAGCAGTAAAAAGCCAAGCCCAGCCGCGACTCGTTGGCCCGATAGTGCTATCATTTGGTCAGTTCACCGGGGATTGACACCATGGCCGGCCCGCTGGTTGCGACCAAGCTGTTCATCCCCAAGCTGCGATCCGGTCTGGTCGAACGGCCTCGTCTTAGGGAACACCTGAAACGCGGCGCCGAGGCAAAGCTGACTCTGATCTCTGCACCTGCCGGATTTGGAAAGACCACACTGCTTACTGAATGGCTGGCGGAAGCGTCGTCGGAAACGCAAGCCACGGCGTGGCTAGCGCTTGATAAGGGCGACAACGATCCCGGAACGTTCTGGTCCTATTTGATCACGGCATTGCAGACCGCGGTGCCGAGTGTCGGCGCCGGCCCATTGTCCATTCTGAAGGCCGGTCAGCCGCCAACTGAACTTGTACTGGCGGGCATGGTGAACGAGCTCAGCGCATTGTCCGGCGGGCTCAATCTGGTGCTCGACGACTATCACTTGATCGAGCACCAGGATGTCCATACCGGCATGGCATTCCTGGTCGAGCACATACCAGCCCATGTTCACATCGTGATCAGCACTCGGGTCGATCCTCCATTCCCACTGGCGCGGCTGCGGGCCCGCAACGAACTGGTTGAGGTGCGCTCGGCTGACCTGCGGTTCACCGGCAACGAAACGGCCCGATATTTCAACGGCGCCATGCATCTGGGGCTGTCGGCAAAGGATGTCATAGTTCTTGAGGCACGAACCGAGGGGTGGGTCGCCGCCCTGCAACTGGCGGCTTTGTCGATGCAGGGTCGTCATGACCTGTCTGCTTTCGTTAAAGGCTTTGCCGGCAACGACCGCTTCATTTTTGACTATTTGGTCGAGGAAGTCCTGCAGCGCCAATCCGAAGAGGTTCGCAGCTTCCTACTATCGACCTGTTTCCTTGAAAGGCTGAGCGGCCCGCTTTGCGACGCCGTTACCGGCTCAAACGGCGGCAAGGCAATGCTGGAGGCGCTGGACCGCCAGAACCTGTTCATGGTGCCATTGGATGACCGGCGCCAATGGTACAGGTATCACCACCTGTTCGCCGATGTGCTGCGATCCCACATTGGCGACGAAGGTCGGCGAGACCTGCCGACGCTGCACCGGCGTGCCAGTGACTGGTACGAGCAGTGCGGCGAACGGATCGAAGCGATCCAGCATGCACTTGCTGGCAACGATCTCGAACGGGCAGCAGGGCTGATCGAGCGTGCCTTGCCTGATATGCAACGGAACCGCCAGGAGGCCACCATTCGTCGGTGGGCACATCTGCTTCCCCACGAATTGGTAAGCACCAGACCGGTGCTTGGCATCGGCCTCGTCGGCGGGCTGGTGTCCTTTGGCGAGTTTGCCGGGATCGAGGATCGCCTGCGCGATATCGAGCGGTGCCTCGTCGCTCTTTCAGAAGATGGCAAGACCACTTCGGCACACGGCGTCATAGTCATCGATCAGGTCCAGCTACCGCGCGTCGCTGGGGCCGTCGAACTTTATCGCGCCGCCCTTGCTCAAGTTCGCGGTGACCTGCCCAGCCTGATCCATCACGCGCAAAAAGTGCTGGAGGTGGCCCCCGTTGACGACCATTTGGCTCGCGCAGCGGGGTCCTCCATGCTGGGAATTGCCCTTTGGTCTGCAGGCGATCTGGAGGCCGCTTACTCCGCGTGGCTCGAAGGCAAAAACGGGTTGCAGCGCGCTGGGCATATCGCTGACATGCTCGGCGTTTCTATTGCTCTTGCCGACATCCTGCTTGCTCTGGGTCAACTACGTCAGGCCGAGCAGACCTACCAGCAGGCACTGCAACTCGTCGCAACATCGAGTGGTGCAGTCCTGCGCGGAACGGCCGACATTCATGCCGGGCTCAGCGCGCTGTATCGCGAGCGTAATGATTTCAAGGCGGCCCATGACCACCTATCCAGAAGCCAGGATCTGGGAGAACAGGCCGGTCTGCCGCAACACCCCTATCGTTTGCGCGTGGCTTCGGCCCACCTGTTGCGGGACAAGGGTGATCTTGTTGACGCTGCTGCGCTGATGGGGGAAGCCGTTCGGCTCTATGTCAGTGACTTTTTTCCCCATGTTCGTCCCGTCGCGGCAATGCAGGCCCGCATCTCGATTTTGCAGGGACGACTGGACGAGGCGCAACGCTGGCAGCTCGAAGCCGAGATAGCTGCTGATGACGAACTCAGTTACCTGCACGAATTCGAGCACATTACTTTGGCGCGGTTACTGCTTGCGCAACACAATGGCGAGGACCAAGCAGTTCAGCTCCTTGAGCGCCTTGGCCAGCAAGCACTGCGCGGCAAAAGAACGGGCAGCCTTATCGAGATTTTGCTCCTTCAGGCGCTGGCTTATGGAAGCGTTGCGGATATCCCTGCCGCGCTTGTCGTGCTGGAGCGTGCGCTGACTTTGGCGGAACCGGAGGGTTATGTCCGGGTCTTCCTCGAAGGCGGGGAACGGATGGCCACACTGCTGAAACTGGCGCTCAAACGCGGCGTCACGCCGGTCTACACGCGCAGCCTGCTGGCCGGCTTCGGACCGGTTGAAGCAAAACCGCCTGCGCAGCCGGGCCTGATCGAACCGCTCAGTGATCGCGAGCTGGATGTGCTGCGGCTGTTGCGCAGCGATCTGGGTGGTCCAGAGATCGCGCGCGAATTGATGATTTCGCTGAACACGATGCGAACGCATACCAAGAATATTTTTGAAAAGCTCGGCGTCAACAGTCGCCGTTCCGCCGTGCACCGCGCCGATGAACTAATCTGCTCGTCCGCAGTCAGCAGCGATAAGTCTTCGTCACCCCGCATCGGCACCCGACTCCATAAAACGCATTTTTTCGTCTGGCTCACCAGATGTGGTGAGGCGCCCTCACCACACTGACGTGCACACCGCTCCCAGCGAACACGACGTTCGCCACGGCACGAAGCCGAGGAGCGCATGAACACACCACCCCCAAAGGCATCGGCACACCACGGAGCCGCGACCTTCGAGATTTGCCTCAAGGGCCATCTCGATATGCGCTGGCGCGCGCAACTGGATGTCCCCGAACTCACCCACCAGAGCAATGGCACGACCACGCTCGGCGGCATTGTGGCGGATCAGGCGGCGCTGCACGGTCTGCTCCAGCGCATCCGTGACCTCGGCCTGACCCTTGTTTCGCTCTCATGTATCGAACGCCCCCTTTCGGGATCAACCGAGCTTCGCTCCATCCAGACACCAACCGAGGAAACCAAATGAACATTACCGCCCCCAGCCTGATCCGTTGGTCCGGCCTTGCCGCAGTCATAGCCGGGATCTCCTACGTTCTCGTTGGAGCGTTTCATCCACCCAACGAGTTCCTGGCAGTCTCCTCCCCCGCTTGGGTCGCGGTTCATATCCTTGCCATGGCCATGTCGATCTTCGGCCTGTTCGGTCTGATGGGGCTCTATGCCCGGCAAGCAGAAAAGTCGGGCTGGATCGGCCTGTTCGGGTACATCCTGCTCAGCCTGTGGCTGGCAATCATCCTGGGTTTCACGTTCGTAGAGGTGCTCGTCTTGCCGATGCTGGCGACTGTGGCGCCATCTTTTGTCGCTGGCTGGCTGGGGATGTTCAACGGCACAGCGAGCCCGATTGACCTAGGCGCGCTGCCATCGCTGTGGTTGCTGGCCGGTCCACTTTACATCCTCGGCGGGCTCTTGTTTGGCATCGCCACGTTCCGCGCAAACATCCTGCCGCGTTGGGCTGGTGTCCTGCTCGCCATCGGGACTGCAGCCGGTCCGCTGGCGGCACTGCTTCCGCTAGACCTTCAGCCTAAAGTTGCCCTGCCAGTGGGCCTTTCCCTGATCTGGCTCGGCTACGCGCTGTGGTCGGAACGGCGCAACGCTGCCGCATCGGTGACGGACAGCACGTTAGTTGACCTAGCACCGGCCCTTTGACCTCGAAGATTTAACGCGCGTCGACGGGCGTCCGGACGGACGCCTGTTTCCCCACAACCTTGAACTCAGGACATCAAAATGAACATCACCACTTCAGGTCTAATTCGCTGGTCGGGACTGGCGGCCATAGCAGCAGGGCTCATCTTCGCCGGCATTCAACCAATCCATCCCGCTGACGTGCTTGCCTCGGTCACCACCAGTACGTGGACGATCATCATCGGCCTGAAGTTCGCCATGTGCCTTTTCTTCTTGATCGCCATAACCGGGCTCTACGCTCGACAGGCTGAAAAGGCCGGGTGGCTCGGGTTTGCGGGGTTCGCCTTGCTGGGCGTTTCCTTCTGGTTGCAGACCGCCTTTGTCTTTGTCGAACTCCTGGTGTTACCCGTCATCGCCGGACCATTGCCCGGGTTCATTGACAGCTATCTGGGCGTCGTCAACGGCCATCCCGGCGAAATGAATATAGGCGCTCTCGTGCCGACCTATGCCGTGCTTGGAGTCTGCTACCTGCTGGGTGGCCTGTTGTTCGGGATTGCCACCGTGCGGGCTGGCGTACTGCCCCGCTGGCCGGCAATCCTGCTTGCGGTCGCAGCAGTCATCACGCCGGCGGCTGCACTGCTGCCCCACGCCCTGCAGCGTTACGCAGCTGTACCGATGGGCATTGCCCTGATCTTGCTCGGCTATTCGCTCTGGTCTGAACGGCGCGGAGACGAAGTAGTGGCCTCCCGTGCACATGCCGGCAACCCAGCGCTTGACCAGGCCCAAACCCGATGAGCTCGAGAACCAATTTTGCAGAACGGAAGGTGGCCTCCTGGCCATCTTCTCCTCGGCACAGGAGTTGCTGATGACCACGTACGCAACCACAACAAGGCCCAAAGGCGCATCGAGCGCTGCCGACTGGCTTATCCCGGCAGGACTTATCGCCCTGGCTCTCATCCCGATCCTGGCGGGCAGTGTGCGGCTGACCACATTGGCCACCCACCCAGTCGTCACCCCGCAGAATATTCGCTTCGTTGCTTCGCCCATTCCGGTCGTCGTGCACATCATCAGCGCCACGATCTACAGTCTTCTTGGAGCGCTTCAGTTTTCGCCGGGACTTCGACGCCGCTACCCGGCCTGGCATCGCGCCGCTGGCCGCGTACTCGTCGCCGCCGGTCTGGGTGCAGCATTTGCCGGGCTCTGGATGGCAGAGTTTTATGCGATCGTTCCGGCCGACAGCGCCTTGCTGCACGCCTTCCGGCTATTCTTTGGCTTGGCCATGGTCGTTTCTATCATACTTGGCCTCACCGCCATCCAGCGTCGCAATATCAGCCAACACCAGGACTGGATGCGCCGCGCTTATGCGATCGGATTAGGGGCCGGAACACAGGCATTGATCCAGATTCCTTCAACGATCATCTGGGGCAAGTCGGACCCCAACACATTGGCCCTGCTGATGGGTGGTGCATGGGTGATCAACCTCGTCATCGCGGAATGGCTAATCCGCAGGCGTCGCTGGGATCGGTCCCGCTGACCATTTTCTGAGCATTGCCACCCACTGACCTCAACCGCGCTATTCCGCTGCAATGGCAGCAACAGCCCCTCGTCAGGATCCTCCCATGCAAGATTTTCTCAAAGCGACGAAATTCCTCCTACTCGATCTCGCCTCTTCGCTCCTGTTTTTCATAACTTTTCTGCTGACGCACAACTCCGTCCTGTCTGTCGGGCTGGGGACAGCTTTTGGCCTGATCCAGATTGTCATTCAACTTGGTCGGGGTAGGCCGGTCCACATGATGGAATGGCTGAGCCTGTTTCTAGTGATCATTGCGGGCAGCGCGACCATCTTCACCAATGATCCGCGCTTCGTGCTGCTGAAACCCAGCGTGGTCTATGCAATCGTCGGTGTTGCAATGCTAAAGGCCGGCTGGATGCTGCGTTACTTGCCGGCTCCGGCCAGGACAGTGGCGCCCGATATCGCCATAGCCACCGGTTACGCATGGGCCACCCTGATGTTTGCGACGGCGGTCGTGAATGGCTTAGTGGCAGTCACTTGCGATTTGCCAACATGGGCGCTCGTCATGCTGGTCTTCGGTATCGTCAGTAAGGCGGCTGTGTTCATCGCTGGGTTCGTTGCAATACGGCTCACCACTGTGCGCCGGATCCGCTCAATGCGAGCAGCGGGTGCGCTCCATGTCGCGATCGATTGACACCGTATCGGGCTTGGCCCGGTCATCGGTCGCCGGGGCGGAGATGGCAAATTGCGCATCGCCCAGCGCTTCCAGGATGGCGCTTTGATCGACAAAGCTGCCCGCCGCCTCGGTCAACAGGGTGATCACCCGCGGACCGTCCTGGTTCAGGATGGCAAACGCTTCGGCCAAGGTCTTGTCCACTGCTTCCAGAAGACCCAAAGCGGCTTTGGCCTTCCGCTCGAGCTGGCCGACCTGGCGGGCGGCGTCGCCGCTGGAGGTCGCGCCGGATGCAACCTTGCTGACAATAGCCCCAATTATTTGCCAAGCCGGATCGACTGTCGTCGATGACAAGTACCGGCAATCTCCGCCGCCCCAGAGTCGCCAACACCCCTGCAATCGATAGAAAAGGGTTTGTACGCAGACCAGCTAAATGTATTGCCAGGGCGATCTTGTCTGCCACGCCCACGCCAGGGGTCGAAGCGGCGGCTTGTGCGTCGGGCTGCTTCGGGTAAAACAACGGTTGCGGGCAAATCTGCATTGCCCGAATATTTGCCCGATTTGGCAGGGAGCTGACATGGCAGTTCGGCACGAGACTTCGGCGACGCGGCTGGATGACGCGGCGCGGGCCGGCTGGCTGTATTATGTGGCAGGCAATAATCAGGAACAGATTGCGCAAAAGCTCGGCGTGTCGCGGCAGACGGCACAGCGGCTGGTGTCGCTGTCGGTGTCAGAGGGGCTGATCAAGGTTCGGCTCGACCATCCGATTGCCCAATGCATGGAACTGGCCGAGCGGTTGCGGCAGCGCTATTCGCTGGATCTGGTAGAAGTGGTGCCATCCGATCCAGGTTCGGATTCCACCACCGTTGGCGTGGCTCAGGCGGCGGCGGCGGAGATCGAGCGGCGGTTGCGTTCGCCGGAGCCGATCATTATGGCGATCGGCACCGGGCGCACGCTGAAGGCGGCGATCGAGCAATTACCGCCAATGGATTGTCCGCAGCACAAGATCGTGTCGCTCACCGGCTCGATCGCACCCGACGGGTCGGCGGCGTTCTACAACGTCATTTTCAATCTCGCCGACTCGGTCAAGGCGCGCAGCTTTCCTATGCCGCTGCCGGTGATTGCCTCATCGGCGCGCGAGCGGGAACTGCTGCTGGGCCAGCCGATGATCCGCGATACGCTGGAACTGGCGGCGCGGGCCAATGTCACATTTATCGGCATCGGCGATCTGGGACCGCAGGCGCCTTTGTATCTCGATGGCTTCATCACCGAGACGGAATTGAAGGCCCTGCAAAAGGCCGGTGCGGTGGGCGAAATTGTCGGCTGGTGCTTTGATGCCAATGGCAAGATGATCGATGGACTGACCAATGATCGGGTCGCCAGCGCACCGATGCCGTCGCGTGAATCCTCCACCGTCATAGCAATCGCTCAGGGCAAGAAAAAATTGCCCGGCATTCGCGCGGCGCTGAACCGGCGTCTCGTCAATGGATTGTTAACAGATGAGCAGACCGCGGCTGACCTGCTTAAGCCCCTGTAAGCGCTGATTTCTTCCAAAATCGCTACCGTTTTCGGCCATCCCTGTGAGGGGCGTACCTCAACGCGTCCATGCGAATGGCGCTTGACAGCTATGCAAATGTTGTGAGTATTTGCCCAAGACCGAGGCAAATGCCCGTCTGACTTGGGAGGACTACCATGAAACTGACACCACTGTTCGTGGGCGCGCTGTCGCTCGCGCTCATCGGCACGGCTTCCGCCGAAACGCTGACCATCGCCACCGTGAACAACGGCGACATGATCCGCATGCAGAAGCTCACCGACGATTTCACTGCCGCCAATCCCGACATCAAGCTCGAATGGGTGACGATGGAAGAAAACGTGCTGCGCCAGAAAGTCACCACCGATATCGCCACCAAGGGCGGTCAGTATGACGTGTTGACTATCGGCACCTACGAAGCCCCGATCTGGGCCAAGCAGGGCTGGCTGGTGCCACTGGACAACCTGGGCGCCGATTACGACGTGGACGATCTGCTGCCCGCCATCCGCGGCGGCCTGACCGTTGACGGCAAGCTCTATGCAGCCCCGTTCTACGGCGAATCTTCGATGGTGATGTACCGCAAGGACCTGATGGAAAAGGCTGGCCTGACCATGCCGGACGCACCGACCTGGGATTTCATCCGGGAAGCTGCCGACAAGATGACCGACCGCGCCAATGACATCAACGGCATCTGCCTGCGCGGCAAGGCCGGCTGGGGCGAAAACATGGCGTTCCTGACGGCCATGTCCAATTCGTTCGGCGCGCGTTGGTTCGATGAGAAATGGGCACCCCAGTTCGATCAGCCTGAGTGGAAAGATACGCTCAACTTCTACGTCGACATGATGAAGGCAGACGGCCCGGCCGGCGCTTCCTCGAACGGCTTCAACGAAAACCTGGCGCTGTTCCAGACCGGCAAGTGCGGCATGTGGATCGACGCCACTGTTGCCGCATCGTTCGTGACCGGCGCTGACTCGACCGTTGCCGACAAGGTCGGTTTCGCTCAGGCCCCCGATAAGGGCCTTGGCAAGCGCGGGAACTGGCTGTGGGCCTGGAACCTGGCCATTCCGGCTGGTTCGACCAAGGTAGAAGCTGCCGAGAAGTTCATCTCCTGGGCAACCTCCAAGCACTACACCGAACTGGTGGCGAGCAAGGAAGGCTGGGCCAACGTTCCCCCGGGCACCCGCGCTTCGCTCTACGCCAATCCGGAATACCAGAAGGCGGCTCCATTCGCTGCCATGACCCTGGCCTCGATCAATTCGGCCGACCCGACCAAGCCGACCGTCAAGCCCGTGCCCTATACCGGCGTGCAGTTCGTCGCCATCCCCGAGTTCCAGGGCCTGGGCACCACTGTTGGCCAGATCTTCTCGGCAGCGCTTGCCGGCCAGACCTCGGTTGATGATGCTCTGAAGCAGGCCCAGGACACGGCGGTCCGCGAAATGACCAAGGCTGGCTACATCCAGTAACCTCCCGGGAAGGACTGTCGGGCGGCTGTCCGGCAGTCCAGCTCGTGAACAGGGTTTCTCGAGATCTAACAGTCGGGTCACCCTCCCCCTTGTGGGGAGGGAAGCGAGATAGGACTTAGCTTGCTAAGTCCGTGATCGAGCAGGGTGGGGGTATGCTTCCGCACATGCAGTGCCCGGACAAACCCCCACCCTTGATCCCTCCCCACAAGGGGGAGGGCGTCGACTGAAGCATCGCGCTTCAAATTCCGACCAACACGTTGGTCCGTTCTGCCGTCTGTATCGAGGGGTAAAAATGGCAACTCAACAAACGCGCGGCCTCGCCCGCACCATGCTCGCGCCTTCGGTCTTCGTCCTGCTGGTCTGGATGGTGGTGCCGCTGGTTTTGACGCTGTGGTTCTCGTTTCAGAACTACAAGCTGCTGTCCGCCGCGCCGGTGCGCTTCAACGGGCTGACCAACTACTATTACTTCCTCACCGATCCGGTGTTTCTGGGCGCGCTGATCAATACGCTGGTGCTGGTGCTGAGCGTGCTCGCCATCACCGTGATCGGGGGCATCCTTCTGGCGCTGCTGATCGATCAGCCGATGTTCGGGCAGGGGATTGTCCGTATCCTCGTGATCTCGCCCTTCTTCATCATGCCGACTGTTTCGGGCCTGGTGTGGAAGAACATGCTGCTCGATCCGGTCAACGGCATTTTCTCCCATATCTGGCGCTTCTTCGGCGCGACGCCGGTCGCCTGGCTGCAGACCTATCCGCTGTTTTCGGTGATCGTCATCGTTGCCTGGCAGTGGCTCCCCTTTGCCACGCTGATCCTGCTGACAGCGCTGCAATCGCTGAGCGAGGACCAGAAGGAAGCTGCCGAAATGGACGGCGCCAATGCCATCCGCCGCTTCGCCTACATCACGCTGCCGCATATCTCGCGCGCCATCACCGTGGTGATCCTGATCCAGACCATCTTCCTGCTCTCGGTGTTCGCGGAAATTCTCGTCGCCACGCAGGGCGGACCGGGCTTTGCCTCAACCAACCTGGCCTTCCTCGTCTATAAAATAGCGCTGGGGGATTTCGACGTTGGCGGTGCAGCGGCGGGCGGCGTGATTGCCGTGATCCTCGCCAATATCGTGGCCTTCTTCCTGATGCGCTTCATCGGCAAGAACCTGGACGCTTGAGGGAATTTGGAAAATGGCACGCACACCAACAACTACCGTCAAAATCGGTTGGACGATCGCCGCCTGGTTCATCGCCTTCCTGATCGTGTTTCCGATCCTATGGACCATCATCACCAGCTTCAAACCGGAAGCCGAGGCCATCGCCTCGCCGATGATGTGGCCACACTGGACGCTGGATAACTACTTCGAGGTGCAGAGCCGTTCGGATTATTTCCGGCATTTCCTCAACTCGGTGATCATCTCGGTCGGCTCGACATTCCTGGCCTTGCTGATCGCCATTCCGGCGGCCTGGTCGATGGCCTTTGCACCAACGCCCAAGACCAAGGACATCTTGATGTGGATGCTTTCCACCAAGATGATGCCGGCGGTTGGCGTGCTGGTGCCGATGTATCTGATCTTCAAGACGCTGGGCCTGCTCGACAATGTCTGGGGCCTGACCGTGGTGCTGATGCTGATCAACCTGCCGATCGTGATCTGGATGCTCTACACCTACTTCAAGGAAATCCCGATCGACATCCTGGAAGCCGCCCGCATGGATGGGGCGTTGCTGTGGAAGGAGCTGGTCTACGTGCTGGTGCCGATGGCGGTGCCGGGCATTGCCTCGACGCTGCTGCTCAACATCATCCTGGCCTGGAACGAGGCGTTCTGGACCCTGAACCTGACCGCCGCCAAGGCCGCGCCGCTGACCGCATTCATCGCATCCTATTCAAGCCCGGAAGGCTTGTTCTGGGCCAAGCTATCTGCCGCATCGACACTCGCCATCGCTCCGATCCTGCTGCTGGGCTGGTTCAGCCAGAAGCAACTGGTTCGTGGCCTGACGTTTGGCGCAGTGAAATAACAGGGGACATCAAATGGGCAGCATCACACTCGAACACGTCAACAAGAGCTTCGGCACCCACGCCGTCATTCCCGACATCAGCCTCGACATCAAGGACGGCGAATTCATCGTCTTTGTCGGCCCCTCGGGTTGTGGCAAGTCCACGCTGCTGCGGCTGATCGCCGGCCTCGAAGACACCACCTCGGGCGTCATCAAGCTCGATGGCAAGGACATGACCGACGCAGCCCCGGCGCACCGGCAGCTGTCGATGGTGTTCCAGTCCTATGCGCTTTATCCGCATATGACGGTTTACGGGAACATTGCCTTTCCGCTGAAAATGGCCAACCAGCCCAAGGACGTGATCGACAAGAAGGTCAAGGACGCCGCCCGCGTCCTCAACCTCACCGATTATCTCGAACGCAAGCCGCGTAACCTCTCCGGCGGCCAGCGTCAGCGCGTCGCCATCGGCCGCGCCATCGTGCGCCAGCCCAAGGCCTTCCTGTTCGACGAACCTTTGTCGAACCTTGATGCCGCCCTGCGCGTCAACATGCGCCTCGAAATCACCGAACTGCATCAGCAACTCAAGACCACGATGATCTACGTCACCCACGATCAGGTTGAAGCCATGACCATGGCCGACAAGATCGTGGTGCTGAACGCAGGGCGGGTCGAACAGTTCGGTTCGCCCCTCGAGCTCTACCGTTCGCCCGCCAACCGCTTCGTTGCCGGCTTTATCGGCTCGCCCAAAATGAACTTCGTCGATGGCGCGGAGGCCGCCAAATACAATGCGCATTCGATCGGCGTGCGTCCCGAGCATTTCACCATTTCGCGCACCAGCATGCCGGGGTCGTGGAAGGGTACCATCGGGGTGGCCGAGCAGCTCGGCTCCGACACTTTCCTGCACGTCCATGTCGACAGCTTTGGCCTGATGACCATCCGCACCCAGGGCGAACAGGAATTCCACCATGGCGAGACGGTCTATCTTGTGCCCGATGCCACGCGCATCTATCGCTTTGATAAAGACGCGCAATCGCTGAAATAATGCGCAAGGACTAAGCTATGCCCACGACCCTGAACGCCGCCGCCCTTGCCGAAATTTCCGCCCGCGCCGCCGTGCCTGCCTATGCGGCAAGCGATCTGACTGCCGGCATCGTGCATTTCGGCGTGGGCAACTTTCACCGCGCCCACCAGGCCGTCTATCTCGATGATCTGTTCAATGCCGGGCTCGACCGGGATTGGGCCATCGTCGGGGCCGGGGTGCGCGATGCCGATGAGGCGATGCGCCAAAAGCTCAAGGCGCAGGACTGGCTGACCACGGTGGTGGAGCAGGAGGCCGATCATTCCTCGGCCCGCGTCACCAATGCGATGATCGACTACCTGCAGCCGGGCCAGACCGAGGCGATCCTCCTCAAACTCGCCGATCCGGCGATCCGCATCGTTTCACTGACGATCACCGAGGGTGGTTATTTCATCGATCCCGCCTCGCAGAAGTTCGATCCGTCCCATCCCGATATCGCCTATGACGCCAGGAACATCGCAGCGCCCAAGACCGCATTCGGGCTGATTCTTGCCGGATTGATGCGTCGCCGCGACGCGGGCGTTGCGGCCTTCACCGTCATGTCGTGCGACAATATTCCGGGCAATGGCCATGTGACGCAGAATGCCGTGGTCGGTCTGGCCGAACTGGTCAGCGCCGAACTGGCCGGTTGGGTGCGCAGCAATGTGGCGTTCCCCAATTCGATGGTCGATCGCATCACGCCCGCCACTTCGGATCGTGAAAAGCAGATGCTGGCCGATGATTTCGGCATTGCCGATAACTGGCCAGTGTTCTGCGAGACCTTCAAGCAGTGGGTGGTCGAAGACCATTTCCCGGCCGGGCGGCCGAAGCTGGAACAGGTCGGCGTGCAGTTCGTGCCCGATGTGGCGCCGTATGAGCTGATGAAAATCCGCATTCTCAACGGCGGTCACGCCACCATCGCTTATCCCGCGGCGCTGCTGGATATCCATTTCGTCCATGAGGCGATGGAAGAGCCGCTGGTGCGCAAATTCCTCGAAAAACTGGAACGCGAGGAGATTATCCCCTCGGTGCCGCCCGTGCCGGATACGGATCTGGGCGAGTACTACAAACTGATCGAAAGCCGCTTCGCCAATCCCAAGATCGGCGACACCATCACCCGGCTGTGCCTGGATGGTTCAAACCGCCAGCCCAAGTTCATCCTGCCGACGGCGCTGGACCGGATCAATGCCGGCCAGAACGTGATCGGCCTGGCCTTGGTCTCGGCGCTGTGGTGCCGCTACTGCTATGGCGAAACCGATAGCGGCAAGCCGATTGCGCCCAACGATCCGATCTGGGACCGCCTCACCACCCAGGCCAAACGCGCCAAGGAAGCCCCGTCGGCCTGGCTGGAAATGAGCGACATTTTCGGCGAACTGGCCACCAATGCGGCCTATTTCGCGGCGTTCAATCACACATTGAAGACCCTGTGGGTACAGGGCACAAGAGCGACACTGACGCGGTATATCGAGGGCTCGTTGTAGAACCTCAGGTTACCGCCGACGCTTCAGTCGACACCCTCCCCCTTGTGGGGAGGGATCAAGGGTGGGGGTTGTAAGCCCCGATATTCGGGCTTTCCACACCCCTCCCATCCTCCCCCTTCAAGGGGAGGTGCCGTCCTGTGGATGTAAAATTCCGCAGCCGACGACTGGAACAAGCACTTTCCGTTGCAGCTGTGTGTGCTAGCCTTTGGGCGGAGGACTTCGCTCGTATGCTGACATCACGCCGCAACAGTGTGCCGGTATCGCCCGCTCATGGCTGAAATCAAACTGGTGATTTTCGATTGTGACGGGGTGCTGGTCGATAGCGAGCCGCTGGCCATGCGCGTGCTGCTGCAGGTCATCGCCGCGGCGGGGTTGCAGATCGACCCTGCGGTTGGATTTCGAGACTTTCTGGGCAAAAGCCTGCAGAGCATTACCGCGCATCTGCATGAGACACACGGATTGCAGCTCAGCGATGGTGCGCTGGAATCGATGCGCGGGGATCTCTACGAGCTGTTCGCCAAAGAATTGAAGCCGACGCGCTGGCTCAAGGACACGCTCGGCGCAATCGACCTGCCGATCTGCGTTGCCTCCTCCAGCCAGTTGGAGCGGATCAGGCTGAGCCTGACGCTGACCGGGCTGCTGGAGCGGTTCGAACCCAATATCTTTTCCGCCTCGATGGTGGCGCGCGGCAAGCCGGATCCGGACCTGTTCATCCATGCGGCGGCGACAATGGGCGTAGCGCCCGAGCATTGCCTGGTGATCGAGGACAGCCCCGCCGGTATCAAGGCGGCGCAGGCGGCGGGGATGCTTGTGTTCGCCTTCACCGGCGGCACCCACATTGTCGACAACGGGCTGCGCGGCGAGATTGCCGCCCTGGGCGCCGATGCGGTGATCGACGACATGCGGGCATTGCCGGGGCTGATCGCGCTGCATCAGCAGCGGGCGCGCGGCGAGAGCAAGCTGCTGGTGGCGGTCGACGTCGGCACGGCGAGTGCGCGGGCTGCGGTGGTGGCGCCATCGGGGGCCATGCTGGCGCGCGCCGAGCATCCGCTGGAACTGCAGCGGCACGATGCCAGCCACGCCGAGTATTCGTCGGAGCAGGTTTGGGAGGCGGTGTGCCTCGCCGTGCGCAGCGCCATGGCGGCGGCGGGTGGCTTGCCCGATGAGGTAATCGGCATCAGTTTTGATGCGACCTGTTCGCTGGTGGTGCGGGATAGCGCAGGGGCGCCACTGACGGTGTCGCAGCAGGGCGGCGCGCAGTGGGACACCATTGCGTGGTTTGATCATCGTGCCTTGCTGGAAGCAGAGGAATGCACCGGCACCGGCCATGCCGTGCTCGATTATGTCGGCGGGGTGATGTCGCCGGAGATGGAAGTGCCCAAGCTGATGTGGCTGAAGCGGCATCTGCCGCAGAGCTGGGCACGTGCCGGCTATTTCTTTGATCTCGCCGATTTTCTAACTTGGAAAGCGTCGGGTTCGGCGGCGCGGTCACAATGTACGCTGACCTGTAAATGGACGTATCTGGGGCATCTGGAGCAGGGCTGGCAGCCCGACTTCCTGGCCCAGGTCGGGCTTGAGGACATGTTGGAGCGCGGTAATCTGCCGGCGCAAGCCAGCCCGATCGGCACCGATCTGGGGCCGCTGTCGGCAGTGGCGGCCGCGCAACTTGGATTAGCTGCCAAGTGTCGCGTCGGGCTGGGGCTGATCGATGCCCATGCCGGGGCGCTGGGAACGCTGGGGCAGTTCGCCACCGATGTATCGACCATCGACCGGCATCTGGCGCTTATTGCGGGCACATCGAGCTGCGTTATGGCGCTGTCGAGCGAAGCGCGGCCAGCGGCGGGCGTCTGGGGGCCATATTCGGGCGCGGTGCTGCCCGATGCCTGGCTCAATGAGGCTGGGCAATCGGCGACGGGAGCGCTGCTTGATCATGTCATTCGCTGGCATGGGGCCGGCGGGGAACCGACGGCAGCGCGACACACTGCGATCATCGAGCGGGTGATGCTGTTGCGCCAGACCGAGGGGCTGGCGCTGGGATCTCGCCTGCATGTACTGCCGGATTTTCACGGCAATCGTTCGCCGCTGGCTGATCCCAATGCCCTGGGGGTGATTTCCGGGCTGACGCTGGACGCCGATTTCAACAGCCTCTGCCGCCTCTATTGGCGCACCGCGGTCTCTATCGCTTTAGGGGTGCGGCATATTCTGGAGGCGCTGAACCAGAAGGGCTATGCCATCGACACCCTGCACGTCACCGGCGGGCATACGCGCAATCCGCTGCTGATGGAGCTCTATGCCAACGCCACGCGCTGCACGGTAGTGGAGCCATCAACGCTGGATGCGACGCTGCTCGGCACGGCCATCGTTGCGGCGACGGCGGCGGGACTTTATCCCGATCTGGCTTCGGCGGCCGCTGCCATGCACCAGGGCGGCACTGAGCGAAAGCCAGAGCCGGAAGCCCGGGGCCAGTTCGACAAGGACTACAAGATCTTCCTTGAAATGCTCAAACAGAGGGCACTGATCGACACCATCGCCTGAGCATGGTCAGATCGCCATCCCCGTCACTCTATCGAACAGGCGCACCTGTTCCCGATCGACCGTCAGCGTAATGGTTTCGCCCGGCTTGGGATCGACGCGTTCACGAAACAGGCAGGTCAGATCCAGCGTGCCGAGCTTGGCGACGAGCTGGGTTTCCGATCCCATCGGCTCCACCACCTGGACGCGGACCGGCTGGCCGGCGGGATCGATACGGAAATGTTCCGGGCGAATGCCGTAGGTTATGAGGGTGCCCTCAGTGACCTTGGCAGATTGCGGTAGCGGCAGCGTACTACCTTCTGCGGTCTGGAACTGGCCGTTATTGACGGTGCCCTGGATGAAATTCATCGCCGGACTGCCGATGAAGCCGGCGACAAACAGGTTGGCGGGATGGTCATAGAGGTCGAGTGGGCGGCCGATCTGCTCGACCTTGCCGTCATGCATCACCACGATGCGGTCGGCCATGGTCATGGCTTCGACCTGATCGTGGGTGACATAGATGATGGTGGTCTTCAGGCGCTGGTGCAGTTCCTTGATTTCGGCGCGCATCTGCACGCGCAGCTTGGCATCGAGGTTGCTCAGCGGTTCATCGAACAGGAACACCTTGGGGTCGCGCACGATGGCGCGGCCCATGGCGACGCGCTGGCGCTGGCCGCCGGAGAGTTGCTTGGGGAAACGTTCCAGCAGCGGTTCGAGCGCCAGAATACGGGCAGCTTCCTGCACGGCCTTGGCGGTTTCTTCCTTGCTGGCGCGGCGCAGCTTCATCGAGTAGCCCATGTTCTGGGCCACCGTCATATGCGGATAGAGCGCGTAGTTCTGGAACACCATGGCGATGTCGCGGTCTTTTGGCGCCAGTTCGTTCACCCGTTGGCCACCGATCTCGATGTCACCGCTGCTGATCTCTTCGAGCCCGGCAATCATCCGAAGCAGCGTGGACTTGCCGCAGCCGGAGGGGCCGACCAGGGTGACGAATTCGCCATCGACCACGTCGATATCGATGCCATGCAGCACCTGGGCCGAACCATAGGCTTTGCGCACGTCCCGGATTGTTACCGAAGCCATGTTGTAGTCACTCCTTGGAAATGAGCACGCACAACATCACCCCTTTACCGCTCCGGCGGTCATCCCCGCCACGATCTGGCGGTTGAAGAACAGGAAGACCAGCAGCGGCGGAATGGTGATGAGCAGGATATTGGTGAACAGCAGATTGTACGAGGTGTTGAACTGGCTCTGGAAGTTGAACAGCGTCAGTTGCAGCGTCACGTTCTTGGTGCCGGGCAGGTAGTAGAGCGGGTTGGTGAAATCGTTGAAGATCGCCACCGATTGCACCACGATCACCGTGACGACGACGGGCTTGAGCAGTGGCAAGATCACCTCGAAGAACAGCCGTAGCGGCCCGGCGCCATCGATGATTGCCGCCTCATCCAGCTCGCGCGGAATGGTGGCGATGAAGGCGCGAAACAGCAGCACGCAGAACGACAGGCCATAGGCCACTTCGATAAAGACCAGCCCATGCAGGGTCTTGAAGATGCCCAGCAGCTGCAGCACCCAGATGGTGGGCACGACGGCAGGCGGAATGATCAGGCCGGCCAGGATCAGGAAATTGACCGGACCGGTCCAGACCGATGGCTTGCGCTGCAACACGAAGCCGACCATGGCGGCAAAGATCACCAGCAGGGTGACGCTGCACACGGTCAGGATGGCACTGTTCACGAAAGCGGTGAGCAGCATGTAATTGCGGGTCTGGATCACCTCGACCAGATTGTCCCACAGGTGGAACTGGCTGGGCAGCGAGAAGGAGCGGAGCGAGGACTCCTTCTGGTTCTTCATTGCCGTCAGGATGATGAAGGCAAACGGCACCAGGAAGACGATGCCGGAGACGAGGATCGCCAGCAGGCCGACCCAGTTCTTGCGGATGTAGCTCATTGCTCGCCACCCTGCCGGTTAAGAAAGCCGGAGAGAGGAATGATGATGATGGCGACGAGAATGAACAGCACCACATTGCCCGCCGTCGACAGGCCATAAAAACCGGCCTGATATTGCTTGTAGATCACCGAAGCGACGACGTCCGAGGTGAACCCCGGCCCGCCCCTGGTCATGGCCCAGATCAGGTCGAACGAGCGCAGGCCACCGATCAGGCTGAGGATGATGACGGTCACTGTTGCGGGTTTGGCCAGCGGCAGGGTGATGTTCCAGAAATTGTCCCAGGCGCCGGCGCCATCGATGCGCGAGGCTTCATAATATTCCTGCGGAATGGAGACGATGCCGGCGATGTAGATGACGGTGGCGAGGCCAACACCCTTCCACACATCGACCAAAGCCACCGAGATCAGCGCCAGCGATGGATCGGTAAGCCAGCCGGGGCCACGAATGCCGAACAATGCCAGGGTTTCGTTGATGACGCCGGTGGTGGGGTGCATCATCACGGTGAAGGTGATGCCGACGCCGACCGTGGAGACCAGTACCGGAAAGAACAGCACCGAGCGCAAATAGGTGCGGGCGATGATCTGGCTGGTCAGCAGTACGCCGAGCAGGAAGCCGAGGACCACTTTGAGGCCTGAGGTGACCACGGCATAGACCAGGGTGTTGATCAGCCCCTTGATCAGGAACGGTTCCTTGAAGAACTGCGCGAAATTGGCGAGGCCGATGAATTCTGCGTCGAACAGGGTCCAGCGCGTCAGGCTGAAAAACAGCGATGCAAAGGTCGGGAAGAGGAACAGCACGCCAAAGACGATGGCGGCAGGGAGGTAGAACCAGCTTGGATAGGCGGATACAGGCCGCCGCCTTGGCCGCTTGACTGCGCTGGTATTGGTCGACTCGTTCATGACTGCCGTTCCTCCCCGGTCGACGAAACCCGGCCCCATATCACCACGGGGTCGGGCCTCGATCGCGTCAGGCCAATGTTACCAGCTTACCAGCCGGCAAGGCCAAGTTGCTGGGCCTGCTTCTTGACGTCTTCGTCATAGAGCGCAGCGCCATCGGCAGCGGAGCGGATGCCCGAACCGACTTCAACGGTGATCTGTTCCAATGCGGGGCCCTTGATCGGGGAGAGGAATTCAAGAGCCGGGGCGGTGCCGCCATCCTTCTGGAAGTAGGGAAGCAGATCGGCAACCACAGACGGAACGTCGGCGGGCAGGGTGCAATCCTTGATCAGGTACGGACCGGTGGCGCCAACGGCGGCGGTCTGTGCATCACAGCCCGCAGTGCTGGCGACGAAGGCGAGGAATTCCTTGGCTTCGGCCTGATGTTCGGAACTCTTGGGGATATAAAGGCTCGACGGCATCCATGCGGTCAGGCCGTTCTTGGCAGCGTCGTCACCGGGGATGGCGAAGAAGCCGACGTCCTTCTGGTTTTCCGGATAGTTGGTGACCACGTTGCCGGCGGCAAAGCTCAGCATCGGGTAATGCGCGCCTTCGCCGGTTGCCAGCATGCGGATGGCGTCGTCGAACTTGGCAGCAGCAAAGTCCGGGTTCAGATAGCCGGCCTTGAACACGGCTTCCTGGCGTTCGAAGCCCTTGATGGCGGCCTTGTCGGTGGCGTACTTGGCCTGGTTGCCGGTGTACTTGGCAGGAAAATCCGGTTCGGCGGCCAGCACGTTGTAGAAGTCACCAAGCACGAACAGCTGGCTGGTCCAGGTGTCGGCAAACGACTGGATGACGGCGACCTTGCCGGCAGCCTTGATCTTTTCGTTATTGGCCATGAACTCGTCCCAGGTCTTGGGAACCGAGAGGCCGAGATCGGCATAGATTTTCTTATTATACATGATGCCGCCGCCCATGGCGGTAGCGAAGGGTACGCCATAGACATCAGAGCCGACCGAAACGGTCTTCTTGAAGGTGTCGATGACATTGGCTTCGAACGGTTCGGCAGTCAGTGGCGACAGGTTCTGGGCCGGGTTGATGGCCTGGAACAACGAGCCGGCATTGTAGAGAAACACGTCGGTCATTTCGCCGGTGGCGAGGCGGGTCTTGATGATGTTGTCGCCGTCGCCGCCGCCCGGGCGGGTTTCGATTTCGATGGCGATAGTCGGGTTCTTGGCAACGAATGCATCAACCAGCGCCTGGGCGACCTTGACGGTGGAAGCGTCGGTATTATCGACCAGGAACGACAGCGTCACATCGGCTGCCATGGCAGTACCGACAAAGCTGGCCGACAGCAGCAGGCTGGCGGCCAGGCCGCCGAGCACGGTTCGCGTGAATTTAGAGCTCATTAGTTTCTCTCCCATTTGGCCCGCTTGCTGCGGGCATTTCAATTGCTCCGCACATTTATGGCGTGCGTGAGTGCCCCATCGCTCCGCCGTGAACCTCCCGCGGCGGCACCGAATATGTGAAATCGACGATGTGTTGGCCGGGGCCGGCGCTGATGTCCTGCCCCGACGCGACAGACCCTCCGTCGAGTACCGCGTCGCGATAATCCTGGCGGAGACGCAGCGTGGCGGTGGCGCCCTCCGGTACGGTGAAGGTGTAGCGGACGCGGTCGCCGTCGATGGTCCAGCCCGCCTCAATGCGGCCCCGAGGGCTGTCATGATGGGCGGCGACCGGCGACAGTCCGTCCAGGATTGTCGGCTCGAAGATGATGTGGGCAAAGCCCGGCCTGGCAGGGTCGGGGCTGAAACCGGCGACGCCTTCCAGCAGCCATTGGCATACGGCGCCATAGGCATAGTGGTTGTAGGAGTTCATCTGCGGATTGTAGATCGAGCCATCTTCCGCGATGGCGTCCCAGCGTTCCCAGATGGTGGTCGCGCCCTTGCGCACCTGATAGAGCCAGCCCGGTACATTTTCCTGCAGGAAGACTTCGGCGGCGAGGCCAATCTCACCCACCTGCACCAGTGCCGGCAGCAGGGCCGGCGTGCCGATGAAGCCGGTGCCGATGCGTCCATCGGTGCGAGCGATGGCGTTCTTGAAGTAGGCCTTGGCGGCGTCGCGACGCTCGGGGGGGATCAGCCCGTGCAGAAATGCCAGCGCGTAGGAGGTCTGATCGTCGCCGGCGACACGGCCGTTCGGGGTGATGAATTCGCCGGCAAAGGCCGCCTTCACCTGATCGGCAATGCTGGTCATGCGGACCGAGGTAGCGTCGTCACCGACGATGGCGGCGATCTGCGCGACCATGGTCGAGGTCTTGAACAGGTAGATGGTCGCTGCCGCATCATCGCTGATGGTGGGCAATGGCTTGGCGGATGGACCGCTGGGCTGCAACCAATCGCCGAAGGTGAAGCCGCGGCCCCCCCAGGTCCGCGGCGGCTTGACGATCGGGCCGTTGCTGATCGACCAGACGAAATCGACCCATTTGACCATGGCCGGCAGCGTTTCGGCGAGGAAAGCGGTGTCACCGTAATGCAGGTAAACCTGCCATGGCACCACGGCGATGGCATCGCCCCAGCCGGTGCTACCATAAAAGCCGGGATAGTCCTTGGGCTTGAGCCGGGTGGGATCGGGCACGACATGGGGCACGGCGCCATCGTCGCGCTGATCGGCCATGACGTCGCGGATCCACTTGCGAAAGAACCCCTGCACTTCGCCGAGATAGCAGGCGGTGCCAGCAAAGACCTGGGCATCGCCGGTCCAGCCCAGGCGTTCGTCGCGCTGCGGGCAATCGGTGGGCACTTCGATGAAATTGGCGCGCTGCGACCAAACCGTGTTGAGGAACAGCCGGTTGACCAGCGCATTGCCGGAGGTGAAGCCGGCCTGGAGTTCGCGCACCGAGCTGATCGGCACCGAAACGATATCGAGCAGTTTTGCCTCGCCTTCGATGGTCACCCGGGCATAACGGAAGCCCTGGAAGGTGAACATGGGGCGGTAGTGCTCGTCGCCGTTGCCGCTCAGGGTATATTCGATGCGGGCCGCGGCGGTGCGCAGGTTGCCATTATAGAACTGGCCGTCTTGGTCGAGAATTTCGGCGTGCTCGATGATGACGCGTGCTCCGGCCTGGCCACGGACGGTGAAGGCGACATAGCCGCCGCTGTTCTGGCCGAAATCGTACACGGTGCGGCCAGCCTGATCGGTATGACTGCTGACGGATTGCAGGGCGGCCAGCTCACGGACCGGCGGCGCCTCATAGGCAACGAGCCGAGCAGTGTCGAAGGGGATGAGAGCGCTGCCGGCGGTGACGACAGGCTTGAACCCGGCATCATAGATTTCGCCAAAATAGATGCCGGATTTGCGAACCGGCAATTCGCCGCTTTCCCATGAGGCATCGGTTGCAAGCACAACAGCGCCGCCGGGGCCGGTGCGCAGTTCGGCAAAGGCGGCAATTTCGCTGCCCCAGGTGTTGAAGATCGGGGCTTCGCCCCACATCATCTGCGAGCGCAGCCAGCCATCCGCCAGCCAAATCTCGATGCGGTTGTCGCCGCTAACGAGAAGGTCACCAACAGGGTAGGTTTGATAGCTCAGGCGAACGTCATAAGCGGTCCAGCCCGGCGTCAGCAGGTCATTGCCGACGCGCTTGCCGTTGATGAAGCAGCGGTAGAGGCCGAGCGCGGAAATATCGAGCACTTCGGCGCCGCTGACATTTTGCAACGTGAAAGTCTTGGCCAGAAAACTAGCTGGCGTTTCAACGCCTTGGTCAGCCAGAGGCCGCACCATCTGTGCCGCCCATTGCCGTGCAGCATCATGCTTCACCGATGAAGCAGCCGGTACCAATGCGTCGTTCACGCCGATTCTCCCAAGTCCCCGCGGATTTTCGGACAGCGTCCAATCCGTCTGTAGAATGTTCTACGTGTATCGTTCTACAATATGCTGTACTTGGCAATAGGCTTTTTTTTAGCGCTGTGGGATAAGGCTCCAATTGGTCGCCGCTCTGGCATCTGGGACAGCAAATATGGACAAGCCAACGTCCCGCCGCTTGGGCGGACGGGTAACGATCCGGGAGGTGGCGGAGGACGCGGGCGTCTCGGTGGCGGCGGTGTCCAAGGTGCTGCGCGATGCCTATGGCGTCAGCGAGGCCATGCGGCTCAAGGTGCGCGAATCCATGGCCAAGCTGAGCTACCGCCCGCACTCAGCGGCGCGCGGCATGCGGGGGCAGACCTACACTGTCGGCGTGCTGATGGCCGACATGAAAAACCCGTTCTTTCCCGAGCTGATCGATGGCATCGACGATGGCCTGGCAGGAACCCAGTACCTGCCGCTGTTCGGTATCGGCCATGGCTCATCATCGGTGGAAACCGCCATTGTCCATGCCATGGTCGATAGGCAGATCGACGGGCTGATCATGATCGGCCAGCGCCTTGCCACCTCCGATCTCGAAGCCATCGCCAGCGAAGTACCGGTGGTGGTAATAGGCCATCATGCGCCCGATGCGGCGACATTCGACTCCGCCAATAATGACGACGAACGCGGCGGGGCGTTGGTGGTGGAACACCTCCTGGCGCAGGGATATCGGCGCCCGGCGATGATCACGCTGGGGCGCAATGACCTGGGCCATGCGGACGTGTCGCAAAAGCGCGAAGTGGGCTTTATCGATGCCATGCGTCGCGCCGGGTTTGCCGATGACCAGATCCGCATTGCCCCCGCCGATGATGGGCTCGACGACGTCACCGCGACAGTGCGCGCGCTGCTGGAAGGTCCGGAGCCGCCGGATGCGATCTTTGGCTGGGCGGACTATTATGCGCTCGAGGTGCTCAGCGCGGTGCGGGCCCTGGGCTTCCGGGTGCCCGACGATATCGGACTGATCGGCTACGATAACGCGGCGCCCTGCGCATTCACCCAGAACGGTTTGACCAGTGTCGACCAGTTCGGCCGGGAGATCGGGCGGCAGGCGACGCGGCTGCTGATCGAACGGATCAAAGGACGGACGCAGGCCGAGCATTTCCTGGTGCAGCCGAAGGTGGTGTTGCGCAGCAGCTCGGCAGCCAGGGTTACGCAGCCAGACGCCTGACGCGGCCCAGGATCGCCCAGCGCAAAGCGGTTTCGCTGCTTGGCCGGGCCGAAAGCTGGACGCTGGAGATAATGGTGGTCGGGCACGTACCGATCATCGCCCTCGCATCAAAACTCAATACCATGGTGCGGACGTCGAACTCGGCCCGCGCAATTGAAACTAATCCCATCTCTGCCTCCGCTGATCAGCAACGGAGGCAATCGTCTGCAAGGTTCAGCACGCGGGCAGTTTTAATGCACAATGCTGTCAAATTTTTGCGAGCGGCGCAGGTCAGTCAAGACCGTTGAACGGATCGCGCCAGGCGTCGATCTGCATCAGCCGGTCGTGCCATTTGCGGAGGTTTTCGAGGCCCTCGACAGGCATTCGGGCTTTCTCGGCAAAGGGAAGGGTGGTAGCGACGCGGAAGTCGGCATAGCTGAGCTTGTCGCCGACCAGCCAGGTGCGGGTCGCCAGCGTGTCATCAAGGATCCTGGCGAACTGGCGATAGTTGTCGAGCGCCTCATCCATGACCTTTGGGTCCGGCCGCTCGGTGGTAAATTGCGGTGCCACGATGTTCCAGAAATAGATTGTGCCGCCAGCCAGGGTCAGGTGGTGGGCACTCCAGCTCAGCCAGCGGATCAGCTCTTCCAGTTCATCCATGGGCCAGATGTCGCTGTTGGCGAGGCGGGCGAGGCGGCAGACTACGGCGTCGGTTTCCCAGAGGCTGCGGTGGTTCTCGACCAGGATCGGCGCCAGCGTATTGGGATTGATGGCGCGCATGGCTTCCTTGTCGACACCCATCGGGTCGGCGCGGATGAATTCGACCGGTGAATTGAGATACCTGGCCATGGCGACGCAGACGCGGGGCTGCAGATTGTGGGTGTAATAGAGCTGCATGGCACGATCCTCGAACTGGTGTTGATGCATCTGGTCGAGCGGCGTGCACCGGATTCGACAGCTCCTGATCGGTTAAATTTGGCTGCCGATCAGGCTTGCAGCCTTGGAGCCGATGGCCATGGCCGGGGCGTTGGTGTTGCCGGAGGGAATGAAGGGGATGATCGAGCAGTCGATCACGCGCAGACCGTCAATGCCACGCACCTTGAGATTGCCATCGACCACCGACATCGGATCGCTGTCGGGCCCCATGCGCAGGCTGCCGGAGGGATGGTAATTGGTCTTGACAGTCTGGCCGGCAAACCGGGTCAGTTCGGCTTCATCCTGCAGTGCCTTGCCGGGGAGTAGCTCTTCGCGAATTTTGGCTTTGAATGGCGCGGTATCGAGCAATTGGCGGGCGACCTTGAGCGAGGCCAGCGTCAGGCGCAGATCGTCGGGGTGACCAAAGAAATTGCAGTCGACCAATGGTTGATCGGCGGGGCTGGCCGAGCGCAGCTTGACGCTGCCGCGCGCTTTGGGGCGGAGCAGGCAGGAGGTGAAGGTGACACCATAGGTGGGTTCGGCCGAGGACACATCGCGGTCGAGATAGACGATGGGCGCGCAATAGAGCTGGATGGTGGGGCGCTCGCCGCCATCGGGATCATAGAACAGGCAGCTTTCAATGCCCGTGGTGGTCACTGGGCCGGAATTGAACAGCAGATATTGCAAGCCGTTGCGGATCATCGGCCAGCCCTTGTCCTGGCCGAAATAGCCGGACTTGTCTTTGGTGGTGGCGATGACCGGGACTTCATGGTGATCCTGCAGATTGGCGCCAACGCCCGGGACATCAGCGGTGACAGTAATGCCATGTTCGCGCAGGTGGTCGGCTGCGCCGATGCCGGAGAGCATCAACAGCTTGGCGCTATTGTAGGTACCCGAGGCGACCAGCACTTCGCGACCGGCATGGACGGTGTGGTTCTCGCCGTTTTGCGTATAGGCGACGCCGATGGCACGCCCGTTTTCAATGATGATCCGGTCAACGCGGGCCTCGGTGATGATGGCCAGACGGTCATCGCCCTCCAGTGGGTCGAGAAAAGCCTTCTTGGCGTCGGAGCGCTCCTTGTAGCGCCCCCACTGGCCATAGGTATGCTGCATGATGCCGACGCCATTCTGGCGGGCGCCATTGAAGTCTGGATTAAATTTATGGCCGAGGCCTTGCGCGGCGAGGATGAAATCCTCGGTGGTGCCGGAAATATAGCCGGGTTCGGAGACACGCAGATTGCCGGAAATGCTGTGGAATTCGTCGTTGAACTTGGTGTTGGCCTCAATGCCGGTGAAGTGCGGCAGCATGTCGGCATAGCTCCATTCGGCGCCGTTGCCGAGATGGGCCGCCCAGCCATCATAGTCTTCGCGCTGGCCGCGCATATAGACCATGGCGTTGACGGCGCTGCCGCCGCCGAGCGCCTTGGCGACTGGGACGATGGGACCGCGACCGCCCAGATGGGCCTGCGGTACGGTGTGGTGCATTTCGAGGAAATCGTCGCGGCCGAGATATTTCATGTAGCCGGCGGGCATGGCCATCAGACGGGCTGTCCTCGCAGGGCCACGTTCGATGATCAACACCGAAAGGCCGAAATCGCGCACCAGCCGCATGGCCGCCACCGACGCCGCCGAACCGCCACCGGCGATGATGAAATCATAAGTCTTCCTGGCCACGGCGTTCCCTCCCGCTTTGGTGCAGAGCTAGAGCGTTCGGGCCGTGGCTGTCCAGTGCGCCTTCCGGGAAGCCGGCAAAATCTTGGAAAACCGGAATTAGCCGGGGGCAACCTCATTGCGGATTTCGCGCGGCGTGGTGCCATAGGCCTTGCGGAAATGTTCATAGAACTGGCTGAGCGAGCTGAAGCCGGACTGGAAGGCGACATTGGTGATCGACAGATTGCCCTCGAACAGCAGCGTGCGGGCACGGATCAGCCGCATGCGGACGACAAATTTCTGCACCGGGATCTGCATCACCTTGGTGAACAGGTTGAGCGCGTAATTGGGATGCAGGCCGACCACGTCGGCGATATCCTTGGCGGTGAGCGGGTCCGAGAGGTTCTCCACGATGTGGCGTACCATGGCCACCACATAGCGGACCGGGGAAGAGGTGCGGTGGCGCTCGCCACCTGACTCGATCCAGGCCGGCAGCAGCATGTCCCAACCGGTCAACGCGGCGCGGCGGAACATGGCGCCGATTTCGACCTTGACCACATCGGTGCGCAGCGCATTGCCGCTGCGATAGTCCTGATGCCAGCGGTCCAGCATATCGACGCTGACGGCATCGGGGGCAAGGCACACCACGCCACCACCCATCATGGTTTCGGGCAGGCGGCCAAGCTGGGGCATCAGCAGGAACGCATCGACCGGGAGGTAGATATTGATCTGCCGGCCGCGTGCCTTGCAGTCATCGTCAAGCCTCAAGGTCTGGTGTGACAGGCCGGCCCAGAAGGCCACCAGACGGCGCTGCGGCACGGTCGTGCGCTTGCCGTCAAAGTCGTATTCCATGGCGCCATCGGTGACCCAGTTCATCTCGATATGCCCATGACGATGCGGTACGGGCATCAATTGAGGGGTGAAGGAGCGAATGCCAAAACGGCCAAAAGCCCGGTTGGACGAATAGAAGCTGCGGTCGGGTCGGGGCGTGGGTTTTGGAGCCGCGCCATAACGCATTTGCCGGGCGGTAGGCGGGCTAATAACGTTGTCCACTGGTCGAATCCATATCTTTGAAACCCGGAATAACTCTATGAATATCCGGATTGCGCTTCGCCGCACAAGGCGTAGTTTTACGCCAGCACGGGCTTAATTGGCCTGGAGGAAGCATCCGTATACGCGGAGCTTGCAGCCGGCCCGGTGCACAGGAGGAAGAATGCGTAAACATCTATTTGCCCTTGGCGGGGCAAGCCTGATGCTGAGCGTGGCGATGCTCGGCACGATGGCACAGGAAGTGGCACCGACCACCCCACCAGATCCACCCAAGTTCGACGCCCAGGGTTTCCCAACCTTTGTCGGCGCCAAGGACATCCTTGAATACAAGGCTCTGCCCGCCTATCACGAACCCGCTTGGGTGACCAAGAATTTCGTCGACACCGGCAAGCTGCCGCCTGTCGCCGAACGTCTCCCTAAAGAGCCAATGGTCTACCTCGCGTCCAACATGCCTGATGGCGTTGGCGTGTACGGCGACGTGATGCGTCACGTCATCGGCGGTCGTCCGCAGGGCTGGAACTATGCAGCCGGACAGGTCCAGGGCTGGGGCGGCATCGATATCGGCATGTACGAATGCCTGACCCGCACCGGGCCGCTGTTCGAAATCAAGGCCGATGAACTCGAGCCATTGCCGAACCTGGCCAAGAGCTGGGATTGGTCGGCCGATGGCCATGAACTGACCATGCATCTGATCGAAGGTGCGAAGTGGTCCGATGGCGTGGCATTCAATGCCGACGACGTCATGTTCTACTGGGACGACAATATCAACGATCCCAACGTCAAGCCGCTCAACAGCAATGGTCCGGACAGCTTCGGCGCTGGCACCACGCTGACCAAGGTTGACGACAACACCGTCAAGTGGACGTTCAAGGAAGCCTTCCCCAAGCAGTACCTCTACACCATGGCTTATGGTGGGTTCTGTCCGTTGCCGGCTCACCTGCTCAAGCCACAGCATCCGAAGTATTCCAAGAATACCTATGAGCAGTACCAGAACGCCTTCCCGGCAAACTACCTGAACTTCCCGGTGATGGGCGCCTGGACTCCGGTCGAATACCGTCCTGACGACATCGTCGTGCTGCGTCGTAACCCCTACTACTGGAAGGTCGACTCTGAAGGTAACCAGCTGCCCTACCTGGACGAGCTTGAATACAAGCTGTCGACCTGGGCTGACCGCGACGTGCAGGCCGTGGCCGGCACGGGCGACTTCTCCAACCTCGAACAGGCTGAAAGCTATGTCGAAGCGCTGAAGAAGTCGGCTGATCCCGCAGCGCCGGCTCGTCTGGCCTTTGGTGCCCGCACCATCGGCTATTCGATCGTGCCGAACCTGTCCGGTAATGGCTGGGGTGAACCCGATGCTCGCGGCCAGGCTGTGCGCGAACTCAACCGCAACCTCGACTTCCGCAAGGCCATCACCTACGCGATCGATCGTCAGCATCTGGGCGAAGCCCTGGTCAAGGGTCCGTTCACCGCGATCTATCCCGGCGGCCTCTATGCCGGTACTGCCTATTATGACAAGGCTTCGACCGTTTACTACCCATACTCGGTGGAAAGCGCCAAGGCCGAGCTTGAAAAGGCTGGGCTAAAGGACACCGACGGCGATGGCGTTGTCAACTTCCCGGCCGATCAGGCTGGTGGAGCCAACGTTGAAATCACCCTGTTGGCCAATGCCGACTACCAGACCGACAAGTCGCTGGCCGAAGGCGTCATCGCCTCGATGCAGGCCATCGGCATCCGCGTGATCATCAACACCGTGCCTGGCTCGGCGATGACCGATACGCAGAACAGCGGCAAGTGGGACTGGCAGGTCCTGCGCAATGGTTCGGAACTGATCTCGGTGGTGCAGGGCACCTCCTCGCTGGCCCCGACCGGCCCGCAGACCAGCCCGTTCCACCGCGCGGGTACCGACAAGACTGTCGATCTGCTCCCCTACGAGCAGGAGATGGTCGATGTGGTGAACAAGTTCATCGCCACGCAGGAACCTGCAGCCCGCGTCGACCTGATGAAGCAGTACCAGAAGCTCTATACCGAGAACGTCAATGCCATCGGCCTGACGCAGTATCCGGGCGCCCTGATCATCAACAAGCGTTTCGCCAATATCCCGGCTGGTGCCCCGATCTTCATGTTCAACTGGGCTGAAGACAACATCATCCGTGAACGCGTGTTCGTGCCAGCAGACAAGCAGTCCGATTTCGAACTGCACAAGGACACCCTGCCGGGTGAGCCTGGCCTCGATAAGGGCCCGGTCTCCTAAGACCTGGGCTGACAATCGCGGACAAGGGGGCACGCCCCCTTGTCTGTCCAAGCGCCAGCGCCTGTGCGATGCTGGCCTTGTGAAGAGAGCGGGCCAGAATCCGCCGTATAGAAATTGTCCAGTTGCTGCGCTGAGCTAAGCGCCTTTCAGCAGCGGGCGGGGGAGTGCGCTACATGTTCAGGTTTATTCTAGGCCGCATCCTGTCGGCGATCCCGATCCTATTTCTGCTCAGCATCGTCACCTTCTTCATCATCCAGGCGCCGCCGGGCGACTATGGTGATTTCATCAAATCCCAGTTGATGGCGCAGGGCGGCGCGACCGACGAGCAGGCGCAGGTCCAGGCCGATGCGTATCGCGTGGCCCATGGTTTGAACGATCCGCTGCCGCTGCAATACGTCAACTGGCTGACCGGCATCGTCACTCGCTTCGATTTTGGCGACTCGCTGTATTACAACCGTCCGGTGCGCGATGTGGTGGCGGAGCGCCTGCCGCGAACCATCCTTTTGGCGCTGACCTGTCACATTCTGGCGTCGGTGTTCGGCATCAGCCTGGGCATCGTGGCGGCCACAAGACAATATAGCTGGATCGATACTGCGCTCGGCTTTGTCTCATTTCTGGGAATGACTATCCCGCGATTCCTGATGGCCCTGATCATCGTCTATGTCCTGGTGTTCAAATTGAACGTCCAGGAGATCGGCAGCTTCTTCTCGGCCAAGTACGGCGGGGCGCCGTGGTCCTTTGCCAAGTTCTGGGACCTGATCAACCATGTGTGGCCGGTGATCTTCATCGCTACATTCGGCGGGCTGGCCTATAATATGCGCGTCATGCGGGCGAACCTTTTGGACGTGCTAAACTCGCAATATGTCGAGACGGCGCGGGCCAAGGGACTGCCCGAAAGCGCCGTGATCCTGAAACATGCGGTGCCCAACGCCTTGCATCCGCTGATCGCTTATCAGGGGGTGATCCTGCCTTACATGATGACCGGTGAAGTGGAAGTGGCCATCGTGTTCGGCCTGGCCACCGTCGGTCCGGCCATCGTGGGGTCGCTCGGTGTCGGTGACGTGTGGGTGACGGCAACATTCATGCTGGTGCTGGCTTCCACGCTGATCATCGGCAACATCATTTCGGACATCCTGCTGGCGCTGCTCGATCCGCGCGTTCGTCTCGGAGGCAATGCAGAATGACCAACGGCACTCATATCGGTTCGTCGATTCCACTGCCGCCCGATGCGGGCGGTCCAATGCCGACGCCGGCCCAGGATGCGCCGATTGCACCGCAGCCGGTGATCTCATCGCGGTTCGCGGGTGGCGACGAGGGTTACTTTACTCTGGTATGGCGGCGGTTCCGCCGCTCGGTCATGGGCATGATCGGCCTGGTACTGGTCGTGTTGATGCTGGTCATTGCGATCTTTGGCGACTTCTTTGCGCCGATGGATCCCAACGAGGCCAATATCGGCTTTGCCCCGCCGGATTCGATCAGCTTCATGAACCCGGACGGCAGCTTCAGCCTGCGGCCCGAAGTCTATCCGATTGTCGAAACCGGGGAGTTTGACGCCGTCACGTTCCAGCCGTTGACCGGGCCGGACCTGACCAATCCAACGCCCCTTGGATTCTTTGTCTCGGGCTATAGCTACAAGGTTTTGTGGCTGATCCCGTCCAATATCCACTTCTTCGGTGCGGCAAGCCCGGGACATCCGTTCCACCTGCTGGGCACGGACAAGTTTGGCCGTGATATCCTGTCGCGTGGCATTATCGGATCGCGCATTTCACTGACCATCGCCTTGGTGGTGGTGATGCTGACCACCACGGTGGGAACCCTGGTGGGTATCTCGTCAGGTTATCTCGGTGGCCGGATCGATGCCTGGACGCAGCGGTTCGTAGAGTTCGTACTCGCCTTCCCGCAATTGCCGCTCTATCTGGCGCTGACCACGCTGATCCCGATCACGGCGCCGTCCAACGTCTTCATTGCCTTCGTCATCGGGGTGATGGCGGTGTTGGGATGGGCGCAGCTCAGCCGCGAAGTACGCTCCAAAACCCTGTCATTGGCGCGCATCGAATATGTGCGGGCCGCAATTGCTGTGGGTTCGGGCGATTTCCGGATTATCACCCGCCATATCCTGCCCAACGTGCTCAGCCATATCATCGTGGCCGTGACGTTGGCGGTGCCATCGGTGGTGCTGCTGGAAAGCTTCCTGGGCTTCCTCGGTTTTGCCGTGAAGCCGCCCCTGATCTCGTGGGGCCTGATGCTGCAGGATACCGGGTCCTATTCGGTTATCGGTTCCTATCCCTGGATTTTGTCACCGGTCGTGTTCGTGCTGATCACTGTGTTTGCGTTCAACGCACTCGGTGACGGACTACGCGACGCGATTGATCCGTATTGAGCGAAGAGTAAAGTACCATGTCACCTTCTCCATTCGCTCCCGAAGAACGCCACGACCTTGGTGAGCACGGTCGTGAGCTGATCCTGGACGCCCGTCACGTTGCCGTCGACTTCAAGGTCGAAGGCGGGGTGGTGCATGCGGTGCAGGATGTCTCCTTCCAGCTCCACAAGGGCGAGACTATTGCCATCGTTGGCGAAAGCGGGTCCGGCAAGTCGGTGACCGCCCGCACGCTGATGAAGCTATTGACCAAGCGCGCCACGATCGGCCCGCAGACCCGCATCACGCTGGCCGGCAAGGACATCGTGGCGATGACCAGCAGGCAGATGCAGAAGCTGCGTGGCAACGATCTGTCGATGATCTTCCAGGAGCCGATGAGTTCGCTGAACCCGGTCTATACGATCGGCCAGCAGCTGTGCGAAGTCCTGCACCTGCACAACAAGATCAGCCGCAAGGAAGCGATGGCACGGGCCAAGGTGCTGCTTGAGGAAGTGCAGATTCCCGATCCGGGCGCGCGCCTGTTACAGTTTCCGCACCAGATGTCTGGTGGACAACGCCAGCGCGTGATGATCGCCATGGCGCTGGCCAACCGGCCCGACGTTTTGATTGCCGACGAGCCGACCACGGCGCTCGACGTGACCGTGCAGGCGCAGATATTGAACCTGATCAAGGACCTCAAGGCCAAGTACGGCATGGCGGTGATCCTGATCACCCATGACCTGACCATCGTCCGGCAGTTTTCCGACTACGTCTATGTGATGCAGAATGGCGCGGTGCAGGAGCACAACAAGACCGAAGCGCTGTTCCAGAATCCGCAGCATGGCTACACCAAGCACCTGCTGGCATCCGAGCCGAAGGGCGTGGCCAATCCGCTTGGCGACATGAGCGAAACCATCCTTGAGGGCAAGGACGTCAAGGTCAGTTTTACGCTGAAGCGCGGCGGTTTCTTCAAACCGGACTTCTTCGAGCTGGTGGCTGTCGATAGCCTCAGCCTGAAACTGCAAAAGCATGAAACGCTGGGCCTGGTGGGCGAAAGCGGCTCGGGCAAGACCACGTTCGGGCAGGCGATGATCCGCCTGATCAGCAATCAGGGCGGCGAAATCTTCTTTGATGATCAACCGATCCACGACAAGGATCGCGGCGCAATGCGTCCGCTGCGCAGCCGCATGCAGATCGTGTTCCAGGACCCGTTCTCATCGCTCAATCCGCGCATGTCGATCCGCCAGATCGTTGAGGAAGGGCTGATCGTCAACAATATCGGCGCCAATAGCCGCGAGCGCGTCGACCGGGTCCGGCAGGCGCTGCAGGATTCTGGTCTGCCCACCACCATTCTCTCCCGCTTCCCGCACGAGTTTTCGGGCGGACAGCGGCAGCGTATCGCCATTGCCCGCGCCATTGCGCTGGAGCCGGAATTCATCCTGCTGGATGAGCCGACCTCGGCGCTAGACCTCAGCGTGCAGGCGCAAATCATCGACCTGCTGCGTAAACTGCAGGACGAAAAAGGCCTCAGTTACCTGTTCATTTCGCACGATCTCAAGGTCGTGCGCGCCCTCTGCCATCGCGTCATGGTGATGCAGAACGGCAAGATCGTGGAGCAGGGGCCGGTCAGCGAAGTGCTGGTCAATCCGCAAACCGAATATACGAAGCGGCTCGTTCGTGCCGCTTTCGAAATAGCCGCCTAGCGCCGCACGGCCCCGCACCAAGACGGGGCCGGCTCTGGTCAATCATCACCGCTGCACGTGGAATTCCCCCTTTTCCGCATGCTGCTCATTGCCTCTCGGGAGTTACTTATATGGCACAACCAAAAATCACCTTTATCGGCGCTGGTTCCGCCGTTTTCATGAAGAATATTGTCGGCGACATTCTGCAGCGTCCGGCTTTGGCAGGTGCCACCATCCGGCTGATGGACATCAATCCCACCCGGCTGGAAGAAAGCGAAATCATCGCCAAGAAGTTGATTTCGACATTGGGCGTTTCGGCCAAGGTGGAAACCTTCTCCAACCAGCGCCAGGCGCTGGACGGCACCAATTTTGTCGTCGTCTGCTTCCAGATCGGCGGCTATGAGCCTTCCACCGTCGTCGATTTCGACGTGCCGAAGAAGTACAACCTGCGCCAGACCATTGCCGATACGCTCGGCGTTGGCGGCATCATGCGCGGGCTGCGCACCGTGCCGCATCTGTGGAGCATCTGCGAAGACATGCTGCAGGTCGCTCCTGACGCGATCATGCTGCAATATGTGAACCCGATGGCGATCAACACCTGGGCGATTTCGGAAAAGTACCCGACGATCAAGCAGGTTGGTCTGTGCCATTCGGTGCAGGGCACGGCGATGGAACTGGCCCACGATCTGGACATTCCCTACGAGGAAATCCGGTATCGCTCCGCCGGCATCAACCACATGGCGTTCTATCTCAAGTTCGAGCACCGCCAGGCCGACGGTTCGTATCGCGATCTTTATCCAGACCTGCTGCGCGCCTATGCCGAAGGCCGCGCGCCCAAGCCGACCTGGAACCCGCGCTGCCCGAACAAGGTGCGTTACGAAATGCTCACCCGCCTGGGCTATTTTGTGACCGAAAGCTCGGAGCACTTTGCCGAATACACCCCGTATTTCATCAAGGAAGGCCGCGAAGACCTGATCGAAAAATTTGGCATTCCGCTCGATGAATATCCAAAGCGCTGCGTCGAGCAGATCGCGAGCTGGAAACAGACCTCGCAGGACTACCGCAATGCCGACCGGATCGAAGTCAAGCAATCCAAGGAATATGCCTCCTCGATCGTCAACTCGGTGTGGACGGGCGAACCTTCGGTGATCTACGGCAACCTGCGCAACAATGGCGTCATCACCTCGCTGCCCAACAATGCAGCCGTGGAAGTGCCCTGCCTGGTCGACGATAACGGCCTGCAGCCGACCTATATCGGCGAACTGCCGCCACAGTTGACGGCGCTGATGCGCACCAACATCAACGTGCAGGAACTGACCGTCAAAGCGCTGATGACCGAAAACCGCGAGCACATCTATCACGCCGCGATGATGGACCCGCACACCGCCGCCGAACTGGATCTGGAACAGATCTGGAATCTGGTGGACGACCTGACAGAAGCCCATGGCACCTGGCTGCCCGAATGGGCTCGTGGCTCCCGGAAGCAGAAAGTCGCGTAAGCGACTGGCTTAATCCTCCTCTGCTTCCAACGGCCCCGGCGCGCAAGCGCCGGGGCTTTTTGTTTGAGGATGGCGGGGCATATTGCTTGTGGTGGCCCCCCTCCCTTCCCTCCCCGCAAGGGGGAGGGTGACATCCAGTTCTTTGCACTATCAAATCCCCCCACCGGGCTCACCCTCCCCCTTGCGGGGAGGGCAGGGAGGGGGTTCTAGCGGCAATCGCCAGATTCAGTGCCAGCTTTGCAGCGTCTGCCCGATCAGTAATACCGCAAACACCGACAGCGCCACTGCACTCACCTGCTCCACCCGCTTTGCCGTCAGTAAGCCGCGTGAGGATAGCGCCGCCGCAGCGCCCAGCGATTGCCAGGCCACCGCTGTCGCCACCACCAGCACCCCGAACACACCCAGATAGGGCAGGCGCGCCACAAAGCTGACATGCGGAAAAATGGCGAAGGCGAACACCAGCGCCTTGGGGTTGAGCAGGGTTGTGAGGAACACGCGACCCAAGGTAATGCCGGGCGCGGCGGTGTCAGATGCTGGCTTGCTGGTCCACAGTTTCCATGCCGACCAGAGCAGGAACGCGGCGGCGATGAGTTTGGCGGCAGTGCCGATCCAAGGTTGGCTGGTGCCGGCGGCGCCGACGAGTTCGGTCCAGACGGTGATGGCAATCAGATAACCGCCAAGTTCACCCGCCAATAGAGGTAGCGAGCGCTGCACGCCGCGTGCTGCGCCCGCCGCGGCCATCAGCGTGTTGGTGGGGCCGGGCACGATCAGCAGCCCCAGCACCGCCAAAACGAACGGCAGCAGATCGATCACTTCATGTCCCGGATGATGCGGAAGAATTCCTCATGCGGGAGCGCCAGTCTGGCGGCCTCGCGGTATTCCTTGGTGAGGCTTTCGACGGTCTCCCGGGCGAAGGCGCGCAGCTTGGGATCGGCGTCCATTTCCTTGCGGGCGACCTCGCGGTCGAGCAGGCCGAGCCCATCGAGCACCGGGTAGTGCAACTGGGTTTCGATATGGGGCAGGCCGTTGAGATAGGGCACGAACTGGTCCTGCCGGGGCATGGTGTGCTTCCAGAAATCGAGGCGCTGCCGGGTTTCGGCGTGGATGCGGTTGGCCTTCACGTCGCGCCAGAATGCGGTGTCGTCGCGCTCGGTGACATAGTGGGTGTTGACGAAGGTGCGGAAGTCATCGACCTGCCGACCGACACGATTGTTATAGTCCTTGCGATCATCCGGCGTCATTTCCGATGGCGCCTTGAGGAAGTTCTGCGCAAACAGCATCATCTGCACGATGGTGCCGTGGATCGAGGTGGACTCCAGCGGTTCGAGAAAACTGGAGCTGAGGCCGACGGCCACCACATTGCCGATCCAGGCGTTTTCCAGCCGGCCGATCTGGAACTGGATATCGCTGCGCACCTCGATTTCATGGCCGAGGGCGGCCTCGATTTCGAGCTTGGCCTCGTCCGGGGTGATGAACTGGTCGGAAAACACATAGCCGCAGCCATAGCGGCCCTGGGTCGGGATCTGCCACATCCAGCCATTGTTCTGCGCGGCGGCCAAAGTGTAATTGGCAAAATTCTCGCCGTCCTTGATCGGCAGCCAGAATGGCAAAGCGCGATTGACCGGCAGTTCGTTGGCATAGGAAATCCAGCCGGCCTGCAGCTCTTTCAGGATCAGCCGCTTGCGGAAGCCGGTGGCGTCGATGAAGAAATCGCCTTCGACGGTTTCGCCATTGTCCATCTGGAGGGAAAGGATATTGCCGTTTTCCGGATCGCGGGTGACCCCATCGACCACCGCATCGATGATGTCGACGCCGGAGGATTTGCGCTTGAGGAACTGGCCGACCAGTGCCTGATCGAAGTGATAGGCGTGATGGAACGGCCCGAGCGGGATCAGCGAGCCATCGGGCTTTTTGGCATAGGGCGCCTTTTTCTGTTCCAGCAGCGGTCCGAACAGATGCATGTCCTGCACCTTGCGGCCGGCGGCGACGGAATAGACGTTGAGATAATCGTGTGGCGCCCCGGCGGGCGGCTGGATCACCTGATGGGGATCATCGATCGGCCCATAATAAGTATAGCCCTTGTGGCGCCAATCCTGATGGCGGATGCCGAGCTTGAAGGTCGCCCCGGTTTCACGGAAAAATTCGAACTCGTCGATCTTGAAATGCTTGAGGAAAACCCGGAAGGCGGCCGTGGTTGCTTCGCCGACGCCGACGGTTGGGATCTTGGTGCTTTCAACCACCGAGAACGTCGCGTTCAGTTTGGCGCGCTTGGCGCTGTCCTGAAGGATGAAGGCCGTCAGCCAGCCGGCGGTTCCGCCACCGACGATGACGAAATGTGCAGGTTTTTCCATTGCTTATTGTCTCCCTGATCCACTTCTAAAACCAGAAAGGGCGCCCCACAAGAGGCGCCCTTCCGGCTAACAGGATTGGTTGCATCGAAGGCACGAAATCGGCATCACAAGCGACGGGATGCGCTGGCAGCGGGAGGTCTGCCAGTGCAGCTGGGCCTAGTGGTGGCCGCCGGTGACTTCGCGCAGTTCTTCGACGGAGCGAACGCGCTTGCGCGCCGCGCCTTCCCAATCCGTGGTCTTGACCGTGCCCTTGGCCAGACGCTCCCTGGCAGCCGGAACTGCGTGAGCGTACTGGGGAAGCCATTGGGCCTGGGTCACGACCAGTTCGTCGACCATCTGCCAGACTTCGTCGGGGGTGCAGATGGCACCCACCAGCGGGTCATGCAGGACGGCAAGTTTGAGCATGTCGATATCGCCCGTGACGGCGGCTTCGACGGACATGCGCTGCACCGAAATCGAAGCAGAGCAGGTAGCAGCGCATGCCAGCGGCAGGGTGATGCCTTCGACCATGTTGAGGCCGAACCGGTCGACAAAGCCGGGGCTTTCGATGATGGCGTCATCGGGCAGATTGGTGATGATGCCATTGTTGCGCACATTGAAATGGCCACGATAGACCCGGCCCGTTTCCATCGCCTCGATGATGTAGGAGGCGTGTTCGCTGGTGCGCTTGTGTTCGCTGAGCGGCTTTTTGGCCTGATCGAGGAACATCGGGAAATCGGTTTCGAACCAGTTGCGGCGTTCGGTCGAATAGCGCAGGTAGCCGCCGGTTTCGCCGTGGATCCAGTCGGACATGTCGATCCACTTGTTGATCTCTTCGGGACGCTTGCGGTACCACGGTAGGTATTCGGAGAGGTGGCCGTTGCTCTCGGTCGAATAGACGCCGAAACGCTTCAGCACGTCGATGCGCACCTTTTCCTGCTTGGAATAGACCGGGTGCTTTTCAAAGCCCGCTATCAGCTCTTCCTTCTCGATCTTGCGGCCCTTGGCGCGGATATCGATGTACCAGGTCTGGTGATTGATGCCGGAGCAGACATAGTCCAGTTCGCTGTCATCGACGCCCAGAACCTGGGCGATCTGATGGGCCCCGTGCTGAACGCCGTGGCAGAGGCCGATGGTCTGCACGCCGCCATAAGCATTGGCCGCCCAGGTGTTCATTGCCATTGGGTTGGCATAGTTGAGGAACACGGCGCCCGGCTCGGAGACTTCCTTGATGTCCTTGCAGAACTCCAGGATCACCGGGATGTTGCGCTGGCCATAGAGGATGCCGCCGGCGCAAAGCGTGTCGCCGACGCACTGATCGACGCCGTATTTCAGCGGCACCGAGATGTCCGAGGCGAAGGCTTCGAGGCCACCGACGCGGACGCAGCTCATGATGTAGCGCGCACCGGTCAGGGCTTCGCGGCGATTGGTGGTCGCGGTGACCTTGGCCGGGAGATTATTGACCGAAACAATCTGCGAAATGATCTGGTGAACCATGTCGAGATTGTGCGGATTGAGATCAGTCAGGGCGAACTCGACATTGGCGAATTCGGGAACTTTCAGCAGGTCGGAAATCAGTGTCTTGGTGAAGCCAACCGAGCCCGCGCCGATGACGGCAACTTTGAATGACATTGCGTTCCTCCAGATGCAGACGTGGCCGCCTGCCGTTTATTTCGGCACCATGTCTAGCTGCGTCGCGTTGACGGGTGTAGAGAAAGGTTATGCGAAGGCGGGTAATTTTGTGCTCAAAGATCTGATTGCCTATGGCCATTCGGTGCGTCGGGTGACGGCGCCCAAGGGGCCGGTGAGCCTGCATTGCATGGCCACGAGCGCTGGATATGAACAGCGTCTCAATGAGGTTTACTCGTGGGACGGGCTGCAGCGCGGCGCCGAGCCGTTCCTGGTGATCCAGCACACGCTGGCGGGCAGGGGCAATCTCGACTTCTCGGGCGTGCGCTACAGGTTGGTGCCGGGACAGACCATGGTGTTGAGCTTTCCACACGCCAATCGCTATTGGCTGGAGCGGGGCGAACACTGGGAATACTTTTGGCTCTTGCTCAACGGGCGCGAGGCGCTGCGGCTGGCCCATGCGGTGATCGACACGGCAGGGCCGGTCCTGACCATGTCCGAGCCTTTGGTGGATCGGCTGGCGGCGGCGTGTCTGGCGATTGTGGGGACCGAAGGATTGACGGCGGGCGCCGCATCGAGCGCCGCCTATGCGGCGGTGACCACCTTGCATGATGGCGCATTCGCCGATCGGGTGACGCCGGTTGGCGTATTGCCGCCGGCGCTGGCGCGGGTGACGGCGCATATCGACGGGCATCTGGCGGCGCCGCTGGACATGGACCGGCTGGCGCGGATTGCGCAGATGAGCCGTGGGCATTTCGTGCGGCAGTTTTCATCGGCAGTGGGGGTGGCCCCGTCGCATTATCTGTTTCATGCGCGGATGGAGCGGGTGACGCGGCTGTTGCTGGCGACGGATATGACCGTGGATGCGATCGCCACCGCATGCGGATTTTCCAACGGCAATTATCTGGCCAAGGCGTTTCGCCGGGCGTTCGGGGTTTCGCCGGTGGAGTATCGGTTGAACAACCGCAATCCGGCGATGGCGGGGTGAGCACGCCGGTGGCGGAAGCGCCCCCCTCCCTGCGCTCCCCGCAAGGGGGCGGGTGACATCCAGTTTTTGCAAGATCAGGCCTATCCACAAGGTTCACCCTCCCCCTTGCGGGGGGGAGGGAGGGGTTCTTGCTACTTCGCAGGTCCCGCGGGAAAAATCCCCGACATCACGACAAAGCCCGGAATGCGCCGAACGCGGTCGGTCCAGCGGCGGATGGCGGGATAGTCCTGCCGGGAGACGCCGCCTTCTTCGCTGAGCATGATGTAGGGGAAACAGGCGATGTCGGCCGTGGTGGGGTGCGCCGGAGTGCAAAGCCAGTCGCGGCCTTCGCGCTCACCGAACCACAGGTGTTCGTCGATGACGCGGAACAGGCGGTGAGCGCCCGCCTGGGCCTTTTCCAGATCGACATCGTAGAAGAAGCCGAGATTGAGCCGGGCGGCTGAGGCGGTGGCGGTGATGTCGTCGGCAATGGCGTGCCAGCGCAGGACTTGCGAGAGGATTGCCGGATCGGTGGGGAACCACTGGCCACTGGGATCATATTTGCGGGCGAGGTAGCCCAGGATGGCGCCGCTATCGACAAGCGTCAGGCTATCATCGACCAGCACCGGCAATTGTCCGAACGGGTTGAGGCGCAGGAACCAATCGGATTTGTGGGCGCGACCGGGGTAGAAGTCCACCGGCACGATGTCATAGGGCAGGCCGAGAATGCTCATCAGTAGGCGCAGCTTATAGCAATTTCCCGAAAGTTCGAAGTCGTACAGGGTGATCATGGCTGGTGATCCCCCATTGCTTTGACGCTACATTCTCCGTCGGTTCCCTCGGGCTTGATCCGAGGGCCGCCCTCTGCTCCGGGCGCGCTGTCAGTGGCCCTCGGGTCAAGCCCGAGGGAAAGAGCTGAAGGTGTGGCCACGGGAGAAAGCATCCTCATAAATCCAGCACCAGTCTCGGCGTCTTCGCCCGGGATACACAGGTCATCATGCAGGTATTGGCGCGTTTTTCGCTCTCGTGCAGATAGACGTCCTGATGGTCGGGCACGCCTTCGAGCACAGTGGTGAGGCAGGTGCCGCAGGCGCCCTGTTCGCAGGAGCTGGGCACCTGCAGGCCGTGGTCGCGCATGACGTCGATGATGCTCTTGCCGGCGGGCACCTGCAGGGTCATCGCCGAACGGGCCAGTTCCACTTCGAAGGCCGAACTGTCATCGATGGTCTTGGTGTTCTGGAAATATTCGAAGTGAATGGCGTCTTCCGGCCAGCCCAGATCGGTGGCGGTCGAGCGCACGGTTTCCAGCATCGAGCCGGGGCCGCAGACATAGACGTGTTCGGCAAACCGGTGCGGACCAAGCGTCGTCTTGATGGTTTGCCCGATGGTGTCGCGCGACAGGCCCGCATGGATGGTGACCTTGCCGGCCAGCGTATCGAGCTGGTCCTTGAACGCGACCTGTTCGTCGCTGCGGACGAAGTAGTGCAGTTCATAGGGCAGGCTGGATTTGTCGAGGAAACGGGCCATCGACAACAGCGGGGTAATGCCGATGCCGCCGGCGATCAGCACGGTGCGGGTGGCGTCGCGACGCAAAGGGAAATTGTTGCGCGGTTCGGAAATCGCCAGCACGTCGCCTTCGCGCACGGTTTCCACCAGTACCTTGGAGCCGCCTTTTGAGGCGCTCTCCTGCTTGACGCCGATGATGTAGCTGAGCAGGTCACCGGGGCCGTTGGTGATCGAGTATTGCCTGATCATGCCATTGGGCAGATGCACGTCGATATGAGCGCCGGGCTGGAACGTGGGCTGGTGGCCATCGATGGCGGCAAGTTCAAACCCCACGACACCATCGGCGCTTTGCCATTTGCGCTTGACCACGACATTGAGCGTGGTGCCGCGCGGGATGGCGATTTCGGGCATGGTGGAGAGTTCGGCGGAGACTTTTTCGAAGGCGGGTTCAAGCGGCGCGGGAGCCGGCCTGCGGACGGCAGCGCGTTCGACGCTGTCGCGGAGTTGGGTCAAGGTTTGGTTGTGTGACGTGAGCTGCTCAAGACCATCACCAAAAGTGTGGTCGAGCATGCCGCGGATGACAGAGCGGCTGGAGTCGACCGGCTGGATAAAATAGTAGGCCGACCGATGTCCTTCTTTGAATTCTACAGTCAGGCGGAGCGCCAATCCGGGTAGCCGCGTGGCGGTTGTTGCCACACCGAGAATTGCCCGTTCGGCCGGTGTCGCCCGCTGTTCGAGGTCCAGCAAAATGTCTTCAGCGGGGGCGTTGACCGGAACCGGACGCAGCACCAGCCAGTCGCCGGTTGAGGTGTCGATTGGGGCGACGAACGGCACGTCATTACTGGCCGCCGACCAGATCAGCCCCATGGCCTCACGCACGGGGTAAGTCTTGTTTTCGATGCGGCGTGCGGGCGCATCGGCGGGATGGGCGGGGATGTAGGTGCAGCCCGCAGAGCGGTTGGCGTAGCGCCAGCCGTGATACTGGCATTTGAGTTCGGCGCCTTCATTGATGCCGATGGAAAGGCGCACGCCGCGATGCAGGCAGCGGTTCTCCCAGACATTCACATTGCCGTCGTCCGCTCGCCAGACCGCCAGCTCGCGGCCGAGCAGTTGGGCTTGATAGACGTGCCGGAACGGCAAGTCGGTGGATGAGGCGATCGGATACCAGGTGGGATCGTCGGGGGAGGGAGACGACTGCGAACCCTGTTCAAACATCGCAGTCATCCTCACCCCACCATCGGGATCACGCCATACGTAATCCCTTTCTGGCTCAGCCACCGGCGGTAGGCGATGGCGGATTTGTCGGCGCGGATCGGCGTTTCGGCCCGGGGATCGAGGGGCAGGCGTTTTGGGAACTGGTTTTCGAGGATCGGCTTGTCCTGGCCGAAAATGGTCTGCTGGAAGCGGCGCAACTCGACCACGGTGGAGGTTGAATCGATCATCGATTGCAGCAGATGGGCGCGGCAGCGTTCCTGGGTCATCGGTTGCAGGAAAATTGCGATGACGTCGCGGCGGCTTTCGTCCTCGGGGCAGGATTTGTACAGCACCGAGCAGAACGGATGCGGTACGCGATAGACGTATTCGACCTCGATACCCTCGGTTGCCGACAGCGCAGCGCGGGGCTGGAAAAAGCGGCAGCGGGTGGCCAGCACCTCGTCGCGCTCCTCGGAAACCTCGACGTCGTATTCCTTGACCTCGGTGTGCGGCTCGGCCCCCAGAATGCCGGTGTGGACATAGGGAAAGTGGCCCATGTCGAGGAAGTTTTCGACAGCGCGCGGCGCGGAGGTGCCAATGCCGATGGAGCCGCAGCTCATGTTGACACGGTCGGGTTCGGCATATTCGCGGATGGGGAACAGCGGGCCGGTCGGGATGCCGAGGCAGATCCAGATATAGCCATAGCCGATGATGGCGGGGAGCGGGTTGGCGATGGCGCCGACTGCATCGCCATGCTGTTCAGTGGTCCGGAGCCAAGCCACCGGTTCGCCGCTGGCATCGCGCGTATAGGCGATCGGATGATCGAGCAGCAGCGTGACGTGGACGATGCCGGCTGGGGTTTCATCCCTGGCGGCAATGACATGCCAGAGATTGAGAGTAACCGGGTCGATCGGATTGGGCATTGCGGCTCCACGCACTTGGTGAAGCGAGATTAGCCGGTGTGGGGTGGGGCGCCAGTAGAAATTGCTGCAGGGTTGGTATGACGGGCGCGGCTCTGCACCCTCAAATGGCTATTCCCGATAAATATCGAACGCCCCAAACGCCTGCGTCGTTGCCATCATCTGCAGCCGGTTGACGTTGAAGTGCCTGGGTAATGTCGTGGTCCAGAAGATCGACTCAGCAATATCGTCGGCATTCATCGCCGTGGTGCCCTGATAGGGCTTGGCGGCCTTGGTTTCGTCGCCCTTGAAGCGGACCAGCGAGAATTCGGTTTCGGTCAGGCCCGGTTCGATATTGGTGACGCGGATGTTCTTGCCCTGCACATCCGAGCGCAGGTTGAGGGCGAACTGTTTGACGAAGGCCTTGGTGGCGCCATAGACGCTGCCGCCCGGATAGGGGTAGTCGCCGGCCACGGAGCCGAGGGTGACGATGTGGCCGCCGCCGCGCTCGATCATGCCGGGCAGCAGGGCGCGCACGGTATAGATCAGGCCATTGATATTGGTGGCCACCATGGTTTCCCAGTCGGTGATGTCGGTTTCGGCGGCGGGCTGCAGGCCCAGCGCCAGGCCAGCATTGGCGAGCACCACATTAATGGCTGCGAACCGGGCGGGAATGGTGGCGATAGCGGCATCAAGCGCCAGGCGGTCGCGCACGTCGAGGGTGATGATGTGAACCTTGTCGGTGCCCAGTTCAGCCTGCAGGGCCTCGAGCCGATCGGTGCGGCGGCCGGTGGCGATGACCTTGGCCCCAGCGGCGACATAGCGGCGGGCGGCAGCGGCGCCGAAACCGGAGGTGGCGCCGGTGATGAACACTGTCAATTCAGCCGGGTCGATCATCTGGTACATGGCGGGCTCCGAAGCGTTTGCTGGTGGCTTTAGCTAGCATGGCAGTGCTGCCGGTGGGCCAGCGAAATCGGCAAAATCTGCCGACCTTTTGGCCAACATTGCCAAAACTTACCCCACCTTACCAAGTTCTAACGTTACCAGGGGCACTATGCGGCGTTATAAACGCGCATTGTTCGGATGGTGGCTCGATTGAAGATTTTCATCAGAATTCTGGTTTTGCTGGTGGTGGCAGGCGTGGCCGCCGGTGCCTACTGGTGGACCTTCGCCGCGCCCAAGGCGGCGACGGTACCAGCGACGGTGGCGGTGACGCGGGGCAAGATCGAAACCACGGTGCTGGCTTCAGGCGTGTTGCAGGCCAATGCGCTGGTCAGTGTCGGCGCCGAAGTGTCGGGCCGTATCGACAGTGTCGATGTGGTGTTGGGTCAGCAAGTGGCCAAGGGTGATCTGATCGCCACCATCGATTCTCTCAATCAGGAAAACGCGGTGAAGGCGGCTCAAGCCGCTCTACAGGCGGTCAATGCGCAAAAGCGCGCCAAGCAGGCGTCGCTGACGCAGGCCGAGGCGGCCTTGACCCGGCAGACCCAGATGTTTGACCAGAAGCTGATCGCCCAGACCGATTTCGAAACGGCGCAGGCGGCGGTCGAGTCGGCGCAGGCGGAGATCGACGGGCTGGATGCCCAGATCAGCCAATCGACGCTGGCGGTTGAGTCGGCACAGTTGAACCTGAGCCGCACCAGGATCGTGGCGCCCAATGCCGGCACGGTGGTCGCGGTGCTGGTGGACGAAGGGCAGACGGTGACGGCCAATAATACCGTGCCCACCATCGTCAAGATTGCCGATCTCGATACCATGGTGATCAAGGCGGAGATTTCGGAAGCCGATGTCACCCGGGTGCAGCCGGGCCAGAAGGTGTATTTCACCATTCTGGGTGAGCCCGACAACAAGATCGACGCGACGTTGCGCGAAGTCGAGCCGGCGCCGACCTCGATCAGCTCGGACGCGACCACCACCGATACGGCGATCTACTATAACGGCCTGTTCGAGGTGCCTAACCCCGACCACAAGCTGCGCATTTCGATGACGGCGCAGGTCACCATCGTGTTGCAGGAGGTTGCCGATACGCTGCTGCTGCCGACCGGCGTGCTGCGCAATGGCCGCGATGGCGGCAAGATGGTGCTGGTCTACAATCCGGCAACGCAGGAGACGCGCCCGCATCCGGTCAAGGTTGGCCTCAACAACAATATCCAGGCGCAGATTACCGATGGCCTGGCCGAGGGTGATCAGGTGGTTTCGCCCAATGCCACGCCGGTTGCCTCGAGCGGCAACCGCAATGGTGGGGCCGGCGGCTTGTTTGGTGGCGCGCCCGGTGGGCTTGGTGGCGGGGCTGGAAGGCCACGCTGATGACCGATCCAATCATTTCCATTCGACAATTGCGGCGGTCGTTCCAGGCCGGCGCCGAGGCGGTGGCTGTGCTCAAGGATGTCGATCTGGACATTCATGCGGGCGAAATGGTCGCCATCATCGGCCAGTCCGGCTCCGGCAAATCGACGCTGATGAACATCCTCGGTTGTCTCGATCGGCCAACCTCTGGCACCTATAAATTCGGCGGCCGCGAGGTGGGCAGGCTGGGACCGGACGAACTGGCAGAGCTGCGGCGCGAGCATTTCGGCTTCATCTTCCAGCGCTATCAGTTGCTGGCTGATCTCGACGCCGTGGAGAACGTGGAAATGCCGGCGATCTATGCCGGTGTGGACGGCGGCGCGCGGCGCAAGCGGGCAATTGACCTGCTGTCGCGGCTGGGCCTGGGCGAACGGCTGACGCATCGACCATCGGCGCTTTCGGGCGGGCAGCAACAGCGCGTCAGCGTGGCGCGGGCGCTGATGAATGGTGGCGAAGTCATTCTGGCCGACGAGCCGACCGGCGCGCTCGACAGCAAGAGCGGCAAGGACCTGATGGCGCTGCTGGGCGAGCTGCATCGCGATGGCCACACCATCATCATCGTGACCCATGATCCGCTGATTGCTGCGCAATGCGAGCGGGTGATCGAGATTTCCGACGGCGTGATCATCGCCGATCGAAAGGTGGGTGAACAGACCGCCAACGCGCTCAAGGATGATGGTCCGATCCGCAAGATTGCCCGCTGGCGCGAGGGGCTGGACCGGTCGATTGAAGCGCTGCGGATGTCGCTGCGGGCGATGATCGCGCACAAGCTGCGCACGTTTTTGACCATGCTCGGGATCATCATCGGCATTGCCTCGGTGGTGAGCGTGGTGGCGCTGGGGCAGGGCAGCCAGCAGACGGTGCTGGAAAACATTGCCTCGATCGGCACCAATACCATCAACGTCTATCCCGGCACCGGGTTTGGCGACCGGCAATCCAACCGCATCCAGACGCTGGTGCCGACGGATGCCGAAGCGATTGCCGAGCAGCCTTATGCCGACAGCGTGTCGCCCCAGGTGACGTCCAATGCCACTGTGTTGTTCCGCAATACCTCGTCGAGCGCCTCGATCACCGGGGTGGGCGATGCCTACTTCCAGGTCAATGGCCGCGAGTTCATCGAGGGCGTTGGGTTCAGCAAAACCTCGATCACCGACCGGACGCAGGAAGCGGTGATCGACCAGAACGCCCAGACCGGAATTTTCGTCAATGGCGAAGATCCGATCGGGCAAGTGATCATGCTTGGCAAGGTGCCGGTGCGGGTGATTGGCGTGGTCAAGACCGTCACCGGTTTTGGTCCGGGCGGTAACAGCGCCAATATCTATGTGCCTTACACCACGGCAATGGACCGGATTTTGGGCCGGTCGTATCTCGGTTCGATCGCGGTGCGGGTGAAGGACACCTACGACATGGCGCAGGCCGAGGCTGAGATCACCGCGTTGGTGAACCGGCTGCATGGCAAGACCGATTTCTTCCTGCAGAACACCGCGACCATCCGCGACACCATCGAAAGCACCAGCCAGACGCTGACACTGCTGATTTCCACCATTGCCGTTATTTCTCTGGTGGTCGGCGGGATCGGGGTGATGAATATCATGCTGGTTTCGGTTTCCGAGCGGACCAAGGAGATCGGCATCAGGATGGCAGTGGGTGCCCGGCGCGGCGATATCATGCGGCAGTTCCTGATCGAGGCGGTGCTGGTTTGCTTTGTCGGCGGGGCGGCCGGGGTGGCGCTGTCATTCGGGTTGGGGCAGGCGCTGACCAGTTTCGTATCGGGTGCGCGGATGTCCTATTCAGCGCAAACCATTGCGCTGGCTTTCCTTTCGTCGAGCCTGATCGGGGTGATCTTCGGGTTCATGCCAGCCAGGTCCGCGGCGCGGCTCGATCCGGTGGAGGCACTGGCGCGGGAGTAACTGTCGCCGATCGGCAACGATCATCGATCACATTTGGAACAAATTGGCGCGCAGGGTGTTTATTGGCTCGGGGCAGCCTTAAAGTGGCCGCATGGATGAACCCTTCCTGACAATTCGGAGGGGTTGGCGCGGCGGTTGGTTTTAACTGAATCTTCGCCGTGCCCGATGATAGTGGCATTCCGGTTGGTGACAGCCGGACCAAGGCGGGGACGATCCACTGCTTAAAGCGCGTTTTGTATCGAGTATCAGCGCTGTCTGTCTGCTTGCCGCCATCACTGGTGCGGTGGCGATTACGCCTGCCTATGCGTTCAACCTGTTCGGCCTCAAGCTGTTCGAGGCACAGGCCGCGGCAGATGCCGACGCGGTGATTGGCGATCCGCAACCCTACACCATCGAACTGACCGTGACCTCGCCGCAGGGCGATGTTGAAAGCGTCGTGCGCAATGCGTCGGGGCTGGTGGCAGATGCCGGCAAGCCCGCGTCGGGTGCGGCCGGGCTGTTGGCCAAGGCGCGTGGCGATTATCGCAAGATCACTGCGGCGCTGTATGGCGAAGGCTATTATGGCGGGGTGGTCAATATTATGGTCGGCGGACGCGAGGCGGCCAGTATTGCCCCTGACGCCAACCTGCCTGATCCGGTGGCGGTGCAGGTCGCAGTCAATCCGGGTCCGCTGTTCCATTTCAATCGCGTCACGGTGGTCAATCAGGCGCCGCCGACCGATGATCCCAATGATTATGTCGAGCCGCCTTTGGGCATTGGCTACGGCGCAGGCGAGGTTGCCAAATCCACCGTGGTGCTGAAGGCCGAGCAGTTGGCGCTGCAGGCCTGGCAGCAGCAGGGTTACGCCAAGGCTGCGATCGCCTCGCGCGATGTTGTGGCAGATCACGATACCAATACCGTCGATGCGACGATTACCGTCAATCCGGGCGCGCGCGCTGTATTCGGGCCGGTAGCGGTCAGTGGCACCGAGCGGATGGATCCCAATTTCGTGCGGCGGCAGACCGGCATTGTCGAAGGCGAAGAGTATGATCCCGATGCGCTGGAACTGGCGCAGAAGCGTTTGGACCGGCTCGAAGTGTTCCGGGCGGCGCGCTTGCAGCCGGGGGATGTGATCGGGACAGGCGGCATTCTGCCGTTTGACCTGATCGTGCAGGAATTGCCCGGCCGCCGGTTTGGTGCCGGTGCGACGTTCTCGACGGTCGATGGACTGGGCCTTGAGGGCTATCACCTGTGGCGCAACCTGTTCGGGCAGGCCGAACGGCTGCGGCTCGATGCCAAGGTTTCCAGCATTGCCTGGCCGCTCGATACGGCGCAGTTCGACTATTTCTTTGGCGGCACCTTCACCAAGCCGGGGATTTTCACCCCGGATACCGATCTGGTCGCGGCGATTTCGGCCGAGCGCACCGTGGTGCCGACCTATAGCGAAACCTCGGTCAGCGGTCGGGTCGGGCTGACGCAGATTTTTTCGGACCAGCTGACCGTCGAAGGTGGGGCAACCTTCGAACGTAACCGGTTCGACGATGATTTCGGGACGCGCGATTTCTCGACGGTCGGGATTTATGCCGGGGCCGTGTTTGACGGGCGCGACGACAAGGTCGATGCCGCGCACGGCTTTTACCTGTCGGGCAAGGTCGAGCCGTTCTACGAATTTTTCTATGGCAAGACGGCGGTGCAGGCCACCGTCGAAGGCCGCACCTATTTCGGCTTTGGCGAGGACGACAAGTTCGTGCTGGCCGGGCGGATCAAGGCGGGCGCGCTGTTTGGCCCGGCGCTGAACGAGATTGCGCCGGACAAGCTGTTCTTTGCCGGTGGCGGCGGGTCGGTGCGCGGCTACGGGTTCAAGAGCATTGGCGTGGTCAACAATGGCGTCACCAGCGGCGGGCGCTATCTGCTGGAGGCCTCGATGGAGGTCCGTGCCAAGGTGACAGATGACATTGGCGTGGTCGGGTTTGTCGATGGCGGCTATGTGGCCGCGGATACCTTCCCAAGCCTTGCCGATCTGCGGCTCGGCGCTGGTATTGGCCTGCGCTACTACACCGGGCTTGGCCCGTTGCGAGCTGACTTTGCTATTCCGCTCAACAAGCGTCCCGGCGATCCCGACTATGCGCTTTATGTCGGTATAGGGCAGGCATTCTGATGGGCTGGTTCACTCTCATGCCACGGCGCGTGCTGGCGCTGCTGATTGGTGCGCTGGCGCTGTTTATTGCGGTGCCGCTTGTCGTCGTCACTGCGCAAGACGTGGCGCAGATGAGCAATGATCAGCAGAAGGATTGGCTGACCGGCTTTGTGCAGGACAAGCTCTCAACGCCGGAGCGGCAGATCAGGCTGTCCAATATCGATGGTGCGCTGGGCTCGGACGTGTCGGTGCGCGAGATTACCATTTCGGACAGCAAGGGCGTCTGGTTGCGCGTCAACAATGCGCACCTGACCTGGAGCCAGGCGGCTTTGTTCCTGGGGCGGCTGGAAATCCAGTCGCTGCAGGCGGAGTCGATCGATTATATTCGCAACGCCGTGCCCAGCGATCAGATGGACCTGCCGCCGCCCGAAGCCGGCACGCTGGAAATTCCGCAATTCCCGGTCGCGGTGATCCTGCAGGAACTGTCGGTGCCCAAGGTGACCTTCGGCGAGAACGTCTTCGGCCTCGGCTCGGAGATTTCACTGGGCGGATCGCTGACGCTGGATGGCGGCAATCTCACCAGTAAGCTCGATATCGTGCGCCTTGATGGGCCGGGCGGCACGCTTGGTCTCGATGTCGACTACAAGAAGGACAGCGCCAATCTCGATCTTGGCCTGAACCTGACCGAGCCGCCAAACGGGGTCTTGGCCAACCTGCTCAATATCGAGGGGCGCCCGGCGGTTGAGCTGAGCCTCAAGGGTTCTGGCCCCGTAAGCGATCTCACGGCGCAGTTGAACCTCAAAGCCAACGGCCAGACGGCGTTGAGCGGCGCGGCGGGGATCAAACAGACCGACGCCGGCTTTGCCACGCAGACGGTGTTGCGCGGGCCGCTGTCGACGCTGATGGCCGAGCCGTATCGGCCGTTCTTTGGCGCCAACACCATCCTCAATGTCAGCGCTTTGCTGCGCAAGGCGGGCGGGGTTTCGGTCAGCAATGTGACGCTGAGCGGCGGGCAACTGGCGCTCAAGGCCAGCGCTGAAACTTCGGCGGATAATTTTCTGCAGCAGCTGACGCTGAACGCACAGATTGCTGATGGCGCGGGTGGGTTGGTGACGCTGCCTGTTCCCGGCGCCGCCACGCAGGTGCAGGGCGCCCGGCTGACGGTGGATTTCGGGCAGAACAGTTCGGAAAACTGGACCAGTACGCTGGGCATCGATGGCTATCAGAGCAACGGCTTTGCGGCCAAGACCATCGCGTTCAATGTGGGTGGGGTGGCCGCAAATCTCAGCGATGCGGCAAACCGCCGGATTACCTTCAATGGCGATGGCACTGTTTCGGGCATTACCGCGACCGACGAGGTTGAAGCGGCGCTGGGCGACAGCATCGGGCTTGGTGTGGCGGGTCTGTGGACTGCCGGGCAGCCGGTGCAACTGGCGCAGTTCCGCGTGGTCGGCAAGGCGCTGACGGCGGCGCTCGATGGCGTGATCGATGGTGCGGTATTCAAGGGCAATGTGGCGCTGGATACCTCCAGCATCGCGCCGTTCTCGGGTCTCGCCGGTCGGCAATTGTCCGGCGCGCTGTCGCTCAAGTCCACTGGCAGTATCAGCCCGCTGGCGGGTGGGTTCGACCTGATGCTAGGCGGTAAAGGCACCGACCTGTTGATCGGCGACAAGATTGCCGATGGCATTCTGGCCGGCGTCGTTGATCTTTCGGGCCGGGTGGCGCGCGACACAAACGGCTTGACCTTCGACCAGTTCAAACTGGGCAACAGCCAAGTGCAACTGGCTGCAAATGGCACTTATTCCAACGCGCTGGCCGATTTCAAATTCACGCTCGACCTTGCCGATCTGAAGCTGCTGTCGGAGCAGGGCAGTGGCGCGGTCAATGTCGTCGGCACTGCCAAGGGGCAGGACAATGTGCTGGCGCTGAACCTTGCCGTGGCGGTGCCGAGCGGCACGCTGGCGGGCAAGAGTCTGAAAAACGCGATGCTCGGTTTTGCCGGGCAGGTCGACAAGACCCAACTCGCCGGCAAAATCACCGGCGCGGCGGCGCTCGATGGCTTCACCACCCAGCTTGGCGCGGATCTGGCGATCACGCCAACCACGCAAGCGCTGACCAACATCGATTTCCAGGCCGCCGGCACACGACTGACCGGCTCGCTGACCCGCAGCGCAGCAGGCCTGACTGATGGCGCGTTGAAACTGGCGTCGCCGGATATTTCCGTGGCGGCGGCATTGCTGTTGCAACGGGCCAAGGGCGCGCTCAACGCCGATATCAACCTCGACAGCGCCGATGGCAAACAGAACGCCGGCATACGCGCCGACGCCAGCGGTGTGGTGTTCAACGATATCCAGGTCGGCAGCGCCGATGTTTCGGCGACGTTGAGTGACCTGCTCGGCGTCCCGGTCATCAATGGCTCGGCAACGGCTCAAAAGGTGTCGGCAGCCGGAATCGACATTGCCGGACTGACCGCCAAGGCCACCCAGACCGGCACGACCACGGCGTTCGACGCACAAGCCAATCTGGCCAATGGAGCAGTGGCGGTCGTGGCCGGTTCGCTGGCGCCGCTTGACGCAGGTTATCGGTTGGCGCTGGATCGCGCCTCGCTGACGCAGGGGCAGTTGAACGCTACATTGGCGCAGCCAACAGTGTTGACTGTCAACGGCGCAGCCGTGTCACTCGATGCGGTTCGCTTTAACGTCGGTTCGGGTAGCATTACGGCCAGTGGCGTTGCGGGCAATGCTAACAATATCGTGCTCGATGTTAACGCACTGCCACTCTCGATCGCCAATGTCGTGGCGCCCGACCTAGCCTTGGGCGGCACGCTCAACGGCAAGGCGACAATAACCGGTTCGGCCAGCAATCCGGCCATAAACTTCACCGCCGACGCCAGCGGCGTGCAGGCCGCGGCGATTGCCGATCTCGGCGTCACCCCGATCACCGCCTCGGTCAATGGCACTTTCAACGACAACGTGGTGACCCTCGCCGCCTTCCGCGCCAACGGTGCCGGAGGCCTGCAATTGTCGGGCTCAGGCACAGTGCCACTGACCGGTAACGGCCTCAATGTCACCGTCACCGGCGCGGCACCATTGGCGCTGGCCAATCGCTTCGTCGCTGATCGTGGCGGGCAGGCCAGCGGCACCTTGGCGCTCAATGCCAAGGTCACCGGCGGCATCGGCGCGCCACAGTTTGGCGGCACAATCTCGACCAAAGGCGCCGGCTATATCGATCCGGAAGCCAATCTGCGGTTGCAGAATATCACCGGCTCGGCAGCGCTGAGCGGCGCCGCGCTGACCATCCAGTCGTTGTCGGCCTCGCTGGCAACGGGCGGAAACGTTAGTGTTTCCGGCTCTATCGGCCTCAGCAATGGCTTCCCCGCCAATCTGGCGATTGGGCTCAATTCTGCGCGCTACGCCGATGGCAACCTGTTCGTGGCGACGGCTTCTGGCAATCTGACGCTCACCGGAAGCCTGGTCGGCAATCCGCTGCTGGCGGGCAATATCGGTATTGAAAAGGCCGACATCACCGTGCCGGAGAATTTTGGCGGCGGGGCCGGGCTGATCGACGTCAAGCATATCGATCCGCCCAAGGCCGTGGCACAGACGCTGGCGCGGGCCAAGATCGATGAGCGCGCCGCGCCCAGCCCGCAGCGGCGTTCTGCGGGGCTGCTGCTGGACGTCAATGTCAACGCGCCGAACCAGATTTTCATCCGGGGCCGGGGTCTCGATGCCGAAGTGGGCGGGTCGGTGCGGCTGACTGGTTCACTGACCGATATTCAACCGGTCGGCGGGTTTGCGCTGACCCGCGGCCGGCTGGCGATCCTGGGACAGCGGGTGACATTTGAAAGCGGCACCGTCACGCTGGTGGGCGACCTCGATCCGTTCCTGAACCTGGTGGCGCGCACCGAGGGCGAGGGGATCACGGTCTTTGTCACCGTGTCCGGACGCGCTTCCAACATCGCGGTGGACTTCACCTCAAGCCCGGCTTTGCCGCAGGACGAAGTGCTGTCGCGGCTGATTTTCAATCGTTCCGTGGGCGAGCTATCGCCATTGCAACTGGCCAAGCTGGCAGGCGCCGTCGCCGAACTGGCCGGTGGCGGCAACAATTCGCTGCTCGACAGCCTGAGAGGCGCCGCCGGGCTGGCGGATCTTGATCTGGTCACCGACGACAAGGGCAATGTGGCCGTGCAGGCCGGGGCCTATATCCAGGACAATGTCTATCTGGGGGTCCAGGCCGGTGCCAACGGGCAGAGCAAGGTGACCGTCAATCTCGATATCACCAGCGACCTCAAGGCCAAGGCGAGTGCCGGGGCGGACGGCAATTCCAGCGTCGGAGTGTTTTACGAGAAAGACTACTGAGGGGCACGACTATGTGCCGGCCCCGGTGAAGGACCAGTGGGTCTGTACTATCCGCCAGCCGGCTGCGTCGTTGCGGTAAACTTCGGTGCAGTTCCAGCGCATTTCGGCGCCTTCGCTGCCGCCCCAGGACGTGAACCGGAATGTCAGGATGGCGGCAGTGCCGATGAGCTGAACATGCGGTTCGATCATTTCGTAGCGAGACGCGAAAATCTTGCCGCGAATGCCTTCGTAGTACGCTGTCAACTTGGCCAAGCCATCCAATCGCGCCGGCAGGAAAGGGTCGAAATAGACAACTTCGTCGGCGCACAGTTCGAGAAAACCTGAAGGGTCGCCCCTGCACCACCGGTCAAGCGCGGCCGCTTCAAGATTTACGACAGATTGTTTTTCGGTCACGGCTTGCCCCTTGTGGTGGTTGGATGCAATTGTTTGAACCAGAAAGCAAATCTGCGCCAGTATGCACAAATGGAGCCAATACTGTCGTATTTGATAGTGTGGGACGGACGGCGATGCGCAAGCAGCGGCATCAGGTTTATGGAAATTGTCCTGTGGAGGCGGCGCTCGACATTGTCAGCGGCAAGTGGAAGGCAGTTTTGATCTTTCATATTCTCGGAGGAACGAAGCGGTTCAATCAGCTTTCGCGCCTTGTGCCGGGGGTGACCCAGCGCATGTTGACCACGCAGCTCCGGGAGCTGGAGGCCGATGGCGTGATCGCCCGCGTGGTCTATCCACAGGTGCCCCCAAAGGTTGAGTACTCGATCACGCCCTTTGGTGAAACGCTGACCCCGGTATTGCAGGCACTGGCGCTATGGTCCCAAAACCACGCGCCGTCCAAGCCACCCGAGGACAGTATGGTGACCCAGACCGTGCAGTGACCTGGTGCGAATTGGCATTGTTATCTCCACCGCCGCGGCAAGGACCCAGGGGTCTCAAAGGCGGAGCGATCGGGTCTACTGGCTGCCACCAGTCTTGGCGGCTTTTTCTTTGTCGTACCACCAGGTCGCAGGGAAGCCGATGCCGAACTCGGGCAGGATATCGGCATGGCTGAAGCGGTCCCAGCGGGCGATACGGGCGTTGCGCAGGGTATAAGACGGGATGACATAGGCATTAGCCATCAATACCCGATCGAGCGCGGCGGTGGCGGCTTCGAGCGTGGCGCGGTCCTTGGCGAAGATCACCTTGTCGATCAGCGCGTCGACGCCCTTGTCGGCGATGCCGGCATAGTTGCGGGTATCCTGCTCATTGGCTGAACCGGAGCCGAACTGGAACCGCTGTTCGTTGCCCGGCGAGAAGGTTTCGCCCCAGCCGGAATAGATCATGTCGTAATCAAAACTGCGCGTGCGGTTGATGAATTGGGCGCTGTCGACGCTGCGGACGGTAGCGTTGATGCCGATCTGGGCAAGGTTGGTGACGAGATTGGTGGCGACGGGTTCGATAGTGGGGCCATCGAGCAGGATTTCAAAGCTGAGCTGGGTGCCATTGGCATCGACCAACTGGCTGCCGTTAAGGCTGTAGCCAGCCTGGGTGAGCAGGCCGAGCGCCGTGCGCAGGTTGGCGCGCAGCTTGCCCGGGTCGCCGCTGACGGGGTTCTTGTATTCCTCCGTGAAAACGCTGGGCGGAACCAGGTCCTTGACCGAATTGAGGATTTCCAATTCCTGCCCCTGCGGCAGACCCTTCCAGCGGAACGGCAGGCCAAAGAAGTAACTATCGATGCGGTCGTACTGGCCGTAGAAAATGGTGCGGTTGAGCTCCTCGAAATCGAAGGCATAGTTGATCGCCTTGCGCACCAGCGGGTTCTGGAAGATGGGTTTGCGCAGGTTGGGAATGAAACCGACCATGACGCCGCTGCCATTGTAGGCCTCGGGGAACAGCTGTTGCACGACGCGGCCGTCCTTGACTGCCGGGAAATCATAGGCGGTGGCCCAGCGCTTGGCGCGGTTTTCGCTCCACCAGTCGAACTGGTCACCCTTGAAGGCTTCGAATTCCACATCGGTATCGAGGTAATATTCGATGGTGTAGGTGTCGAAATTGTTCTGGCCGATCTGGGTTGGCTCGTTGATGCCCCAATAGTCAGGGACGCGCTTGTAGGTGATGGTGCGGCCCGCTTCAAAGGTGCCGATCTGATAGGGGCCGGACCCCAGTGGCGGCTCAAGGGTAGAGGCGCCGATATTGCGCTTGTTGCCCTTGGCGTCGGTTCCCTCCCACCAGTGCTGGGGCAGAACTATCAGCTGGCCAAGGATTTTTGGCAGTTCGCGGTTGCCGGTCTGGTCGAAGCTGAAGGTGACCTCGCCCGGCGCGGTTTCCTCGGCGCCGGTGACGTTGGCGTAATATTGCGCGTAGGTCGGGTTCAGCTCCTTGAGCTTGTCGAACGACCAGATGACGTCCTGCACGGTCACCGGCTGGCCGTCGTGCCATTTGGCCTTGGGGTTCATGCGGAACGTGACCGATGAATAATCGGCTGGATATTTCATCGCCTCGGCGAGCAGGCCGTAATCGGTCAGCACCTCGTCCTGGCTGGGGGTCATCAGGGTTTCGTAGATCAGGCCGAGGCCGCCTTCGAGCTCGCCCTTGGGCAGGATGGGGTTGAAAGTATCGAAGCTGCCCAAGGCGCCGAGGCGAACCGTGCCGCCTTTGGGCGCGTCGACATTAACGTAGTCGAAGTGCGTGAAGCCCTCGGGATATTTCGGTTCGCCGATAGCGGAGTTGGCGTGGTGCCATTCGCCGTCGCCCTCTATGGCGACGCTCGGGAGCGACAGTCCTGTCAGCAAAGCAAGCGCCAGTCCGGCGGCGGCAAGAGGGGCGAATTTCATGAATGTGCTCCCGGCAGATTGCTGATTTGTGACGCCAGCTTAGGGCCAAAGCGCGCTGCGGCACAGTGGGGCCGGATCAAGATTCTGCGCGTTGTCTCGGGGTGCTTCAGCCGAGAAGCTGGCGCATCATTTTTTGGGATAGCGCCGGGTTCACCAACAGGGGCGTGAGATCGCTGACCTGATCCAGCGAACCGATGACCGGAAGCTGTTTGATCATCGGATCGGTTATGCCGGCGCGGGCCGCCTCGGCGGCGTCATCGGCGTTGATGGTCGCGAAGGGGCGCCCGTGGTACGGGCCCACGACCGGCTCGAACCGGGTGATCCCGATCGCGTTCTGCCGGTGAGCCAGTTCAAGATAGGCCGCTGCAAGCGCCTCGCCACGCTCGGTCCACTGGTCCGCGCGCAATGCCCGCTGCAGATGGGGCGACAGGCTAGCGGCGATCGGGAGCCTGGCAAAGCTGCTGCCAAACCACTTCGCATAAGGGGCGTAGCGCCGGTCGAGCAGAAACCCCATCCGCATCACGTCGCGGACCAGCCGTGCAGCGACGACCCGCGACCCCAGATTGTCGCCGACCTGTCCGGTGCGGCCGACAAAGGCTTGTTCTTCAGCGATGCGCCGCCACTGGCAGGCGATCTTGTAGAGCCACACATCGTTGGGGAGGTAAGCCAGGTGCTCGCGAGCCTGGCTCAGGCGACCATCGTCATCGCGGAAGACGGCGCCGGTGGTAAAGGCCAGAAGCCTTTGTTCGGCAAAGCCCAGCCAGTCCAGAGAAGTCAGGTTCTCCGCCGATCGCACGGCCAGCAGGTCTTCCAGTTTTGCTTCGAAGGTATGAAATTCGAGGCCATGCTCAAAGGCGCCGGCCGCTTCGGCTCCGCTGGACGGCGGATTTGGCCGGCTGCGCCAACCGATGGGTTCACCGAGATAGCTCGTCGGAGCGACCTTGGAAAATTCATCGACCAGCCCACGCGCAGACAGCTCGAACTGATCGCGGCTCAGGAAAATCTGAACGCGGGGACCCCAATTATGGTCTCGTGATGTCTCGTCGTCAAAGCCGAGAAGCTCCGAGCCATAGCCGATCAGAGCTGCGGAGTAGCGGAGGTCGGGGGCCGTGCTGCGCAGCCAGGGCTGAACGATGTCGGCATAGAAACGGCGCGACAGTTCGATGCCTTGCATCGTGGGTGGCCTCAGCGGTTGCCTCGTTCATAAGCGGCGATCAGATCGGTCACGAGCACGCCATTGATCCGCATGCCGGTCAAATCGGCGTCCTGGATCTGCGAATGCGCCAAGGTGACGCCGCGAAAGGTCGCTCCCGACAGGTTTGCATCGGTAAATAAGGCACCGGACAGATTGGCATTGTTGAATCGCGCATCGGCAAGATTGATGTCGTCGAAAGCCGCTTCGCCCAGATTGGTATCGGTGAATATGGCCTTCGTCAAAACCGCATGAAATCGTGCGTTTTGCAGGTTCACGCCGTCAAAATTAGCCCCCGACATATCGGCGCGCTGATAGTGGACGCCTTGCATTTGCGGGCCATCAAACGGGCTGCCCTGCTGGTTATCGCTCAATGCAGTTTCCTTTGGCTTTTCAAACGCTTCAATGGTCAGATCGGGGTCAGGTCAAACGCTGCGGCCATTAACGCCCTGGTGTAATCGCTTTGGGGAGCGGCAAAGATTTGCGCGGTTTCGCCTTGTTCGACCACCTTGCCGTGGCGCATGACGATCATGGTATTGGCCAATGCCCGTACCACCTTGAGATCGTGGGAGATGAACAGGTAGGTCAGGCCGTGGCGGCGTTGCAGTTCGCGCAGCAGATCGACGACCTGGGCCTGAATGGAAACGTCGAGCGCCGAGGTGGGTTCGTCGAGCACGACGAATTTGGGTTCGAGCACCATGGCGCGGGCGATGGCGATGCGCTGGCGCTGGCCGCCGGAAAATTCGTGCGGGTAGCGGAAGCGGTTTTCGGGGGCGAGGCCCACTTCTTCGAGCGCCTTGACGACACGGGCGTCGCGTTCGGCGCGGCTGATCTGTGGCGCATGAACCTGCAGGCCTTCGCCGATGATATCGGCGATCGACATGCGCGGGCTGAGCGAGCCATAGGGATCCTGGAACACGATCTGCATATCGGCGCGCAGCGGGCGCATGGCTTTCCATGAGCGCGACTGGATTTCGTTGCCCAAAAAGGCGATACGCCCCTTGGACGAAATCAGCCGCATGATCGCGTAGCCAAGCGTGGATTTTCCAGAACCGCTTTCGCCAACGACGCCAAGGGTTTCCCCCTGGCGGATGGCGATATTGACGCCATCGACCGCCTTGATGTGGCCCACAACGGTCTTGAGCAGGCCGCGGCGGATCGGGAACCAGATGCGCAGGTCATCGGCCTGCATGATCACCGGACTGTCGGGCATCGGCTGTGGCGGCTGGCCCTTGGGCGCGGCAGCGAGCAGGTGTTTGGTATAGGCGTGTTGCGGGTTGGCAAAAATCGCTTCGGTGGGGCCGGCTTCGACGATTTCGCCATTGGTCATGACGCAGGTGCGGTCGGCGATGCGGCGGACGATGCCCAGATCATGGGTGATGAACAGCATGGCCATGCCGAGGTGCTGTTGCAGCGACTTGAGCAGGGTGAGGATTTGTGCTTGCACGGTAACGTCGAGCGCGGTGGTCGGCTCGTCGGCCACCAGCAGGTCGGGTTCGTTGGCCAGCGCCATGGCGATCATGACGCGCTGGCGCTGGCCGCCCGAAAGCTGATGCGGGAACGAGGCCAGGCGACTTGCCGGTCCGGGGATGCCGACCTGATCGAGCAGTTCGATTGTGCGGGCGCGCGCGGCGTTGGGCCGCATTCCCTTATGGATGGCGAGGACTTCGCCGATCTGGCGCTCGATGGTGTGAACCGGATTGAGCGAGGTCATCGGTTCCTGAAAAATCATCGAGATGTCGTTGCCGCGCACGGACCGCAACTGGGTCGGGGTGGCGGCAAGCAGGTCCTGTCCCTTGAACAGGATTTGACCGGAGAGCGTTGCCGAGGGCGAGAGGAGTTTGAGGATGGAAAGTGCGGTGACCGATTTGCCCGAACCGCTTTCGCCGACCAGCGCCAGGGTTTCGCCCGGCGCGATATCAAAGCTGACGCCCTTCGCAGCGTCGGATTGGCCGAAGCGGACACCGAGGTTTTTGACCGAAAGCAGGGGGGCGGTCACGCCAGTGTCTTTCTTGGATCGAAGGCATCGCGGACCGCTTCACCGATGAAGACCAAAAGGGTCATCATGATCGAGATGGTGAGGAAGCCAGTCAGCGCCAGCCAGGGGGCCTGAAGGTTGTCCTTGCCCTGGGCCAGCAGTTCGCCCAGCGAGGGTGAGCCAAGGGGCAGACCGAAACCGAGGAAATCGAGCGAGGTGAGGGTGGTGACCGAACCGGAGAGAATGAAGGGCAGAAAGGTCAGCGTGGCGACCATGGCATTGGGCATCAGGTGGCGGGCCATGATGGTGAGATTGGAGACGCCGAGGGCGCGGGCAGCGTTGACGTATTCGAAATTGCGGGCGCGCAGGAACTCGGCGCGGACGATGCCGACCAGCGACACCCAGGAAAACAGTAAAAGGATGCCCAGCAGCACCCAGAAACTGGGGGCCAGCACGCTGGAAATGATCAGCAGCACATAAAGCGCCGGGATCGAGGTCCAGATTTCGATGAAACGCTGGAACAGCAGGTCGATCCAGCCGCCGAAATAGCCCTGCACCGCGCCGGCAGCGACGCCGACGATCGAGGAGATGATAGTCAGCGTCAGTCCGAACAGCACTGAAATGCGGAAGCCGTAGATCAGGCGGGCCAGCACATCGCGGCCGTTATCGTCGCTGCCCAGCAGATGATAATTGCCCGCGACGCAATGGGGGTCGTCGGCCGCGAGCGGGTAGTTCTGGCAGATCTGGTCGCGGGTCATCAGCCAGCTCGGTTCGACTGGCGCGGCGTGCGGCAGGTAGCTGTCGATGACCACGTAGTCGAAGCGGATGGGTGGCCAGATCGCCCAGCCATTAGCCTCGATCTCGTCGCTAATGAAGGGGTCGCGATAATTTGGCGTGGCCAGAAACCCGCCGAACAGGGTTTCCGGGTAGTTGACCAGCACCGGAAACATGATCTCGCCCTTGTAGGAGATGACCAGCGGCTTGTTGTTGGCGATGAATTCGGCCGGCAGGGTGCCGATGAAGAAGGCGAGGAAAATCCACAGCGACCAGAACCCGCGGCGATTGCGCTTGAAATTGGCCCAGCGGCGGCGGTTGATCGGGCTGATCCAGCCAGTGCGAACCTGTTCGGCAGTGGCGCGGGTCAGGGCCGTATCGGTCATACTTCCCGGCTTTCGAAATCGATGCGGGGGTCGATCCACATATAGGTGAGGTCCGAAATCAGGGTGATCACCAGGCCCAGCAGCGAGAAGATGTAGAGCGTGGCAAAGATTACCGGGTAATCCCGGCTGCCCAGCGACTGGAAGCCGAGCAGGCCCAATCCATCGAGCCCGAAGATGGTTTCGATCAGCAGCGAGCCGCCGAAGAAGGCGCCGATAAAAGCGCCGGGGAAACTTGAGATGACGAGCATCATGGCGTTGCGGAAGACGTGGCGGTAGAGCACCTGATTGTCGGTGAGGCCCTTGGCGCGGGCCGTGACCACGTATTGCTTGCCGATTTCGTCGAGGAAGGAATTCTTGGTCAAAAGGGTCGTGGTGGCGAATGCACCCAGGCCCATGGCGATGATCGGCAGGATCAGGTGCCAGAAATAATCGAGCACCTGTTGATACCACGGAAAATTGGCAAAACCCGAAGAGGTCAGTCCGCGCAGCGGGAAGATGTTCCAGAAACTGCCGCCAGCGAACAGAACGATCAGCGCGATGGCGACCAGAAACCCGGGGACCGCGTAGCCTATGATAACGACGGTCGAGGTCCAGACGTCAAAGCGGGAGCCGTCGGAAATCGCCTTCTTGATGCCGAGCGGGATGGAGATGCCATAGGACAGCAGCGTCATCCACAGGCCCAGCGAGATCGAGACCGGCATCTTCTCCTTGATCAGGTCGATCACCGAAATATCGCGGTAGTAGCTGTCGCCGAAATCGAAGCGCAGATAGTTCCACAGCATCAGCCCAAAGCGCTGCAGCGGCGGCTTATCGAAGCCGAACTGCTTTTCGATCTTGGCGATGATTTCGGGCGATAGACCGCGCGAGCCGCGATAGAGCGAGCCGCCTTTGCCATTGCCTGCATTGGGCTGGGCGGCAAGATCGCCGGCGGCGCTGCCGGTGACCCGCTCGGTGATGGAGTGAGCCGTGCCATTCATGTTGGCGATGGCCTGCTCGACCGGACCGCCGGGAGCGAACTGGATAACTAGAAACGACACCGCCATAATGCCGAACACGGTCGGGATGATCAGCAGCAGGCGGCGAAGAATATAGGCGCCCATTGTTGCTCCAGGAGCTCAGAACCCAAGCCAAGCCCGGCAAGGCCTGGCCCCGCAAATCACCATGCGGTGAAACTGGACACCAGCATTTGTGACGGCTGCTGGCAAGCACGGACACGCGCGGGTGCATGGCAACGCCTCATCGGACCTTTTTGAACTTGCCCGTTGATCGAGAAGCGCATCTTCCATACTAGTTATGAGGCTGGCGCGCTGGAGCTTTGGCTATGGCTCACCCCCAGCGTGTTCGAGCGGACAGATAAACTTCAGGCAGGACTGATCCATGACCACCGATTACGACATTCGCTTCGCCATCGACCCCGTCACCGCCGCGACGATGAATACGGGCGAACTGCGCGAGCATTTCCTGATCGAAGATCTGTTCGCGCCGGGGCAGGTGAACTGGACCTATAGCCACTACGACCGCATGGCGGTGGGCGGAGCGATGCCGCTTGGAGCGCCGCTGGCGCTGGAGAGCATCAAGCCGACCGGCACGCCGGAGTTTTTGAGCCGCCGCGAACTGATCGCGGTCAATATCGGCGGGGCGGGCAGCATCACGGTCGATGGCACCAGTCATGAACTGGCGCATCGCGACATGCTGTATGTGGGCATGGGTTCGAAGGCGGTGGCGTTTGGCTCCAATCGCGTGGCCGAGCCGGCCAAATTCTACCTGCTGAGCGCCCCCGCCCATGCCAGCCATCCGACAGTGCGGATCGGAATTGCCGAAGCCAAGCGGCTTGATCTGGGCAGCAAGGACACGGCCAACGAACGCTCGATCTTCCAGTTCATCAATGCCGATACGGCCAAGACCTGCCAGCTTGTGGTGGGGCTGACGACCTTTGCGCCGGGTTCGGTTTGGAACACCATGCCAGCCCATATCCATGACCGGCGCATGGAGGCATACCTGTATTTCGACCTGAAGCCGGATGCCTTCGTGGTGCATCTGATGGGTGAGCCGGACGAAACCCGGCACCTGATCGTGCGCAACGAGCAGGCGGTGTTGTCGCCGCCATGGTCGATCCATTCAGGCGCGGGGACCGGCGCCTATACGTTCATCTGGGCGATGGCCGGCGACAATGTCGACTACACCGATGTCGACAAGGTCGGCATGGACGAATTGCTGTGACTGATCTGTCGGCATTTGGCCTTTCGGGTGAGACCGTCATGGTGACCGGGGCCAATACCGGCATTGGGCAGGGCATTGCGCTGGCGATTGGTCGCGCCGGTGGGCGGGTGATTGGCGTCAGCCGATCTTCGCTGGATGAAACCGCAGCTGGTATGTCGGTGCTTGGCGCGGAACTGGTTCGGGTCACGGCAGACGTGGCGCGCGCTGCCGATGCACAGGCGATGTTCGACGCTGTCTGGGAAGAGCATGGTCCGATGCACGGGCTGGTCAACAATGCGGGGATCATCCGCCGGGTGGATGCCGTGGATTTTTCCGAGGACGATTGGGACAGCGTCATGGACGTGAACCTGAAATTGGGATTCTTTCTGGCGCAGTCGTTTGGCCGCAAAGTGATTGCTGCCGGCAGGCGAGGCAAAGTGGTCAATATCGCGTCGATGCTGAGTTTTCAGGGCGGTATTCGTGTAGCGAGTTATACGGCCTCCAAAAGCGGGGTATTGGGGATTACGCGATTGCTGGCCAATGAGTGGGCAGCCAAAGGCATCAACGTGAATGCCATCGCACCCGGCTATATCGAGACCAATAATACCGAGGCGCTGCGGGCCGATCCGGATCGTTCGGCGTCGATCCTGGGGCGAATCCCGGCGGGGCGCTGGGGCGCACCATCGGACATTGGCGACGCGGCAGTGTTTCTGCTGGCGCGCGCATCAGATTACATGCATGGCGCCGTTGTGCCGGTTGACGGCGGATGGCTGGCGAGGTGATGAAATGACCAAGGTTTTTGCGCAGGCGAACGAAACGCCATGGATCGAACTGGCGCCCGGCAACCGGCGGCGCGTGCTGATTCATACGTCAGAGCTGATGCAGGTGGAATTTGGCTTCGACAAGGGTGCGGTGGGCGCGTTGCACAGCCATCCCCATATTCAAGTCAGCTATGTGGCCGAAGGCTCGTTCGAAGTCACCATCGATGGCGTGACCCAAGTGGTGGGGCAGGGCGGCAGCTTTATTGTGGCATCCGGGCTGGTGCATGGCGTGGTGGCGCTGCAGGCCGGGCGGCTGGTGGACGTGTTCACGCCGCATAGGGCGGATTTTATCTAGTCGAGTTCCTTCAGCATCACCGCGTAGGCGGTCTCATGTGCCCCGGCCCAATTCTCCATTCCCGGCCCCGTCAACTTCCCGCGTCGGGGCGGGATATAGCTGGAGATCTGGCGGATGGGCTCCTCACGCCACTGCAGGTTGAAGGCCGCGTATCTTGGGAAGAATTCCATGTCGGAATAGGGCAGGTGATCATGCACCCACCAGGCCATGGCTTCCCAGTCGCCGGTGCGTTGGTAATGGGGGATGAAGCGGTTGACGACGACGCAGGCGGTGGCGCCCACGCGGCCCTGGGTGTCGCGACGATCCCAGATGTGGCCGGCGTAGTTCTTGGCATTGGTCGAGCAATTGAGATCATGCAGGTTGCCGAATTCGTTGACCTGCGGCGAACGGTAAGCCGAGCGCACCGAGAGGCGGCCGAATTGTTGCTGCAGCGGTTCGAGCAGGGTTTCGCACAGCACCGTGCCAGCGGCGATGGCGAGGTCAGGATCATCGGGCAGGTTGGACAAGCCATTGATGGCGGCGATTTCCGAATAGAGGAAATCGCGCATGAAAAAGCTTTCGGACAGGCGCACGCGGCCGAAATCTTCAAGCGCTTTGACGGTTTGCGGTTTGCGCATGGAAGTCTTCACGACGGGGATGGACGCGGCAGCCTGCTCCTGTAACGTTCAAGGAACAACCCGGTTTCCACAGGACCATTTGATGCTGACCGCGATCTTTTATCTGGCGCTGGCCGCCGAAGCGATGACGGCAGCTTTGGCGGCGGGGCGGCGCAAGATGGACTGGTTCGGGGTGTGCCTGCTGGCCTGTGTAACCGCGCTGGGTGGCGGCACGACGCGTGATGTGCTGCTGGGTCATTATCCGCTGTACTGGGTGGCCAATCCCTATGTGCTGTTGCTGATCTGTGGTTCGGCGCTGGCGGCAATTGCGGCGGCACGGGTGATCGAAAAGCTAAGGTGGCCGTTTCTGGTGCTCGACGGGCTGGGCCTGGTGATTTTCACCATTGTCGGGTGTGACGTGGCGCTGGGCATGAACCAGCATCCGCTGATCGTGATCGTCGCGGGGATGCTGACCGGGATTGTCGGGGGCATCCTGCGCGATGTGCTGTGCAATGACGTGCCGCTGGTGTTTCGCGGTGAGCTTTACGCCACCATTTCGATCGTTACCGGGGCGATCTATTATTTCGGGCTCAAGATCGGCTTCAACCATGAAGGAGTGATTGTGCTGGCATTGGCGGTGGGGTTTCCACTGCGGGTGTTTGCCATCCTCAAGCATTGGGAAATGCCGAAATTCGTCTATGACAGGGATCTGCATTGAAACCGGTGCGCATAGTGCTATCGCGCGGCAGGGGCTTTAACTTGCAGGCGCAATCGCGCGCGCTCAACGGCTTGCCGGCGCAGAGCGTGTCGCGGCCGGGCCGGTGGGGCAATCCGTTCGTGATTGCCGAGATCGCCGAGGCGGAGAGCATCGATGCGATTGCGGCACAAGTGGAGGCGGTGTCGCGGTTCGAACGCTGGATGAATGGCACACTGGCCCCAGAGCTGTCGCCGGGACCGCCCTTGGACCGTGCCGAAATCCGACGGCACCTCGCAGGCCGGAACCTGGCCTGCTGGTGCAAACAGGGCACGCCATGCCACGCGAACATTCTCATCGATATTGCCAATGGCAAATAGGCGATAGGGCTTTATCGCCTCCGCTGTCTGTGGCAAGAAACTTCCATACAAGGCGGAGTTTTTGCATGCGACAGACCTGGCGGTGGTTCGGCCCCCATGATCTCACCAGCATCGATGATGTGACGCAGGCCGGCGCGGCAGGCATTGTCAGCGCGCTACATCATGTGCCCAACGGGGTGGTATGGACGCCCGAAGAAATCGGCAGGCGGCATCAGGAAATCGCGACACGACGCGACGGTTCGCCATCGGGGCTGACCTGGGACGTGGTCGAGAGCCTGCCGGTGACCGAGGACATGAAAAAGCAGAAAGGCGACTGGCGCCAGCACATCGAGAATTACAAGGTTTCGATGCGCAACCTGGCTGCCAGCGGGCTGGAGGTGATCTGCTACAATTTCATGCCAGTGCTGGATTGGACCCGTACCGACCTGCGCTGGAACCTGCCCAATGGTGGCTCGTGCATGCGGTTCGACATCAATGATTTTGCCGCCTTCGACCTCCATGTGCTGGAACGCTCAGGGGCCGGTGCCGACTATACAAATGCCATCGTCGACGAAGCCGGGCGGCGGTTTGGCGCACTCGATGATGCGGGCAAGAAGACGCTGGCGCGCAATGTGACTATGGGACTGCCAGGCTCGACCGAGTCGATGACGCTCGATGATGTGCGGGCGCATCTGGCCGAGTATGGCGCGATTTCGCGGGAGCGGCTGCGGGCCAATTTCGTGGACTTTCTCGAGGCCGTGGTGCCAACCGCCGAAGAGTTGGGCGTGCGGTTGTGCTGCCATCCCGATGATCCGCCGTTTGCGCTGCTCGGCCTGCCCCGGGTGATGTCGACCGAGGCCGATTACAAATGCATCATGGATGCGGTGGAGAGCCCGTCCAACGGCATGACCTTCTGCACCGGTTCACTTGGGGTGCGGCCCGACAATGACCTGCCGGGCATCATCGACCGACTGGGCCACAAGGTGCATTTCGTCCATCTGCGCAATGTGAAGCGGGATAATGACGACGTTGTCGGCTCGTTTTTCGAGAGCGAGCACCTCGGCGGGGACGTCGACATGGTGGCGGTGATCGCCGCCATCGTGCGCGAGGAAAATCGGCGCAAGGCGGCAGGGCGATCCGACCATGCCATTCCGATGCGGCCCGATCATGGGCAGGATATTCTGGATGATCTGGGACGGCGGTCGCAGCCGGGGTACCCGACGATCGGGCGGCTCAAGGGGCTGGCCGAGTTGCGCGGGGTGATGGCCGCGTTCGAACACGCGTCGCTGGGATTGAATTCGACAGCAGCGTCAGTTTAGCCGGGAGTCTTTACGACTTTTCAAAGTGTGGCGGGGCAATGTCGTGGCTGATTTCAGGCACGAGGCGAGCCATGGCTGCATTGCTGGTATTTCAGCGGCTGATGAACTGGTTGATGCCCGAGGCACTGGCCGGAGAACTGCATACCCGCAAGCGGGTGCAGATGTTCATCATCAGCCATCTGTTTGGCCCGTTCATCGCTGCGCCGATCCCGATTTTCCTGTGGTTTGCCGATCCGCATCCGTTTCCGCACGTGCTGATCCTGGCCGCTTCGATCTTCGGCTTCTGGCCGTTTCTGGCACTGCTGCGGTTGTTCCCGCGTGCTTATACGCAACTGGCGATGCTGTCGGTGCTCAACCTCAGCTTTTCGGTGCTGTGGGGCTCCTACAATTATGGCGGCACCAGCTCGCCGTTCCTGATGTGGTTTGTGCTGACGCCGCTGCTGGCGTTCATGTATCTGGGCTCGAACTGGACGGCGCGCATCTTCGTGTTTTCGCAGATCGTGCTCGGCCTCGGTGCGTTTTACGGATTTTATCTCGCCGCCAGCTTCCCGGTGCATATCCCGGTGGAGGAGATGGTGGTGGCCGGCGTGCTGTCGGCGCTTGGCTCCAATATCTATGTGTTCATGATGGCGGCATATTACTCCAGCGTGGTTGATAGCCAGTCCGAGTTGATCAAGGAAATCGAGCGGCATCAGGACACGCTCAAGATGCTGACTGACGCCAAGGAAGATGCCGAACGCGCCAATGGCGCCAAGTCGGAATTTTTGGCCAAAATGAGCCATGAACTGCGCACCCCGCTCAATGCGGTGCTGGGCTATTCGGAAATCCTGCTGGAAGATGCCGAACTCGATGGGCGCGGCGAGCAGATCGCCGATCTGCAAAAGATCAGTGCCGCCGGCAAGCATCTGCTGGCGATGGTCAACGACATTCTGGATATTTCCAAGATCGAAGCGGGCAAGATGGCGCTGTATCTGGAAACCGTCGATGTCGACAAGCTGATCGATGAGGTGGACGCCACGGCGCGGCCGCTGGCGTTCAAGAATACCAATACCTTCAATGTGGTGCGCGGCAACGATCTCGGCTCGATCCGGGCCGATGCCACCAAGCTGCGGCAGGCAGTGTTCAATCTGTTGTCCAACGCTGCCAAGTTCACCCAGAACGGGCATATTACGCTGTCAGTTACGCGGGCAGCGCAGGCGGATGGCGACTGGCTCGAGATTACCATCGCCGATACCGGCATTGGCATCTCGGCGGAACAGCAGAAGGCGTTGTTCTCCAATTTTTCTCAGGCCAACTCCAAGATTGCTGCAGTTTATGGCGGGACCGGCCTTGGCTTGTCGCTCAGCCAGAATTTGTGCCGGCTGATGGGTGGAGAAATCCACATCAGCAGCGAGCTAGGCAAGGGATCGCGCTTTGTCATTCGCCTGCCGGTCAAGGTCGAGCAGTTGAGCGAAAGCCCCGTTGCGTCGGTCGTCGCGCGCAGAATGCCCAAGCAGGACGATGAAGAATTCCTGCGCGACGCAGAAGGCGACGCTCAGGAACGGCAGACCGGTATGTCGGGCATGACCGGACATCTGCCCAATCACGACAAGCGCGAGCGCATGCTGGTGGTGGACGACGACCGCAATTTCCTCGAATTGGCGGAGCGTCTGCTGGTCAAGGAGGGCTATACGCCGATCTGTACCGATGCGCCGCAATCGGCGTTGCAGATTGCGCGCACGGTCAGGCCGGCGGCAATCTTCCTCGATATCCTGATGCCGGGCTTTGACGGCTGGGATGTGCTGGCCGCGCTGAAATCCGATCCGAACACGGCCAGCATTCCGGTGTTCATGATTTCGATCCTGTCCGAACGCAGCAAGGCGTTGGCCGCGGGGGCTGATGGCATCGTGATGAAGCCGCTCGATGCCGCCAAAGTCAAAGCTGCTCTGGCGGGGCTGAAGGCCACCCGCAACCCCAAACCGGTGCGTCGCGCCGTCAACCATTAATCGCAAGGAGCAGCTTATGGCGCTGGTTCTGATCGTTGAAGACAATCCCATCAATCGGGACGTGCTGGGTCGCCGGCTGGAACGGCGCGGCTTTTCCATCCGTTTTGCGGTGGATGGGCCGAGCGGTATCGAGGCGGCCAAGTCGATCATGCCCGATGTGATCCTGATGGATATGGGGTTGGGCGAAATGGATGGGTGCGAGGCGACCCGCCGCATCCGCGCCGATCCCGAAACCGCCGGTATTCCGATCATCGCGCTGACGGCAAGCGCGTTTGAGTCCGATCGCACCAATGCGCTCGGTGCTGGTTGCATCGACTTCGATACCAAGCCCGTCGATCTGCCGCGCCTGCTGGGCAAGATGCACCTGGTGCTGGGACTTAAGATGCCGGCAGCGGCGCTGGCGAGCGTGGTCTGATCTAGCGGCCTTTGATTGCCAGTTCGATGTTGAGCGTCTGGCGCATCGCCTGGAAGTTCAGCGGCTTCTGGTGGACGTGGGGCTTGTTGGGCCCCATGGTCTGAGCGGCGCGTTGCGCGGTCCTCAGCGAGCTTTCGTCCTGCCCGGATACGATGATCAACTGACCAGCGTATTTATGGGCGGCCAGCAGGGTAAAGAGCTCAATGGCGTCGATGTGCGGCATGCTCAAATCCATCGCAATAACATCGGGCCTGAGTGCGTTGACCAGATTGATCACGCCGCGCGGATCAGAGGTGGCAAAGGCTTCATGGCCGCAGCGTTCTGCAACCCGGACAATCAGTTCGGCGGACGGCGCATCGTCGTCCACCGCCAGAAGTTTGAGTGTCGTTGCCACGGCTTCCCTCTTAGGCGGCCCTCGTTGCGACGGTGCGGCTGCGGGCAGCGTCAGCATTTTCGCCTTCATGGCCGAGACGATATTCCAGATCAGCGTCATGCATCGCCTTGGCCAGGATCTTGACCACCTGATCGATGTCGGCGCGGTTGTGTGCGGCCATCACCTGGAAGCGGAAACGGGCGCCGCCCTGCGGCACGGCCGGATATTCCACCAGATTGGCAATGCCACCAAGGGCGGCCAGATGGCGCGAGGCAAAGCGGCCCATGGCTTCGGTGCCGATGCGGACCGGCACGATCGGGGACGGATCACCCAGGGTTTCAAGGCCAGCCTTGGCCATCTGGGCGCGCAGATACAGGATATTGTCCATCAGCTTGCGGCGCAGCGCCTTGCCTTCGTCGGAGCGCACGATCTCCAGCGCGGCGAGGATCGTTGCTGCCTGAACCGAGGACAGTGCGTTGGAGAAGGTGTGGGTGGCGCTGTAGTATTTCAGATATTCAGCAGTGGCGCGGTCCTTGACGGCGATGAAGCCGCCATTGGAGGCAAAGGTCTTGGAGAAGCTGCCGATGATGATGTCGGCGGCGTCCATCATGCCCTGCAGGCCGAGATGGCCAAGACCATCTTCACCGATGCTGCCCAGATCATGGGCGCAGTCGACCAGCAGCGAGGCGCCGAATTCGTCGCAGATGGAGCGCATGGCGCCCAGGTCCGGCGTATCGGAATGCATCGAGAACAGGCTCTCGGTGACCACCATGATGCCGTTCTGGGTATCATTGGCGCGGATGCGCTGCAGCTTGCGGGTCAGCGCTTCGAGGTTGAGGTGACCGTGATAGTGGATGTTCTGCGTGGCGGCCTTGGCGCCTTCCTGCAGGCACGAATGTGCCAGCACGTCCATGACAACGTGATCGTTGGGGCGCACGAAACCCTGCACCGAGCCGTAGCCGGCTGCCCAGCCGGTTGGATAGAGCACGATTTCGCGGCCGCCCATGAATGCGGACAGGTCCTGCTCCAGCCGGAGTGAATTTGAGGTATTGCCGAGCAGGGCTGCGGAACCGGCGCTATGGACACCGAATTCCTGGATGGCGTTGATTGCGGCCTGCTTGATGGCGGGGTGGGATGCCAGGCTCAGATAATCCTGGCTGGCAAAATTGATACCCGAAAAATTCTCGCCAGCGTCGCTCCTGGCGTCGCAGCGCGCCTTGGGGGCGGTGGCGGTGGAGCGGGCATAGGGCCACAGGCCGTGTTCGCGGCGCAGGCTCTGCCACTGATAAAAGCCAGCGACACGGCCGATCAGGTCGGAGCCTTCAGGGGCGCGGAAGTCGCGCAGGCTGCCGGCCAATGCTGCTTCGGGGACGGTCGCAACGTGCTTGTTCATGACGCTCTCCAACGTGGTGACCTTTCTGGCCATCCTTGGGAGCGAAAATACTGGTCGACTTTGAAAATCGGCTTAAATGCTTGAGTTTATTTTGTGTAATTGTCCGCAATCGTGGGGATGCTTAATAATTTCCACCCAATCTGTCGCATGCCGTTCATCAAAAGTTCATTGTTCGATTGCGGATTGTCAGGGGCGCGAAAGCACACTCAAAATTAATTGCTATAGGGCACTTTTGCTCCATGAGCGTCAAAATTCCATCCGTTCTCATACGGTTAGCTGCTGCGGTTGATCGGACCTTCGATCGTGCCATTGGCGCGGACGGCATGAAACCGCATTTGCGCAGACGGCTCCTGATGGACCAGTTCCGCTCGATGGAGGCAACATCCGGCGCGGTGCTGGTTGGCATGTTCGTGGTAACCGGGGTGATGACCGCCGTGTGCCGGGGCCAGCCCGAGTTCATGCGCGTGGCGATCTGGGCTGGCCTGTTCTGGGTCATCGGCGGGCTGGCGCTGGGTGCGCTGGCAATTCATCGCCGCAAGAGCGAAGACAGTGTTTCAATCCCGGCCAGCATTGGCCAAGTGCTGGGCTTTACTTTTGTTTGCGCCCTGATGTGGGCCGCAGGCTTTGTGGTAATGCCGGTTGCCTCCGATCCAACGATCCGTAATGCGGCCATGATTGGCATTGGCGGCATGCTGTTCATCGGCATGGTTGCGCTGCTCAGCTATCCGCAGGCGATGCTGCTTTATGTCCTGACCATGGTATCGGGCATTGCGACGAATCTGTTGCGACAGCAGGACGTGCCGGACCTGTGGGCCCGCAGCATGCTGCTGTTTTCAATGCTGGTGGTGATGACCGTCATCTGCCTCCGTCTGGCACGCCTGTTCGTGGCGCAGCGGGCATCCGACGCGCAGGTGCGCGAACGCGGCGAGATCATCGGACTGTTGCTGCGTGAATTCGAGCAGAGCAGTTCCAACTGGATCTGGGGCTTTGACAAGGATGGGCAGATCGACCGGCTGTCGACGGGTTTTACCGCCGCCACCGGCGTTGGCGAGGATGCGTTGCTGGGGGCCGACTTCATCCACTTCCTGCGCTGTATCACCCCGCCCAACGATCCCTTCATGGCACAACTGGAAAGTGACTGCGCCCACCTGCAAACGTTCCAGGATATCGAATTGCGCGTGACGGCCGGCGGGCAGGAATGCTGGTGGAGCATGACCGGCAAGCCGGCCTTTGACCAGGCCGGGGGCTATATCGGCTATATCGGCACCGGCGCCGACATTTCGGAGCGTAAGGTTGCCGAACAGCGGATCACGCTGCTGGCGCACCACGATCCAATGACCGGGTTGATCAACCGCACCAAGTTCACCGACCATCTCAATCATTGCGTGGCCCGGCTGGAGCGTTATGGCGCGCCATTCTCGCTACTGTTTATGGATTTGGACCAGTTCAAATCGATCAATGACAGCCGCGGGCATCTGATCGGGGACCGGCTGCTGATCATGGTAGCAAAACGCATCCAGGCACTGGCGCGCGAGACCGACTACGTGGCGCGACTGGGTGGCGACGAGTTCGCCATTATCCTGCCCAATGATTGCAGCCCGGAAGGCAATGCGACACTGGCGGCGCGGCTGATCGAGGAGGTCAAGAAGCCGTACCAGATCGATGACGACGTGCTCAGCATCGGCATCAGCATCGGCATCGCGATGGCACCGGCAAACGGTACGAGGCCGGACCAGATCCTGCGCAATGCCGATCTGGCACTGTATCGTGCCAAGGCCGATGGCCGTTCGGTTTACCGCTTCTTTGAAAACCAGATGGATTCGGAAGCGCGTGAGCGGCGCATGCTGGAAGTGGAACTGCGCGACGCCCTCAGGAACGACGAGCTGCTGCTGTACTATCAGCCGCTGGTGGCGGCGGACGACAGGCGGCCGGTGGGTTTTGAGGCGCTGATCCGCTGGAACCACCCGATCCGCGGTCTGGTGCCGCCGGCCGAGTTTATTCCGATTGCCGAACGCTCCAGCCTGATCGTCGAGATCGGCGACTGGACCATCGAGCAGGCGTGCCGGACCGCAACGACGTGGCCGGAGGGCATGACCGTGGCGGTCAACGTGTCGGCCAAGCATTTCCGGCTGTCCGATATTGCCATGGTGGTCAAACGGGCGCTGTCGCTCTCCGGACTGGAGCCGCACCGGCTTGAGATCGAGATCACCGAAGGCCTGTTGATGGAAAATCCGGACGAGGTGACGGCCAAGCTGGCGGAGATCCGTGCCTTGGGGGTGACGATTGCCATGGACGATTTCGGCACTGGCTATTCGAGCCTGAGCTATCTGCTGAAGTTTCCGTTCGACAAGATCAAGATCGATCGATCGTTTATCAACGCGTCGACGGACGACCCGGTGGCGCGCGATATTCTCAAGGCCATTGCCTCGCTGGGCAAAACGCTCAAGCTCAAGATCACGGCGGAGGGGGTCGAGACAGCGGAACAGGCCGATTTCCTTTCCGGCATCAACTGCCATCAATTGCAGGGCTATTTCTTTGCCCGGCCGCTCGACAGCATCGACATGCCCCATTACCTCCTAACGCATGTGCCGTCGCGCAGTCTGCAGGTCAAGGCCGAGGCAGAGTCTATCCTGATGGCGCGGCGCGCCCGCTAGTCGGTCAGGCTTCAAACTGGTCTGCTGGCACCACCAGACGATAGCTCACCAGATCATCATCAATAACATAACGGGCGCTACCGCCAACGGAGGCGGGGACGATGCGATCGAGCACCAACCTGCCAAAGTGAGGTGCGGCCGGCGGCTTTAGGTGACCGGCACCGGTTTCCTGCCATTGCACCACCATTTCGGCATTTTGCGGATCCGCCTGGTGGATTTGCGCGTCGATCCAGATGGCGCCTCGCCCCGGTTCGGCCAGGGCGCCATGCATCACCGCGTTGATGGCCAGTTCGTGCATGGCGAGCCCGATATGCATGGCGGCATTGGGAGAAAGCAGCGGGTTGTCGCCGGTGACGCGGATATCGGCAGGGTCCGCCTGGCCGACGCGGGCCATCTGCGCCGAAACCAGCGATTGAAACAAAGTGCCACGCCAATTGCTTTCGGTGACCATGTCCTGAGTGCTGGCCAGCGATTGCAGCCGGCCCCGAAAGCGGACGAGAAAGTCCTCGACACCGCCACTGTTGTGGGCGGTCTGGGCGGCGACACTCTGGACAATCGCCAGCAGGTTCTTGGACCGGTGGCTGACTTCGCGCATCAGGGTTGCGAGCGCCAGCTCGCGGGCCCGCAGATCGGACACGTCGGTGATGATGATGGTGATGCCGACAAAGACATGGGCATCGCGATCAGCGGAGAACCGGGCTTCAAACTGGTGGTTGCGTGCCCCGATCCGCAGTTCGAAATCGATGATCTGGGGAGCGTTACGATCGATGGCCATCTGGCGGGCATCGGCAAATTGGGACGCCACCGCGGATGGCAAGACATCGTCGTCTGAGCGGCCGATCAGGTCGGCTTGTGGCCAATGGGGCGACAGGTTCTCGACGAAATCATAACGACCGTCGAGACCCTGATGCAGCACGGCGACCTGTCGCTCAACGAGGCTGGCACTGAGCGCGCGCTGCACCATGCGTTGATCGATAGTGGACAGAGAGGGCGCCATGGACAAACTTTCTCTGCAGACCGGATCAGGCGCGGCGGATCACGCTCATGACCGGTGAAAGGACGAGAAAGGCCAGAAACAGCAGGAACAAGGTCTGCACGATGCCGACGGAGGCACCAGCGATGCCGCCAAAACCGAGCACGCCGGCAATCAGAGCGATGACGAAAAAGACCACTGCGTAATACAACATCGCACAATCCTTTCCGGTGCTTAAAGGAGCAACGGCGGGCAAAGGCGGCGGTTCCTTTAGCTCAAAAAATAAGGCCCGGTTTCCCGGGCCTTATTTACCGGGCTTATGCCGCCGCTCTTGAACCTTCTTCAAAGAACAGCGCCTGGCTGATCAATGCCTTGACCATGTCTGGATTGAACGGCTTGGTCACCAGGAACGTCGGCTCTGGGCGCTCCCCAGTCAGCAGACGTTCCGGGAAGGCGGTGATGAAGATCACCGGCACCGTATGTTGATTGAGAATGTCGTTGACCGCATCGATGCCGGAACTGCCATCGGCGAGCTGGATATCGGCCAGGATCATGCGTGGATTGGTCTGGTTGAACAACGTGACCGCTTCCTTGTGGGTGCGGGCGACACTGACCACCTTGTGGCCGAGGCTTTCGACCAGTTGCTCGATATCCATGGCAATCAGTGGCTCGTCTTCGATGATCATGATTTCGGTGGCGACCTGGCGGGAGATTTCCATCGAGGCTTCATCGAGCAGGCTCAGGAAGGTCTTGTCCGGCACGCCCAGGATTTCGGCAGCCTGCGAATGGCCGAAGCCTTCCACCGCGACCAGAAGGAACGCCTGGCGGGCGCGTGGCGTCAGGTTGGCAAGATTGTCCGAGGCGCGTTGTTCCCAGGAAAAGTTGGAAATCGGCTCGGGAACGCGAATGCTGGTTGTCGAAAAGATGGTCGAGAACAGCTTGTAAAGCGCTATGCGATCATTCGACGCCTCGGGAAACAAGGAAACGTCGGCAATGAGAGCCTCGAGCACCGCCGCCACATAGGCATCACCAGAAGTCTGGGAGCCGGTGGTGGCACGGGAAAACCGCCGCAAATAGGGCAGGTGCGGGGCAATCCGCATGGACAAAGACATTAGTACACTCCCTATGACGCTTGGTCGTCACGCTCCGAAATCATAAAACGTGACGCTGGCAAAAACGTTCCGCGCAATTGGAACTTTTTTGCAGCCAGTGCATTCTGTCAGCAAATCTGGGCAATCTGGCGGTTTTTACGCGATGGTGAAGGACAAACCTGTGAGTCAGCAACAACGGGCGCGCGTGCAAGCGGGACCGTCCGACGACGGGTTGGGCCCCAATACCGATATCGGTTCGCGTCTGCGCGCGCTATATGGCTCGGTGCAGGACGAAGGCGTGCCGGATCAATTGCTTGATCTGCTTGAAAAACTCGATAGCGCGGAAGCCGCGCAGAAGTCCAACACCGGTGCGCAGAATGGTCAGTGAAGCAACTGACGTGCAGGCTCCGTCGTTCAAGCGCGAAATGCTGGCAACCTTGCCCAGCCTGCGCGCCTTCGCGGTGTCGCTGACCGGCAAGCATGACAAGGCCGACGATCTGGTGCAGGACACTGTGATGAAGGCCTGGGCCAAGCAGACGAGCTTCGAAATGGGCACCAATATCAAGGCCTGGCTATTTACCATTTTGCGCAACGAGTTCTATAGCCAGATGCGCAAGCGGGGCCGCGAAGTGCAGGACAGCGACGGGGCGTTCACCGAGCGTTTGTCGGTCCACCCGCCGCAGTATGGCGCGATGGACATGATCGACTTCAAGGCGGCATTGTCCAAGTTACCGGATGATCAGCGCGAAGCGGTTATCCTGATCGGCGCTTCAGGGTTTTCTTACGAAGACGCCGCCGCGATCTGTAACTGCGCGGTCGGGACGATGAAAAGCCGGGTGAGCCGGGCACGCATCCGCTTGCAGGATTTGCTCAAGGTGAGTGGCGAAGCCGATTACGGCCCGGATGCGGTTTCAACGCAGGTGACGACGCAAACTCTGTCCATCGGCCAGGGACGGTAATCCGTAATCGCTTCCGGCTGCATTGCCCGTGGCCGCAAAATGGCCACGCCACAGTGGCATTCGTCATTATTGCGGTTTGATCACGATAGCATCCGATAGATCGTGCCATACTCATCGCAGCAACATGGCAGACTGACACTATGACGGATGCGGTTGCACCCATTGAAGTCGAAAGCGTCGCTGACCGGCTGGTCTGGCGACGCATCGTTGTGTTCATCAGCCTGGCGCTGGTGTTTCTGGCTGCGGCTGCCGCGTTTTTTCTGGCGCAGGGCGTCGATCAACAGATGCAGGACGTGGTGCGCACCTATGATCTGCGCAGGGCGGCGCGCGAGTTGACCATCGCGTTGGTGGATGCCGAAAGCGGCCAGCGCGGTTATCTGCTCACCGACGACAATGCCTATCTGCCGCCCTATTACCACACCCTGACCATCATAGATCAGGATATGGCGGTGCTGGGGCAATTGACCCTCGGCAATGCCGAACAGACTACGCGGCTGGATAGCATCAGCGAGGCGGTCAAGCGCAAGCTGTCAGAAATGTCCTCCACCATCGCGCTGGTGCGGGACGGGCATAGCGATCTGGCCAAATCAGTGGTCAAAGCCGGCGAAGGCACGGAGTTGATGTCCAATTTGCGGACCACGCTCGATGAATTCGTTGCGCAGGAAGATCAACGATTGCTGGAGCGCAACCAGAGCATCGCAGCGACGCGGCTAATGCTGGTTGTTGCCATACTGGTGGCGCTGGCCAGCGCGGTGGTGCTGACCTACGTCTTGTTCAATCGTACGCAGCGGCAGGTGTCGGCAATGGCGCGCAGTCAGGACGCCCTGTTCGGCCAGCGTGATGCCCTGACACAGCGGGTGCAGGAGCGGACGGCCGAACTTGAACAGTCGCAGGCCCATGCGTTGCGGGAGCGCGAACGCGTCGAAACGCTGCTCATGGAAGCCAACCATCGCATCGGCAATTCGCTCGCGACGGTGTCCTCGCTGCTCGGGCTGCAAATGATGCGTACCAGGTCGCCGGAAATCAAGGAGGCCCTGGAGGCGGCGCGACAGCGCGTGCATGCCATTGCCTCGGCACATCGCCGGCTGCGGCTGGGTGATGATCTTGAAACCACCGATGCGGCCGAGTTCTTGTCGGCGGTGCTCGATGATCTGCAGGGCAATTATTCGAACATCGAAGCTGTCCAGTTTACCCGGGCGCTGGAGCCGATCTCGATTTATGCGCGCGATGCGACCACGCTGGGCATCCTGGTCAGCGAGTTGGTGACCAATTCGCTCAAGCATGCGTTTCCCGAGGGGCGCAGCGGCACGATTGCGGTCCGGCTGTTCCGCGATCCGGTCGGGGTCGCCACGCTCGAAGTCAGCGATGACGGCCAGGGTGTGTCAGATGAGGCCTTGTTGAGCGAAGGCGGGCTTGGCTCGGTTATCGTCAAGCAACTGGCGCAGCAGTTCGGTGGCAAGCCGGTTTATGCCGTCGCGGACCAGGGCGGCCTGCAGGTGACCGTCGCGGTGCCCAAAATCGAACAACCGGCCAGCCGGATCAGTGCAACCCTTTGAGCTTTGCGCCGTTGCGTGAAGATAAGGTCGTATTCCACGCGACGATCGCCGGACCGATGGAGTTGCCTTGTGCGGTATGTGGCCGTTCTGAACAGCCATGGCGGAACTTTACGCACCATGGATCTCGAGGCTTTTGGCGCGCGTGCGGTGGAGATATTCACCCGACACGGCCATCAACTTGAATGCCGGGTTGTCGCCGGTGGCGACATTGCGCAGGCATTGCTGGATGCGGCCAACTCGCCGGGCGTTGAAGCGATCCTGGCGGGTGGTGGCGATGGCACGATTTCGTCGGCCGCAGATGTGGCCTTCCGCAAGAAACTGCCATTGGCGGTGCTGCCGGCAGGCACGATGAACCTGTTTGCCCGCGCCCTGAAGCTACCCCTCGATCTCGAACAGGCGCTGGAGGCGCTGGCGGGGGGCGAGGTCACCGGTATTGACATCGCGACGGCCAATGGCCGGCCGTTCGTGCATCAGTTCGGCGTTGGCGTGCATGCGAGGCTCGTGCGGATTCGCGAGACCATCACCTATCGCAGCCGCTTGGGTAAAATGTTTGCCAGCCTGCGCGCCATTGTCTCCACCATTATCCGGCCGCCGGACTTCGCGGTGGAAATCCACACCCGGCGCGGCCGGGAACAGCGGCGGGCCTCGGGCATCGCCATTTCCAACAATCCGATTGGCGAAGGCCATATCCCGTACGCCAATGCGCTCGATGGCGGGGTGCTGGGCGTCTATGTCGCGGCGCCGATGTCGGCATGGGCGCTGGCCAGGCTGGCATTCGATGTGTTCCGCGGCCATTGGCGCGATAGCCCGATGGTGTGGGAGAGCGAATTGCAGGAGCTGCTGCTGCGGTTTCCGAAGCGCAAGCATAATGCGCAGGCGGTGGTCGATGGTGAATTGATCGATCTGGCGCGCGAAGTGGTGTTGCGGGTGCATCCGGGCGCGCTGCTGGTGGTCGTGCCAAAATCGGAGACGCCCGTCGCTGTTGCCGCATAGAAGTAAAATAGTCAGGCGGGCTTGCAACCATTGGTCAGGCAGCGCGTTTGCAGCCTGATGTTGCGGTGGATTTTTGCTGGACGAATTGCGTCAGGAAGACAGAGTGATTGAGTCAGCAAAGCCACTTTCGGATGCGGTGCGCCAGGCACTCGCCGATCCGTCCAGGCTTGAAGTCCTTGAGGCGCTTGAGGTTATCGAAGGCCAGCCCGACCCGGATTTTGACAGGCTGACGCGGATTGCCGCACGATTATTCGGCGCCGAGTTTTCGCTGGTCACATTGCTCGACCAAGAAACGCAGCGCTTCAAATCCTGCTTTGGCATCGACGCGCTGAACGGCACCTCGGTCGACATATCGTTTTGTGCCCATACTATCGCGGCGGTCGATCGCGACCATCTGATCATTCCCGATATGCTGGCTGACCCACAATTTGCCGACAATCCATTTGTCACTGGCTGGCCGGGCGCGCGGTTTTATGCCGGGGCGCCGATCGTGGTACATGGCCAGCGGCTCGGTACGCTGTGCGTGCTTGGAACCACGCCGCGTGCTGAAGTCGATCCACAGCTGGTGGCACAGCTGATCGATCTGGCCGATGTTGCTTCCACGCTGTTTTCGCTGAAGCAAGAGGCTCGCGTGCGGGCCCGCACGTCGGCGGCACTGATCCGGGAGGAATGGCGCCATGCCTTGACGCTGGAGGCGGGCAAGGTCGGCAGTTGGGTCTGGGATGTCAAAAGCGGCGATGTCGGCTGCAATGATACGTTCCGTCGCATGCATGAACTGCCCGAGCGTGGCGGTATCCAGATCGAGCAACTGGTCGATGCTATTCTTCCCGGGGACCGCGCGGGAATGCAGGCAGCGTTTGATGCCGCTTTTGAAGGGGGCATCGACTTCAACGTGGAAGTGCGCGCCCGGCAAAGCGGCAACTGGCTGGTGATGCGGGGGCGGGTCTATCAACGCGATGCCTATGGCAATCCGCTGGTGGTGATGGGCGCCAGCTTTGACATTACCGAAAGCAAGGTGAGCGCCGAGCAGACGCGGCTGCTGTTGCGCGAGTTGAATCATCGGGTAAAAAATACGCTGGCGATGATCCAGTCGGTGGCGCGACAGACCATCCGGCAAAATCCGGACCCGCGCGATTTTATCGAGGCCTTTTCGGGTCGCCTTCGGACGATTTCGGATGCGCATGTGCTGCTGGCGGATCGCGACTGGGCCGGGGTGCATCTTTATGAAGTCATTGGTGCCCAGCTCGGTCCCAATTTCATCACCAGTCCTGACCGGGTCGAAGCCTCTGGCCGTGATGTATTCTTGCCAGCCGACCACGCGCTTGGGCTGGGGCTGATCCTGCATGAATTGACCACCAACGCCCATAAGTATGGCGCATGGTCAGACGCGGCCGGGATCGTGGCGATCGATTGGGATGTTGTGGAGAGCCCATCGCACGGGCTGCTGCTCAACTGGTCAGAGCGCAACGGACCGGCGGTTCAACCGCCGATCGACAACGGCCTGGGTGTGCGGCTGATTGAACGGAGCCTCGCCAAAGTGCTCGATAGCAGCGTTCAGCTCAACTTTGCTCCGGATGGGGTGACGGCGCGGGTTTGGATGCCGCTGCCGCCCACCAGTGTAGCGCTCTAGCGCGGGCTAGACATCGTCGTCGTCCGAATGACCAGCGCCGCCCAGTATGAAAAACGCGGCCACCGCAGCGAGCGGCAGGCCGATATTGCGCAGGAGCGGCGATTTCAACAGGATCGGCAGCACCGAAATCGCTGCTGTTGAGATCAACGCCGTGGTCTCGCTTGAGCGGCGACGTTCGGCCTCTTTCTGCTGGCGCGTCCCGGCGCCGATCTGGGCGAACAGATAGACTGCCACAGCGGTGACCAATGCGCCGGCGCCGATATAGAGCGCGGCAAAAATTGGTCCCACTGCCGTGGTAAGCGCCAGATACCCGGCAACCAGCAGGAAGCTCAGCGCGATCAGCCCAAACAAGGCGACGATGGCGTTGACCGCCACTGTGCGCTTGAGCTTTTCAGTCATTGCATCAACCTGGATGCCCATCAGCCCGGCAAGGGCCGCCAACAGGTTCATGGATTAAAGCCGCGAAAACAGGGCCAGAAGGAAACCGATGCCAACGGCGCTGGCAACAGCGGTCAGCGGCTTTTCGCGGATGGTATCCTTGATCTGTTTTTCGACCTGACCGGCCTGGTCCTGCACATCGGCGACGACATGCTGGCCCTGGGCGCGCAGGTTACGATACTCGCTCTTGGCGGTATCGCGGGCTTCGTTGACCTTGTCACCGCTGATGCGGGCAAGGGTTGCGGCAATGCCCTTCAGATCGCTCTGGAGCTGGCTGATCTGGTCTTCCAGATGCTTTTCGCGCACCGATGCTGTTGCAGCACGAGGAGCGCCATTGACTTTGCGGCGGGTGGGGGCGAGGTCGGTTGTATTGGCCATGTTGAAACGCTCCTTGAAAAGTTATCGAATAAACGCACGACGAGCCGAGGGGTTCCGGCGCTGCACTATGATTGGTGTCCTGGAAAAGGCCACCCCGGCACGATTGAACGTGCCGGGGTGAAAGGTGCGGGTCCAGGTGGGGCGACCTGAAAACCCGCGAGGCACATCGCCGTTTTGCGACGATCGGCAGGGAGCCGGACGTGCCTATTGGTATGACTAGACCCGGCCCAGAAGGACCAGAATGAGCACCACGACCAGAATTGTGCCGACAATGCCGGACGGAAAGTAACCAAAGCCGCGGGAATAACCCCAGCTTGGCAGGGCGCCGATCAGCAGCAGGATCAGCACGATGATGAGAATGGTACCGAGGGTCATGTGACGCTTCCTTGGGTTGACGCTAGAGGATGGTCAGCAACAAAACGGTGGCGATTGCCAAAAGGATCGTGGCTGGCAACACGGCCTTGAGGACATCGCCGTAATGGGTGCGCCCATCATAGCCGTCGGTGGACCACGCCATCGCGGTGCGACCGGCGTCTTCAAGGGCTCGAATTTCTGCCTGGCTCATGTGCTTCCTCCCGATCACTTCTGCCGTGAGGCAAAAGTCAGATTTGGCGGCGCCGTGTTGCGCTTGCCAAATCAACGGGTGGAACCGGATTTTGGTTCCACCGCGCTGTCGAGATATGGTTTGGTCTATTCGACCCGGAGCACGTCAACCGACTGGCTGGTCTCGTGTTTGCCGCTGGTCTTGAGCACGCCGACGATGGGCGAGATGTCGGCATAATCGCGGCCATGGCCGATGGAGATGTGGTCTGCACCGGCAATCATGGCATTGGTGGGATCGAACTCGATCCATCCCGCATGCTGCCCGCACCAGACCCGCACCCAGGCGTGCATCGCATCGGCGCCCTCGAGGCGCGGTTTGCCCGGCGGTGGATTGGTGCGCAGGAAGCCCGAGACATAGCCGGCGGGGATGCCGAGGCCGCGCAGACCGGCAATCATGATATGGGCGAAGTCCTGGCAGACGCCTTTCTTGAGCGCAAAGGCCTCATTGGGGCTGGTCTGCACGTCGGTGGCCTTGGGGTCGTAGTCAAAATCGCGGTTGATGGCGAGGCATAACGCCATGGCCATGGACAACACCGAATGACTGCCATGGATGGACTTGCGGGCATAGGCGGTGATTTCGCCATCGGGCCGCACGCGCTGTGACGCCGCGAGAAAGTGATGCGGGCTTTCCGGCTGCACCGACCACAGCCGGGCGATATCGGCCTTGAGACCATCCAGCGTTGGGGACAGATCGGCAGGCGCATGGATGTCTTCGACCATTACCCGCGCGGCGAGACGGACATCGAAATGGTCGTGGGCATTGTTGTAGGAAATGGTGGTGACGGAATTGCCGAAGAAATCGTGGAAGTTGGTTTCCCGGTCCGGCTTTGGATCGCAGGTCACCGCGGCGGCAATAACGCGCTGCACATTGAGAATGGAGATCGGCGCGACGCGGATCAGGTGACGGCCGCCCTGTGCGGGGGAGTCATAATCGTAATGCAGGTGGAGGCGGATATCGTAGAGCATGGGCGCTACACGAAATAGGCCGCCGCCACGAGGGCAGCGAGCATGCCGATATCGGCCGCCAGGGTTTCGAGGCGTTCGGGCGTCATGTCCTTGGGCTCGGCAATCATCAGATCGGTGTGCAATTGCAGCGCCGCCTTGGCGGCAGGGGACAGTTGACCATCATCGATGCCGCCGGGCAGCACCTCGATCTGCTGGCGCAGTTCGGCAAGCTGGAAGATCACGGAGCGCGGGTTGAGCGGATCCAGCACGAGCAGATCCACCGAGCTTTGCGTGCCGGCGCTGACCGAATAGCGGCGGCGATGCGACATGACGCTGTCGCCGATTTCGAGCAGCATTTCGAGTGAGCCATCCGGCGCGTCCTTGTCGGTGAGCCAGGCGGTGATACGGGCGATCTGGATGCCGCGTTCGAGGCGCCGGCCGAGTTCGAGGAAACGCCAGCCGGCGAAGCGATACATGTTTTCATGCACGAGGCCGGAAAAGCCGGCCAGCTTGCGCAGGATCACCGTCATGGCGCGGGTGGCGTCATCGCCCGGTTGGACACGGGTGGCAAAGCGCCGGGCAGATTTTTGCAGGTCGTTGAGCGCCAGCCAGCCATCAGGCGAGAAGCGGTCGCGGATCTGGCTGGCGCTGTGTACGGCGCTGTCGATGGCGGCTAAAAGGCCCTCAGGGAGGGCGGTTTCGGCATCGACATCGATGGTTTCGAGATAGTCGCGGGTGTGCTGCAGAATGGGCAGGTCGGATTTGCTGAGTTCGGCCAGGCGTGCGTTGTAGGCGCGCAGGATACGCACCGTGGCTTCGCAGCGTTCGGCGTAGCGCCCGAGCCAGATCAGATTGTCGGCAGCGCGGCTGGGCAGGCTGCCGGGTGAGTTGCGCACCAGCTTTTCGCCATCGCGCGGCAATAGCGATACGCGCTCGACCGGCTTGGAACTGACCACCCAGACGTCGGCGGCCTGGCCGCCGCGCTGCATGGCGATGGCGGCGGTATCGGAAGTCGAGCCGATGCGGGCGAAGCCGCCGGGCATGATGGTCCAGCCCTTGTCGGTGCGGGCGGCAAACACCCGCAGGGTGATCGGGCGCGGTTGCAACCTGCCATCCACATAAACCGGCGCCGTCGACAGTTGCACCGGTTCCTGTCCGACATAATCGGCACCACCATTGGCAATGCGTTCCAGCAGTGCGGCCTTTTGCTCGGACGAAATCGTCGAGCCGAGCGCCGTGCCGCGCTGGTCGTCAAACGGCAGGTTGGTGGCGAAGGCGGGACCGATCATCAGGTTGTCGAAATTCTTGATGACGTGCTCGCGTTCCGAGCCCTGGCCGCACCACCAGGTGGCGATTTCGGGCAGGTCGAGCGGCTTGCCGAGCAGGGACTGGGCCAGGCGCGGCATGAAGGCTGCGAGCGCGCGGGTTTCAAGAATCCCGGTGCCCAGAGCATTGATCATCGAGATCGAACCGTGGCGCAGCGCATCGACCATGCCGGGCGTGCCGATGCGGCTATCGTAGCGCAGTTCCAGCGGATCAACGAACGAGGCGTCCATGCGGCGCCAGAGCACGCTGACCGGCTTGAGGCCAGCAACGGTGCGCACCATGACCTGACCATCTTCGACGATAAGGTCCTCGCCCTCAAGCAGCATGAAGCCGAGATAGCGGGCGATATAGGCGTGTTCGAAATAGGTTTCGTTGTGCTGACCCGGGGTCAGGATGCCGACCCGCCCGCCGTCCTTGCGGGCCTGGGCAAACAGGGTGTCGCGGAAGCCTCGGAAGAACCCGGCGAGCCGGTGGATATTCATGGTGCCGTAGATATCGGACAGCGCCCGCGTGGTGGCGACGCGGTTTTCCAGCGCAAAGCCGGCGCCCGAAGGGGCCTGGGTGCGGTCGCCCAAAACCCACCAGGCGCCATTGGGGCCACGGCCGAGTTCAAACGCACAAAAATGCAGGTAGTGCCCACTGGTGGGTTTGATGCCGACCATGGGGCGCAGGAATTCGCTGTTGCGCGCTACCAGCTCGGGCGGCAGCAGGCCGCGCTGCACCAGGGTGTTGTCGCCATAGATGTCGGCGACCACGGTTTCGAGCAGTTCGGCGCGCTGTACCAGCCCGTGGCTGATCAGCGCCCATTCGGCCTCATCGATCAGCAGCGGAATATGGGCCAGCGGCCAGGCGCGTTCCTTGCCCTCGGCGCCATCGTATTTGCGATAGAACACGCCGGCATCGCGCAGATATTGATCGGCGCGTTCGAAGCGGGCGGCCAGCTCGGTCGGGCCGAGCGCATCAAAGGCCGACATCAGCGTCGACCAGCCGGGGCGGATATTGCCGGCCGAATCGATCATTTCGTCGGGCACGCCGGGCTTGAGCACGTAGTCGGCGATCAGGCTTCTGGTGAGTTGGGTGCTGCCAGGCCGCTCCTTGCGCATGTCCATTAGCTAAAGTCCCCGCTGAACTGCGCGAGGCAGTGCGGGGGCTTTATCCCTTTGGTGGGCCATGGCTATTGGCAAAAGTGCGGTCTTTCTGTTCCGTCTAGGTGAAGCTGGCGGCGCGGCGCAGGTCAAGCGTCAGCGGGAACTCGTCGGCAGGCTTTTCTTCCACCAGCCGGAAGCGGCCGCCGGTGTAGTTCTGTGGTTCAAACCGTGCGAGACGCCGGGCCTCGGCTTCATTGCCGTTGATCGGGAAGGTGTCGTAGCTGCGGCCGCCCGGATGGGCGACGTGATAGACGCAGCCGCCGACCGGACGCTTGGACCAGGTGTCGTAAATATCGAACACCAGCGGGGTATTGACGGGCAGGCGCGGATGCAGGCCGGAAGCTGGTTGCCAGGCCTTGTAGCGGACGCCGGCGACGGCAGTTCCAGCAGCATCGGTGCGGCGCAGCGGGACGGGGCGCTGGTTGCAGGTGACGATATAGCGCTCGGTGTTGATGCCCTGCAGCTTGACCTGCAGGCGTTCAACGGAGCTATCGACAAAGCGCACGGTACCGCCGATGGCGCCTTGCTCGCCCATGACGTGCCAAGGCTCCAGCGCCTGGCGCAGTTCGAGGCGGACCCCCTCGTATTCGACTTCACCGCAGAACGGGAAACGGAATTCGAGCAAGGCTTCGAACCAGGCCGGATCGACAGCGAATTTGTTGGCCTTGAGGTCCGCCAGCACATCAAGGAAATCCTGCCAGACATAGTGTGGCAGCATGAACCGGTCATGCAGCGTGGTGCCCCAGCGGGTGAATTTGCCATCGATGGGCTTGGCCCAATAGCGGGCAATGAGCGCGCGGATCAGCACCTGCTGGGCCAGCGACATGCGGGCATTGGGCGGCATTTCAAAGCCGCGGAATTCCACCAGACCAAGGCGGCCGGTGGGCCCATCGGGTGAAAACAGCTTGTCGATGCAGATCTCGGAGCGATGGGTGTTGCCGGTGACGTCGGTCAGCAGATTGCGGAACAGCCGGTCGGTGAGCCAGGGCGAGGGCATATCGCCTTCACCGGGTTTTGGCACCTGAGCGATGGCGATTTCAAGCTCGTACAGGCTGTCGTGGCGGGCTTCGTCGAAGCGTGGCGCCTGGCTGGTTGGCCCGATGAACAGGCCCGAGAACAGATAGGACATCGCCGGGTGGCGCTGCCAGTGCAGCACCAGCGACTTGAGCAGGTCTGGGCGGCGCAGGAACGGGCTGTCATTGGGCGTAGCGCCGCCAACAACGACGTGGTTGCCACCGCCCGTGCCGGTGTGGCGGCCGTCAATCATGAACTTGTCAGCGCCGAGGCGTGAATTGCGCGCCTCTTCATAGATCGCCGTGGTGGTGGCGACGCAATCATCCCAGTTATAGGCCGGGTGGATATTGACCTCGATGACACCTGGATCTGGCGCGACGCGGATGACGTTGAGACGCGGATCGCTGGGTGGCGCATAGCCTTCCAGATGCACCGGCAGGCCAACGGCCTTGGCGGCCGCTTCGGTGGCGGCGACCAGTTCGAGATAGTCTTCGAGCTTTTCGACCGGCGGCAGGAACACGCAAAGACGGTGATCGCGCACTTCACAGGTCACGGCGGTGCGGACCTGGCCTTCGATTTCGCTGATTTCCTGCTCGGTGCGATCCTGTTGCTCGCTGGCAGCTGTAAAAGCCGCGGCGGTCTGGGCGCGTGGATCGGCCTGGACACCTTCGCTCTTGCCGGCCAGCAGCTTTTCCGGATCGGGCAGGGTGCCCCGCGCTTCCCCGGGGTCCTGCGGCACGATATGAGGATAGTCAGTGGCCTTGAGGTGCTTGAGCGAGGACAATGGCAGGCGATAACCGGCCGGGCTATCGCCAGGGGCAAGGAACAGCTTGCCGCGCCGGGTTTTCCACTTTTCGGTCAACCACGGGCTCGACGCCTGGGCGTTCCAGCGCTGCACTGGCAGCACGTAGCCGGTGGGATTGGTCAGGCCGCGCGCGAACACCTTGGCGATGCGTGAACGAGCTTCGGGGTCGGCCAGTTCGGAATTGGCCGGATCGACATTTTCCGGCAGATTGGCTTCCTTGAGCAGCCATTCTCCCGGATCCTCGTAGGCTTCGTCGATGGTTTCGCCGGTGAGGCCGAGATTGGCCGCAAAAGCGTCGAGGAATTTGCGCGCATCCAAATGGGTGGCGGCGGTTTTGATGCCTTCGCGGGCGACGAGATTTTCGTCCTTCCACACCGGCTTGCCATCGACGCGCCAGTAGAGCGAGAAGGTCCAGCGCGGCAGGCTTTCGCCGGGATACCACTTGCCCTGGCCGTAATGCAGCAGGCCGGTGGGTGCAAAACGGTGGCGCAGCCGGCGGATCAGATCATCGGCCAGGGCGCGCTTGGTCGGACCAACGGCCTCGGTGTTCCATTCGCCAGCTTCGAAATCGTCGATGGAGACAAAGGTCGGCTCGCCCCCCATGGTCAGGCGTACGTCATTGGCCTGCAGCACGGTGTCGATCTTCTTGCCCAGTGCGTTCAGCTCATCCCAGCTTTCGTCCGAGAACGGCTTGGTGATGCGCGGATGTTCTGCAACGCGATCCACCCGCATGTCGAACCCGAATTCGACATTGGCAAAGCTGGCATAGCCGGAAATCGGCGCAGCGTTGCGGTAATGCGGGGTGGCGGCGAGTGGTACATGGCTTTCGCCGGTGAGCAGCCCGGAGGTGGGGTCCAGGCCGATCCAGCCGGCGCCGGGCAGATAAACTTCGCACCAGGCATGCAGATCGGTGAAATCGTGGTCAGTGCCGGCGGGGCCATCGAGCGAGACCAGATCGGGCTTGAGCTGGATCAAATAGCCGGAAACAAAGCGGGCCGCGAGGCCGAGATTGCGCAGGGTCTGCACCAGCAGCCAGCTCGAATCGCGGCAGGAGCCCCTGGCATTGCCCAGCGTTTCCTCGGGCGTCCAGACGCCGGTTTCCATGCGTACGATATAGGCGATGTGCTGCTGGATCGAGGCATTGATGGCAGTGACGAAATTCACCGTGTTCATTGGTGTCTTGTCGATGCCATCAAGGAATTTCTGCAGCAGGGGGCCGACCGGCTCCGGCTGCATGTAGATCGACAGGTCGTCGCGGATTTCTTCGGGATATTGGAACGGCCAGATTTCGGCACGCTCTTCGACGAAGAAGTCGAACGGGTTATAGACGGTCATATCAGCGACCAGATCGACTTCGATCTTGAGTTCGGTCACCGGCTCGGGGAACACGAATCGGGCGAGGTAATTGCCGTACATGTCCTGCTGGATATTGACGAAGTGCTTGGACGGGGAAACCCGTAGCGAGTGGCTCAGAACCTTGGTCTTGCTGTGCGGCGCTGGTTGCAGCCGGATGATCTGGGGCTGCAGAACAACCGGCCTGTCGTACTTATAGTGCGTCAGGTGATAGACGGCGGCTTTGATTGACATACGCTAGCGTCGCTCGCTGTAACGGCCACAAATTTTGACTTCCCGGTAAAGACTTTAGCCGGAGATTTCCGCCAGCGATAGGCGTTGTGGATGCGGGACGGCAATGCGCGCGTATAACCGGCGAATACCCGCCACAGCGTTGAAAAATTTTGGAAACGTTTGCCGTACGTACCTCAAAATTGTCTTGCCGCAAGGAAAGCAAAGAGATAGCGTCGCCGCTGAGCTTGGGAGGGCTCGGACGGCGAACGCCGCCTTTGGGAGAGATTTCCGCAGATCGAAGCTGGATGGTGCGCCTCGACGTATCCCTTTACGTCGGCTCGCCGACCGCTTTGTCACGGCCATCTTATTTCCGTCTTCCCAGGTTCATGACGTCGAAAACCATGGGAGAACTGACGTGACATTTCTGAAAACTTTGACGGCCGCACTGGCCGTTGGCGTCGTTGCGCTGACCGCATCGACCGCTTTTGCGCAGGACAAGGGCCTGATCGGCATCTCGATGCCGGAAAAGACCACGCTGCGCTGGATCAATGACGGCAACGCGCTCAAGGCCGAACTCGAAGCCAAGGGCTACACCGTCGACCTGCAGTACGCAGACGATGATATTCCGAACCAGCTGGCCCAGATCGAAAACATGGTCACCAAGGGCCCCAAGGCCGTGGTGATTGCCGCTGTTGATGGCACCACGCTGTCTGACGTGCTGCAGAAGGCTGCCGATGCAGGCGTCAAGGTGTTTGCCTATGACCGCCTGCTGAACCAGACTCCGAACGTTGACTACTACACCACCTTCGACAATTTCAGCGTTGGCGTGCTGCAGGCAAATTCGCTGCTCAAGGGTCTCGGCTATCCAGAAAAGAAGGGCCCGTTCAACATCGAGCTGTTCGGCGGTTCGCCGGATGATAACAACGCGTTCTTCTTCTATGACGGCGCGATGTCCGTCCTGCAGCCGCTGATCGACAAGGGCGACTTCGTCGTCAAGTCCGGCCAGATGGGCATGGACAAGGATGGTACGCTCCGTTGGGACGGCGCCACCGCGCAGGCTCGCATGGATAACCTGCTTTCAGCATCGTATTCGGATGGCGGCCGCGTTGATGCGGTTCTCGCACCAAACGACAACCTGGCACTGGGCATCATCTCGTCGCTGCGCGGCGTTGGTTACGGCTCGGCCGATCAGCCTTGGCCGATCATTTCGGGTCAGGACGCTCAGGTTCCCTCGATCAAGTCGATCATTGCCGGCGAACAGTACTCGACCATTTTCAAGGACACCCGCGAACTGGCCAAGACCACCGCTGCTCTGGTTGACACCGTGGTTTCCGGCGGCACCCCAGAAGGTCTCGACACCAAGACCTACAACAACAAGGTCAAGGTTGTTCCTTCGATCCTGCTGACGCCTTATGCGGTCGACAAGTCGAATTACGAACAGCTCGTCATCGGCTCGGGCTACATCAAGGCCGAAGACCTGAAATAAGTCTCTCCTGGAGGACCCTGCGCCGGTGGCGCGGGGTCTTTTTGCCTTTGACCGAGCCTATTTGCGCTGGTCGCGCCCGGCATAGGTGCTCATGGCCGTGCGGATATCGAGTTCGGTATCCTTGAGGTGATGCCGCATGGCATCGGCGGCACCCCGGCCATTGCCCTGCCTGATACAATCCAGAATCCGCTGATGGGCGTCGAGCGTGTGGCGCAGCGTTTGGCCGCGCTGCTGATGGCCGCGTCGGCTGAAGGCAAAGCCTTCGCGCAGCGGAATTGCCATGGCTTCGAACAGATACCCCATGACCCGGTTGCCGCTGGCCAGAGCGATGGCCTCGTGAAAGCCGATATCGAAGCGCTGGAAGGCCAATTCCTGCTCTTCGGAATAGGTGTCCGTATCACCAACGGCCTGGCGCATGCCGTCGAGCGCCTGTTCGATCGCGGTGATGCCGGCGCGGCTGGCGTGTTTGGCCGCCAGCGTTGCCGATTGAACCTCCAGCGACAGCCGGACCTGGAGCAGGTCGAACAGGCCATGGGCATCGTGGCGAATGACGGACGTCAGAAAATCCGTGAAGGCGGACCCGTTTGGTGCGCGTACCACGGCCTTTCGGCCCCTGGCGATCTCCAGCAGACCGCGTCCCTCAAGCATTTTGACAGCTTCCCGGATGGTCAGGCGGCTGACATCGTAGCGCTCCGCGAGCTCCGCTTCGC
>NZ_JBDSUA010000023.1:0-2865 GCF_039927955.1 Devosia sp. | reverse complement strand
GAACAAAGCCGCAAGTGGCCAGTCGACCAGGCCCGAAAACGCGTAGCTGAGCGCTGTCGTGAGGCCAAATGCCGTTACAGCAACCAGCGAAGATCCGATCGCGTTGAGCATGGTCATCCCGGTGGATGCGACTAGGCCAGGGACGATCAGGAAGCCGCCTCCGATGCCGAAGAAGCCCGATAGTATTCCGGTTGCACTGCCAAAGGCCACGACCTTGGGTGCCTTTTCGATGGTGCATGTCACCTTGGGTTCGCCGGAAAAGCGACGCCCACGGAACATCAGCACGCCAACGGCCAGCATGAGCAAGGCAAAGAGAAATAGCAGTTTTTGGCCATCCATGGCCTTGCCGAGCGTCGAACCGACAATTGCTCCCGCCACGCCGGCGGCCGAATAGATCATCGCGCAGCGCCAAACGACATTGCCGCGCCGAGCATGCGTGATCAAGTTGGTGGCGGCGTTGGCCGCCACGGCAACGGCGCTGGTGCCAATAGCGATGTGTGCGACAGGAACGCCGACGACATAGATCATCAATGGCACGGCAAGGATGGAACCACCGCCACCAAACAGGCCAAGCGTAAAGCCGACTAAACTGCCAGACAAAACGCCCAGCAGGTACTGGATGGGTTCGAGGAACATCAGGGTCCGATCGGTCAGCGACTTAGCGTTGCGTAAAGGCTGCCGGCGCGGGCGCCGGAGCGGCAATAGCCGAGCATGGGCTTGGGGAGCTTTTCCCAGGCATCGTGGAAGCGGATGATCTGGCCTTCGCCGAGGGGGCCAGAAACCGGGATATGGACGATGCCGATACCGGCAGCAGCGGCTGCCTTGGCGACCGCATCAAAGTTCGGCTGGCCGGTCTCCTCGTGGTTGGGGCGGGCGCAGACGATGGACTTGAAGCCGGCATCGGCGACGGCCTGCATCTGCTCGGGCAGGATCTGGCCGGTGGCGGAGAAGTCGGGAGCAATCTGGCGGATGTTCATGGGTCGGTCTTTCCTGGTTTTGCTGCTGAAGGGCCACATGGTCAGAGCCCGTTCACGGGAACTTTGAGATAGGTCTTGCCGTCGCTGTCCTTGGGCGGCAACTGGCCGGCGCGCATGTTGACCTGCAGTGCCGGGATGATGAGCTTGGGCATGGCCAGCGTGGCGTCGCGGGCCTGGCGCATGGCCACGAACGTGTCCTCGTCGGTGCCGTGCCCTACATGGATATTGTGGTCGATCTCTTCGCCGACCGTGGTCTCCCACGCGATGTCGCGACCGTTCGGGCCATAGTCATGGCACATGAACAGCCGCGTCTGACGCGGCAGGGCCAGCACACGCTGGATCGAGCGGTAAAGCGTGCGGGCATCGCCGCCCGGAAAGTCGGCGCGGGCCGAACCTCCATCGGGCATGAACAGGGTATCGCCGACAAAGGCGGCATCGCCCGCAACATGGGTCATGCAGGCCGGGGTGTGGCCCGGCGTGTGCATCACATGAACCGTGAGTCCGCCGATCTGGTAGCTGTCGCCATCCTTGAACAGCCGATCGAACTGGCTGCCGTCGCGCTGGAATTCGGTGCCTTCGTTGAACACCTTGCCGAAGGTGTCCTGAACAATAGTGATGTTCTCGCCGATCCCCAGCTTGCCGCCGAGCTTGCCCTGGATATAGGGCGCACCGGACAGGTGGTCGGCATGCACATGCGTCTCGATCAGCCATTCCAGCTTGAGCTGGTTTTCCTCGATATGGCGGATGATGGCGTCGGCACCGTCATAGGTGATGCGGCCAGCGGCATAGTCGATGTCCATGACGCTGTCGATGACGGCGCAGGACGACGAGTTCGGGTCCTTCACCACGTAGCTGATGGTATTGGTCGGCGCATCGAAGAAGGCGGTGACCTCGGGGTGAACCGAGAGGTCGGTGTCGAACGGAACAGTGCTCATGAGCTTGGCTCCTTTCTGAGCTAGGCGGTTTGGGTGACGCGCTGGTCCAGCGCGATACGAATGGCGCGGGCCGAGAAAATGCCGACCAGCATGGCGGCGACGAAGGCCCAGGCGGAAATCTCGCCCAGACCGAGCGCCGGAATGGCGCCGCCGGGGCAGAAGCCCGAAATGCCCCAACCAATGCCGAAGATGGCCGATCCAGCCACCAGCGGCACGTCGAGCTTGCGCCCGGTCGGCAAGTGGAAGCGGGCTTCGACGATCGGCTTGTCGCGCCGCAGCACGAAGCGGTAGCCGGTGGCGGCGATCACCAGCGCGCTGGCCATCACCACGGCCAGGGACGGGTCCCAGGCGCCGGCAATGTCAAAGAAATTGAGCACTTTGGCCGGGTTGGCCATGCCCGACAAAGCGATGCCAGCGCCGAAGACGAGGCCGATCACGGAGGGGTAAATTCAGTCATCGGCTCGGAACCTGGCAGGTGGAAAGGCCAACAACGGCGTAGAGCGGGCAGAACCGGACCAGCGCAGTGACGATCAGCACTATTCCCACACCGACTGAGGTCCAGAGCCACAGAAGATTGCCGAACACCGCCATGCCCGACACAAACGGCAGCAGAACCAGCACGGCGCCAATGATGATGCGGGCGATCCGGTCGGGCATTCCAACGTTGATTCTCATGGTAATGTCCTTGCAGCTAGGGGGAAAACGGCACATGTTAATGTTGCGTATGACCTTATATAAGAACATTCTAATATGATCAAGATGGAAATCGACAAAATGGAGGCCAATGCCGATCAGGCAACGCGCCTCCTCACCGCCATGTCCAATTCCAAGCGGCTGCTGATCCTGTGCAACCTGCTGGAGCGCGAGATGAATGTGACCGAACTCGGCGAGCGGGTGGGGCTCGGACAATCGCCCCTCTCGCAGCACCTCTCAAAGCTCAGGGCCTGGGACTT
>NZ_JBDSUA010000022.1:0-73195 GCF_039927955.1 Devosia sp. | reverse complement strand
ACCATCGGACAAATGCGCGATGATCCGCTCATCAGCTTGCCGGCAGTTCCCGCACGCTGATCATCCCGGCCAAGCCGGAAATGCGTGGAGGCCCTGCCTCAGTTACACCACGCTATGGGGCACGATCCAGAATGTAAACACTGACCTGCATCAGTCACCTCTTGCGCCCCGACGAGAAACTAACCTGCCAAGCCCAACCCACCCCCCAAAAAAGACCTCATGGTGAGGTTCAAGCCCTTCGCGAGCCTCGAACCACGAGCGGCCCGTGAGCCACGCCCCGTCGTTCGAGCCTTGCCATGCAAAGCACCTCACCGGACGCCCGCTTGGGTTTGCCTGCCCTACTCTCCCAAAATCCCGGCGATTTTGTTGAGCGGAGCGAGCAGTTCCAGATTGGGTTCGGGCGGGGCGCCGTCAGGGATATTGCCGTCGGCAATTGCATAAAGCTGCTGCGCCAATGCCCGGTCAACAGCCGAAATGCGCGTCGTCTGGCGCGGGATGTAACAACTCGCATGGTCGGGGTCCAGGAACGCCCCTCTGTTCAGGGAATAGAGCATGATCGACTGCCGATCGAACGGGGTCGCAATCAGCGTCTTGGTCGTCGCCAGCGACAGCTTGGCCATGTTGTGGTCGACCACCTTCTTGGTCCAGCCCAGCTGGGTGTAAAGGTAATCCCAATTGAACTGCTTGTCGCAATCAGCCGCGATCGATTGGTGTTCGTGCTTGAAGCCAATGGCGTGTCCGAACTCATGCAGGATCGTGCCACGCTGCGATTCACTAGCAGTGGCGATTTGATCGAGGCCCTCGAAATTCATCGTCGGCGCGGTGTTTTTGACCAGCTTGGCTTCGGCACCTACACGGGACCACTCGCCGCCTTCGTTTCCGCCCTTGAAGGCGATGCGGATGTCGCTGGGATGCGCCGGGTCGCATTGGCGCCGGTTTCCTTCAGGGCCAAAATCAAAGCTCAATCTGGTACCGGTCGTCCAATCGGCCGCCACCCCGGCAATGGCGTTGCGGGCGGACTGCGCTGATCCCGCAAAAAAACACGCGGTCAACACGTCCTTGCGCCAAACCAGCGCGCTATCCATGATCCCTTCAAGTCCAACGGTGGAAGCGCCTTTTGCCAGCAGCGCGCTGATCTCGGCTTCCTCGGCGTCAATTTGCTCCAGCGTGGCCTTCTCGTCATCGTCCAGAACCGCCTCGTCGCCGACCAGTCCCGGCAAGTCATGCGCCAGCGCTGGCCCAGCCATGATGGCAAAGACGAGAGCGGCAACCACGCCATTGAGTTTCATTGAGCTTTCCCCGTTGCGATGGCCAGAATTTCAGGCGCCAGCCGAACGCCGACGTTAAATCCGGTTTGGGTGCCGCAGGAGCGGTCGCCGTCGCTTAGCAGCGCGCCGTTCCGAAGGTGCATCCCGGCAATCAGGCGGCGGGCCGGTCGATCGCCCTCGGGCCTGCGGATTGCCATGATCGCCGCGCCGCTCATGATCGCGAATGTCGGAATGCGGTCAAACAGGCATCTCGAAACCAGTTCGGGATTCTTCGACAAACTGGCACCCACATCCAGAACGGGCCAGAGCTTCCCCCCGTTAACCCGCGAAAAGCGCATTGCATCACGCCATTTATCGGGATTGCCCTGTTCGGTAATGAAATAGGCAAATTCGCTGATCGAGAAGATATAGACCGCATTGTCAGGCAGGATATCTCCGGCGAACACGTCCGGCGTCCAAGTGTAGGGCAAGTCGGTGTCGGCGATTTGATAAACTGCCCAATCGTCGAGGTCCGCGGCGGCGTCGCCGCGCGCAACAACCGATTTGACCTCCTTGATCACCTTGATCTCCTGCTCGGGATGGCCGAGCGGACGAAACACCAGCTGCACCCCCGGAATACAATGATGCGCCGTTGCTATGAGATTGGGGGCAATCCTGAAAGCCGAACAGAATGGCAGGCTTTCACCGCCCGAGAAATGGAACAGCACACCCACATTATTGCTCAAAAACTCCCGCGTCTCGGGCTGCATAATATCTGCCCATCGGGCAAAGCAGTCCTCGTCAAAGGCGGTGTATTCCTTTAAATGCGCCCGAAAATGCGCCTTCATCGGCTCGCCTTCCCCAACCACCTCCAGCACGCCCTGGGCGTTTTATCCACGGCAAAGCCGTTTTGTAACGGCAACGCGTGGTACGCAGCCTCGCACTTTGGATGAAATGAGCCGGCGTCGATCGGCTGTGCAGTTGCCGTATGACAAGTCGCCAAAATCGAAAGCGCCAACACGATCCGCAGGGCGATCGCTAACATACCGGCATGCGGGCTGCCGGATTCTTGGCCGCTTGTTCCACCCCGTCCGGCGTTGGTTTGACAAGGGCACCGCAGGGGCCCGCGGCCAATGGGTTTTTGCCGTTCATTGCTCGGGCTGGCTGGCCGGCGCCAGCCTCGTACGAGCCCTGCGCAACCTGGTTTGCCGCAAACCCGGGCCTTTGAGCATAAACATTTCCGTAACCGGGCGGTCCATTAGGTCGCATCATCGGCATCTGGCCGTAACGCTGTGCCCAATTGCCATTGCCCTGCTGTTGCACGGGACGACAATACCCATTGTTGTAACAAACTTCATTTTGACGGCAATTGCCAAAGCCGCAATTTCTGGACTGTGCCTGGCTTGTTTCGGTTATTTCAAAGTCGGAACAGCCCGCCAAACTAATGAGGATAAAAAGCATCGCTGCAGGTCTGGCCGCCATCTTGCAAAATTCACGCACCGCAAGAGCATAAGGATCCAAAACGGCCTCCGAAGGTCAGCGCTGGGTCGACAACTTGTTGCCGGCAAAACTATAAGAGATTAGTATTGTATTAACATTTATGATCGACTGCAAGAGGAGGTGAAAGAACGTGCTGTTCTGCCGGACTTCCCAAAAAGATGGCAGTTGTTAAGTTTTTCGGGGACAGCATCGGGTCGCGTGCGGACCTGTATAGTTGATACTCCAGCGCAATGCGTTGGTGTCTCTTCAGGAGCCCCGCCGGACGTCACCCCTTCAAAAAACTTATCCCCACCCCCAAAACCTCATGGCATTATCCACCCATCCCCGTCATACACGCGGCCCCCACGCAGGGTCGGGCGGGGAGATCGTGGGATGGGGGCGCCTGTCCAGCTCGGGTGGAAACTCGGCATGCGCATCTGCAATAATGGTGCGCCTGAACCGGACCCTTGCAGAAAAGCGGATCGTGACGGGCGGCCATTGGGCTACTTTATTTGTTTCGGAAGGTCCAATGGCCGCCCGTTACCGTGCAACCGCAACGCCGCAAGGCCAGGCGGCGCGTACGCACGCCCGCAGGGACCATCGCCAAGGCGCGCAAATCTACCTGATCTGCAAAATTTCCAGCTCCCGCTCGCCCATATTGACCACGTCGCCCTCGCCCTTGCCCATCAGCGCCCGGGCGATCGGGGAAACATGGGAGATCGAGCCGGCCTTGGGGTCAGCCTCATCCTCGCCGACGATGCGGTAACTCTGCTCCCGCCCGTCATCACGCCGAAACCGCACCGTGCTGCCGAACGCCACCACATCCGTCGTCGCCGCCTCAGGCACCACCTGCGCGCTCCGCACCCGGTCGGTAAAATAGCGCAAATCGCGCAATGGCACGGCGGACAGCCGCCGCCGCTCGTTGATCTCCTCGATGGCGCTGGCCGCAGCATAGGCCGCCCGCGCCTCGGCCAGTTGCCGCTCCAGCGCCAACAGCCCCGCCGCCGTCACCAGGTTCGGCTCCGCCGAAATCGGCCGGTCCGGCAGCTGCGTTTCCGCCGCCGTTTCCGCACTGTCTTCCTTGGTAAAGGCAACGCTCACTGTCTCGTCTCCGTCCCGCCGCAACCTTATCCGCCGCGCCGCCTTGTACCACCAGATCGCAACCCCGGAGGATCAAATGATCAACGGCATCCCCAGCAGCTACCGCATCGCCCGCGAAACCGAAATCCACGGCTTCACCGTCGAACCCGGCACCTATTCCGGCATCATCTCCGGCAATGACAGCGATCGGCTGGCCGACGGCACCTACGTCCGCCACTGGCTCAAAATCCCTGGCAGCGCCGACCGGCTCGACGTCACCCACCTGGTCGAAACCGGCGCCATCGAGGCCCTCTAGGCAGACGCTAACTGCAAAAAATCACTCGCCCGCTGTCGATCCAGCCTCGCCCCGTCCGACAATAGGTGACACAATTCTGTCGCGGGGGACAAAATGGAACGACATTACGGCTGGGTCATCGTTGCAGCGGGCGCGCTGATCACCTGCATCGCCATGGGCGCCATGTTCGCCCTGCCCGTCTATTTGCAACCCATGTCCGACGATACCCAATGGGGCCGCGCCGGCATCTCCACCGCCATGACCATCGCCTTCATCGCCATGGGCGTATCCGGCTTTGCCTGGGGCGCCGTCACCGATCGCATCGGGCCGCGCCCGGTGGTGCTGATCGGCTCGATCATGCTCGGCATCGGCCTGTTCACCGCCAGCCGCGCCCCCAATCTGCTGGTGTTCCAGATCGCCTATGGCGGCCTCTGCGGCGCCTCGGTCGGCGCGTTTTTCGCCCCGATCATGGCCACCACCCTGGCCTGGTTCGACCAGCACCGCAGCCTTGCCGTGTCGCTGGTCTCCATCGGCGGCGGCGTTGCCCCCATGGTGATCACCCCGCTGGCCAGCGTGCTGATCTCAGCCTATGGCTGGCGCAGCGCCATGCTGATCGTCGCCATCGGCGTCTGGGTCATCCTGATCCCCGCGACGTTCCTCATCCGCCGCGCCCCGGCAGCACAGGCCGAGCCCAAACCCGCCGCCGCCAACCCCGCAAAACCGGGTCGCTCCGCCGCCGCCACCGCCCTGCGCACCCCGCAATTCATCGTGCTGGCCGCCGTGTTCTGCCTCTGCTGCGCCGCCCATTCCGGCCCGATTTTCCACACCGTCAGCTATGCCATGCTCTGTGGCGCCTCAGCCCTCGCTGCCGCCAGCATCTACAGTGTCGAAGGCGTCGCCGGCCTGTTCGGCCGCCTGCTGTTCGGGCTGATGGCCGACCGCTTCGGGGTCAAGCGCGTCATCGTCGGCGGCCTCGTGCTGCAGGCGGCGGGCATCTACACCTACATTTACGTCAGCCAGCTCACCCATTTCTACCTGCTCGCCGCCGTGCTCGGCATGGCCTATGGCGGCGTCATGCCGCTCTATGCGGTGCTGGCCCGCGATTACTTTCCGGCCAGCGTCATGGGCACCGTGCTGGGCGGTATCACCATGACCTCCAGCATCGGCATGGCCATCGGCCCGCTCGGCGGCGGCTGGATCTTCGATACGTTCGGGGATTATCACTGGCTCTATGTCGCCTCCGCGGCCATCGGCCTTGCCGCCGCCGGGGTGGCATTGGCCTTCCCGCGGCCGCCCGGTCCACTGGCAACGGCCCGGTTGGCGCCAGTCTGATTTCGAATCACAGCCAATTGCACCCATGAACTCAAACAACGCCGCCATGCTCGATGCGCTCATCGTTTCGGGGGACATTGCCATGAACAAATTTGCCTGCACTGGCGCCGCGATCCGGCGCCGGCATTTGCCGCGCAGGTGTTAAGCTCTGTTAATGATTCTGCCGTAACTTGCCTCTCACTTAGTCCAGAGGCGTTGATGGCCACCGATCCGCGCGTCGCAGCGCTCAGCCAGAGCAAGCAGGCCGCCACCTATGCCGGGCTCAAAAAGCTCGGCAAGGCGCTCAGCGACGCCAAGTACAATGCCCAGCCTCGGGGCGGCAACGTGCGCTTCGTCGAAAACAAGACCAAGATGCCCGACTACAAGCAGCGGGTTACCTACAGGACCGAAATCGTCAAGACGGCCATGCCCGTCTATGAAGACCGACCGGTTGTCGCCACCATCGTCAATGGCACCAAGCCAATCAAGCCGCATAGCGATCTGGCCACCGCCCAGATCGATGACGGCGCCAATTTTACGGTGCAGGTTGGTGACGGCGATCCAGCCGAGATCACCTTCACCGGCAATCGCGTCAGCCTAAAGATCGGCGCCGCCATCACCGCCTTCGACTATACCCCCGGCGCCGGTGCCCTGGCCGACAAGCTGACCAAGGCGCTCAATACCATCCCCGGGATGCAGGCCAGCCTCGACACCGAGGGCAAGCTTAAACTCAAGACCGACGACCTGGCATCGCTGAGCATTGATGATGCGGCAGACGGCACCCCCAGCCCGCTCGACGCTCTAGGTATCACGCCGGGCGATTATGAAGCCGGCCCGACCACTGAAAAAGTGCAAGTCGGCACCCAATTGGTTCCCACCGGCACCAAGCAGGTCGAAATCGGTCGCGACTATGAGCGCATCGCCGACAAGGAAATCGTCAGTGGCGTCACCGCGGTGCGCGACAAACCTAGCGAAAGCGACGCCGTGCTCACCGCCGCCAGCCGCAAGCAGATTATCGATGCGACGCTGGCGCTCGATGCGGCGGTCGGCCAGAAGGAATTGGTCAAGGGCGTCGAAAATCCGTTCTTCGGCCTGCGCACGCGCATCGGCCTGGGCAAACTTAAGACCGCGACCACGCGCGGTGATCTGGGCCTGAGCGGCCTGCAAATCGCGGTTGCACTCAAGGCCTATGCCAAAGCGTCGGCCGGCGGCTCCAAATAGGCTGGTATCGATCCGCACGGCCGCCAGAGTAGAGTTTCCAAACGGTCACTGAGAGCTACTCGACGGCAACGGCCAGCTTGAAATGCCCGGTAACGTTCTCATCGGCATCGGCGCCCATCTGGTAGATGCGCACCGCGTAAACGCCACTGGCTTTCAGCTTGCCGCTGAACGCAGCGCCGTCCATGGAACCGTCGAAGATGAAGTTCTCGTAGCCGCCCGGCCCCAGCACGCTGAAATAGCCGTTGCTGTCGATATCCATCGATACCGCCATGGTCTGCCCGGCCTTCGCCGCCAGCCGATAGTCGATAAATTCGTCGCCGGTTACCGAACCCTCGATCGTCGCGCCGGAGGTCCCCGCATCGAAATGCACCTTGTGGACCTGCTGCGCCAAAGCTGGCGGCGCCGCCAGCAGCAATCCGGCCATCAGCGCCGGCAGCAAGATCTTGATCATCGATACGCCCCCACCCATCCTCGGGCGAAAGCCTAGACGCCGCCGATCACGACGACAAGAACTCCCGCACCCGATGCGGCCCTAGTCGGTCCCCACACCAACGATCTGCCCGCCGGATTTGCCTTGCACCAGCACCGCGGTCTTCAGCCCGCCGCTGGCCTGTGGCACCGCAAACGACGCGGCAGCGCCGGTCCATGTTCCCAGCCGCTGCAGATCATGCACCACATGGGTATGGGGTAGTGTCCGCCCGGTATTCTCGCCCCGCGCCACCGGCACCTCGACCACCTTGGGATCATACCGCACCAGCCACACATCCGTACCGGCGCCGGGCGCGGCACCCGCCGCAATGCTGACTTTGCCGCCAGCCAGGCTCACCGCCGGCCCACTGATCCTGGGCAGGCGCGCAATCAGTTCGTCAACCTGCTCGATCCGATTGCCGACGACCGTACCCGCGCCATTGACCACCATCTGCGGCGTAAAGGGCCCCTGCTCGCCCAGCGCCGGCTCATAAATCCGCTGCCGATCGGTATAGGCCTCCTGGCCAAACGAATCCTTCCAGCCCAGATAATCCCAATAGGTCACGGCAAAACTCAGCGTCAGCATATCCGGCCGATCGCTCAGCGTAATCAGATTGGCATTGGCTGGCGGACACGACGAACAGCCCTGGCTGGTAAACAGCTCCACCACCGTCGGCGAACCCGCAACCGCCGCCCCCGCACCCAGCCCCGTTGCCAGCACTACACTGGCCGAAATCATCGCCAAACGCTTCATCGCTCCGCTCCCCTTGGGTTCACTGCAAGCCTGTTCGTGCGGGATGCCCCTGCGGTTACACAGTCGCGGCCAAGTGATCGCACTGCGCGCTGCGCCCACCAGCCTTGCAGCAGCCCGATGCGCAATTCCTTGAACTGCGCCAATCCCGCTGCAATGCTGCGCCAACCGCAGATCGGATCGCCATTCCATGAGTGAAATCAAACAGCACACCCATTTCGACTTCACCGAAATGTCGGCCCGCGACCGCTACAAACTGCTGATCGGCACCGTCATTCCACGCCCCATCGCCCTGATCACCACGTTCAGCGCCGATGGCAAAGCCAATGCTGGGCCGTTCAGCTTCTTCAATGTCCTGACCCACGATCCGGCCATCGTCGCCATCGGCGTCGAAAACTACTCAGACCTGCGCTTCAAGGACACCGCCCGCAACATCCGCGAAACCGGCGAATTCACCGTCCATATCTGTGATGATGCCATGGTCCGACAGATGGAAATCTGCGCCATCAAATTCGGCCCCGATGTCGATGAACTCAAGGAAGCCGGCCTCACTACCGTGCCCGGCCAGCACGTCCGCAGCCCGCGCATCCTCAATGCGCCCGCCGCGCTGGAATGCAAGCGCTACATGACCCTGGAAGTCGGCAAGGCCCGCGAAATCATCCTCGGCGAAGTCGTCGGCCTGTTCGTGCGCTCCGACGCGGTCAATGACCGGCTCCACGTCGATCAACACAAGATGGACGCCATCGGCCGCCTCGGTGGCCACAGCTACACCCGCACCCGCGACCAGTTCGAGATCAAGACCCAAACGGTCGAGGAATGGGAGGCCGCAAAGCAGCAGGCGTCTGGCCCGCAGAAGAACCCAAAGCCTCAGTAACTCCCTCTAGTGCTTGGAGAATACCTGGTCATCAAAGACGCCCCGGGCGATTAACAGTCGGCCCGGCAACCTAAGATCGACGCTAATACTTGACGGAAATTCACAAGACGATACGGTCCCCTCACATTTTGTGAGGATGTATCTATGAGCATAAAGTCAATATTGCGCTCAATTGTTCCCGCGCAGGTCAAAGAATTACGTTGGAAAAGCATCAAGGCAGCACGCGAGGCTGGTATTGCTTCACTACCCTTGGCGGGGAAATTTAACGAGATTTATCGTCGGGGGTATTGGGGCAGCAACGCTGATGGTTCGCTGAGTTCTGGTAACGGCACCCGCGATCAAGCCATTGTCGGGCCATACGTTGCGAGTGTTGGCAACTATCTCAAGACCGTGCCTGCGGGTGTCACGGTGGTGGATGTCGGATGCGGAGATTTCGAAGTTGGACGGCAGATACGGCCTTTTACGGCGAAGTACATTGCCTGCGATATCTCCACCGCGATCATCGAGCAGGATCGAAGCCGGTTTACCGATCCAGACCTGGAATTCCTGGTGCTCAATGCTGTCGAGGATGAGATACCTCCCGGAGACGTGCTCACCATCAGGCAGGTTCTCCAGCACCTCTCAAACGCTGATATTGCGCGGATCGTACCGAAGCTATCGGCCTTCAAGGCCGTGATTATCACTGAGGGTGTGCCTGCTGGATCGTTCGAGGCCAACATCGACCACCGGGCCGGCTTTTCGGTGCGGCCAATAGAAAGCCACTCTGGCGTGGACCTCGCGCTCCCCCCCTTCAACCTGAGGTACAAGGCGTGCCGGGTGCTCTGTGAGCCTGAAAACACCGGCAGCGTGGGTAGGATCAGAACGACTCTCTACGAGATGTCCTAGACGCAGCGCCCTTACATCCCTTCGACAAACCCCAGAATATTCCCCTCGGAATCCTGCGCCCAGGCATTTTTCACCGGCCCGAACGTTGCCAGCCCGTTGACGGTTTTCAGCCCCGGCAGATCGTAGTCGAGAAACACCACGCCCTTGGCGCGCAGGGCCTTCATGTCCGCCTCCACGTCGCTGCTGGTGAAGGTGAACAGCGTATGCTTGGCCGTGCCCGCAAATTCGGATTGGTACATATAGGCGGTCACCCCGCCAAAACTGTACGACGCGCCATATGGGCTGCTTTCGGTCGGCGAAATACCCAGTACCTCCGCATACCAGCGCTTGGCGCGCTCCAGGTCGTTGGCCGGCAGCATGGCAGAAACAGCGCGATTGGCGAACATGGCACGCTCCTTTCAATTGATCAGCAAGGGACTAACACGAAACCGGCCCGAGAGTTGCGCGCCCCCTTGGCAAGCGCCAGCACCTTGTTAGGGTAGCCCATGTCCATTCTCTATGTCATGGCCGCCAGCGCCGAATACGGTCCGCATCTGCGATCGCGCATTACCCCACTGCTCTGCGGCGTCGGGCCGGTGGAAGCCGCCATTGCACTCACCCACGCGCTTGCGCAGGCCGACACCAACGGGAAACTGCCCAGCCTGGTCGTCTCCCTCGGCTCCGCCGGCTCCCGCACGCTCGAACAATGCGGCATCTACCAGGCCAGCAGCGTCGGCTATCGCGACATGGATGCCTCGGCCCTGGGCTTCCCCAAGGGGCAGACCCCGTTCCTTGATCTGCCGATTATCGTGCCGCTATCGCCAGCACTGCCCGGCATCGCCCAAGCCGGCCTCTCCACCGGCGCCAACATCGTCTCCGGCGCCGCCTATGATGCCATCGAGGCCGATATGGTCGATATGGAAACCTACGCCCTGCTCCGCGCCTGCCACACCTTCAATGTGCCCTTGATCGCCCTGCGCGGCATCTCCGATGGCAAGCATGAACTCTCGGCAATGGCCGACTGGACCCAATACCTGCACATTATCGATGAGAAACTGGCCACCACTGTCGACCTGATCGAAGCAGAATATGCCGCCGGGCGATTGCCCTAACGTGCCGCCTTCTTGTCGCGCCGCTTGCGGCTCCAGGTCGTCCACTTGCGGGTGCCACGCAGGATCGCCGTATTGATCGGCCCCTGCAGGAACACCAGGTCCAGCGCCAGCAGCAACAGGCCCAGCGGCAGCATCCAGATGCCCAGCACCGGCAGGAAGCTCAGCAGCCCGCCGCACACGAACAAAATACCGAGCGGAATGCGCACGATCCGGGCCTCAGGCTTGCGCAGCCATTCCAGCCAACGGGCCGCAAACGGCGGCATCCGGCGCTGAATGCGGTCAAATAACCGGTTCAATCTGTGGCTGCTTTTGCTCGCCATCGCTGCTCTGCTCCGTGACTTATCGACCTAACATGGGTTCCTCGGTCATCATTGCAAGCAGTGCCATTCGCATTCTGCAGATTCAGGATTTGCTAACCTTCCGGCTCACCGCTTCCTTAAGTCTGTTGCGTCATTTTCGATTAGGCACTCCGCCAAAGTGTCGATCTGAAGGTGAATTGCATGCTTGACCTGCCCAAAGCCATCCTCCGCGCCGCTGCCATTTGCGTTGCCGCCACCAGTCTCGGTGGATGCGCCACGTTGTTTGGGGATTGGGGTTTTGCCCAGCTCAGCCCGCGCGAATGCCTGATGCGGGCAATGTATTTTGAATCCAATCGGTCCAGCGCCGAAGGCATGTTCGCGGTCGGCACCGTGGTGATGAACCGGTTGGCTGATGGCCGCTACCCCCATTCGATCTGCGGCGTCGTCGGCCAGAAAAATCAATTTGCCGATGGCGTGATGAGCCGCCGCATGACCGATAGCGGCGTGGTTCTCGCCGCCGAAGTGGCCGATCAGGTGCTGGCCGGTGCCCGCCACCCCGGCGTTGGCAATGCCATGCATTTCCACACCGCCGGCCTGCGGTTCCCCTACACCAACATGCATTATGTGCTGATGGCCGGCGGCAACGAGTTCTACGAAAAGTATTAGGACCAGCCGTCCGTCACTTGACGATAATCTGCGCCCGGCTGAGCACAAACCCGGTATTCTCGTCCCGTACGCAGGTCAGGCCGCGTGTTTCCGAAATGCACTGGAACGGTCCTGCCCGCCAGGTATTGCCATAGGCCAGCTTCGGCTCGATCGAGCAGCACGGCTGCTCGCCCGGATTGTTGATCCGTTGCGTCGCCCCGCTGGCGCTCAGCACCACCCGAACATAGCTCGGCGCCACTCGGTCACATTGTAGTTCGGCGCCCCCATCCAGCGTGGAATAGGTCTCGGTGCCACCAGCCGGCGTATAGACGCAGCCGATATTGCCCGAAGGCATGATGAACGCGATCTGGCCGTTATCTTCGGCCGCGATATACTGCTCCGCCGCCTTGGCCGGCACGCCAAGCACGATGGCGAGCCCAAAAATTCCGGCGATGAGCAACAGGGTTCTTGCAGTCTGGAATTTGCGACGCATCTGGTAGTTCATGGCGAGCTCCCGAGCCAAAACTGATTGGCCCGAAATCATCACGCCGCCGTTGAACGGATGCTGGGTTGTCTGTTCAGAAACCGTTCATCGATGTGGCAGGGTCAGCGCTTTCCAGTGCGCAGCACGAAGCCGATCACCACGGCGACCGCCTCGAACAATTCCAGCGGAATCGCCTCATCCAGCTCCACTCCCGCCAGCGCCTGCGCTAGCACCGGGTTGGATTCGATGACGATATCATGCTCTTGCGCCATGGCCACGATCCGGTCGGCAATCGCCCCACGGCCTTTGGCCGTCACCCGCGGCGCCGCCCGGCTGCCCTTCTCATACTGCAGCGCCACGGCCAGCGATGGCGGCTTGAAATCCTCACTCATCGCACTGCATCCACCAATCCGCCCGACGCCCGGGCTGGCGCGGCAGGCACACCGCTGCGTACGCTGATCGAGCCGATATCAAGCCCGGCAGCAGCCAGTTCCGCCCCCAGTTGCGGCAACAGGCCCCGCAATTGCTGGGCTGTCGCCTCCTCGGCCGCCCACAGCAGCACACTGGCCTTCTGCCCGCGCAGCCCCACCTGCGCCCCAACTTCACCCTGGTTTTGCAGGTCCATCGCAAACCGGATCTGCCAGCTGCGCTCGCTCTCCTGTGCCGCGCTATTGCCCCCGCCGCCATCGCGCGACACCTGCATCTGCAGCACGCTCTGCTGCTGGTTGATGGTCACCGGGATTTCCAGGTTCAGTTCCGAACCGCTCCGCACCGATTGGTCCGGCAGCGACGCATGCTGATGCAGCCGCAACCGCGCCAAAGCGCCCTCGGTCCGGTCCAGCACCGCCTTGCCGATATCCTCCGGCGAACCACTGAGTGGCCCGAAATCTGCCGCCTCACGCTGGGCTCGAGGGCCACTGCCACGCACCGGCGGCTGCCGCTGCATATGGGGCATCACCACCGCGCCATCTGGTCCCAGCCACGAAACCAGCGCCGAGCGCAGCGACAGCAGTGCCGATTTCACATCGCCCTGCGGCGTGCTTGGCGCAGTGCCGGCCGCCAGCAGGCTTTCCTGAAACACCCCTGAAGCCAGCACCGCCTTTTGCAGCACTGCCCCCGTCAGTGTCTGCGGGTTCAATTCGGTCCGCGTCGCGAGCACCTGGGCCGCCGCCTTGGCCACCGGCGCGGGCAAGGGCACCTGGCTCTGCGCCAAAGCCTGCAATCCACTCATCAAAGTCGTCGTGGTGTTCTGCCGCCCGGCCGAAAGCTGCACCATCTGGGCCACCGCCGCCTGTTCGGTCTGCGGCATTGGCGCGGCGGGCGACTGCACTGGCATGGAAACCGCCGCCTGTGCGCGCGTCGCAACATTCTGCGTCACCGCCGCCTGGGGCATGGCGCTACGGGCAATCTCTGCCGCCAGCCCTGAGCCTGGTGCTGTGGTCGACACCTGTAGGTTGGGTTGCGTGGTCGTCGGCGTCGCCTGCTGCGGAACGGGCGAAGCCACGCCCTGCGGCTGCGGCGGTGTTTGTGCCACCACCACCAGGCGCTGGCCCACTGGCGTCGCCTCGGCGCGCAATTGCAAAATCGTGCCCGCCGCCGGACTGTTCGGCAGGGGCAATGTCAACTGCTGCTTGCCCACGGTCACCTCGGTATCGCCAGACGGCGTCTGCCCAACCACCCGCGCCTCGATAATCTGTCCGGGCTTCAACGACTGGGTTTGCAACGCGCCGGGACGCGCTGGCTCTGCCGGCTGCCGGTTGATGATCGTCGCCTGCTCCTGCGGATGGTCAGTGACCGCAACCTGCGGCTGAGCAGTGGGCTGCACCGTCGGCGCAGACGGCAATCTGGGCTGCTGTGGCACGGTGGAATTCTGTGGTGGCGTCGCCTGTGTCAGGATCGGTGCCGCACCCGCCTGCTGCTCGGTCGGTGGCGTCTGCCCGGTCACCACAAACCGTAGCCCGGCCGAGGTCATGTCCACCCGCAACTGCAGCTTGGTGCCGGGCGCCATTATCGATGCCAGCGTCACCGCCATCTGCTGCTTGCCAAGCAGCACTTCGGTGACGCCAGCCGCGTTGGTGCCAGTCACTATCGCCTCGAACACCTGCCCTGGCTTTAGCGCCAGGGTCTGCGTCGCGCCGGATTTGATCGCCAACTGGGCCGGAATTTGCGTGGGAATCATGGATTGCCCGCCTGCCGCCATCGCGCGGCTCAAGCCAGTCTAACCCAGCAAATACAGAAAGAAAGCCCCGTCCCCGAAAGTGCAGGGTGTGGTGAGATTCACGTCAGGGTGAGACGAAAACGGCGGTTTTTGAGAAGTGATGAACTTCTTGAAAAAGGTCCAGTGGACCTTTTTGGCGAAGAACGCCCGTAGAGCTACGCTCGAAGGGCTATGGCGGAGCGTACCCTTGTACGTGAGCACCGGAAGCGCAGAAAATCGCCGTTTGCAGGCCACCATCACGTGAATAACACCATACCCTAGTCGGGACGGATGTCGGTATAGTCCTTGGTCGCCGGCTTGCCGCGAAAAGTCACCCAGAAGAAGTTGAGGGTATAGGTGCCCGCCGTCCGGAACACACCTTCCTGTTCCAGCCGCCGCCCGGAGGTCATCATCTTGAGGGCAAAGGAAAACTTGACCCCGCCCACTTTGGACAAGCGCACCGCAACGTCGGTATCTTCGCCAAAGAACTGGATCGAGTGGTCATACCCCCCAACCGCTGCCCAGGAGGCGCGCTTGAATACGAAATTGCCGCCCTGCACCACCGAACCCACCCGCAGAACATAGCGGTTGAGCAGGTAGATCAGATAGGTCAGTCCGTAAAACGCGTTGATCAACGCCCGATTGGCCCAGGACATGTCGTAATAGACGTAAGGCCCGCTCAGGCAGACCAGCTTGGGGTCCCTGCCAAACTCTGCCAGCACCGTGTCGAGCCAGCCCGGTGGCACGATGGTGTCGCTATCGATATTGGCCACCAGTTCCGCGCCCTCGCTGGCGGCAAAACCGGCGTCGCGCGCATTGACCAGGCCCTTTTTCGGCTCGTCGACAACCCGCACCGTGGCAAAACCACGGGCGATGTCGCCGGTCCGGTCGGTCGAAGCATTGTTGACCACGATGATCTGCGCATCCACGCCCGATCGGGCAATTTCACGCTCCACCGATTCAAGGCATTTGCCGATCAGGGCTTCCTCATTATAGGCCGGAATAACGAAGGCGAGTTTCATGACGGGCTCTGCTGCTGGCAAACCATGCCCTGCCTTAGCCCGCGACGCGCTTGGGAGCAATATCGCGCCTCGCTCCGTAACCGGCAAATCCGAAGAGCAAGTGATTCCACATGTTCGCAAATGGCTGCTAGTCTAGCCTTAATGCGACGTTCAGTTGCGGTTCAGCTTGATTTTGCCAGTCTCGGGTCATGACAATGCATCGATTGATAATAGGCGCTTTGATCGCCACCATGGCAATAACCGCAGCAATCGGCGCTGGCGGTGATGGCACTGCTGTAGGGGTCGACCCTGACGCATCATCCGGCTCGCGCACTCTGGTCGTGGGCGACGATATTTCGGTCGGCGACCGTGTCGTCACCGGCCGATCGGGCCAGGTACAAATCCTGTTCAGCGACCAGACGCGGCTGGTGGTCGGTCCATCCAGTTCGCTGCTGATTGAGCAATATCTAATGCGCAATGACGGCAGCGCGGAGAAACTGGCAATCAAGGCGCTCGGCGGCACCTTCCGTTTTATCACCGGTCACAGCGCCAAATCCGCCTATCAGATCAATACTCCGACAGCGGCCATTGCCATCCGTGGCACCAAGTTCGATTTCCTGGTCACCGGCGACCAGACATTGGTGATGCTGTACGAGGGCGCGCTGACGGCCTGCGCGCCCGGCGGCAAATGCGTCGCACTCAACAAGCGCTGCGAACTCTCGCAGACCTCGCGATCCATTGCCCGGCTTTATCTGCGTCCGGATCCGGAGCGCATACCGTTGTCGCAGAATTTCCTCTATGCCCGGTTCCAGACCCGGCTGCTGCGCGACTTCCGCATCACCGGCGCCGGCAATTGCGTGGTGCAGCAGGTCGAAGTACAACCGCAGAGCCTGGTTCACTCGTCAGATTTTCCAACCCAGCAAAGCCGCAACAGCGGTACGTCCACTCCACCACCCACCCCAACGCCAACGGTTCGCGGCAAGAACTAGGCAGGTCAGGCCCACGCCAGCGGCGCGGGCCGATGGTCAGTTCAGCCCAGGAAATCGCCCTTGCCGACCGGCACGCCATTGTGGCGCAGGATCGCGTAGGCCGTGGTGATGTGGAAGTAAAAATTCGGCAGTGCCCGTTCCAGCAGGTAGGTCTGGCCGTCGAGGATCGTCTCGCTGTTGCGATTGCGCAGCGTCACCTTGCGCTCATCCGCCCCGACAAAATCCGCCGCATTGGCCTCGGCCAGAAAGCTCAGCGCCGTGTTGATGCGGGTCTTGAGCTGCTCAAAGGTGGTTTCGGTATCCGGCCACGACGGAACCGGCTTGTCCGCCAGACGCGCGGTAGCGCCCTTGGCGTGGTCGGTGGCGATCATGATCTGCCCCTTGAACGGGATCATGTCCGGCGCCAGCCGACAGTCTACCAGCACGTTGACGTCGAACTTGCGCTCGGCCGCATAGGCTTCGGCCTTGCTCAGAATGCCCAGCAGGTTGGTGAGCATGCGCGTAAACACCGGCACCGAGGCCGAATACATATCCAGAGACATTTTTGAACACCTTGATCGAGAACCGAATGGCTGCGGTTATGTGCGCTCGAATGCCCCATCGCGCAAGATCGACAGCGTCAGGCCAGCGGCATTTCCGGGTTCTGCGGCGCGATCGTGATCCCCTCGCCTTCGAGCGCGTCACGCACTTCGCGTGCCATGTCGACGGCACCCGGCGTGTCGCCATGCAGGCAGATCGAGCGGGCCGCCGATTTCAGCACCGTCCCATCCACGGCCACCAGTTCACCATGCAGCGCCAACCGCACGCACCGCGCCACCACAGCGTCCATATCGTGGATCACCGCACCTTCCGCGCTGCGCGGCACCAGCAATCCCTCGGGCGTATAGGCTCGATCGGCATAAGCTTCGCGGATCAAGGGCAGTCCCACTGCCTTGGCAGCCCGCACCTGCTGGCTATTATCCAGCGCCAGCACCGCCATCCGCGCGTCCATCGCCTGGATCGTGGCGAAAATCCCCACGGCAAACGCCAGCTCCTCCGCCGTCTGGTTGGCCAGCGCGCCGTGCAACTTCACATAAGACAGCGGCACCCCAACCTCGTCGGCAATAAACCGCACCAGAAACAGTTGCGAGCGAATCTGGCTCAGCAATTGATCGAGCGGCATGACGATGCGAAACCGCCCAAACCGTTTCGGATCGGCATAGCCGGGATGCGCCCCGGCCCGCACCCCGCGATTCTTGCAATGCCGCAGAATATGCCGGATCGTCGGCGCGTCGCCGGCATGGCCGCCACAGGCAATCGAAGCGCTGGAGATGACCTCGAGCAGGTCATCATCGGTGCCCATGCCCTCACCAAGATCGGCGTTGAGATCGATGAACCGGCTCACGCCCCGCCTCCGGCCCGCGCAATGATGTGAGCATGCTCCACGGTGACCGGCAGAAACCGCAACTCAGTTCCCGGCCGCATCTGCGCCAACCGGTCCAGATCGGCGCTGATGACCGTGGCAATGCGTGGATAGCCGCCGGTCGGCTGGTGATCCCGCATCAGCACGGTCGGTGTGCCATTGCCCAAAATCTGAATGTCCCCGGCAACAATTGGATCGGACACCAGTGACAGGCTGCTGACCCCGGCAAATATTCCCGCCCGGTCATCCAGCACCACCCCCATCCTGTCCATCCGGCCCGACACCACCAATGTCTCCTCCGCAAACCTGTTCCGCACGGCCGCGCTGAACAGTTCAGCATGGATACCCCAGATCACGCGAATCGGACCCTCCGATGACAGATCGGCCGGCCCCACAACCCGAACGTCCGCCTTCCGGCCCAACCCAAGCCGCTCGCCCGCCTGCATTGCCCGCCCATCCAATCCACCCAGTCCAACCCGACTATTGGTCGCCTGGCTGCCCAGCACCATCGGCACGAGCAATTCATGATCAAACCGCAGATAACCATAATTGCCCGCCAGTCCCGGCGTAATTTCAAGCACATCGCCGTCATCAAGTCTCAGAACGCCCGGCCAGTCGGCAGCAACACCATTATGCCTTGCACCAAATGCGCCACCGGCCAGGCCAACCCGGCACGAACCGCCATCCAGCCGCAGCCTAATGCCGGCGGCGGTGATCTCGATGCCAGCGGCGCCTGCAACGCCCAGCATTGCCCCCGCCAGCCGAAACCCGCGACGATCCATCGGCCCTGACGCGGTGACGCCATGCTCAAGCTGGCCGAAGCGCCCCTCATCCTGCACGCTCGCCAACGGCCCGGCGCGGGTGATGACAATTGCGCCGCTCATGCAAGCCGCTCGAACTGCACCGGATCGCCCGCGCTCAGGCGCGTCGGCGGCACTGCTTGCGGATCAAAATTCCGCAACGCCGTCCGCCCGATCACATGCCAGCCGGTGGGAATCGCCGTTGCGGCAATTGCCGTCTGGCCCGCGGCAAACAGGATACTGCCCGCCGGCACGCTTGGCCGCACGGCACTGCGCCTCGGCACGATCAGCGCGTTTGGATGAAACCCGCAATAGACAAAGCCGGGCGCAAAGCCGACAGCCAGCACGCGCAGGGAACTCAGGTTATGCAGCTCCACAAACCGGTCAGCATCCATGCCAAGGGTTTCGGCCACCGCATCGAGATCGGGCCCGTCCTCGCCACCGAATCTGACCTTCACTTTTTGCAAAACCGGCGCGGCGACCGCATCGTCGGACCGCCCCGACAGCGCCAGCCGCAATTCCCCCGTTAGCCGACTCCATTCAATCTTGCTGGGATCATAGGTCACCAGCACCGAAACCAGGCTCGGCACCACCTCCTGCACCCCCGCGGGCGCATCGACGCCGAACCGCCGCGCAAAGCCTATTGCCGCCTGATTGGCGCCGTCCGAAAGTGAATTGGCAAAGCGCACCAGCACCGCTCTGTCACCCAGCGGGACAATCCACGGTTGCGTCTCCATGCTGGACAAGCTGGCGTCGGCCACGGCCGCCTCCGATGCGTTTACACGCAGCGTCCTGTTGGCCACCGCACAAACCCGGCCAGAGCACAACACTCTGGCCAAAACTCGACACGGAGCCGAAGCGGCCCGGTTAAGCAACTAAAACACCAACGACCAGCGTTGAGCTTCTGGCTAGGCCGAGTCGAAAATGGTGGTCTTCGAGAACCGGAGCGGAGCGTACATTGGTACGTGAGCACCGGAAGCGCAGATAACCGCCATTTGCAGGCCGGCTTGGCCTGAATATCGGCGAACCCTAGTTCGGCTCCTTGCCGTCCTGTTCCACCACGGCGTCGAACAGCTGCCTTGCCTGCCCCGCACCAATCGCCTCGATGGCGACAGCCGCGATGGCGGCGAACAGTTCCGCGATTTCCTGGGGATCGGTGATTTCTGCGTCGTCGTCGGCGTCGGCGTTTATCAGAGTGAACAAGATGCGTCCTCCAAAGTGCCTATGACGTGATAGTGCGACGATTCCTGTTACAGAATAAATAATGAAAACTGCACCGGCAGGGTTTCACCCCATATTGCCAGAAATGTCAGCACGGCTTACGCTTCACCGGCTTCCAAAAACCTCCTGCTCACTCCTGTGGCTGCGACGCGTGCCCCACTGGACAGCTTTTGCCCCACCAGCTAAACGCAACACGCTGGGTAGGTGGCAGAGCGGTTGATTGCTCCGGTCTTGAAAACCGGCGAACGCGAAAGCGTTCCGGGGGTTCGAATCCCTCCCTACCCGCCATCCCTGCGGAACTTTCACGCATCCGGCCCGTTCAGTCGCATCAACTGCACTGGAGCGCCCGATGGCCAAAGACATCACCAAAGACATTGCGATCAAGGACGTCACCGTGGACGACATCGGCGACACCGTGGCCGATCAGATCGCCAGCCTGCGCGCCGAGGTCGAAAAGATCAGCTCCAGCCTGAGGGATCGAGGCTTTGACCTGCTCGATGAAGCCGGTGAGCAGTTCGATGATTTCGCCGAAGGCACCCGCCGTCAGGCGCTGACCGCCGTGCGCCAGGTCAAGCACGAAGCAGTCGCCGTCGCCGACGCGGTGATGGAACACCCAGTGTCCAGCGCAGCCGCAGCAACCACCTTTATCGGCATCGGCATTGCCATCGGCTACCTGCTCGGCGCCACATCGATCGAAAAGCGCCGCTTCCACTGGTAAGCCACACAGCTCAAAATCTAGGATTTGTCGTCTCCCTCCCCCTTGTGGGGAGGGGACAGGGGTGGGGGTGAGCCACACCCGCCATCTCCGGGTGGTCACACCACCTAAGGCAGCAGCACCACCGAGCCGGTGGTCTGCCGCCCTTCCAGCGCCTGATGCGCCGCTACGGCATCGGCCAGCGAATAGGTCTTGCTGATATCCACCTGCACCTTGCCGCTTTTCACCACGTCAAACAGCGCATTGGCGCCTTCGAGCAAGTCGTCACGCCGCGCGTAGTAATGCAGCCCGGTCGGCCGGGTCACATAGAGCGACCCCTTGCGCGCCAAAATCCCGAGATCGGCGATTGATACCGGACCCGAGGCATTGCCGAAGCTGACCATCAGGCCTCTCGGTCGCAGACAGTCGAGCGATTTCTCGAACGTATCCTTGCCGACCCCGTCATAGACCACGTCGACACCGCGCCCATCGGTGAGCTCGCGCACCCGCGCGGCAAAGTCTTCGGTGCGATAGTTGATCACCTCATCGCAGCCATTGGCTTTTGCCAGCGCCAGCTTCTCGGCGCTTCCAGCCGTGCCGATCACCCGTGCGCCCAGCGCCCTGGCCCATTGGCAGGCAATCAGCCCCACTCCGCCCGCAGCCGCGTGGTAAAGAATGGTTTCGCCCGCCGCCAGCGGCCAGGTCTTGAACAGCAGGTAATAGGCGGTCATGCCCTTGAGCATCATCGCGGCGACGGTTTCGTCGGCAATACCGTCCGGAACCGCAATCGCCCGCTCGGCCGATAACAGCCGCTCCTCGGCATAGGCCCCCACTTGCCCCTGATAGGTCACGCGGTCACCAACCGTGAAGCCAGCAACATCCGGGCCAATCGCCGTCACCAGGCCAACGCCTTCATTGCCCGGCACGAACGGCACCGGCATCGGGTAAAGCCCCGATCGCTGATAGGTATCGACGAAATTGACCCCGACTGCCGACTGCCGGATACGCAACTGGCCGGGGCCGGGCGCGTTCAGCTCCCGCTCTTCCAGCTGCATCACGCCGGCATCGCCAGTCTGTCGAACCAGTATCGCCCTGGACATCGATCAGGCCTTTGGCTTGCGCGGGGCCGATTTCGGCCGCGACTGCGCGCGCGACGCTGGCGTTGCCTTGGCCTTCGGCTTGGCTGGTGCAGCGTTGGGCACCAGCTCGCTTCTGGGCACGGTCGCCAGCGCCGCAGCCTTGGAGGCCGCGTGCCCCGACTGCTTGCGCTGCCGCATCAGGATATTGATGGCTTCAACAGCCACCGAGAAGCCCATCGCCGAATAGATATAGCCCTTGGGAATGTGGAACCCGAACCCGTCGGCCACCAGTGACACGCCGATCAGCAGCAGGAAGGCCAGCGCCAGCATCTTGGTCGTCGGGTGCTTGGCAACGAAGGTTGCAACCGGCCCGGAGGCCACGAACATGATGCCAACGGCGATGATCACGGCGGCGATCATCACTTCCACATGCTCGGCCATGCCAACGGCGGTAACGATCGAGTCGATCGAGAACACCATGTCGATGACGATGATCTGCGCGATGATCGCCGAGAACGAAGCCTTGGCCGCGGTGATCAGATCACCCTCATGGTTCTCCTCGATCTCCGAATGCATCTCATGGGTGGCCTTGTAGACCAGGAACACACCACCTGCGATCAGGATGATGTCTTTCCACGACAGGTGCAGGCCCCAGGCCGTGATGACCGGCTGCGTCAGTCCGATAATCCAGCTGATCACCAGCAACAGCAGGATGCGGAAAATCAGCGCCAGCGCGAGACCCAGCTGGCGGGCACGATCGGCCTGCTCCTTGGGGAGTTTGGACACCAGCACGGAAATGAACACGATGTTGTCGATGCCGAGGACGATTTCCATCACCGTCAGCGTTCCCAGTGCGATCCAGGCATTGGGATCACTCAACAACTCAAGCATTTGCGGCTCCATCTCATTTAGCGGTGGATATATCTAGGCGTTGCAGCGCGAACGTTAAACCCATGCAGCCCCGCTTTCCTGCACTAGTTTTTCCCTGCGCTGACGCGCCGCAGCATGGCAGCGCCGTTGCAAAGCTGGTTCGCCAGTCTGCCCAATGCTACAAATTCGGTTCTCTCTTGGTATCGGAGCGGACCTGATGGACGCCTTTTCACCTGTTTCAGCGACGCTCGGCGGCGTGCTGATCGGCCTTGCCACTTCTGTGCTCTGGTTGGGCAATGGCCGCATCGCCGGTATTTCCGGCATCTTCGGACAATTGCTGCCGCCGGCGCAAACTGTGGTTTGGCGCCTCATTTTTCTGGCGGCCTTGGTCATCGCCACCTTCATATCGTTCAAATTGTTCCCCGGTCTCAGCGGCGGCACCCCGCCGGTCATGGTCACCGCGCCTGCCGCATGGGCGATCCCGACCCCAGTCTGGATCGTCATTGCCGGCCTGCTGACCGGCCTTGGCACCAAGATCGGCAATGGCTGCACCTCGGGCCACGGCGTCTGCGGGCTGGCGCGATTGTCGCTGCGCTCGCTTGTCGCGGTGCTGGTGTTCTTTTCTGTCGCTATTATCACTGTCACCGTCACCGGGGTCGTCTGATGTCCGCGCTCAAGCTGCCCTATCTCGCCACTGCCGCCCTCAGCGGCGCCCTGTTCGGCGCCGGTCTTTATGTCTCGCAGATGGTCAATCCGCTCAAGGTGCTGCGCTTCCTCGATTTCACCGCCATCCCCACCGGCGGCTGGGACCCGAGCCTGGCTTTCGTCATCGTTCCAGCCATTCTGGTGATGTTCATCGCCGTACGGTTCTCCAAAACCCGCACCGCGCCACTGTTCGATACCAGCTTCCATGAGCCGGAATACAAGAAGGTGGATCGCCGGCTGGTCATCGGCGCGGCCCTGTTCGGCGTTGGCTGGGGCATGTCGGGCATCTGCCCCGGCCCGGCCATTTCGCTGATCGCCTTCCTGCCGGAAAACCTCTGGATCTATCTGACGGCCCTGTTCGTTGGCTCCTATGCCGGCAGCTTCATCGTGCCCAGCGGTCGCAACCGCCGGCTGGCCGACGCCAAATGACCGATTTTGACGCTGACGCAATTGTTGTCGGTGGCGGCCTTACCGGCATCGCCGCCGCCATTGCGCTGGCGCAATCGGGCCTGCAAACCATTCATCTGGCGCCGGAGGCGCCGCCCGACCACCGCACCTCGGCGCTGATGCAACCCAGCGTCAGCTATTTGACCGGCGCGGGCCTGATCGGCGCCCCTGGGCAAATCGGCCACCCGCTGACCCAGATCCGCATCATCGACGCCACGCCACGCCTTCTGCGTGCCCCCGAAACCCTGTTCGACGCTGCCGAGGCCGGTCTGGACGCTTTCGGCTGGAACTTTGCCAATATCCGCCTCACCGACAGCTTTCAAACGGCGGCTCGGGCCTTACCCAATTTGACCACGCGCCCGACGGCTTTGGCCTCGCTCACAACCAATTCCGAAGGGTCTTTGCTCACCCTGACAGATGGCACGCAGCTCCGCGCTCCCCTCGTTGTCGGTGCCGACGGCAAAAAATCCTCCGTCCGCGCCACCGCTGGCTTTGCTGTCCACGAGCACAATTTCAGCCAGGCCGCGCTGGTCTGCGACCTGACCCTGGGCCGCCCCCTCGGCGGCACTTCAGTCGAGTTCCATTACCCCCAGGGCCCGTTCACTCTGGTTCCCGCCGGCGGCAACCGCGCCAATCTGGTGTGGATTGACGATCTGGCCGTGCTCAAGCAGGCCCAATCCCTGGCGCCCGAGGCGTTTATCGCCACGCTGTTGGAAAAATCCCAGCGCCTGTTCGGCGCTGTCGCACTGGCAACCCCGAGCTTCATTTTCCCGCTCAGCACCCTGACCGTCGATCGTGCTGGCGCCGACGGCATCGTGCTGGTCGGCGAGGCCGCCCATGCCTTCCCGCCGATTGGCGCACAGGGCCTCAATCTGGGCCTGCGCGACGTCGCCGACCTCTCGGCAGCGCTGGCGTCCATCGACCGCACGCAACCTGGCTGGGCTGCCCGCCTCAGTACTGACTATGCCCGCCGCCGCGCGGCCGACCTCAAGCGCACTGGCAGCATGGTCGATACGCTGTTCCGCTCGCTGCTACAGGAAATGCTGCCCGCGCAAGCGCTGCGCGCCGGCGGGCTCTGGGCCCTCAAACTTTCGCCGGCCCTGCGCAAACAGGCTTTCGGGCTTGGCATGGGCCAACTGTAGGACAAACAAAAAGGGCGCGGAAAACGCGCCCTTTTCCAATTCTATCGGTTGCAACCTTACGGCGCAGCAGGCGCTGCTGCGGGGGCAGCGGCCGGCGCAGTGCCAGCAGCCGGGGCAGCGCCCGGTGCGTCAAGCTGCTTGCGCAACTGTTCGGCACGGTCCTGCAACACCTGCTCAAGGGCGTTATTGCCGTTCGATTCCTTGCGGAATTCGTCGAAGGTCAACGCCGTTTCGCCGTCATAAACCGTGGTGAAGCCGGCCAGTGTGATCTCGATGGTGAGATCCTGGTTCTGCCGGTTCTTGGCGACGAGCTTGAGCACGCCACCCTTCTTGAGCGAATTCACATAGGCTTCGTTGATCACCAGCTGGGTGGCGCACGAGGTCGGATCGCACAGCATGAACGGCACGCGGATCGGCTTGCCGCCATCGATCTGCCAGGTCAGGCCGAACGGCAGCAACACGCCAAGCGGCACCGCGGCAATAGCCAGCAGACGGCTCTGCTGGCCCGGATCGTCACGCAGCAGGAACGAGCCGAGGAACTGGCCATTGGCCAGCACCACCTGGCGCATGATGCAGGCCTTCTTGCCATCGGCAATCGGGTCGCAAACCTTGAGCCAGTTGGTTGTCGGGCTGGCGGCAGCGCCAGCAGCAGGAGCGGCCGCATCAGCGGCAGGCGCCGCCGCATCGGCGGCAGGAGCGGCGGGGGCCGCCGCATCGGTAGCCGGCGCCGCTGGTGCAGCATCCTGTGCATAGGCCGAAAGCGACGACAGCATCAGCGCAGCCACCGCAAAACCGGCAACGAGGGGTTTCCTGAGATTCATAGAATTTCCTTGGCTTCCTTGGCAGTCGCGATGGCCATTGCTGCCACCTTGATTAAGCTGCCCTTCAAGTGCTGAATTCGGGCAATAACATGACGGACCTGTCTTGCCAAAGCATTATAGGCAAAGTGTGGCCAAACCGCCTGCTTCTCCTGCGCCTTGGTTTACGCGGCGACGTTCTCCGCCAGTTTCGCCATCCGCGACAGAATCGCCGCCGTCCCTTTGAGCCGCGCATCCGGCGTCGGCCAGTTGCGGGCAAATACCAGCTTCTGATCGGGCTTGATCCGCACCTGATTGGCCGGATCGCTGACCATTTTGACCAGCGCCACCGGGTTCGGGAACTCGTTCTTGCGCAGGGTGATTACCGCGCCCTTGGGTCCGGCATCGACCTTCTCCACATTGGCCACACGGCACAGCGCCTTGACCAGAATGACCTTGAGCAGCGCCTCGACCTCTTCCGGCAACGGCCCGAATCGGTCGATCAATTCGGCACCGGCCGCATCGATATCGCGGATTTCCGTCAGATCGCCCAGGCGGCGATACAGCTGCATGCGCAATTGCAGGTCCGGCACATAATGCTCGGGGATCATCACCGGCATGCCGACCGAGATTTGCGGGCTCCACTCGTTCTTGTCTTCGTAATTTTCCTCGCCATTGCGCAGGTTTGCCACCGCTTCTTCAAGCATCGATTGATACAGCTCGAACCCGACCTCGCGGATATGACCAGACTGTTCGTCGCCCAAAAGGTTACCCGCACCGCGAATATCCAGGTCATGGCTGGCCAGCTGGAACCCGGCCCCCAGGCTTTCCAGCGATTGCAGCACGCCCAGCCGCCGCTCGGCGGTATCGGTCATCTTCTTGTCCGGCGGCACCGTGAACAGCGCATAGGCCCGCGCCTTGCTCCGCCCAATGCGCCCACGGATCTGATACAGCTGCGCCAGCCCGAAATTGTCGGCCCGATGCACGATCAGCGTATTGGCATTGGGAATATCCAGCCCCGATTCGACGATGGTGGTCGCCACCAGCACATCGAACTTGCCGTCGTAAAACGCATTCATGATGTCATCGAGCTGGCTCGGCGGCATCTGCCCATTGGCCACCACGAACGACACCTCCGGAACCTGCTGGGTCAAAAACTCGGCGATCTCCGCCTGGTCCTTGATCCGCGGCACCACATAGAACCCCTGCCCGCCACGATATTTCTCGCGCAGCAGCGCCTCGCGCACGCTCAGGGCATCGAATGGAGAGATAAACGTGCGGATCGCCAGCCGGTCCACCGGTGGCGATGCCAGCAGCGACAGGTCGCGCACCCCGGTCAGCGCCAGTTGCAGCGTGCGCGGAATCGGCGTCGCCGTCAGCGTCAGCACATGCACATTGTCCTTCATCTCCTTGAGCCGCTCCTTGTGGCTCACGCCAAAGTGCTGCTCTTCGTCGATGATCAGCAGGCCCAGATCCTTGAACTTGATCGATTTGCTCAGCAGCGCATGCGTGCCCACCACGATATCGACCTGCCCGTTGTCCAGCCCTTCCTTCGTGGCCGCCAGCTCGCTCGAACTCACCAGCCTCGAAGCGTGCCGCACATTCACTGGCAGCCCGGCAAACCGATCGCGGAACGTCTTGAAATGCTGCCGCGCCAACAGCGTCGTCGGCACCACCACGGCAACCTGCTTGCCCGCCAGCGCCACAGCATAGGCCGCGCGCAACGCCACTTCAGTCTTGCCAAAGCCCACGTCGCCGCACACCAGCCGGTCCATCACCCGGCCCGAAGTCAAATCGTCAAACACCGATTCAATCGCGGTGAGCTGATCCTCAGTCTCGTCATACGGAAACCGTGCCACGAACTCGTCGTAAGCACCGGAATGGATTTCAATCGGATCGGACCGGCTCAGCAGCCGCGCCGCCGCGATCTTGATCAGCTGCTCCGCCATCTCGCGGATGCGCTTCTTCAGCCGGCCCTTCTTGGCCTGCCAGGCCACGCCGCCGAGCTTGTCCAGCGACGCACCAGCGTCTTCCGCGCCATAGCGCGACAGCAATTCGATATTTTCTACCGGCAGGTAGAGCTTGGTGTCGCCCGCATATTCGATCTCGACGCATTCATGCGGCGCGCCGCCCGCCTCGATCACCTTGAGCCCGAGGAACCGCCCGATCCCGTGATCGACATGCACCACCAGATCGCCCGCCGAAAGGCTCGTCGCCTCGGTCAGCGCGTCCGATGCCTTCTTCTTGCGCTGCGGCCGCAGGATGCGTTCGCCCAGAATATCCTGCTCGGATAGCACCAGCAGGTCCTTGGTCTCGAACCCCGATTCCAGCCCCAGCACCACCAGCGATGTTGTCGCCGCGCTGGTGGTTTCCGCATCGCGCCAGTTTTCCGCCATGCGCGGATTGGTCAGCCCGTGGTCCTTGAGTACCTGCGCCATGCGGTCGCGCGTGCCGGTGGTCCAGCACGCCACGATCGCTCGCCGCCCCACCCGCCGCTCGGCCAGCAAGCGGTCGACCACAGCCTGAAACAGATTGGTATCGGCCGATTGGCGCTCGGCCGCAAAACTGGGCGCGATATGCCCGCCCGCATCTTCCTTGTCGGTCGGCGCCAGAAACGGCGACAGCTGGATCACACTGGCCCCGGCCAGCGCATACGGATGCTCATTCACCGCATACAGCAGCGCCGGCGGGATCGGCTTGTATGGCGCGCCATTGCCCGCCACCTGCGGCTGCAGCCGCGCCGTTTCGCGCGCCTCATAATAGTCCACGATCTGCGTCCGCCGATCGCCAAACGCTTCCACCGCCTGATCATCGAACACAAACGGCGCGTCCCCGACATAGTCGGAGAGCCTGTCCATATGATCATAGAAAAACGGCAACCAATGCTCGGTGCCCGAATATTTCGCGCCGCCGCTGACCGACGCATACAGCTGGTCATCGGCGGTATTGCCGCCAAACATCCGCGTATAGTTCTGCCGGAACCGCTTGATGGTATCTTCAGTAAGAACCACTTCGCTCATCGGCGTCAGGTCGAGCCGTTTCAGCGTGCCATTGGTGCGCTGCGTATCCGGATCGAAGGTGCGGATCGATTCCAGCGTCTGCCCGAAAAAATCGAACCGCAGCGGAAAGTCCGCATTGGCCGGAAACAGGTCGACCAGCCCGCCACGCACCGCATATTCGCCGCTCTCGCGTACCGTCGGCACCCGCAGATAGCCATTATTGGCGCCCCACGAAATCAGCTTCTCGCTGTCCAGCATCCGCCCGGCCACCGCCGAAAACGACATCCCCGCCACCGCATCGCGCGGCGGCAGCTTCTGGATCAGCCCGTTGACCGTGGTCAACACCAGCGCGCCCTTGACGCTCCCGGCGGTCAGTGCCGCCAGCGTATTCATCCGCGCCGCAATGGTCACCCCATTGGGCGAAACCCGGTCATAGGGCAGGCAATCCCATGCCGGCAGCGTCAGGATCGGGTGCCCGGGCAGCATCTGCGCCAAAACTTCCGCCATCCGCTGCAACCGCCGTCCGTCGCGCGCCACGAACACGATGCTGGCACCGTCCTCCGGCGCTGCCTTCAACCGCTGCTGCACCAGCCGCGCCAGAACAAGCGGCTGCATGCCATCGGGCACATTGGCGATGGTCCGCGCTGGCTTGATCGGCGCAATCTCGTTCATTTGCTCACTCGCGCCTTATGGTCGGCAATCAGCAGGTCCAGAAACGCCCGATCCACCGTCTCTGGCGGGGTCACCTGCCCCATCACCCAGGTCAGCAATTCCGGATCTTCCTCGCTCATCAGCCGCTCCAGCCGATCCAGATCAACCAGCGACAGCGTCTCGATATGGGCATCCGCAAACGGCCCCAACACCAGATCCATCTCCCGCGTCCCCCGATGCCAGGCCCGGTACCGCATCATCTTGCGGCGAATAGCAATGTCCTCACCGGCTGTCATTTGATGCCATGATCCTGGGGTCGTTGATTGATGAAAATTCCTTACGCGGCTTTGCCCGCGTTGTCATTATGTTCTGGTGAGGCCGCAACCCAAGTGAAGCCGTCGACCGCGGATTTTCCGGATGAACCGAACCACCTGTCAGGTCTCCCTCCCCCTTGTGGGGCTCTGCAGCGACCCGTAGGGCATTTCGCGCCAGTGGCGCGAAATGAGCGGAAGAGGCTATGAGAGCTATGCTCGAATGGCAGGGGGACAGGGGTGGGGGTGAGTTGGCTGCGCCATACACCCACCAATCCCCACCTCAAAACCGCTCAATCGTCGAGCGCTATCGGGAAAGAAGCGATACGGATGCCCGTTTACTTCGCCTTGCAGGCGACGTCGCCCTGCCGTTTATAATTGGCCTGGAATGTGGGAATGCTGCCTTCGCGGCCGCTCATGTCCATGTCGTCGGCGCCCAGCGCCAGGTACATGTAGGCCGGATCCGGGTCAGACGCTACGTAACCCATTTCGAGCTTTTTCTTGGCCTTGCCCCACTTGCCATGGCCGACCAACTCTTCGTCAATCGTGTGGGTGGTAAAAAAGCGAAACAGAACGTCGCCACACGAGCTATCATCAGCTACCGAAACGCCGCAGAAATCATTGCCGCAGGGCGCGATATCGATTGTCTTGTACAAAATGCCCTTGGACGAATAAGCGGGCGCTTCATCGCTTACAGCCCAGCGGCCATAATATTCGGGGGTTGCCGCGTGCGCCAAAGTTCCGCTCAAGCTGAGGGCCAGGCCGAGGGTTATGCTTGCAAGGGTGCGATGAACCATCATGAACTCCCATTTGGATAAAGCTAGCCCGCGCGGTGTGGCAGTCTGGCGATGGCTATTGCTAGCGCCTCTGGCGGTTTTTGTCATCTATGTTGCGCTGCGCGGAATTTCCGAAAGTTACGACAACGACGGCTTTCCCGAAGCGCTGGCGGTGAAGCTCGAACTCCTGCCGATTATTTTCCCCGTTCACATGATCACGGGCGGTCTGGCGCTGCTGCTGGTACCACTGGTGATCTATCTGCGCCGCACCAGATGGCACCCCCTGCTGGGGCGCATCGCAGCAATCGACATCCTCATCGCCGGCATCACCGCCATCCCGGTCGCCGTGGTCATGCCGGTAACGAAACTATCTGCAGCGGGCTTCGTCGCCCAGGGCATCGCCTGGATCGTGCTGCTGGCCTTCGGCATCTGGAACATCCGGCGCCGGCGCATCGCCGCCCACCGCGCCTGCATGCTGATGCTGGCCGCAGTCACCTCCGGCGCGCTGTTCTTCCGGCTCTATCTGGGCCTGTGGAAAGTGTTCGGCATCTCCAGACACTTCGAAACATTCTACGCCCTCGACGCCTGGATCGCCTGGGGACTACCCCTGCTCGGCACGGCAATCTGGCTGCGCCTTCAGGCACCCCGCCACCGATCTGCATGAGGATCAAGCAACAGACGTCACCCATCCGCCCCCAAGGCCCCAAGGCCCCAAGGCCCCAAAACCACAATGTCATTCAGGCGCAGGCCGGAATCCCGACGGCCCAAAGCCATCCGGCCGCCGCACTCGCCGATCATCACAACTGCATTCCGGCCTCCGCTGAAATGTCCCGATGAGCGTTAGGCCTATGGCGCCAGCGCGGCCAATGTCTGACATGTGGGTGGAAAGTTGACTGGCCGCATCTGGCGCTAGTCATGCGATAGCGGACATCTTCCCGATGAGCCGGAAGATCTAAATTAGCAGAGGGCGAACGAATTGCATCTGGCCGGCATTGGTCGAACCCTGCTCACGCAACCATTCCACTGTGAAGTCGTTGGTGTGTGGGTCCAAGTAAATTGTGATACTTGGTCCGCCGTATATGGCTTTCGCTTTGCGAGCCTCCGGCACCGGAGGCCCAGTCATGGTTGCCCCAATAACACTGCATCCCGAAACTGCTCTGAGCTTGATGCTGGCTGTCATTTCGTCATCGAGCACCCCGCTTTTGCTGCTCAATAAGGAATTGAGGGTTGTGGCAGCGAGCGCGTCCTTTTGCAGGGCCTTCGGGATCGATCCGGGAAGCATGCCCGGTCAAGAGTTTGCAAAAGTAGGCGCGGGCGAGTGGGCCATGCCCCAGCTCACATCACTGCTGGAAGCGACGGCGTCCGGTGCGGCGGAAATTGAAGCTTACGAGATTGACCTCCATCGAAAGGGTCTGCCCGTCTGCCATTTGATTATTCGCGCCCACAAGCTCGACTATTCGGACAAAAGTCAGGTGCTGCTGCTTATGGCGGTTGCAGATATGACCAAAGCCAAAGCTGATGACAAGTTCAAAGACGACCTCGTCAGGCAGAAGGATATTCTGCTGCGCGAGGTTCAGCATCGTGTTGCGAACAGCCTTCAAATCATCGCCAGCGTGCTGATGCAAAGTGCTCGCAAGGTGCAATCGGACGAGACCCGTGGCCATCTGCAAGACGCCCACCATCGGGTGATGTCCATTGCGGCCGTACAACAGCAGCTGGCGGCATCCACGCTTGGGAACGTCGAGCTGGCCCCCTATTTGATACAGCTCTGCAAAAGCCTGAGCGCATCAATGGTTCACGACCATGAGCAGCTCTCGATAAAGGTCGACGTCGATGACAGCATCATCGACGCAGACGTGTCAGTGAGCCTCGGGCTGATCGTTACCGAGCTGGTCATCAATGCGCTTAAACATGCGTTCCCGGAACATCGGCACGGGATAATTGACGTGTTTTACCGCGCTCATGGCCAAAATTGGACGCTGTCTGTGAGTGACGACGGCGTCGGCATGCCTGAAAACGCGAACGATAAAAAGCCCGGCCTCGGTACCAACATCGTTGAGGCTCTAGCAAAACGCCTTGACGCAGAGGTGGTGATCACCACTGCACATCCGGGAACGAAAGTCTCAATCGCTCATAGCCAAATAGCTATGGTTGAGAATGTTATTCTCGAACCTGCATAATGCATTTCGAAAGACCAGTGTCGCGCACGATCCGTCGCCAATCCGAGATTTCCATGTCCCCAAATAAGCCCGTCGTTCTGGTCGTTGAAGACCATACCCTTATCCGACAAGCAGCTTTGGACATTGTCAACTTGGCGGGTTTTGAAGCTCTGGAAGCGCGAAACGCCGATGAGGCGATCAAGATACTGGAGTCACGGGCCGATATTCGTCTGGTGTTCACAGATGTTGAAATGCCGGGCACCATGGATGGTCTAAAGCTCGTACATTATATTCGTGATAGGTGGCCTCCAATTAAAATAATGGTCGCCTCCGGGAGAGCCATTGTGGGAGAAAGTCAGCTTCCCGCAGGCGCAAGATTTTTTTCCAAGCCGTACGACGAAGCAAGCATTATCGGGACTATGAAGGTCATGCTCACGGCTTCCGCCATCTAGGCCGTTGCATTGTGGCGGGAACGTACCGTGATCAGGGGCCGTCCGATTTGCAACTGATGATCGCAGACCTGGGATTTCGAATTTCCGACCGCTCCGCTACGGCGCTCAGCACCGTTCAGTAATGGACATTGCGCGTTCAAAGCCGTCCGCAATGACAGGTTCTGGCGATCCGTTTTGGTGAGGGCAGATTTTGGGGCGCGAATCCGCAGCAGGCTTGGGAGGCGAATGGCGGCATTTAGGTGCAGCAACAAAATGTCGAATGTCAGAGATGGGTCGGAAGCAGTCGCCGGGAGGACGGACAAGTGCGGTGACCACCTCCGGCCCCAATCCCTCTTATCCCCACGCCCAAAATCCGGGGTAATCTCCACCCCATATCCTCGCAAACTTCTGTGGGTGCGCGACGAACGTCCGCGGGGAGCAGGTGGGAGGGGCGGTGGTCGCACGGCCCTGGGTCTCCCGGACGGATCAGGTCTAGCGCAAAAGACCAGAACCGCTTCGGGGAACAGAAAACCCATCGCATGTGGCGAGGTCTGCCTCTCTACTAAACCCATCATGAGGCAAATCTCGCCACATGCCGCAGTTGTTCAACCCGGAGGCAACCCCGTCCGGCGCCTCGCTGCGCCCGCCAAACCCCTTGGGCCAAACCCGCGCGCCCTATAGCCTGCCCGCTCTACTGGAGCATCCGAATCGTGTCGCGTCCGTCCAGCCTTGATCCGCTCTTTCGCTCGCTGCACTCGATCAAGGGTGTCGGCGACAAGCTGGCCGCGCTCCTGACCCGGTTTTTCGGCGCCCCCGAGGGCCAGGAAGCCATCGCGCTCGATATCCTGATGCACATGCCCTCCGGCGTCGTCGATCGCCGCCGCCAGGTCGGCATTGCCGAGGCCTATCTCAATCAGGTCGTCACGCTCAAACTGCACATCGATCGCCACCAGCCCGCCCCGCGCGGCCGCGATTACATTCCCCATCGCGTCTTTGCCCATGACGAAACCGGCGAAGTGCAACTGGTGTTTTTCCGCGCCCACGGCGGCTGGGTCGAAAAGGCCCTGCCCGTCGGCGAGCAGCGCTACGTCTCCGGCCAGATCGGCTTTTTCAACGGCGAAAAGCAGATCACCCACCCCGACTACATCGTCGAACCCGAAAAGTTCGACACCCTGCCGCTGGTCGAACCGGTCTATCCGCTGACCAATGGCCTCGGCTCCAAAGCCCTGAGCAAACTGGTCAAACAGGTCGTCCAAACCGTCCCGGCTTTGCCCGAATGGATACCGGCCGAAACCCTGAGCCAATTCAAATGGCCCACCTTCGCCCAAGCCATGGCGGCCGTCCACAACCCCCAGGAACCCGCCGACGGCGAACTCTGGGGCCCGGCGCGCATGCGGCTGGCCTATGACGAATACTTCGCCGGCCAGCTCACCCTGCAATTGATCCGCTCCTCGATGATCTCCGAACGCGGCATCGCCCGCAAATTCACCGGCGAACTCACCACCCGCGTCGCCGCCACTCTGCCCTTCACCCTCACCGAAGGCCAGCAGGCCGCCATCGCCGAAATCCACGCCGACCTTGCCTCACCCGACCGCATGTCCCGCCTGCTGCAGGGCGACGTCGGCTCCGGCAAAACCGTCGTCGCCCTCATGGCCATGGCCGCCGTCGCCGAAAGCGGCGCTCAATCCGTCCTCATGGCCCCCACCGAACTGCTCGCCAGCCAGCACTACAAAACCCTCAAACCCCTCGCCGAGGCAGCGGGGCTCGGCATCGCCCTGCTCACCGGCAAAATGCCCGCAGCCGAACGCCGCATCATCCTCGCTGGCCTCGCCAGCGGACAAACCCACATCGCCGTCGGCACCCACGCTCTGTTCCAGTCCGGCGTCGAGTTTCACAATCTCGGTCTCAATGTCGTCGACGAACAACACCGCTTCGGCGTCCACCAGCGCCTCGCCCTTTCGGAAAAAGGTCGCCACACCGACCTGCTGGTCATGACCGCCACGCCGATCCCCCGCACCCTCGTCCTGACCCATTTCGGCGACATGGCCGTCAGCGTGCTGCGCCAAAAGCCCAAGGGCCGCCAGCCCATCGATACCGCCGTCAGCTCGATCAAGGACTATCCCCGCATTGTCGAACGCCTCAAGACCCGGCTCGACGAAGGCGCCCAGGCCTTCTGGGTCTGCCCGCTGGTCGAGGAAAGCGAACATCTCGACGTTATCTCCGCCGAGGATCGCTTTGCCGAGTTGCAAAAGCTGTTCGGCAATCAGGTGGCGCTGGTGCATGGCCGCATGAGCGCCGCCGCCAAGCAGGAGGTCATGGCCCGCTTCATCGCCAATGAGGTCAAACTGCTGGTCGCCACCACCGTCATCGAAGTCGGCGTCGACGTTCCCAATGCCTCGATCATGATCATCGAACACGCCGAACGCTTTGGCCTGGCCCAACTCCATCAGTTGCGCGGCCGCGTCGGTCGTGGCGCCATCCGCTCGGCCTGCCTGCTGCTGTATAAGGAACCGCTGAGCGAAACCGCCAAGGCCCGGCTCGAAACCATCAAGTCCAGCGAAGATGGCTTCCTGATCGCCGAACGCGATCTGGAACTGCGCGGCCAGGGCGACGTGCTGGGCACCCGCCAATCCGGCATGCCCGGCTATCGCCTCGCCGTGCCGGACGTCCATCGCCACCTGATCGACTACGCCCACGATGACGCCAAGGCGCTGCTGCAGCGTAACCCGGCCCTGACCGGTGCCGACGGCGAGGCCGCGCAGACCGCGCTGTATCTCTTCCGCAAAGACCTGGCGATCCCGCTGATCCGGGCCGGATAAAACTTATCCCCGCTACGGCAACTGGCGCTATTCTACAGTGACCGACTTGGCCAGATTGCGCGGCTGGTCCACGTCGGTGCCCATTGCCACTGCCGTATGATAGGCCAGCAGTTGCACCGGGATCAGCGCCAGGATCGGCGCCACGAAGCTGAGCACCTTGGGGATCAGGATGGTTTCCGCCACCCCATGCCCAACCGTCGCCGCGCCTTCTTCGTCGGTGATCAGAATGATCTTGCCGCCGCGTGCCGCCACTTCCTGCATGTTGGACAGGGTCTTTTCCACCAGTTCATCCGATGGCGCCACCACGATCACCGGCATCGCCTCATCCACCAGCGCGATCGGGCCATGCTTCAGTTCACCCGCCGCATAGCCTTCGGCATGGATATAGGAAATTTCCTTGAGCTTGAGCGCCCCTTCCATGGCAATCGGGAACATCGAGCCGCGGCCCAGATACAGCACGTCCTTGGCCTTGGAGAGCTTCTTGGCAACCGCCTCGATATGGTGCTCTTCGGCCAGGGCCGCCGAAACCGCGCCCGGCAGCGCGATCAGCCCGCGCACCAGTTCGGCTTCCTGCTCACGGTTCAACACACCGCGCGCCACGCCCGCCGCAATGGCCAGGCTAGCCAGAATGGTCAACTGCGCCGTCGTCGCCTTGGTCGACGCCACCGCGACTTCCGGCCCGCACAACGTCGGGAACACCACGCTCGATTCACGGGCAATGGTGGATTCCGGCACGTTGACGATCGAGGCAATCACCTGCCCCTGCGATGCGCAATAGCGCAGCGCTGCCAAGGTATCGGCCGTCTCACCCGATTGCGAAATGAACAGCGACACCCCGCCCTTGTCGAGCGGCGGTTCGCGATAGCGGAACTCGGACGCCACATCGACATCGACCGGCAGCCGCGCATAACGCTCGAACCAGTATTTCGACACCATTGCCGCCAGATAACCCGTACCACAGGCACTGATATTAAGCCGCGTCATGGTGGCGAAATCGAACGGCAGATCCTCGCGGATCGCCACTTTTTCAGCCGCCATATCCACGAAATGGCTCAGCGTATGCGAAATGGTCTCCGGCTGTTCGTAGATTTCCTTGGCCATGAAATGGCGGTGGTTGCCCTTGTCCACCATCAGCGCCGAGGCCTGCGAAATCAGCTGCTCGCGCTGCACGATAGCGTCCTTGCCATCACGGATAGTCACGCCCTTGGCGGTGATCACCGCCCAGTCGCCATCTTCCAGGTAGGTCAGGCGCGAGGTGAACGGGGCCAACGCCATGGCGTCCGAACCCAGATACATCTCGGTCGCCCCATAGCCGATCGCCAGTGGCGCACCGCTACGGGCAGCAATCAGCAGGCTTTCTTCGCCCTTGAACAGAAAAGCCAGCGCAAACGCCCCGCGCAATTGCTTCAGCGTCACCGCCACGGCCATTTCGGGATCGAGCCCACGATCCAGCTCACGGGTAACCCACAGCGCCACCGATTCCGTGTCGGTCTGGGTCTTGGGCTGGTAGCCGTCCTTGGCCAGATCGGCCAGCAGTTCGCGGAAATTCTCGATAATGCCGTTGTGAACGATCGCCACTCGGTCGGTGGCATGCGGATGCGCATTCAGCTCCGTCGGCGCGCCGTGGGTTGCCCAGCGCGTGTGGCCGATGCCGATCTGCCCACCCAGCGGCTCGAAAGCCAGCTTCTGCGCCAGATTGCCCAGCTTGCCTTCGGCGCGGCGACGCGAAATCGCCCCGTGTTCGATGGTAGCGACGCCAGCACTGTCATAGCCGCGATATTCCAGGCGCTTGAGTGCATCCACCAGACGGCCAGCGACCGGCCCGACGCCGACAATACCAACAATGCCACACATGGATTATTTCCCCTTGGATTTCGACGCTTTGAGCGCCGCAGCGCGCCCGAAAATAGTTTTGGCAAGGCCAGGCTTATTGGTCTGACGGCTCCGGCCCACGGCCAGTGCATCGGCTTCGACGTCACCGGTGATAACGCTGCCAGCGGCAACCAACGCACCAGCCCCTACAGTCACCGGCGCCACCAGAGCGCTGTTCGAACCGATAAAGGCGTTGTCGCCGATAATCGTGCGGTGCTTGTTGTAGCCGTCGTAGTTCACCGTGATCACGCCGGCGCCGATATTGACCTCATCGCCGACTGTGGCGTCGCCAATATAGGTCAGATGGCTGACCTTGGCACCCTTGCCGATATCGGCCTTCTTGATCTCGACGAAATTGCCGACCTTGGCACCCTCTGCCAGTCTCGCCTCCGGCCGCAACCGCGCGAACGGCCCAACCGAGGCATTGCGCCCAATGGTAGCGCCTTCGATATGGGAGAAGGCGTGGATCACCGCGCCCTCTTCGATCTTGACGCCCGGACCGAAAAACACGCTCGGTTCGATGACCACATCGCGGGCGATCTCGGTGTCGTAGGAGAAATACACCGTCTTGGGATCCTTCAGCGTCACGCCAGCCTTCATAAAGGCATCGCGCTGTACATCCTGGAACAGCCCCTCGGCATGGGCCAGTTGCGCACGGTCATTGACGCCCATCACGTCATTTTCCGGCGCAATGCCGAAGCCGACCTTCTTGCCCGCCTTGTTGGCCAGGCCAACCAGATCAGTGAGATAGAACTCACCCTGCACATTGTTGCTATCGAGCTTGTCGATCAGATCGCGGAACACTTCGGCCCGGAACGCCAAGATACAGGCATTGCACAAGCCGATTTCGCGCTCGGCGTCGGTAGCATCCTTGTGCTCGCGAATCGCCAGAAGCCGGTCGCCATCGGTGATGAAACGCCCATAACCGGTGGGATTTTTGGGTTCGAACCCCAGAATGGCAACGTCGAGCCCCGCATCCAGCCGATCCAGCACAACCCGGAAATTCTGCCCGCGCAGCAGCGGGTGGTCACCATAAACCACCGCGATATAGCCAGTCGCGGTGTCGAACAGCTCACGCGCCATCGACGCGGCATGGCCGGTACCCTTGGCAATAGTCTGCTCGAAATGGCGGATTTCCGGGTCCATCACCGTGATCATGTCACGGATTGCCTGATGCTTGGGCCCGGTCACCAGCGCAATATTGGTCGAGCCGGCCTCGCGGGCGGCTCGCGTCACATGCCCGACAATCGGCATCCCGCCAACGGGGTGCAAAAGCTTCGGCGTTGCCGACCGCATGCGGGTGCCTTCACCCGCAGCCAAGATGATCGACAGCAGTTCAGTCATTGGCTTGTCTCCGGCGCAGGCGTCATCCACGCATATTCGCGCAATTTTATGGCAGGGAACCGTTGGCGAACCGATAACGGCGACAGCAGTGTTATTATAGTGAACAACCTTGATTCGATTGACTGAACGGAACCCCGGCATTGGCTAAAGCATCGGCACAATTTCAGCAATCCGACGTGACGGTCTGGGGCATTGTCGCTTTGGTCTGCGGCGCCATGGCGGTGATGAGCGCCAATATTTCAGCAATTCTGCCGCCGAGCCTGCTTTCCGGCCTGCACGCCACCCGTATTGAAGGCGCAAATCTCAGCCAGGTACGGGCCCAGTTGATCGATCTGCAAAGCCGTTCGGCGCGCATGGAGCGCGAGAATACCGCGTTGCTGACCCGATTTTCGCTGCAGGAGCAGGCGAGCAACGACATGACGCATCGCGTCGGTGCGCTCGAGGTCAGTATCCCCAAGCTGATTGAAGCGCTGCCAAGCGGCTCCGATGTCGACCGCTCCTCGCTGACCGCCTCCATCCAGGAAGGCGAAGCGCTCACCTATGATGCTGATGGCGGCTCGGTCAAAATCCGCCAGCAGCCGCTGGAAACCCTTGCTGAAGCTGCCCCCCAGCCCATGCCAGCGGCTCTGGCCGCCGCCGTGTCGGTCACGCCTGACGAGGCCATGTTCGGTATCGCCATTGGTCCAGGCATCAGCTTTGCCGAAGCCAAATCCGAATGGGATGATCTGTCGATCAAGCTTGGGCCATTGCTGTTCGGCTTGGGACCGCTGCTGGCTGATGAAGCCAACTCGGACAACAAGCGCATCGTCGTCGGCCCGATCAAGCAGATGTCGGAGGCCACAGCGCTGTGCGCCCGCCTGGAACGCGTTTCGATCTCCTGCATGCCGATGCCGTTCAACGGCACGCCATTATAAGGCCTGCGTTTATAGCGGTTGACAGAACAGGGCACATGGCTATGTTCCGCCGCGACGCCAAAGAGCGTCCGCGTGTGCCGGTAGCTCAGTGGTAGAGCATTCGACTTTTAATCGAATGGTCGAGGGTTCGACCCCCTCCCGGCATACCACTTTTCCTCAACTCCACCCGACGTTTGCACGCACAGTTTGTCGTTTAGCGCTGCCGCATGGTGAACGCCGGGTAAATCCATTCCGTAAATCTTTACGCATGGTTAGCCCTGCTGACCGGTCGGCTTGGACAGCTCCCCGCTTTGCGGTGATGATGAGTCCAAATCGAACGACAAGATTGATCCCATGCACAAGATCATCGCCACAGCGCTGCTGGCCAGCGCTTCCATTGCCATTGCCGCGCCTGCCTATGCGCAGGCAAACGGCACCTGGGTCGACCCATCTGCCAGCGCTGGCAATTCCTCGCAGGCCTTGATGTACGGCAGCAGCGCCGCCTATGACTGGACCGGCTTCTACGCCGGCGGCAGCCTCGGCTACGGCGCGGGAACGCTGAGTACCAACGCTATCGGCAATCCACAGAATGATCTGCGCGGCTTTGCCGGCGGCGGCGAGCTTGGCTTCAACGTCAATCTCGGTGGCCTGGTGCTTGGTGCCGAAGCGGACGCGCAGCTCGCTAATGTGAACTACTCGGTCACCACCGGTGGCGTCGTCACCAGCTCGTTCAATGTTGACTATTATGCCAGCGCCCGCGCCCGGGTGGGCTACGCATACAACCAGTTCATGCCCTATGTCACGGCCGGCGTTGTCGGCGGACAAGGCACTAGCAAGTACACCACCTTCGGCGGCGTGTTCTCTCAATCGAACTTTCACACCGGCTGGACCGCTGGCGGCGGCGTAGAATTTGCGGTTGCCGACAACGTCACGATTAAGGCCGAGTACCTCTATACCGACCTGGGCACCAAGACCTATCAGGCCGGCATCGGCCTGCCGGTTGACGCCACTTTCCGCTTCGGCACCTTCCGCGTCGGCGCCAACTTCCAGTTCTAGGCCATTCCGCCGCTATGGCAGCGTGACCACCACCGGCCCGCGCTTGGTGGCGACAATGGTATGCTCATATTGAACACACAGCGCCGGTGGCCGGCTGACCAGTGTCCAACCATCATCCTTGGCGCTGTCCATGGCGTACTTGCCGCCCAATGACAGGAACGGCTCAATGGTGAACACCAGGCCGTCGGCGATCTTTCGCCGCTCGGATTTGTCGGGCCATGTTGGTATCTCGCCCGGTTCGTCATGCAGGCTATCGCCTACCCCGTGGCTCGCCAGATTGGTGATCAGCGTATAGCCGTTCTTCTTGGCGAACTTGCCGATGGCATTGCCAATATTGGCCAGCGGCGCGCCGGGCGCCACCTGCTTGATCCCCGCCCACATCGCCTTGCGGCCGTCACGCGTCAACCGGGCCAGAATATCGGTTACCGGCGGCACGACATACGACGCGCCCATATCGGCAAATACTCCGTCTTTCTCGGCCGACACGTCGATATTGACCAGATCGCCGGGCTGAATCACCCGGGCGCCGGGAATGCCGTGGGCGATCTCTTCATTGACCGAAATACAGGTAGCACCCGGAAAATCGTAGGTCAGCTGCGGCGCCGAACGGGCCCCGGCCTGCTCGAGCAGGATACGGCCGAGGTCGTCCAGCTCCGCGGTGGTTATTCCCGGGCGCAAAGCCGCCGCCATCTTGTCCAGCACCTGCGCGCAGATGCTGCCGATGGCCTTGAGCTTTGCCAGTTCTTCTTCGGTCGTAATGGTCACATCAGTCCTTGGTCTTGTTCGCCTGATAATAGGCCAAAAGGCCCTGTGTCGAGCTGTCGTGACCCTCGCCGGTGGCCTTGCCTTCAACCTTGGGCAACAGCGCCTTGGCCAGCTGCTTGCCCAGCTCCACGCCCCACTGATCGAACGAATTGACGTTCCAGATCACGCCCTGCACGAACACCTTGTGCTCGTAGAGCGCGATCAGGCTACCCAGTGTTTCCGGAGTAAGCTTTTGATAAAACAGCGTATTGGACGGACGATTGCCGGGGAACACCTTATGCGGTGTCAGCTCCTTGATCTTGGCCTTGTCCATGCCGGCGACCTTGAGTTCGGTAACCACCTCGTCCTCGGTCTTGCCCAGCATCAGCGCTTCGGACTGCGCCAGAACATTGGCCACCAGCTTGTCGTGGTGCGGCGGCAACGCTTCGTGTGGCTGCGCAGCAATCAGAAAATCCGCCGGAATCACGTCGGTGCCCTGATGGATCAACTGGTAAAAGGCGTGCTGGCCGTTGGTGCCGGGTTCACCCCAAACTATCGGGCCGGTCGACCATGCAACATCCTTGCCGGCCAGCGTCACCGACTTGCCGTTCGATTCCATGTCCTGTTGCTGCAGATAGGCCGCAAAGCGCGACAGGCGCTGGTCATAAGGCAATACCGCGTGGGTCGAAAAACCCCAGACATTGCGGTACCAAACGCCGAGAACCGCCATGATCACCGGCAGGTTGTCTTCCAGCGGCGTAGTCAGGAAATGCCGGTCCATCGCATCCGCGCCCTTGAGCACGCGATCGAAGTTCTCGAAGCCTACGGCAAGGGCAATCGGCAGGCCGATGGCCGACCAGACCGAGTAACGACCGCCCACCCAATCCCAGAAGCCGAAGGTGCGATCGGCGCGGATGCCGAACTTTCCGGTGGATTCAAGGTTGGTGGAAACGGCAGCGAAATGGTCATTAACTGCCTGATCGCCCAGCGCATTTGCCAACCAGGCGCGGGCCGTGGCGGCGTTGGTCATCGTCTCATCAGTGGTAAAAGTCTTGGAGGCGATGATGAACATCGTCTTGGCCGGATCGAGACGCTTGAGCGTGTCGTGGATGTGGGCGCCATCGACGTTGGACACGTAATGGGCGCGCAGATCGGCGCGGGTATAGGGTTCCAGGGCCAGCGTCACCATGGCTGGGCCAAGGTCCGAGCCGCCGATACCGATGTTGACGACATCGGTGAACTGCTCACCGGTATTGCCGCGAATGGTGCCGTTGCGAACGTCATCGGTGAAGGATTTCATCCGGCCCAGCACTTCGCGGATGCCCGGCATGACGTCCTGCCCATCAACCGGAACCGGCTTGTCGCCTTGATACCGCAGGGCCATATGCATCACAGCGCGATCTTCGGTGATGTTGATATGCTCGCCTTCACACATCGCGTCGCGGCGGCCTTCGACATCGACGGAGCGGGCCAGATCAAACAACGCAGCCAGCGCTTCCTCGTCGATCCGGTTCTTGGAGTAGTCGAGCAGGATATCGCCGGCGCTGGCGGAGTAGCGCTTGAACCGGTTCGGATCGATGGCGAATTGCACGCGCATCGGCTGGTCTTCCAGACGCTTCCTGTGCTTGTCGAGAGCGGAAAAGGCAGCTTTGCGTCCGGATTTGGCCATATCGATGAACCTTTTTGAGCGGGTGTGGCGGTTAAAGCGGCGGCAGATCGCCCGCGGCCCAAGCGGCACGCGTGGCTTCCGCGAAATTTGTGAATAATGCGCTCTCGATTGCCCCGCGAGCGCCTTGCACCAGTTCCTGATAATAGGCCAGATTGATCTGGGAAAGGATCATCGCCCCCAAAATTTCTTCGGTCCGTACCAAATGGTGCAGATAGGCCCGCGAGAAGCGGCGGCAATTGCGGTTCGGCGAGGCTTCATCGATCGGCCGATGGTCGTCCTTATGCCGGGCGTTCTTCAGATTGATGACACCGAAGCGCGTATAGACATGGCCGTGACGCCCGGCGCGGGTTGGATGTACACAATCGAACATGTCGATGCCCCGACCGATGGCGCCCAGAATGTCGTCCGGCTTGCCGACACCCATCAGATAGCGCGGGCGATCGACCGGCAGCTCGGGGGTGATTTCATCGAGCACGCGAAACATGGTTTCCTGTGGTTCGCCGACGGCCAAGCCGCCAACAGCATAACCATCAAAGCCGATGGATTTGAGACCCTCGGCGGAGCGGGCGCGTAGATCCGGCGCGTCGCCACCCTGGACGATGCCGAATAGCGCGCGGTTAGCCTGATTGTTGAATGCAGTCTTGGAGCGATCGGCCCAGCGCAGCGACAACTCCATCGCCCGCTCCATTTCCTTGCGTTCGGCCGGCAAGGAAATGCACTCGTCGAGCTGCATGATGATGTCGCTATCGAGCAACGTCTGGATCTCGATCGAGCGTTCCGGCGTCAGCTCATAGGCCGTGCCATCGATGTGGGAGCGGAAGGTGACGCCCTTTTCGTTGAGCTTGCGCAACTGGCTAAGCGACATCACCTGGAAGCCGCCGCTATCGGTCAGGATCGGCCGCTCCCAATCCATAAAAGTATGCAGACCACCCAGCGAGGCCACGCGTTCGGCGCCGGGGCGCAGCATCAGGTGATAGGTATTGCCCAGCACAATATCGGCGCCGGTTTCGCGCACCTGCTCGGGATACATCGCCTTGACCGTGCCGGCGGTGCCTACCGGCATGAACGCCGGCGTCTGGATATCGCCGCGCGGCGTATCAATCCGCCCACGGCGCGCCGCACCATCGGTGGCGGAAAGGGTAAAGGTGACTTGTTTCATGGGGCGGGTTCTAGCGGGTTGGGGCGCGGCGGACAACTCCCCTGCCTTCCTTCTCCCCTTGAGGGAGAAGGTGCCCGAAGAGCGGATGAGGGGTCTCTTGCTTTTCCGTATGCGGAGGCAACCCCTCACCCTGGTTTTCTGCTGAACGCAGAAAACCGGTCCCTCTCCCTCAAGGGGCGAGGGAGGCTCCGCGTATCATTCTGCCCGGATCAGCAGCGAACTATCGCCATACGAATAGAACCGATAGCCATCGGCGATGGCGTGTTCATAGGCCTTGCGCATCAGGTCCATGCCAGCGAAGGCGCTGACCAGCATGAACAGGGTCGACTTGGGCAGGTGGAAATTGGTCATCAGCGCATCGACGGTACGAAATTTGAAGCCCGGCGTAATGAAGATGTCGGTATCGCCGCTGAACGGGACGAGTGTGCCGGTGGCGCGCGAGGCGGTTTCGAGCAGGCGCAGGCTGGTGGTGCCGACGGCGATCACCCGCTTGCCAGCGGCTCGGGCAGCGACAATGCGCTCGACCGTGTCCTCGTCGATCTCGCCCCATTCGGCGTGCATGACGTGATCGTCGGTATCGTCCACCTTCATCGGCAGAAACGTCCCTGCGCCAACGTGCAGCGTCACCCGCTCGATCACCACGCCTGTTTCGGCAAGTTTGGCCAACAGGTCATCGGTAAAATGCAAACCGGCCGTGGGTGCAGCCACGGCACCGTCGGTGCGGGCATAGACGGTCTGATAGTCGAGCTTGTCGCGCTCTTCGATCTCGCGTTTGGCCCCAATATAGGGCGGTAGCGGCATGGCACCATGGGCCTTGATCGCCTCATCGAGCTGGGCGCCGCCGAGATCGAATTCCAGCGTCACCTCGCCGGTTTCGCCCTTGCCGGCCACCTTGGCCGTCAGGGCATCGGCCTGGCCGTTGCCCAGTTCCAGCCGATCGAGCAGCGCCAGCCGCTTGGCTGGCCGGGCAAACGCGCGCCAGGTACGGGCATCGACACGCTTGTGCAGATTGAACGAGACGGCGGAACGGTTTTCGCCGCGAATGCGGGTTCCCCGCAGTTCGGCCGGCAAGACGCGGGTGTCATTGACCACGAGCACGTCGCCCGGCTTCAGCAGCCACAACAGATCGGGAATGTGCCGGTCCGCCAGGCCGTGCGCCGGATCAACGACCAGCAGCCGGGCGCTATCGCGCGGTTCGGCCGGATGCAGGGCGATCAGTTTTTCGGGCAGGTCAAAATCAAAATCCGCAACACGCATGGAGCGTCCGTAACTTGGGTCAATCGTTGCCGGAACGGCTTATTCGGCGCTGCAGCTAATCTTCTTGGCCGGCTTTCCCGCCACCGCAACCTTGCCGGCCAACGGATAATCCTCATTGCCCTTGACGAAATCGAGCCGGACGCTGGCGAGGATAGTTTCCATGTTCGGATCGGTAAAATCAAACATCATGTGATCATCGTCGCCAAAGGCCTGGCCGATGATCATCGGTGTGCCTGGGCCGCGTTCCGGCCCGGTGGAATATGCGACACCATCGACTTCGATCGCTGCGCCCAGCACCTGCACCACGATCAGATGACCCATGGCGATATCGACCGACGCACCATCACCCTGGCAATAAACCCCGCCGCTTGCTGCCACCGGGGCAGCAAGCGCCAGAAATGCGACCAAGGCCGCGATGCAAAGGTCAGGCAGCGATATCGGCCGCAACCTTGACCGAAAGCATCTTGTCAGGGTTCTGCACTGGTTCGCCGCGCTTGATCTGATCGACATTTTCCATGCCTTCGATGACCTGTCCCCAAACAGTGTACTGGCGATTGAGGAATGGCGCATCATCAAAGCAGAGGAAGAACTGCGAGTTGGCGCTGTCCGGGTTGGACGAGCGGGCCATCGAGGCGGTGCCACGGACATGCTTTTCGGCGTTGAATTCCTGCTTCAGGTCCGGGTACTTCGAACCCCCGGTACCGCGACCCTGCGGGCAGCCAGTCTGGGCCATGAAGCCTTCGATCACGCGGTGAAACACGATGCCGTCGTAAAAGCCTTCACGCACCAGCGTCTTGATATGCGCGACATGGTTTGGAGCCAGGTCAGGACGCATGGCGATAACGACATTGCCCTTGGTGGTTTCGATGACGAGGGTGTTTTCGGGATCGGCATATTCAGCCATGACGGACTCTTTCGGTTTTGAGAATGTGGCCCGCATGTAAGGCCATTGCGCGACGCGCGCAAGACTGGCCTGGGCAGTTCCGCCATCACGGATCGTGGGACGGTGATTAACCGCCCCACTCTTTACTTACTTATATTCGACGGTCGCCTTGACGATCATGTCGGGATTGGCAACCGCACCGTTCTGGTCGGCGGGGCCTTTTTCCAGCGCGTCGACAAATTCCATGCCGGACACGACCTTGCCGAACACGGTGTACTGGCCGTTGAGGAAGCTGCCATCGGCATACATGATGAAGAACTGCGAATTGGCGCTGTTGGGGTCCTGCGAGCGAGCAGCACCGACTGTGCCGCGGACGAAGGGCTCGTTGGAGAATTCAGCCTTGATATCGGGCAGATCGGAGCCGCCCATGCCGGCATTGGCCAGATCGAAGCCGGCAGCGCCGGTCTTGCCGTATTTCACGTCGCCGGTCTGGGCCATGAAGCCCTCGATGACGCGATGAAACACCACGCCGTCATATTCGCCCTTTTCGGCCAGCGCCACAATCTGCGCGACATGGGCAGGCGCCAGGTTCGGCTCCAGCTCGATATCGACGGTGCCCTTCTTGAGCTCCAGCAGCAGATGCGGGGTGCCGGTTTGGGCCTGAGCGGCGGTGGGGAACGCGGCAGCGCCGACAAACACGGCGACAAAGGCAAAGGCGAGTGCGCCGAGGACAGTACGGCGAGGCTGCATGGAAACGCTCATTTTTTCAGGGCCTTGAGAACGATCTGGGGAACGAAGGCGGAAATGTCGCCGCCCATTTCAGCTATCTGACGGACCAATGTGGCCGAGATGTGCCGCACATGCGGGCTGGAGGGCAGGAACACGGTTTGCAGATCGGGCGCCATCTGGGCGTTCATCCCCACCATCTGCATTTCGTAATTATAGTCGGTGGTGTCGCGCAGCCCGCGAATGATCAGCCTTGCGCCATGCTCGCGCGCCGCCGTGACCATCAGGCCGGAAAAATCCACCACCTTGAATTCGGTATCGGTGCGCTTCCCAACGGGGGCCAGCACCTGCTCTAGCAGCGCCAGCCTGTCCTGATGGGCAAACAGCGGCTTCTTGGTGGCGTTGGTGCCAACGGCAACGATCAGCACATCCACCAGCTTGCAGGCACGCTCGACCACATCGAGATGGCCATTGGTCACCGGATCGAACGAACCCGGATAAAAGCCAACCAGTTTGCTCACAGCGCCCTCCCGGTTTGTTGGGCAGTTTTTGTCACGGGCGCAGAGATTAGGCAAGGTGAGCATGGCGGACGAAAACTACACTTCGGCCTTCGCCGACCTCGTCCTCAAGCACCTCCCAGCCCAGCCGGACATAGAACTCGCGCATCTGCGGCTTACAGTACAGGTAGATTGACCGATTGCCTTGACTGAGAAGTTTGACGACAGCCGTATCGACCAGGGTTCGCGCGACACCTGATTTCCGGGCCTCGGGCTCGACCCACAGCGCCGCAATCCACGGACCGAGCAATGGTCTTTCGTCCATGTCAGATGCGATGCAGGTGACGGTCCCAAGGAACTGTTCGCCATCCAAGGCCGCCAGCGTAAACGGAAATTCCGCAGCTGCGATAACCTCGTGTAGAGCGGTCTCAACCGCCGAAAGGGGCGCTGGCTGCCAGAAGGCGTTCCAGATGCGGTCGGCAACGACCGGGAAGAACCCCCGTGCATCGCGCAAATTGATGATGTTCATCAGGTCCGCCGCTGCAGCGCCAGCCAAACGCCGCCACACATCAGGATAACGCCGGAGACCCGATTGAGCATGCGAACGCGGGCGCTGGTCAACAGGTGCCGTGCCTGTCCGGCCGCTACCGCATAGACGCTGTCGCTGGCGCTGGCCACCGCCATGACGATCAGCCCCAGAACCATGATCTGCGGAAAAGTCGGCTGACCGCGATCAACGAACTGCGGCAGGAACGCGCCGAGGAACAAGAGAGTCTTGGGGTTGGAAAAGCTGACCAATGAGCCCTGTAGCAGGTAACGCCGCATCGGCATGCGCTCGCCAGGCGTGAAATCGAGCTGCCCGCTGGAGCGGACCATCTTCCAGCCCAGCCAGACCAGATAGGCAGCACCGGCCAGTTTGATTACCACGAACGCATCGGCGACGAAGCTCATCACCGCTTCAAGCCCGACGGCGACAATGAAGACCAGGACCAGCATTGCCAGTTGGGCGCCCAGAATTGTCAGCAGGCCAGCCCGTGTGCCCCCCGCCAGCGAATTGGCAATGACCACCGACACCGACGGACCGGGAATGATCGAGAACAGGATACAGGCACCGAGATAGGGAATGAGCGTGGCAAGGCTGAACATGGAATCCTCCAGAGCCCCGACCAAGCCATTGCCCAGCGCAAAAGACAAGGGGCGCAGCGCGCCCCTTGATTCATTCTATTCGGCAGTCGGCTCGACCGGAGTTTCGGGCACATCCGGCCCCTCGTCCTCATCGCCTTCCGGTTCGCTGATGCGCTCGACCGACACCACCTTTTCGCCCTCGGCAGTATCGAAGACGATGACGCCCTGGCTGCCGCGCGAAACGATGCGGATCGGCTTTTTGCCTTCGACCGGCATGCGGGTCATCTGCCCGGCATTGGTCACCAGCATGATCTGGTCGTCCGGGGAAACCGGGAACGACGCGATCAGCTCGCCATTGCGCTTGTTGACCGCCATGGCGACGATGCCCTTACCGCCACGCCCGGTGATCCGGTATTCGTGGCTGGAGGTGCGCTTGCCATAGCCGTTTTCCGAAATGGTCAGGATGAACTGCTCGGAGGCGCTCATCGCCGCATAGCGGTCCTGGTTCAACTCACCGGCAACGGCTTCTTCGGCATCATCGGCCGGCGTTTCTTCGCCATCGGCCTCGCCACGCACTGCACGGCTCATCTTGAGATAGGCGGCGCGTTCTTCCGAGGCGGCGTCAAAGTGATTGATCACTGCCATCGAGATGACTGTGTCGTTGGCAGCCAGCGAAATGCCGCGCACGCCGGTGGAATCGCGGCCCTTGAAAACGCGGACCTCGTCGACCTGGAAGCGGATCGCCTGACCCTGCGCCGTGGTCAGCAAAATGTCATCATTGGCCGAGCAGGTATCGACACCGACAATGCCATCGCCCTCGTCCAGCTTCATGGCGATCTTGCCGTTCTGGCGCACTTCGATGAAGTCGGCCAGCGAGTTGCGGCGCACCGTGCCGCGCGTCGTGGCAAACATGATGTCAAGGTTCGCCCAGCTTGCCTCATCCTCGGGCAGCGGCATGATCGAAGTGATCCGCTCGCCCTGTTCCAGCGGCAGGATATTGATCAGTGCCTTGCCACGCGCCTGTGGTGCCGCCAGCGGCAGGCGCCACACCTTGAGCTTGTACACGATGCCCGCGCTGGTGAAGAACAGGATCGGTGTGTGGGTATTGGCCACGAACAGGCGAGAGACAAAATCCTCGTCGCGCGTCGCCATGCCTGAACGGCCCTTGCCGCCACGGTTCTGCGCCCGATAGGTCGAAAGCGGCACGCGCTTGATATAGCCACCATGGGTCACGGTAACGACCATGTCCTCGCGGGCGATCAGGTCTTCGTCCTCGAAGTCCGCGGCGCTGTCGGTGATTTCGGTCTTGCGCGGATAGGCGAACTGCTCGCGGATCGCGGTCAGTTCGTCGCGGATGATGGTGATCACCCGTTCGCGCGAGCGCAGGATGTCGAGATAATCGGCAATTTCTAGCCCAAGCCCGTTCAGTTCATCGCCGATTTCATCGCGGCCCAGCGCGGTCAAACGGGCCAGGCGCAATTCGAGAATGGCGCGGGCCTGTTCTTCCGAAAGATTGAAGGTGCCGTCTTCGTTGATGCGGTGGCGCGGATCGTCGATCAACGCGATCAGCGGCGCCACATCGCTGGCCGGCCAGCGGCGGGTCATCAACTGTTCGCGCGCCGTCGCAGGATCGGGCGCGGTGCGGATCAGGGCGATGATTTCATCGATATTGGCAACGGCAACGGCCAGACCCACGAGAATATGGGCGCGATCGCGGGCCTTGTTGAGCATGAAGCGGGCGCGGCGCGTCACCACCTCTTCGCGGAAGGCGATGAAGGCAGTGAGGATTTCGCTCAGGTTCATCAACTGCGGCTTGCCGCCGTTGAGCGCCACGAAGTTGCAGCCGAACGAGGATTGCAGCGGGGTAAAGCGATAGAGCTGGTTCAGCACCACGTCGGGCAGCGCATCGCGCTTGACCTCGATGACCACGCGCATGCCGTTGCGGTCGCTTTCGTCGCGCATGTCGGCAATGCCTTCGATACGCTTTTCGCGCACCAGATCGGCAATCTTTTCGACCATCGACGCCTTGTTCACCTGATACGGGATCTCGGTGATGATCAGCGCCTCGCGCTCCTTGCGCACTTCCTCGATGGCAACGCGACCACGCATCAGCACCGAGCCGCGACCGGTTTCATAGGCCGAGCGGATGCCATGACGGCCAAGAATAATGCCGGCGGTCGGGAAATCCGGCCCCGGCAGCACTTCCATCAGCTCTTCGACAGTGGCGCTCGGGTTATCGAGCACTAGGAGCGTGGCGTCGATCACCTCGCTCAGATTATGGGTCGGGATATTGGTGGCCATGCCCACGGCAATGCCGCCGCCGCCATTGACAAGCATATTGGGGAACCGCGCCGGCAGCACGACCGGCTCTTTTTCCGAGCCGTCATAGTTCTCGCGGAAATTGACGGTGTCCTTGTCCAGATCATCCAACAGCGAGTTGGTGACCTTTTCCATGCGCACTTCGGTGTAGCGCATGGCAGCGGGCATATCGCCATCGACCGAGCCGAAATTGCCCTGGCCATCGATGAGCATCAGGCCCATCGAGAAATCCTGCGCCATGCGCACCAGCGCGAAATACACCGACTGGTCGCCGTGCGGATGGTACTTACCGATAACGTCGCCGACCACACGCGCCGACTTGCGATAGGGCTTGTTCCACTCATAGCCATTCTCACTCATCGAAAACAGAATGCGGCGATGCACGGGCTTCAGCCCGTCGCGCACGTCTGGCAGCGCCCGGCTCACGATCACGCTCATGGCGTAATCGAGATAGGATTTGCGCATTTCATCGGTGATGGAAATGAGTTCGATATCGGACGACGGCGGTACGCCGGCGGGGGCTTCTGGCTTATCTGTCACTGGGCTGATTCTACGTTGGCCAACATGGGAATTGTATAGGCGATTCCGCGCGAAATTGCTAATTCCAGCGTCGTCGAACCACTGGCGATCTGTGGAGAGACGCGCCAACCCGGCGCTCGCCACCACGAGGCCGCTGAACATGCAAAAACCACTGCTCAAACCTCGGCAATTGCGGCCTGGCAGCCGCATCGCCACGGTCAGCCCATCCTGGGGCGGTCCGGGCACGTTTCCGTCGCGCTATCAGGCCGGCAAACGCCAACTGGAGGAGACGTTCGGCGTAACAGCTGTTGAAATGCAGCATACTTTGGCCGCTGCAGACTGGGTTTCGGCCAATCCCAAAGCACGCGCTGACGACTTGATGGCGGCGTTCGCCGACCCGTCCATCGACGGCATCATTACCACCATCGGTGGCGAGGATTGCATTCGGCTACTGCCATTCCTCGACCTAGAGGTTATTCGCCACAATCCCAAGGTCTTCCTGGGTTTTTCCGACACCACCGCGCTGCATCTGGCCTGCTACAAGGCGGGCCTCGGCTCGTTCTATGGCCCGGCGATCATGGCCGGGTTTGCCGAAAACGCCGGCATGCATGCCTATACAGCCGAGAGCGTCCGCCGGGCGCTGTTCAACACCGATCCAATACGCGCGATACCGCGCAATGCCGAGGGCTGGACGAGTGAGCATCTCGGCTGGGATCAGCCCGCACTGCAATCGCGCCAACGCACACTGACGCTCGCCGAACCGCCGCGCATCCTGCAAGGCAGCGGCACCGTCCAAGGGCATCTGCTGGGCGGTTGTATCGAAGTGCTGGAAATGACCAAGGGCACGGCCTGGTGGCCATCGCTGGACGACTGGACGGGCGCAATCCTGTTCCTCGAAACCTCGGAGGACGTGCCCTCCGGCAATTTCGTGCGCTACTGGCTGCGCAACTACGCGGCACAAGGCATTCTCGGTGTGGTCAAGGGCATCTTGATTGCCAGGGCCGACCCCGGCACCAATCCGCGTTATCAAGCGCAGATCGAGGACGCCGTGACGACAGTGCTGGCACAATCCGGGCGGGAGCACATGCCGGTGCTTTCGGGGCTCGACTTTGGGCACACCCAACCGATGCTGACGCTGCCCTACGGGGCGCTGGCGGAGCTTGATTGTGAGGCAGCCACGCTGACGCTGCTGGAGAGTGGCGTGGTTTAGGGGCGATGGCTGCCGTCAACCGCAATTCACGCATACCGCCAGATCGTCGGTGGGCAGGACTGTAGGCAAAGCGGCGTTGCTCAACACTGCATGCACCGCAAGAATGGATCCGAGGATGTGGCGAATTCGCTTGTCTCCTAAGCCGCGTCAAATGCCAGCCGGGCCACGTTGATCACCGGATGGTTTTCATTGGCCCAGCGGATCAGGTAGCCGAACGGCACGATGATCGACTGGCCCAGCGGGGTCAGGCGGTATTCCACTGATGGCGGCTTGGTGTCGAACACCTGACGTGACACCAGGCCGTCGCGCTGCAGATCACGCAGCGTCTGGGTCAACATCTTCTGGGAAATATCGGGCACTTCACGGCGGAGCTGGTTAAAGCGCCTGGGGGCGCTGGCCAGGGTCATCACCAGCAGCATGCTCCATTTGTCGCTGATCTTGTCGAGCACGCCGCGCACCGGGCAGCCGCTGTCGAACGGACCATCGGCTGCGGCGGCCACCCATTGATCGAGAATGGATTTGGCATCGAGTCCTGGGCTCACGAGCATCTGATTCATAAGGTCACCTCCAGGTGCCGTTCAGCGTTCAAAGTGCCTCCTTTCGCAGCCGGTCGGCATGCCCTAGATACACTCTCCAATCGATACTTACTCTCTTGCTGCATATGCCGCAAGCGGGCCGATCGATGTCAATTGAGGACTGGAGCGACAAATGACCCAATTCAAAGATCAGACCCTGCTGGTAACCGGCGCCGCCGGCCATTTTGGTCGCATCGCCATCGACGAACTGCTGGCGCGCGGCGCCACCAAAATCATCGCCGGCACCCGCGATCCATCCAAGCTGGCCGATCTCGCCACCAAGGGCGTCACCGTCCGTGCGCTGGATTTCGACAAGCCGGAAGATCTGGCGACCGCCTTTAACGGCGTCGATCGCGTGCTGCTGATCAGCACCGACTCCATCGGCCGCCGCGCCGAACAGCAGATCAAAGCCGTCAAGGCCGCCGCTGCCGCTGGCGTGAAGCATTTTGTCTATACCTCCGCCCCCAATGCCAATCCGAACCCCGGCAATGTGCTCTCCAATGAGCATTTCGCCACCGAACAGGCACTGGCCAATAGCGGCGCCACCTCGACCATTCTGCGCAACCACCTCTATGCCGAAGTTATCCTTTACGGCGCCAGCTCGGCAGTGGCCGGCGGCGCACTCTATGATGCCACCGGCGATGGCCTGCGCAGCTATGTCTGGCGCGAAGACGCCGCCCGCACTGCCGCTGGCGCGCTGCTCAGTGCAGAAGGCAATGCCATCCTCGACGTGACCGGCCCTGCTCCGGTTGCCCAGGCCGAAGTCGCTGGCCTGCTCGCCGAACTCTCGGGCAAGCCGGTCAATCGCGTTGGCCTGACCGGCGAACAGCTCAAGAGCGGCATGGTCGCCAATGGCCTGCCCGAAGCCGTCGCCGACCTGATGGTCAATTTCGACATCGACGCTGCCAAGGGCTACCATGCTCTGAGCACCGATGTGGTCGAGACCTTCTCCGGCCGCAAGCCGCAGAGCGTCGCGGCATTCCTCGCCACCAACAAGGCCGCTTTCGCCTGACAGTGGCCACAACGCCATCCGCCCCGCGCGGTGCGGGCGGGTGGCGCTAAATCGCCTGTATGTTGAACCGATTGTCCCGCCACCGCTGGACGACTCTACTGCCATTCCGTAAAAATCGCCTACTTTGTTGCGGTTTGGGGGCAGTTCGTGGCCTTGGGTTCAGTGTTCAAACGCCTCTGGGCGCTGTTTACCCATGATCGCTCGATCGGCTTTGGCCTCGAATACATCGGGCTGGCCACGCTCAAATATCCCCGCTTTATCGCCTTCGCCATTCTGGCCTTTTCGATCCTGTGTTTTTCGCAGGTTCCGCGCGCCAATGTGGATGGCAACCTGCTGCGGATTTATGCCGATTCCGGCCATTATTATGACGCCTATGAGCGGCTGGCCTCGACCTTCGGCACCTTCGAGAACGATATCTATGTGCTGGTCAATTCGCCGGACCTGACCAACCCAGAAGTGCTGGAGCGGGTCCGGGCCCTGGCGTTCGATCTCGAACTCAATGACTTTGCCGTCGGCACCATGTCGCCGTTCACCCTGCGCAAGCCGACGGCGAATGGCGGCTCGGTTCCGGCCGTGCCCGAGAACATGACCGACTTCGCCCAGGTGGCGCTGGCACTGAGCGACCTGCAGCAGAACGATCCGATGATGCGCAATCTGATCACGCCCGACCTGACCGGGGTGGTGCTGATCATGTTCCCCAATCCGGAACTGACCAAGGGCGACGGCACCAAGGAGATGATCGCCAGCGTGCGCAAGACCATCGCCGGCTACGAGAGCGACGACCTGCATGTCGAACTGACCGGGCCGCCGGTATGGACCTCGGAAATGCTCAATGCCTCGGTCGATGACCTGGTCAAGTTCACTGCCTATGGCTTCATTCTTGGCGCGCTGATCGCCTTCCTGTCGCTGCGCTCGCTGGCCGGCGCGCTGATCGTCGCCGCCACGCCGTTCCTGGCGCTGATATGGACCATCGGCATCGTGCTGCTGTTTTTTGGTTCGTTCTCGTTCCTCACCATCATCGTCACCACGCTGGTGCTGGTGATCTCGTTTGCCGAAAGCACCTTCTTCGTCTTCAACTGGCTCGCGTTCTGGCGCGACGATGGCATGGAGCCGAACAAGGCGGTGGACGAAACCGTGCGGCTGGTGGGACCTGCCACGGCTCTGACCATGTTGACGACGCTGATCTCGTTTGCCTCGCTGTCGATGACGGCGGGCAAGGGCATTCAGGAATTCTCCATCGCCGGCGCCATCGGCAGCTTCCTGCTGTTTGTCTGCCTGATGACGTTCATGCCACTGCTGCTCAAGCTGGCGATCCGCCTCGGCTTCAAGCCGCCCAAGCGCTCCAGCCTGGTGCTGACCGCGCCGCTGCCGCTGTCATGGTTCATTGCCAGCCGCTACGGCAAGGCGATGTCGATCTTTGCCATCGTGCTCACCCTTGGGCTGTTCGTGCCCTATGTGCTGATCCAGCCGCACTTCTCGTTTGAAGACTTCATGACGAAGGATTCAACGGCGCTGGCGGCAGCCGAAGAGATCGACAGTGGCGTCGGCGGCGTAGCGCCGCTCTATATCCGCGTGCCGCTGGTCGAACATAACCCCTATGTCGGGCCGGTCGATTTTGAAACCATCAAGACCGTACATCAGATTCTGGAAAAACACCTCGGCCCCAACAAGGTGATTTCGGCGGCCAGCATGGACAATTACACCCAGTCCGGCTTCAGCCGCGAAGAGGTGTTCGACGCCGTTGGCCCGTTCATGCGCAAGCGCTTCATCACCGACGATGGCGACCAGGCGCTGGTTACAGGATTCATGCCCACCATCATCGACAGCGATACGCTGCGCGATCTGGTGGTCGATGTGCAGAACGAAATGGATGCGGCGGGGATCAAGGGCGCCGAAATCGGCGGTTTCCGCATTTTGACCACCTATGCCACCGACCAGATCGTGCGCGGGCTGCAACTCGATCTGACGGTTTCGGTGCTGGTCAATCTGGGGCTGATCGGCTTTGCGTTCCAATCGTTCCGCGTCGCGGCGGCGTCGGCCATCCCCAACCTGTTCCCGGTGCTGGGCACCGAGGCGTGGCTGTATTTCACCCATCAGGGCCTGCAACTGATCACAGTGATCGCCCTGACCATCGCCTTCGGTATCGCGGTGGACGACACGGTGCATTTCCTGTCGCATTACCTGCATGCGCGGCGCGAGCAAAAGCTGTCGCATATGGAGGCGGTCAAGCACACGCTGGACCGTATCGGCGGTGCCATTATCGCCACGACACTGATCCTGTGTTCAGGCACCATCATCGTGGCGTTCTCGGCCCTGCCCCAAGTGGCGCTGTTCGGCACACTGTTCGTGATCACTCTGGCGCTGGCGGTTCTGGGTGATCTGTTCATCCTGCCATCGCTGCTGGCGGCCGGCGGCAAATTCTTTCAGCCGCTGGGCAAGATGAAGCAGCGCAACATCGACCATCATCGGACACCGGATCGCCCCGAAACATCAGGGCCGCCGCCGGCTCCACAGTGAACTTTGTCGATCGGCGACGGAACTGTGCAAATCGCCCGGGAATTTGCTAAGGCTTGCAAACATCACTTCGCCGGGGGGCGACATTTATTGGAGGCCTACGACATGACGTTTTTCGGACCCCTGTCGCGCAGTGTCGCGCTCGTCGGTCTTCTGGTTTGTGGCTCGGCCCTTGCCAGGCCTGCCATCGCCGCCCCGGCCGATGTGGCGCTGATCAAATCCTACCTTGGCGACTGGCGCGGTCGCGGCACGATCACCGGCGATAATTCGGAAACCGTGATCTGCCGGCTGGCGTTGACCGAGGGCAATAGTGACAAGGTTAATTACAACGGCCGCTGCGCCATCGCCGGCAATAACCTGACGATCAGCGGCACCATCGCCTATATCGACGACAAACGCCGGTTCGAAGCGGTAATGAGTTCCAACGCCATGTTCAACGGCCTGGCCGTTGGCCAGAAGCGCAATGGCGGAGTGGTGTTCAACCTACGCCAGCGTGACCGCGAAGAAGGTGTCGATGGCCGCGACGTGACCATCACCGCCCAGATCGTGCTCGACAACAGCGATATTCAGGTACAGTTCCAGGTGGTTTACGACGAAAGCGGCCAGAGCGTCGAAGCCCAGGTGCCGTTCACCAAGCAATAGTTGGGACCAGGCAGGTCGGCGGCGCAGCTTTGTTTCAAGCGACGACACGCCGCTGGCTGACCACCAGCGCCAGAACCGCAGCGGCGACAATCAGCGCCAGCCCGAAATCGCTGAGCACCCCACCAAAACTCAACCGCGCTGCAAACAGCCCGAAAATCGACGCGCCAATCAGCCCGCCGAGTTTGCCGGCATTGAGGAACTGAGCCGCCACGGCGCCGATTTTCTGTTGGGTCGCGGTCTTAAGCAGGCCGAGGCACACTACGGTCGAAAGTGCGAAGTGGGCACCATAAATGACCTGCATGAACAGAATCGGCACCGGCGAGCGCACGACGAACAGCAGCAGGAAATACACCAACCCGATACCCAGCCCGATGCGCAGCAGCACTTCTTCGGTGGTGCGCTTGAGCAGGATCGGGATGCAGTAGATGACGACAACTTCGGTGCTGGCCGCCACTGCCATGTTGAAGCCTGGCCAATATGGCTCGGCACCAAGCTGCTGCAACTGATAGAGCGGCATCGCCATTGAATGCAGGACATTGGCCGCAGTGACACAGACCATGATGGTGAAAACCTGCCATCTGTCCATCGCAGGACGAGCCCCGGCGACGACCGGCTTGGCTGCAGCTTTTGTCGGCGCGGCATGGGGTTGCCGCGTGGCGGCGACGTAGAGAACGGCAGCGCAGGCAAGCACCGTCAACACGCCCGATACCAGCGTGATGAGCGGATATTCACCAATCCAGAATACAAAGAACCCGACCGGCGGCCCGACGATCCAGACCATCGAGATCACCAGCCGAGTATAGTACATGCCAGCATTCTCGTCGGCGAGCGGCGGTCGATACCGCTCGTCGAACATGTAGATGGCCGGGCTCAGCAGATTGGTCAGCGCCCGCAATAGTACGACCAGCACCAGCACCCAAAGCGTGACCGGCGCCAGGAGCAGCAGCACGGTCGCGACCAGGGCAATGGACATCGACCAGACAATGATGGCCACCGGACTGCGCTGATCGATGCGCCCGCGCCCGGCATAGTAGGTGACCAGCATGCCCAATATGGTGCCGGCATTGGCAAACAGGCCAACCACGAGCGGATCGGCGCCGACCACCGTGATCAGGTAAACCGACGAAACCACGGTGCCGATGGTGCCCGGCAGGCCGGCACCCAGCACAATGCCGTAATGGCCGGCAACCGCCAGACGGCGGCGCCACGCAGAGACATCGCTTAACCGGGTTTCAGTCATGGCGCTGTCATAGTCGCAACGCCGATTCGATCAAATCGGGATAATCCCAAATGGCCCGGCGGCGTTGAAAACGCCTGCCAGGCCGGATGAAAGCCGAAAAGCCTAGAACGGGATATCGTCGTCCATGCCGCCGGATTCGAAGGCCGGCGCATTGGATGACGGGCGACGGGCGCCGCCACCATTGTTGCCATTATTGCCGGACGAGCTTTCCGACTGGCGGGTGCCGCGGAAACCGCCGCTGTCACCACCACCGGCGCCCTCGCCTTCGCCACGGCCATCGAGCAGGGTCATGTTGGAATTGAAGCCCTGCAACACGATTTCGGTGGAGTATTTATCCTGACCAGACTGGTCCTGCCATTTGCGGGTCTGCAACTGGCCTTCGATATAGACCTTGGAGCCCTTGCGCAGATATTGCTCGGCAACGCGGGTCAGACCTTCCGAGAAGATCACCACGCGATGCCATTCAGTCTTTTCGCGCTGCTCGCCGGAGGTACGATCCTTCCAGCGCTCGGATGTGGCGATCGACAGGTTCACTACCTTGCCGCCGCTCGGCAGATTGCGAACCTCCGGATCAGCGCCCAGATTGCCGACGAGGATGACTTTATTGACACTACCTGCCATGGCACAATTCCTTCTAATGCTGTGTGGCGGCAAGGCCGCCTTTGCGCGCACTTTAACGCCGATCGTCCGCCGATGCGCCGCCTAAAGCTATGTATTCAACAGCGCAGTTTCATCAACCGCCTACCATTTGTTCTTATTATGTTCTCATTTGAGTTTCACTGAGTCAACTGGCCTGCCAAATTTTCGCACCGGCCGGCTGGCGCGCCTCGCGCCAATCCTGCCCAACCACCCCTCAAGTCGATGAGTTGACATGTTCTTTGTCGTTTCCAAGGTTGCCTGGGCAATTGTCCAACCGCTGTCGCTGATCGCCCTGTTGCTGTTCGCCTCGGCCCTACTGGCGCTGGGCAACAGGCGGCGCCTTGCCAGAACGGCCTTTGGCCTCGGCTTGGCGCTGCTTTGCCTTTGTGCCTTTACCACGTTTGGGACCTTGCTGGTTGCGCCACTGGAAAACCGCTTCGCCCGGCCGGCACAAATGCCGGACCAGGTGGCCGCCATCATCATCCTGGGCGGTGGTGTTGACCCAACCGTCACCGAAGCGAGGGGCGCGACAGAACTGTCCGCCGCTGGCGACCGGTTCCTTGAAGGACTGCGGCTGGCCCGGCTCTACCCAACCGCCAAAATCCTGGTGACGGGTGGCTTTGGCTCGCTGTTCCCCGCCGGAGAAAGCGATGCGGAAGCCGCTCCCGGGTTTTATGCCAGCATGGGCATCGATCCAGCGCGACTGATCCTGGAGAGTAAATCGCGCAACACCGAGGAAAACGCCACCCTGACCAAGGAACTGCTCGGCAACGATCAGGGCGCGCTGTTGCTGGTGACCTCGGCATTTCATATGCCGCGTTCGGTCGGCCTGTTCCGGGCGGCAGAGGTGCCAGTTTTGCCGTGGCCCGTGGACTTTCGCTCAACCGGCCATGAGAGCTTTGGCGTGGATTTGAGCATTCCATCGGAAAACCTGTCCACGACCAGCATCGCCATGCGCGAATGGATCGGGCTGGTGGCCTATTGGGCGACCGGCAAGATCGCCAACATCTTTCCTGGCCCCGCCGACCGACCCTGATTCGGGAGCCCTCCCGACTGGCAGAAACAGACCGGCCGGCCAATCGACTTCATGCGAACCCAGTATGCCGAGGCCGTCGCTGAAGAGTTCTCCGAAGGCCCGTTCGTGCGGGTGGTGCTGGAAAAGACCGGCGACCGTTGGGATGTCGTGGTGTTCGACATTGGCCCACCGCCATGGTTGCGGCAGGTTGGCCCGATGAATATGGCGCACCCTGCGCCATGGTCGGCCAGTGCTAGGCCAGCGGGGAAAACCCAACCTGCTGACATACCCTGTCAGCAGAAGTGCCCCAAGGAACGGGTCCACAAGGGGCGCGTCATGGCATACGGCCAGTCGATTTGGATCTACCTCATCCTGCTGTTTGGCATCATCGTGGTGCCGGGCATGGATATGCTGTTCGTATTAGCCAATGCGCTGACCGGCGGACGGCGCGCCGGGCTGGCGGCAACCGGCGGCATCATGGTGGGCGGCGCCGTGCATGGCCTGTTCGGCGACCTTGCAGTCGGTCTGTTGACCCAACTGCCCTACACGCTGATTTCCATTCTTGTATTGGCCGGCGCTGCCTATATGGCGTGGATCGGCTACACGCTGCTGCGCAGCTCGATCCACGTCGATGCGGTGGGGCGAGCCGATAGTCGCTCGCTATGGCGCGCGTTTCGCCAAGGCACCGTCACCTGCCTGCTCAATCCCAAGGCCTATCTGTTTGTGTTTGCCGTCTATCCGCAGTTTATCCGGGCCGAGTTCGGGCCGATCTGGAGCCAGGCGCTGGTCCTGGCTGCCCTCGGCGTCATCATGCAACTGGCGATCTACGGCAGCCTGGCGCTGGCGGCGGGCAAGAGCCGCGACTTCCTGGTATCAGGCCCACAGGTGACCATATGGATCGGGCGCGGCGTCGGCGCCTTCTTCATCGTCGCCGCGGCGCTGACCGCCTGGCACGGGCTCACCCAGTTTGGCGGACGCTAGACAAAAGTGGAGAACCCCTTGACCGAATCTGATTTGTTCCGCTTATGTTCCTATCAAACTCGACTGCGTTCTAGTCAAACGCGGTGGACACGCTAAGGTGAGCGCAGCGCTAGGCGGACATGCGCGCGGCCCGCTTGTCGCAGCGTGGCGATGTGCTTATCTCAACAGCCTCCCTGCCCGCCCCGACCAGACCCGGATTGATCTGCCTATGCGCGGCCTTGGCCTGCGCCACAGCAATGGACGAATTGATGACGCAAAAGCCCAGCCAAAACCGTGAAATCGTCATCCGTGGCGCGCGCGAGCACAACCTCAAGGGCATCGATGTCCGCCTGCCGCGCGACAGCCTGATCGTGATGACCGGGCTTTCAGGTTCCGGCAAATCGTCGCTGGCATTCGACACTATCTATGCCGAAGGCCAGCGCCGCTATGTGGAAAGCCTGTCGGCCTATGCGCGGCAGTTTCTCGAGATGATGCAGAAGCCCGATGTGGAACACATCGAAGGCCTTTCGCCGGCCATTTCCATCGAGCAGAAAACCACGTCGCGCAATCCGCGCTCGACGGTGGGCACCGTCACCGAAATCTACGACTACCTGCGCCTGCTGTTCGCCCGCGTCGGCATTCCCTATTCACCGGCCACCGGCCTGCCGATCGAGAGCCAGACCGTGTCGCAGATGGTCGACAAGGTGCTGGCGCTGCCCGAAGGCACCCGCATTTTCCTGCTGGCGCCGATGATCCGGGGCCGCAAGGGCGAATACAAGAAAGAGCTCAACGAGCTCATGCGCAAGGGTTTCCAGCGCGTCAAGATCGATGGCCAGTTCCACGATATCGAAGACGCGCCCAACCTCGACAAGAAGGTCAAGCATGACCTCGAAGTGGTGGTCGACCGGCTGGTCGTCGCATCCGATATCGGTGGCCGATTGGCCGAAAGTTTTGAAGTGGCGCTCAAGATCGCCGATGGCATCGCGCTGATCGAATATGCGGACGAGTTGGACGACGAAGGTCTGCCCAAGCGGATCACCATGTCCGAAAAGTTCGCCTGCCCGGTTTCAGGCTTCACCATCGCCGAAATCGAGCCCCGGCTGTTCTCGTTCAACAACCCGTTCGGCGCCTGCCCGGTCTGCGATGGCTTGGGCACCGAACAGAAGATCGATCCCAACCTGATTGTGCCGGACGCGAGCATGTCGCTGCGCGACGGGGCTATCTTGCCCTGGGCGAAGACTTCGGCACCATATTATCTGCAGACGCTGACGGCTGTGACCAAGCATTATGGTGCCTCCACCGGTACCGCCTGGTCGGACCTGTCCGAGGAAGTTCAGAACGCGGTACTCTATGGCACCGGCAAGACCGCGATCAATTTCGTTTATGACGATGGCCTGCGCCAGTACAAGACCTCCAAGCCCTTTGAAGGCGTGATCGGCAACCTTGAGCGCCGCTACAAGGAAACCGAAAGCGCCGGCATGCGCGAGGAAATCGAAAAGTACATGTCCTCGGCTCCCTGCGTGGCCTGCAATGGCTATCGGCTGAAGCCCGAGACACTGGCGGTCAAGATCGATGGCCTGCATATCGGCCAGGTCACCGAAAAATCCATCCGCAAGAGCGCCCAGTGGTTTGAGGAACTGTCGGCCAAGCTGACGCCGACCCAGGCGACGATCGGCGAACGCATCCTCAAGGAAATCCGCGAGCGGCTGACCTTCCTCAACGATGTGGGGCTGGATTATCTCACCCTGGCGCGCAATTCCGGCTCGCTGTCGGGTGGCGAAAGCCAGCGTATCCGGCTGGCCAGCCAGATCGGTTCGGGCCTGACTGGGGTGCTCTACGTCCTCGACGAACCCTCGATTGGGCTGCATCAGCGCGATAACGCGCAACTGCTGGTGACACTGCGGCGCCTCCGCGACATCGGCAATACCGTGATCGTGGTCGAACATGACGAGGATGCGATCCTGACGGCAGACTATGTGCTCGATATCGGGCCAGGCGCCGGTGTGCATGGCGGCCATATCGTGGCCGAAGGTACGCCCGAGGATATCCTCAACCACCCCGACAGCATCACCGGCAAATATCTCAGCGGCCGCATGGGCATCCCCCTACCCGCCGAGCGCAAGCAGCCGTCCAAGACCAAAAAGCTCAGCCTCAAGGGCGCCACCGGCAACAACCTCAAGAACGTCTCGGTTGACGTGCCGCTCGGGCTGTTCGTTGCCATCACCGGCGTATCCGGCGGCGGCAAGTCGACGCTGATGATCGACACCATGTATCAGGCCATCTCGCGGCGGTTGAATGGTGCGCGCGTCACGCCGGCGCCGCATGAAAGCCTGACCGGGTTGGAATTCCTCGACAAGGTCATCGATATCGACCAGAGCCCGATCGGCCGCACCCCGCGCTCCAACCCCGCCACCTATACCGGCGCGTTCACCCCGCTGCGCGAATGGTTTGCCGGCCTGCCCGAGTCCAAGACCCGCGGCTACGGCCCCGGTCGCTTCTCGTTCAACGTCAAAGGCGGACGCTGCGAGAAGTGCGAAGGCGACGGCGTCCTCAAGATCGAGATGCACTTCCTGCCTGACGTTTATGTGACCTGCGACGTCTGCAAGGGCAAGCGCTACAATCGCGAAACCCTGGAAGTGCAGTTCAAGGGCAAATCGATCTCCGACATTCTGGACATGACCATCGACGAGGGCGTCGTTTTTTTCTCCGCCGTCCCCACCATTCGCGACAAGTTCGCCACCCTGCAGCGGGTCGGACTGGGCTACGTCAAGGTCGGTCAACCGGCCACCACGCTGTCTGGCGGCGAAGCGCAGCGCGTCAAGCTCTCCAAGGAATTGAGCAAGCGCGCTACGGGCCGAACGCTCTACATGCTCGACGAACCAACCACCGGGCTACACTTCCATGACGTCGCCAAACTGTTGGAAGTGCTGCACGAACTGGTTGACGGCGGCAATACCGTGATCGTCATCGAGCACAATCTGGAAGTGATCAAGACCGCCGATTGGGTGATCGATCTGGGGCCGGAAGGCGGCGACGGCGGCGGCGAGATCGTTGGCGTCGGCACGCCCGAGGATATCGCCGAGAACCCGCGCTCGCACACCGGCAAGTTCCTCAAGGAAGTGATGGCGCGCCGTCACCAGTTTGAGCGCAAGGCGGCTGAATAGGCCCATAGTGGCCTATTCGTGACAGGGTCGTGAAAATTGCCATGCACTGATTGCATAGCAAAGGTGACGTATAGGGCATGGCGAGGGGGTACAAATCACCCCATTCTAAGGTGCCCAAGCCACTATTTCAGGAATACGCCCATGTTTGTCCGTGCCGTGTGGCGCGTCAGGCGCCTGATCGATATCAAGCAGACTTTGCGGGAAATGGACGTTCCCACCACGCGTGACGTCGATCTTCTGGGGCTTTCTGGCCCAGACTTCTCCAAAATGACCCGCGGTCTGTTCGACCGCTGATCAAATGAGACCAAATTTGCGCGGCCGCTGGAAAGCCATCCAGCGGCCGCGCTTTTGCCTTCAACCTTAACTCAAGGTGAATAACGCTGGTTAAAGCACTGCGAAACGCGCATAGCTCGGTTGAGCAATAGCCCACTGCTCAAAGGGGCCGAACGCCTCTAGATATAGTCTCGTAAACGAAAGGAAACTTCCAATGGACATCCGTAAAACCTTCCGCAAGTGGGCCGCTTATCAGCAGACCGTTCGCGAACTGACCTCTCTCGACAATCGCCAGCTCAATGACCTGGGTATCTCGCGCACCGACATCAGCCGTATCGCGCGCGATCATGTCGGCAACCTCTAAATCATACCCGACTAGACTAGCCTTCTGTACGCCCTGAACGCTCGCTTCTTCAACGAAGCGGGCGTTTTGTTTTGGGTCTAGAAGACCGAACGACCCACCAGCTCAGCATATGATACCATGATTGCCTGTTGAAACGCCGGACGCTGAGACAGAAGCGCATACCAGGCTTCGAGATTAGGCAGCGATGGCCGCTCGATCTGCATGGTGAACCAGCGATACATCGCCGCGCCTATGACGATATCGGCATAGCTGAATGTCCCGGCGACATAATCCCGGCCCGCCAACTGCGCATCCAGAATGCGGAGCGCCGCAAGCGTGGCGGCAACGCTGCTGGCGATGAGCTTATCGTCCCGCCGCGCCTTGGGCATACGCACCACATTCCAGAACACCGCGATCCAGGCCGGCTGGAAGGTCGTCGCGGCCCATTCGGTCCATTGATCAACGATTGCCCGCTCGCGCGGATCTTCCCGCCAGAGCCAGCCGGCGCCATACGATGCAGCCAGATAGCGCACGATGGCGTGGCTATCCCAGACCACGATGGCGCCGTCGCGCAAGGTGGGCACCTTGCCGTTGGGATTGAGCACCAGATAGGCCGGATCATCCAGCCCCTTGAACGAACCCCCGAGCGGAATATGCCCGTAGGACAGGTTCAATTCGGCCAGCGTCCACAACACCTTTCGCACATTGGCGGAATTCTTGCGACCCCACAGGGTCAAATCACTGCTCATGGCGCCCTCCTTGGGCGGCAAAATCGGCGAGTCCGCGCGGTGCGTCAACCGCGAACCGGCGATGAACATTGCTTTGCGCCGGCCCGCTTGCTAAAGGCGCAGCCATGTCAAACACACAGCCAATTCACATCATCGGCGGCGGTCTTGCCGGTTCGGAAGCCGCCTGGCAGGCAGCCCAGACCGGCGCCAAAGTCATCCTGCACGAAATGCGCCCGCAGCGCATGACCGACGCGCACCAGACCGAGGGCCTGGCCGAGTTGGTCTGTTCCAACAGCTTCCGCTCGGATGACAAGGAACACAACGCCGTCGGTCTGCTGCACGAGGAAATGCGGCGCGCCAACTCGCTGATCATGGCCTGCGCCGACCAGCACGCACTGCCGGCCGGCGGCGCGCTGGCAGTGGACCGCGACGGTTTTTCGGCGGCGGTCACCGCGGCCATCGAGGGCCACGCCAATATCAGGATCGAACGCGGCGAAGTGGCCGGCCTGCCGCCTGCTGACTGGACCAATGTGGTGATCGCCACCGGCCCCCTGACTTCCCCGGCCTTGGCCGAAGGTATCCGCAGGCTGACTGGCGAGGACTCGCTGGCTTTTTTCGACGCCATCGCGCCAATCGTGCATGAAGAAAGCATTGATAGATCAATTGTTTGGGCGCAGTCGCGCTACGACAAGGTCGGCCCGGCCGGCACCGGCGCGGATTATCTCAACTGCCCGATGAACCAGCAGGAGTATAATGACTTCGTCGACGCGCTGCTGGCAGCCGACCTGCACCAGTTCAAGGACTGGGAGAAGGTGCCCTATTTCGACGGCTGCCTCCCGATCGAAGTGATGGCCGAGCGCGGCCGCGAAACCCTGCGCTTTGGCCCGATGAAGCCGATCGGCCTGACCAATCCGCGCGACCCGCTGGTCAAGTCCTATGCCATTGTACAGTTGCGGCAGGACAATGCGCTGGGAACGCTGTGGAACATGGTCGGCTTCCAGACCAAGATGCGCTACGGCATCCAGGCCGAAATCTTCCGCAAGATTCCGGGGCTGCAGAACGCGCAATTCGCGCGGTTGGGCGGGCTGCACCGCAACACCTTCCTCAATTCCCCCAAGGTGCTCGGGCGCGATCTTAAACTGAAAGCTGATCCACGGCTGCGCTTTGCCGGTCAGGTCACTGGCGTCGAAGGTTATGTCGAAAGCTCCGCCATCGGCCTGATGGCCGGCCGCATGGCGGCTGCCGAGTACCATGGCAATTCGCTCGATGCCCCGCCCGCCACCACGGCGATGGGCGCACTGATCAACCATATTACCGGCGGCCATATCGAGGCCGAAGGCTATAGCGGGGCGCGCAGCTTCCAGCCGATGAACGTCAATTTCGGGCTGTTTCCCGAGGTTACGGTGGTGAAGCCCGAGGGCGTCAAGCGGCTCAAGAGCACGGAAAAGACCCAGCTCAAGCGCAAGGCGATTACCAGCCGGGCGCTGGTTGATATCATGGGCTGGGTGTAGCATCGCGTTAGCATCAGGGCCGAAACTGTCAGCGCCCGGTTAGCATCCACCAGCTCATCGCGGCGATTTTTTGCCACGCTGCTAAATCGGGAGCCGCCCCGAACGGATCGGACGATTTCAGCACCAGCCGATGCTGAGCTTTGAGCACCGAAAGGGTCGCAAAAGCGGGTCGGAGGGGAGGCGGCAATTGCTTGATCGCCGCTTCGGCTTTGTTCAGGTGACCTGATGCCAATTCGGCGATCTGGCTCCAAGCTTCGACGACACCTTCGCTAGCGGTGCCCGAGAACACGTCGCGCTCGGCGACGCCATTGGCTTCGAAGATCGACCACGGCAGAAACATCCGGCCCATCGAGGCATTGTAGCCGAAGGCGCGCAGGTGGCCGATCATGGCGTGGGCGACGCCGAGATGGCCAGCGGCGTCACCGGCTTCGATCACGGCACCGTTGTTCAACACCATCGCTGCGAGCTGATACAGCGTCGACGTGGTTTCGCCGGCATAACCCTCGAAGGTTTCGAGGTCCGGCATCGGATCGCCATAGAGATCGAAGCGGCGCGCGGCGAGCAGGCGCTGCAACGTGCCGGTGGGAATGGCGTAGGTCTTGACTGTGTCGAGCAGGCAATCGGCAACCGGATTGCTGCGCACCGCCCCGTGGCCCTCGCCGGTCAGCGCATCGTTCCACCATTGCAGGCGGATTTCACCCGGCGCCGGATCGGAGACCCGTTCGCGGATCGAGGCGACGTCGGCGTTGAAGGCATAGAGCGAAACGATCGCATCGCGTGTCGCGCCGCTGAGAACCAATGTCGACAGATAGCGATCGCGGTCCTTGTCGCGCAGGAATTCGCCGGTGAGGCGCTGGTTTTCGGCGCTCATCGACGCACTTGATCGACGGCGATCAGGGCCGCAGCAATCGCCCGCTTCTCGCCGAACAGGATGTTGTAGGTACGGACCGCGCCGCCGGTGGCGACCGCCTCGACGATGACCTGCTTGTCGCGGAAGGCAGCACGGATGGCCGGGTCGATGGCCGCAATGTCATTGCCCAGGCCAATGAACAGCACGTCGATCTGGTCGGCCAGTGCCAGCACGGGTTCCAGCGAGGCCAGGGTCACCTGCCCCGCATTGTTCACGTCCCAGGCGTGCATACCGGTGGGCAGGCAGAGCAGCGAGCCGCGATGCGACATGTCGGCAAAGCGAAAGCCGCCATTGCCATAGGCGTCAATGGCGGCTTGGTAGGGATAATGTCCGGTTTCACTGGCCATTTATTGGCCGACTAGACTGACGCACCGTCGGCGCGCTTTTCGCTGGCCTTTTCGGCCGGCACATCGGCGCGGGCCTTGAGCCCAAAGAAGATCAGGATCGGGCCGCCGACGATGATCGACGAATAGGTGCCGACGAACACGCCGAAGGTCATGGCGATGGTGAAACCGCGGATGACTTCGCCGCCAAACAGCACCAGCGGGATCAGCGCCAGGAAGATGGTGAAGGCGGTGAGCGAGGTGCGCACGATGGTCTGGTTGATCGACAGGTTGATCAGGTCAGGCAGCGGCATCTTCTTGTACTTGCGCAAGTTTTCGCGAATACGGTCGGAGATCACCACGGTTTCGTTCAGCGACAGACCGACCAGCGTCAGCACCGCAGCGATGGAGGTCAGATTGAACTCCAGCCCGGTAATCGAGAACAGACCGATGGTCATGATCACGTCGTGCGTGGTGGTGGTGATGGCGGCGAGCGCGAATTGCCACTCGAAGCGGAACCACACATAGATCAGGATGGCGCCCAGCGACACCAGCAGCGCGATAACGCCCTTGGTGGCCAGTTCGCCCGAGACCGACGGCCCGACGATTTCGGTCCGGCGGATTTCGTAGTTTTCGACCGACAGCGCTTCCTTGACCTTGGTGACCACGGCCTGCTGGGCCATGTCACCACCCGGCTGGGCTTCGACGCGGATCAGCACGTCTTCGGCAGTGCCAAAGCCCTGCACCTGCACGTCGCCCAGCTTCAAGCCATCCATGATCTCACGGATGCGGGCCGGATCGGCCGGACCATCGGCGGTGTGCTGCACTTCGATGGCGGAACCGCCCTTGAAGTCGATGCCGAAATTGAAGCCCTTGAACACAGCAGAGCCCAGCGACAGCACGGTCATCACGATCGAGAAGATGATCACGTAACGCGAGATCTTCATGAAATTGATCTTGGTGCCATCCGGAATGAACCGGAAATGCTGGATGCGCAGGGTTTTCGGACGACGGGCACGGAACCAGATGCCGACCAGAAACAGCGTCACCGTATAGGCGGTGAACAGCGACGTCAGAATACCGAGCGCCAGGGTCACGGCAAAGCCCTGCACCGGACCCGAGCCGAGGAAATACAGCACGACGGCGGCAATCAGCTGCGTCAGGTGCGAGTCGATACTGGTGCCCCAGGCGCGCGCGAAACCGGCATTGATCGCCTGCAACGGCGACCGGCCGGCCCCGAGTTCTTCGCGGATACGCTCGTAGATCAGCACGTTGGCGTCGACGGCCATACCGATGGTCAGAACGATACCGGCAATGCCCGGCAGCGTCAGCGTGGCGCCAAGAGCCGAGAGCGCGCCAAAGATCAGCACGATGTTGAGGATCAGCGAAACGTTGGCGAAAACGCCGAACAGGCCATAAGCGATGACCATGAAGCTGACCACGGCGATGGCGGCGACGATGCCGGCGGTGAGGCCGGACTTGATCGAGTCAGCACCCAGGCTTGGGCCGACCGAGCGTTCTTCAACGATATCGAGCGAAGCGGGTAGCGCACCGGCGCGCAGCAGCACGGCGAGGTCATTGGCGCTGGCAGTGGTGAAGCTGCCAGAAATCTGGCCCGAACCGCCGGTGATCGCCTGCTGGATGACCGGGGCAGTGATCACCTGATTGTCGAGCACGATGGCAAAGCGCTTGCCGACATTGGCGCCGGTAATCTGGCCAAAGGTCACCGCCCCGCGCGTATCGAAGCGGAAGGTCACGACCGGCTGGGAATTCTGCTGGTTGTAGCCCGGCTGGGAATCGACCAGCGATTCACCGCCCAGGGCGACATCTTCTTCCAGCAACTCTTCGCCACCAGCAGCGCTCGGCAGGATCATGGTGCCGGCCGGCAGGCCCTGGGCCTGGGCCTGGGCAGCGGTCATGCCATTGTAGACCATGTGGAAGGTCAGGCGGGCCGTGCGCGAAATGATGTCCTTGAGGCGGGTCGAATCTTCAAAGCCCGGCACCTGTACCAGTACGCGATCGGTGCCCTGGCGCTGGATCTGCGGCTCGGTAGTGCCCAATTCGTCGATACGTTTGCGAATCACTTCCATCGACTGGGCGACCAGCGACGACATCCGCTCGCTGACGCCCTTGTCTGACAGCTTGACGATGATCTTGCCGTCCGGCGCGTCGGAATATTCCAGCTCGGCTGTGCCAGCAACGCCAAACAGGCCGCCAGCCACATTGTTCTGCAACCCATCCAGCGCCTTGCGCGCCGCATCGTGCTGGGTCGGATCAGTCAGCTCGATATTGATCGCGGTATTGGGCTCGTCGGTGGTGATCAGATTGCCGATGCCGTTATCATTGGCCAGCACCTGGCGCGCATCGCGGCGCAGTTCGGTCAGCCGGTCCTTGATGATGCCAGCCTTGTTGACCTGCAGCAGCAGGTGCGAGCCGCCCTGCAGATCGAGACCCAGCACCACGGTCTGGTGCGGCAAAAAGCTCGGCCACGCGGCCAGTTGGTCCTTGCTCAGGAAGCTGGGAATGGCCAGCAACAGCCCCGCAATGGTGACGAGAGCAATGATAACAGTCCGAATCGGCGAGATATGCATTTGGGCAGGTCCTGAAACGACAAAACCGGGCCCGTTGGGCCCGGCTGAAACGGCGGCTGATTAAGCAGGCTTGTTGTCGTTGACCGGTTCGGCCTTCGAGCGGACATCGGCAATCGCGGCGCGGGTCAGCTTGACCTTGACGCCCTGGGCGATTTCGACTTCGAGGTCTTCGCCGTCAACGGCCTTGGTCACCTTGCCGACAATGCCGCCGGTGGTCACCACGGTATCGCCACGACGCACGGCCGACAGCATGGCCTGCTGGGCCTTTACGCGCTTCTGCTGCGGGCGGAAAATCAGGAACCAGAAGATCACGACCAGCAGCAGGATCGGCATCAGCTGGACGAGAATGTCCTGGATGCCGCCGCCGGCGGGAGCGGCACCTGCGGCCTGCGCAAAAGCTTGGGTAACAAACATGAGGCGAGTTCCTTACGGGTTCTTTTTCTTGGGAGGATGGCGCATCAGCGTTGAACACCGAGATGGCGCCAAGTGGACGCATATGGGGCTATCTGCACTTGCGCCCCGGTCAAAATCGCGCGGACTATACAATCGCGACCGTAGCATTGCAAAGGCATTCACCACGCCGCAAATTGCCGCGGCAAGCCCGGAGGCCGTTCGGAAATTCTACTCTGGCGGTCATCTGGCGCGACTTTCTGCGCTTCCGGTGCTCACGTACCAAATGTACGCTCCGCGCCGGTTCTCGAAAGCCACGCCAGCCGACTCACCAGAGCGATTTTTCGAACAGCCTCCAAGGATATGCTCTTGAAAACCAAAGATTTTCTGGCCCGGATCGCCACTTCGCTCGATGCCATCGGCATCGCCTTGCAGGCCATGGCGCCAGCTTCCGCTGACAGTGCCCCTGCCCTGACCAGCGCCAATGCCTACCACTGGGATGCAGAAGCGGCCCATCTGATGCCGGTGAACAAGGTCAGCCGCGTGCCTTTGGCAATGCTCAAGGGCATCGATGCGGTGCAGGATATCCTGCTGCGCAACACCGAACAGTTCGCACGCGGCCATGGCGCCAATAACGCGCTGCTCTGGGGCGCGCGCGGCATGGGCAAGAGTTCGCTGGTCAAGGCCATCCACGCCCATATCGCCGACCGCGACGGCTTTGAACGGCTGGTGCTGATCGAAATCGCCCGCGAGGATATCGAATCCCTGCCGGTGCTGATGCGCCAGATCGCCGATGAGCCGGCCCGTTTCATCATCTTTTGCGACGATTTGAGCTTCGACAATGGCGAAGCCAGCTACAAATCGCTCAAGACCATTCTCGATGGCGGGCTCGAAGGGCGGCCGGAGAACGTGCTGTTCTACGCCACCTCCAACCGCCGCCACCTGATGCCGCGCGACATGATCGAAAATGAGCGCTCGACCGCGATCAATCCCGGCGAGGCGGTGGAAGAAAAGGTGTCGCTGTCCGACCGGTTCGGGCTGTGGCTGGGCTTCCACAATTGCGACCAGCCGACCTATTTGACCATGGTCCGGGCCTATGCCGATCATTATGGGCTGGAGATCGACGACGAGACGCTGCGGGCGCGGGCCATCGAATGGTCGGCGACACGCGGAGCGCGGTCCGGTCGCGTGGCGATCCAGCTGGTGCGGAGCCTGGCGGGGGAGATGGGCAAGGCGGTTTAAGGGCAATCTCTCAGTCTTCCTTCTCCCCTTGAGGGAGAAGGTGCCCCCACGGGTCGCGTCGCGCCCGAGGGCAGGCTCCAGGCGGATGAGGGGTGTCTTGCTTGCTTCCAGTTTGCGGAAGCAACCCCTCACCCTGACTTTTCGCTGAACGCGAAAAGTCTGTCCTTGTTCGGTTCAAACCGCTCCGCTGGAGCGGTTTGTGGCTGCGCCACTACCTCCAAGTCCCTCAA
>NZ_JBDSUA010000021.1:0-39344 GCF_039927955.1 Devosia sp. | reverse complement strand
GAGGCAGGGAGGGGGTGGGGCCGAGCGCTCCTGACCCCGATTATTCTAATGCTGCTGACCCTCGCCGCTTCCGCCCAGGCGCTGCCCTATCACGCCGATCCCAGCGCCCGCGAAATCCTGCCCAATCTGACGCCGGTCCCGGCGATCCGCTTCCTCACCACCGCCGATTTCCCGCCCTTCAATTTTCGCGATCCGAGTGGCGAGCTGATCGGCTTCAATATCGATCTGGCCCGCCGCATCTGCGCCGAGGTCAACGTCGCCTGCACGGTGCAGGCCTGGCCATGGGAACAGGTGGGCGATGCGCTGACCGACAGCCAGGGCGACGCGCTGATCGCCGGCATCGAACTCTCCCCCGCCAATGGCGAAAAGTTCGATTTCTCCTCGGTCTATCTGGCGCTGCCCGGGCGGTTCGTTACCCGGGGTGGTGACGTCAAGGCGTTCAATCCGGGCGCTCTCAGCGGCAAAACGGTCGCAGTGCGCGCCGGCTCCACCCACGAAACCTTCCTCAAGCGCTATCTGCCCGCGGCCAAACTGGCGACCTTCCCCAGCGAAATCGAAGCGCTCGATGCGGTCAAGACCAACAAGGCCGATGCCTGGTTTGGCGATGGCATGCGCGCCTCGTTCTGGCTCAATGACAATACCGATTGCGGCTTTGCCGGCCAGCCGTATTTCCGCCCCGACCTGTTCGGCGAAGGCCTCGCCATCGCTGTCCCGCCGGGCCACGATGCCGTCCGGCAGGCGATCGACTGGGCCCTGGTCAAGCTCAAGAACAACGGCGCGCTGGACGAGCTCTACCTGCGCTGGTTCCCCATCGGGTTTTATTGAGCGGTTCTTGCTATCCCTCTCCCCTTGAGGGAGAGGGACTGCAATTCTGCGTTCAGCAGAATTGCAGGGTGAGGGGTCGCTTCCGCGTGCACCCAAGCAAGTAAGAAACCCCTCATCCGCCCTTCGGGCACCTTCTCCCGCAAGGGGAGAAGGGGGATCGGAGCTATAGCGGAGGGAGTGCCTGATCAGCCCGGCATCCGCCGATGCAACGCCCGGGCGGCAGCCTCGATCGCCGCAGTGACCAGCCGATCAACGTCGAACTGATCGCGCAACAGTTCCAAAAACCGCAGTTCCTCCTGCTCCAGCTTGAGATCGATCGTGGTGATCTCCACCGCCAGCGCATAGGCGGTGTCCTGCAGTTTTTTCGGGATTGCCGCGAGCGCATCTTCGATAGCGCCATCCAGCCCCGCCGGGCCATTGACCTTTTCAGCGCAGGCATTGGCAACGGCCGCGAGCCTGGACTTATCGTAGCCCTCAAACACCGGCAGGCGGCGCACCAGCTCTTCGATACCGGCCCATTCCCGGTCGGTCATGGTGGCGTCGGACGAAGCGGCCACGATCATTAAATGGATCAAACCGTCATGGGCGGAAGTGGGCATGGCAAAGTCCTTTGGGCCAATCGAACCCGATACCTAATGAGCCTGCCGGCAAATGACAAGAAATCCGGCGTCCCCTGCGCAGCATTGACGCAGGGGACGCGGGATGCAACACAGCCGGGTTCGCTTTTTTGTTCCGTTTGCAAGGCTGAAACCCGTGTCTCCCGCACCGCTCCCTGAACTTGATCCCGCGTTTTTCGACGCTGCCCAGAACGCCCGCGCCTGGCCGTTCGAGGAAGCCCGTAAGCTGGTCAAGCGGCTGGAAAAAACCGGCAAGACCGAGGCCCTGTTCGAAACCGGCTATGGCCCTTCGGGCCTGCCCCATATCGGCACCTTTGGCGAAGTGGCCCGCACCACCATGGTGCGCACGGCCTTTCGCCTCTTGACCCGCGACCAGGTGCCAACGCGCCTGCTGTGCTTTTCCGACGATATGGACGGCATGCGCAAGATTCCGGAAAACGTGCCGGATCGTGCCGCGATGGAGCCCTATCTGCAAATGCCGCTGACCGCGGTGCCCAATCCGTTCGGCGGCGACTACAAGAGCTTTGGCGATCACAACAACACCATGTTGCGCCGGTTCCTTGATACCTTCGGCTTCAATTACGAATTCGCCAGCGCCACGCAATATTACAAGTCCGGCAAGTTCGACGCCATGCTGCTGCGCGCCGCTGAGCGTTATGACGACATCATGAAGGTGATGCTGCCCACTTTGGGCGCCGAGCGGCAGGCAACCTATTCGCCGTTCCTGCCGATTTCGCCGATCAGTGGGCGCGTGCTCTACGTGCCGATGAAGCATGTCGATGCCAAGGCTGGCACCATCACCTTTAACGACGAAGACGGCAGCGAAACCACCGTGCCGGTCACCGGCGGCCATGCCAAGCTGCAATGGAAGCCCGATTTCGGCATGCGCTGGGCCGCCCTTGGCGTCGATTTCGAAATGTTCGGCAAGGACCACCAGACCAACGCCCCGCTCTATGATCGCATCTGCACCATTCTGGGCGGCGTGGCGCCTGAGCACTATGTCTATGAGCTGTTCCTCGACGAAATCGGCCAGAAGATTTCCAAGTCCAAGGGCAATGGCCTGACCATCGACGAATGGCTGGCCTATGCCTCCACCGATTCGCTGGCGCTCTACATGTTCCAGAAGCCCCGCGTCGCCAAGCGCCTGCATTTCGATGTCATCCCGCGCGCCGTCGACGAATATTATCAGCACGTCGCCTCCTTCAATGGCCAGGACGCCGCTGCGGCGCTGGAAAACCCCGCCTTCCACATCCATTCGGGCAAGGTGCCGGTCATCGACATGCCGGTGACCTTCGGCCTGCTGCTCAACCTGGCATCGGCCTCCAACGCCCATGATGTATCGGTGATGTGGGGCTATCTGAGCCGCCGCATGCCGGGCGTCACGCCGCAGAACAATCCCGATCTGGATCGGCTTGCCGCCTATGCGGTGCGCTACTTCCAGGATGAAGTGCTGCCCACCAAGACCTTCCGCGCCCCCACCGACATCGAGCGCGCAGCGCTGCAGGATCTGCACGATCAGCTTGACGGCAAGGATGGTCTGGACGGCAAGGACCTGCAGGACATCGTCTATGCGGTGGGCAACGCCCACCCATTCGATCCGCTGCGCGACTGGTTCGGCGCCATCTATCAGGTGCTGCTGGGCTCGGATCAGGGCCCCCGTTTCGGCTCCTTCATCGCCCTCTACGGCGTCCCCGAAACCCGCAAGCTGATCGCCGACGCACTGGCCGGAAAACTGGTGAAGGCGGAATAGGTCACCAATTCAGGGTCTATTTCGCCAGGGCTTGATCGTCCCGAGCCTGCTTGCCGTTGGACAGGACAGCAAAAATTGCCGCCCGGCCCGAGGGCGTCGCGGTTATACGGTAACGGGCGGCCGTTGGACCTTAAAGTAGACAAAGTGGCCCAATGGCCGCCCGTCACGATCCGCTTTTATGCAAGGGTCCGGTTCGTGTGCACCATTATTGCAGACGCACGCGCCGAGCTTCCACCCGAGCTGGACAGGCGCCCCCATCCCACGATCTCCCCGCCCGACCCTGCGTAAGGGGCCGCGTGTGTGACGGGGATGGGTGGATGATGCCATGGCGTGAAGGGGACGGGGATAAGTTTTTCAAAGTCCGCTCACGACCCCATTCCGGACGGTCGCGCGTCAGGATCGTGATGGCCGCTTCTGGCCCAGAGCAGACTCTCGTCTGGATCGCGAGACGATGGGTTTGGCTTGCTCAGGGGGCCGCAGCGATGAGGCCGGCACGGAGCATGACCCGCCAGGTACTCACCGAGGCAACTCTCACAGCTTACTTAGCCATCAAGTTAACCAGAAATTCTCCAAGACCGTGCATGGTCCATGCGCCCCCCGACCAATCTTGAGTAGCCGACTATGTGGCACGCCCTCATCGAAAACTTTGCCGTAGTCGGGCTCATTATCTCCGCATGAGCACATGCGGACCTGATCCTGATGGTGCTGGGACCGCGCGTCCGTGCTGCGGTCTTTGGCGCGGTGATGGGGCTAGGTGCGATTGCCTCGATGCTGCTGTCTTTCGAGATGCAGAGCGGCGTATTCTTCGATCTTCGCGCAACTCTGGTTGCCGTGTCCGGTCTCCTCGGGGGGCCGCTAGCGGGAATGTTGACCGGCGCGATAGTTGCGGCCTACCGGTTGTACGTGGGCGGCGGCGGAGCGATTGCCGGCGCGCTTGGCATTGCCATTTCCACCGGTCTCGGGCTCCTGGGCTACGCGCTGCTCAAGCGACGCCCGCCCTCGACGCTTGCGACGCTTCTCTTTGCGTTGATCGCCACTCCTTCGTCGATGGTCAGCGTATTGGCCCTGCCCACACAACTTTGGGGGCACGTGCTGGACGCGCTGCCACCCACGCTGATCATTGGCGTCTTGGCCACGTTCCTTGCCATTCGGGTGATCGTGATCAGTCAGCAAAGGGCAGAGGAGGCCATGCTGTTCATGGCTGCAGCGGACCTGTCGCCGGACTATGCCTATATCAAGAACCCGCAGGGGCGCTTCTTCATGGTCAACAAGGCGGTCGCCACCGCCAATGGGTTCGAGCGGACTTTCGATATGCGCGGCAAGACCGATTTCGACATTTTGCCGCCGGAGAATGCAGGGAAGTTTTTCGCAGAAGAACAAGAACTCCTCCGCACTGGCGTGGGCACCTTCGACCACGAGGAAATGGTACCGGACAACGATGGCAACGAACGGTGGTTCACCACATCCAAGACGCCCCTCTACAACCCTAGGGGCGATGCGCTTGGACTTGTGGGCGTCACGCGGGACATCACTAGGCAAAAGGCAATCGACAAGGAGTTGCTCGACAGTCGAGATCAGCTCTCGTTCCTCCTGACCGAAATGTCGGATGGCTTGGCTCTCTTTGATCGCGAGGGCCGAATTACCTATTGCAACGAGCAGTATCGTTCGATGTTTCCTCTCACCGCAGAACTGAGGGTTCCAGGGGCATCCCTGCCCGTTATACTGCGGGCCGCGATCTCTCGAGGTGAGCAGCTCGGAATTTCCCTGGACGGTGTCGATGCGTGGATAGACACAGTGATGTCCGCGTTACGCACCGGCCAGGATGAGGAGGTTCATCGCTATGACGGACGATGGTTACATGTACGAACAAAGCCCCTCGATAGCGGCAAAGCGTCCGTGGTCGTTTCCGACATTACGACGATCAAACTCGCAGAAACAGAACTTCGCGGCCTAACCGACCAACTCAGGTTGTTGGCGACCACGGACACATTGACAGGACTGCCGAACCGCAGGGCACTTGATGAATATCTCGCGAAGGAGATTTCTCGTACCGCGCGAAGTGGTCAGCCCATTAGTCTGGTCATGATCGACATTGATCGTTTCAAGGCCTTCAACGACATCTATGGGCACCCCACCGGGGACGTGTGCCTAAAGATAGTCGCCGAGGCTCTGCGCCGAACGGACAGCCGCCGAACCGATCTTATCGCAAGATATGGCGGCGAAGAGTTCTGTGCGATCTTGCCCGACACCGACGAGGACGGCGCTTATATCCTGGCGGAAAAGCTCAGGGCCGCCGTCCGGGACCTTCAGCTAAAGCACGAGGGGAGCGAAAAGGGCGTTGTGACGATTAGCGTTGGAATCGCCTCCTATGACGCCCCTACCGCTGACCGGAACGCGGCCACCTTACTCGCACGAGCGGATGAGGCGCTATACATCGCAAAGGGCGCGGGTCGGGACAGGGTTATTGGGTGGGCGGGCCGATGATCACAGCGCATACCTGCTGCATAGGGTTCGGCCGGCCCCCCAACGCTGCCTGACTGCAGCCCGCCAGCGCGTAGGACGACCTCTACGCGGATAGGCCTACACTACGCCGTGGGCCGAAGTCCGCTTCTGGCGCAAAGCCGACGTCAACAACTTGATAGCTGCCAGTCTGCAATCCACCCCATCTCAGCCGATGGTCGCCCCTGCGCCAGCCGCTTGGTATCGATCACCGCATTGTCGGCCCTGTGCCGCCTGGCCCAGCAGCTTGCGAAAATACACCACGCGCTGCGCTCTAATCCGCCTCGAACTCCAAAATATCGCCCGGCTGGCAGTCCAGATAGGTGCAGATCGCTTCGAGCGTATCGAAGCGAATGCCTTTGACCTTGCCCGATTTGAGCAGCGAGAGATTGGCCTCGGTAATGCCGATGAACTCGGCAAGCTCCTTGGACCGAGCATTGCGCCGGGCCAGCATCACCGCCAGATTGATCTTGATGGCCATGGCTAGACGAACTGGCTGTTTTCTTCGGCGATGGCCGCCGCCTTCTGCATGGCCCAGGCCAGCGAGGCGATGGTGGCGGCAAACAGCGCCATCACCAGCGTGTCGCTATCGAGCCGGATCGCCAATTGGCGCTGGCCGGCCGGGGCATTCCTGCTCAGCAACAGCGTCAACAGCGTGAAGCTGATGGGTTTTGCCAGCACGCTCACTGCCATTCCGGCGGCAAAGTCGCGCAAGCCGCCAATGCCCCTGGCTGCAAAGGGCCGTCCCTGCGCAAACTGGCTGAAACAGCTGCGCAGGCGCAGCAGGCCCCAGCAGAGCGGCGCTACCGCCAACAGGCTGATGCCGATGGCACCCAGCCGCATGCCCAGATCAAGATGCGGCAGCAATTGGGGGGTGAACCCCATGGTCTGCCCCGCCCCGCCGGCCTCCACCACACCCCAATAGGCCACCACGCCCAGCGGCAGCAGCGCTGCCAGCGCCACCGAGCCCACGGCGAGGCTATTGAACATGAGCGCCGTGCGTCCATCGACGGCAACGGTTTGGGTCAGGAACTGGCTTGGGTCGAGTGGGACGGCTCGGGTGTCGATCATCGATGGCTCCTTTGATAGGGCGAACTTAGGGCAAAAATTATCGTTTGACAATAATTATATTTCGAAAAATGATATGCACGTATCGTAAAACGATAAGGAAACGATCAATGCTTATTCGTTCTGTTCGCCCCATGACGGCCCTGCTCGCTGGTTTTGCTCTCTTGGCCGCAGGCCCGGCGCAGGCGGCCGCAACCACCAGCAAGGGCCAGATTTCCGTCGCCCAGGTGATGGAGATGGTGGACCTGTCCAAGACTGATCCAATGGCCCGCAATGCCGTCATCGCCTATCTCGCCGGGGTGGGTGAAGCCTCGGGCATCGTGTTTGCGCAAGGCAGGCAGCGCGGCTCGACGCTGCAATGCGGCAAGACCATCAGCCTGTCGGAAGACACCGCTGTTTCAGCCCTCACCGCGGCAGCAACCGAGCGGGCCAACTGGACCGAGACAGCGGCTACGCCCATCATCATCGCCGACATGCTGGCGCGCGGCCAGTGTAAGTAGGCCGCGCCTAGCCCAATACCTTGCGAAAATACACCACGCGCTGGGTTTCTTGAAAGCCGAGCGCGTGGTGCATCGCGTGGCTTTGGGTATTGTCCAGCAGGGCATCGGAAGCGAACTCCGCGCAGCCGCGCTGGCGGCCCCAGTCGGCGACGGTGTCGACCAGCAGGCCGGCAACGCCTCGGCGGCGATAAGCCGGCGATACATAGACGCCTTCCAGAAACGCCACCGGCGACGTCTCGCAGCCGTTGACAAAATCATGCCGGAGCCCGGCCTCAACGAAGCCGACGGCCCCGGCTCTATCGTCCCAGGCGATGAAGGTTACGGTGTCCCCGGCATCGGCGAGCATCTGCGAAATCTCGCCGATAAATTCGTTGCGGCGATCTTCTCCCGGCCAGAGCGCGAGACGCAGTTCGAGCCACACGTCGGCATCGGCCCTGGTGGCGGGTGCTACCGTAATCACTGGCTGGCCCAGATGATCCGCGCGATCCATTCGATCTCGGCGGTTTCCAGCACGCGCGGCTCAAAGGCCGGGTTGAGCGAATGCAGCTCGATCTGCTTGGCGCTCTGCCGGAACAGGATTTTGGCCATTACTTCGCCATCGCGAGTCTTGACCACCACGCGGTCGCCCCGGCGCACCTGCTCGGTCGGCGACACCACGATGCGATCGCCTTCGCGATACAGCGGCTCCATCGAATTGCCCTGCACCTCGAGGGCATAAATGCCGACCTGGCCGGGCGAGGGCAGGGCGATTTCGTCCCAGCCCTGGCCGGCCGGAAAACCGGCGCTGTCGAAAAATCCCCCCGAGCCGGCCTGCGCCAGCCCCAGCAGCGGCACGGTGCGCAGCGGTTGATCATCCAGTTGCAGAAACGCCCCGGTGCCACTGAGAAAGGCATCGAAGGTTTCCCCGGTCGCGTCGAGAATTTTGGAGATGCTTTCGGTCGAAGGCCAGCGTTCGCGGCCATCCTTGCTGACCCGCTTGGACACGTTGAATGCCGTCGCATCCAGTCCCGCGAGCTTGGCCAGCGCCGAAACAGAACGGCCTTGCCGCCGCGCCAGCGCGTCGATTCCGTCCCAGATGGCGCGGTGTGACAGCATGAAGTTTTCGCCCAAAACAGGAAAGATATCTTATGTGCGGAATGTAGTCCTATTTCTATCGCCCAGAACCGGACTTGTAAAGACCATCTCCGGTCGCGGTCCGCTTGCGCCCCGAGGCCACCACCACTAGGTTTGCGCCCATGAGCCAGCCCGAATTGATCTACAAGATTGTCACCGAAACCGCCTTCGCCCCCGCGCGCGGCAGCGCCAGCTTTGCCGGCATGCCGATCGATGCCGCGGACGGCTATGTCCATCTGTCCGATGCGGCCCAATTGCCGGAAACGCTGCGGCTGTATTTTGCCGGCCAGTCGGGTCTGGTGCTGCTGGCGGTGCGTACGGCCGACCTGGGCGACCGGCTGGTCTGGGAGCCCTCGCGCGGCGGTGCGCTGTTCCCGCATTTTTATGGCATCCTGCCGCTCGGCGCGCTGGCGTGGGAAGCCCCGCTCGCCGTCGCGGCCGATGGCTCCTGCACTCTGCCCGAAGGCGTAAAATGATCTTTTCGGCCCTGTCCCCGCTGCTGCGTTCCTCGGCGCTGCAAAATCTCACCCAACAGGCTTTGCTGCGGATGGATGCCGAAACCGCCCATGGCGCCACCATCTCGGCGCTGAAGCTGGGTCTGGCGCCGCAACAGACCCATACCGATCCGCCTGAACTGCGGATCGCGCTCTGCGGACTCGATCTGGCCAATCCGGTCGGCATGGCTGCAGGTTTCGACAAGAATGCCGAAGTGCCGCGCCCGCTGGCGCAGATGGGTTTTGGCATGGTCGAAATCGGCACCGTCACCCCGCGCCCGCAGGCTGGCAATCCCAGGCCGCGCTCGTTCCGCATTGTCGAGGCCGGCGGCGTCATCAACCGCATGGGCTTTAACAATGAAGGCCATGACGCGGCTTATGCAAGGCTCAAGGGCCTGCGCGTGCCCGCAGCGCTGGGGGTCAATATCGGGGCCAACAAGGACAGCGAAGATTTCGTCGCCGACTATGTGCTGGGCGTCAAACGCTTCGCCGATCTGGCCGATTACCTGACCGTCAATGTCTCCTCACCCAATACGCCGGGCCTGCGCAATCTGCAGGCCGACGAAGCGCTGCGCCGCCTGCTCAACGAAGTGCTGGCCGCCCGCGCCAAGGCCCGCGTCCGCGTGCCGGTGTTCCTCAAGATCGCGCCGGATCTGGATGAAACCGCGCTAGACGCGATCGCCAGGGTGGTGCTGGCCACCGACCTCGACGGCCTGATCGTTTCCAACACCACCATTACCCGCGATACCGTCGCCGGCATGGAAAACGCCAATCAAACCGGCGGCCTCTCCGGCAAGCCATTGTTCAACCTGTCCACGCAAAAGCTGGCGCAAACCCGGTTGCGCGTCGGCGACCTGCCGATCATCGGCGTTGGCGGCATCCATTCGCCGCAAAGCGCCGTCGCCAAGTTCGAGGCCGGCGCCAATGCCATCCAGCTCTATTCGGCGCTGGTGTTCGGCGGACTCGACCTGCTCGACCGCATCAAGCGCGGCCTTGCCGCCGCCGTGCGGGCGCAGGGCAAAACCAATGTGAGCGAATTGAGCGGAACACAGGTGGCCGATTGGGCGGCGGGCAAGGCTGAGCTTTAGGCGCGTTGCAGCCCTACCTGCGGTGTCATACCGGCGCAGGCCGGTACCCATCTCGAGATCTCAGGATGGGCCCCGGCCTGGGCCGGGGTGACGTCGAGAGCGAGGAAAATGCGGTGCATAGTGTCGATTTTGCCCCCGACCATTCGACCATCGCTATCGACAGCAAAGAAAGGTCACATCATGAAATATCTCTGCCTCGTCTGCTTTGACGGCAAGGAAATAGAAAAGTTCACCACCGCCGAATGGGCGGAACTGACCAAGGAATCCATGGCCTACGATCGGGAGATCACCGCCAGCGGCCATTTCATCATGGCCCAGGCGCTGCAATCGGTCGACACCGCCACCACGGTGCGCAATCGCCACGGCAAGATTTCGACCACCGATGGCCCGTTTGCCGAAACCAAGGAACAGGTTGCCGGCTTCATCCTGATCGAAGCGGACGACCTTAACGAAGCCATCCGCATCGCCGGCGGCATTCCGCTGGCCAAGATCGGCAGCGTCGAAGTGCGCCCGATCATGTCGCTGGGCTAGTCGTGGCGACTGCGGCCGATATCGAGGCGATCTACCGCACGGAGGCGCGCCCGGCGCTGGCCACGCTGATCCGCCTGCTCGGCGGGTTCGATCTCGCCGAGGAAGCCTTGCACGATGCCTGGCTGGCAGCTTTGGCCCAGTGGCCGCGCGATGGCATTCCGACCAATCCACGCTCCTGGCTGATTTCCACCGGGCGCTTCAAGGCCATCGATAAACTGCGGCGCAAGGGCCGGTTCGAACAGGCCCAGCCTGAACTGATGCATCAGGCCGAGCTGGCCATGGAGCCCGAAGTGGTCGAAACCGATCACAGCATTGCCGATGATCAGTTGCGGCTGATCTTTGTCTGCTGCCATCCGGCGCTGGCCCCCGACGCGCAGGTGGCGCTGACCCTGCGCGAGGTCGGCGGCCTCACCACCGAGGATATCGCCGCCGCCTATTTCAGCCCCGCACCCACCATTGCCCAGCGCATCGTGCGGGCCAAGGCCAAGATCCGCGACGCCAATATCCCCTATGTGGTGCCCGAACCGGCCGAGTTCGAGGATCGGCTCGAAGCCGTGCTGCAGGTGATCTACCTGATCTTCAACGCCGGCTATTCCGCCGCCTCCGGTGCCAGCGCCATTCGTGCCGATCTCTGCGCCGAAGCCATCCGGCTGGCCCGCCTGCTGACCGATCTGGTCACCGTACCCGAGGCCGATGGCCTGCTGGCGCTACTGCTATTGACCGATGCGCGTCGCGCCGCCCGTCTCACCCCATCCGGTGATCTGATCGCCCTGCCGGATCAGGACCGGTCCCTTTGGGATCATGAGCAGATCGGCGAGGGGGTCGGTCGCGTCCGCCACATCTTCCGCCATCGCCGCTTTGGCGCCTATGCCCTGCAAGCCGCCATCGCCGCCGAGCATGGTCTGGCGCGCACCGCCGATGCCACCAACTGGGCGCAGATCGTGGTATTTTACGACCTGCTGCTGCGCCTGGACGCCTCGGCCATTGTCGAACTCAACCGCGCCGTAGCCGTCTCGATGCGCGATGGCCCGCAGCCCGCGCTCGTTCTGGTCGACGCGATCCTCAGCCGCGGCGAACTGGCCGACTATCATCTGGCCCACGCCACAAGGGCCGATCTGCTCGCCAAACTCGGCCGCACCGCCGAGGCCAAGGCCGCCTATGAAATAGCATTGGGCCTCGCCCGGCAGGAGCCCGAAATCCGCTTCCTTAAATCCAAGCTGGCCGACTTCGCCTGAGCCTGCTTGGCGTCGGTGAACGCGCCGGCCCAAAGCCAAATAGGCAAGCCGCCGATCATCCTTTAAGGTCGCCTTCGCCGTAAAGGGAATCGCCTCATGCATCTGCTGCTCGTCGATGGTTCGACCTATATTTTCCGCGCCTATCATGCGCTGCCGCCATTGACGCGCAAGAGCGATGGCCTGCCTGTTGGCTGCGTGTCGGGCTTTTGCAACATGCTGTTCAAGCTCACCGAGGACATGAAGGGCGATGATGCGCCCACTCATATGGCGGTGATTTTCGACCACAAGGGCAAAACCTTCCGCGACGATTTCTATCCGCTCTACAAGGCCCAGCGCCCCCCGGCGCCCGAGGATCTGGTGCCGCAGTTTCCGCTGACCCGTTCGGCCACCCGCGCCTTTTCCATTGCCTGCATCGAGCAGGAAGGCTGGGAAGCCGATGACATCATCGCCACCTATGCCTGCCAGATGAAGCAGGCCGGCGGCAAGGTCACCATCGTCTCCACCGACAAGGACCTGATGCAGCTGATCGAACCCGATGGCTCGATCAAGATGCTCGATACGCTCAAAAACAAGTGGCTGGGCATGGAGGAGGTGTTCGAAAAATTCGGCGTCACCCCCGACAAGGTCATCGAAGTGCAATCGCTGGCCGGCGACAGCGTCGATAACGTCCCCGGCGTTCCCGGCATTGGCTACAAGACCGCCGCCGAGCTGATCAACACCTATGGCACGCTGGAAAACCTGCTCGAGCACGCCTCCGAGATCAAGCAGAACAAGCGCCGCGAAAGCCTGATCGAACACGCCGAAAGCGCCCGCATTTCCAAAAAGCTGGTGACGCTGGAACAGCACGTGCCGGTCGAACTGCCGCTCGATGCCCTGCTGCGCGAACCGATCTCGGGCGCCAAGCTGGTGCCCTTCCTCAAGGCGATGGAATTTACCACCATCATCAAGCGCATCGCCGCGCTGGAAAATTTTGATCCCGACGCCTTCGAACCCGATCCCGAACTGGCGGTCAAGCGCGAAGGGCCGATCGGCTTCAACAACGAGGCCCGCGCTGAAGCCCGTGCCGTGCGCCTCGAACAGACCGGCCGCTCCGGCGCCGCCGCCGTTGCCCACGCGCAGGCCATGCACGAAAAAATCCGCGCCATTCCGTTCCAGCCCGAAGCCTATGAAATCATCCGCGATGCAACGGGCCTGCAGCGTTGGATCGACGCCATCGAAATGACCGGCATCGTCGCCACCGATACCGAAACCACCGGGCTGGACAATCAGGTCGCTGATCTGGTCGGCATTTCCTTTTCCATCGCCCCCGGCACCGGCGCCTATCTGCCCCTCGGCCACAGCGTTGGCGAAGGCGATATCTTTGGCGGCGGCAAGGCCGAAGGCCAGATGGATATCCGCGCAGCGCTCGACATGCTGCGCCCGTTATTTGCCAATCCGGCCACCCTGAAAATCTTCCACAATGGCAAATACGATCTCGGCATTCTGGCCCGCTATGATGTGCCGGTGCTCAGTTGCGACGATACCCTGCTGCTCAGCTATTCGCTCGACGGCCCGCAATACAACACCTTGGCCGAACTGTCCGACCATTGGCTGGGCTTTGCCGGCCAGTCGATCAAGGACCTGATCGGCACCGGCAAGACCCAGAAGACCTTTGCCCAGGTCGACATCGCCGCCGCCGCCAAATACGCCGCCGAAGACGCCGACATCACCTTCCGCCTGTGGCAGGTGCTAAAACCCCGCCTCGCCGCCGAAAACATGACCACGCTGTACGAAACCATCGAGCGCCCGCTGGCCCCGGTGATCGCCCGCATGGAAGCGCGCGGCATCACCGTGGACAAGCAAATCCTGGCCCGGCTCTCCGGCGATTTCGCCCAGCGCGCCGCCGCCTTCGAGGCCGAGGCCTATGAGCTGGCCGGCAGTAATTTCAACCTCGGCTCCCCCAAGCAGCTGGGCGAAATCCTGTTCGACCGGATGAAGCTGGAGGGCGGCACCAAGACCAAGACCGGCGCCTGGGCCACCGGCGCCGATGTGCTGGAAGACCTGGCGCTCAAGGGCGTGCCGCTGGCCCGAACCATTGTCGACTGGCGCCAGCTCACCAAGCTCAAATCCACCTATACCGATAGCCTGCCCGAATATATCAACCAGCGCACCGGCCGCGTTCACACCACCTATTCCCAGCATTCGGTGCTCACCGGACGGCTCAGTTCCAACGAGCCCAACCTGCAGAACATTCCGGTGCGCACCAGCGATGGCCGCAAGATCCGCACCGCCTTCGTCGCCGCCCCCGGCAACATCCTGATTTCGGCCGATTACAGCCAGATCGAGCTACGCGTGCTGGCCCATATCGCCGATATCCAGGCCCTCAAGGACGCCTTCGAGGAAGGGCTGGATATTCACGCCATGACTGCCTCGGAAATGTTCAACGTGCCGATCGAGGGCATGCCGTCCGATGTGCGCCGGAGAGCCAAGGCGATCAATTTCGGCATCATCTACGGCATTTCCGCCTTCGGCCTCGCCAACCAGCTCGGCATTCCGCGCTCGGAAGCCGGCGACTACATCAAGACCTATTTCGAACGCTTCCCCGGCATTCAGGATTACATGGCCGAACAGCGCCGCCGCGTCAAAGCCGATGGCTTCGTCACCACCATTTTCGGCCGCAAGATCAACTTCCCCAATGCCAATTCCAGCCACGCCGCCGAACGCTCCTTCGTCGAACGCGCCTCGATCAACGCCCCCATCCAGGGCAGCGCCGCCGACATCATCCGCAGAGCGATGATCCGCATGGAACCCGCCTTGGCCAAGGCCAAGATCGACGCCAAAATGCTGCTGCAAGTCCACGACGAACTGATCTTCGAAGTGCCGCTGGGCACGGAAGAAGCCGCCATGCCGGCGATCAAGGCAGTAATGGAAAACGCGGCGGAACCAGCAGTGCGGCTGTCAGTGCCGATCCAGGTCGATGCCCATGCCGCGCACAATTGGGATGAGGCTCATTGAGCGCTGACGCCGAAGTTCCGCTCGCCGGTGGCGGACGGACCAAAGTGGTCCGTAACGGCGATGTGGTTCACCGCCAGACCGGACCATGGGCGCAAACCGTACATGCGCTGCTTCGCCATTTCGAAGCCGTCAGTTTTGTCGGCGCACCGCGCGTCATCGGATCAGGCTTTGACGATCGAGGCCGCGAAACCCTGAGTTTTATCGAGGGCACCTCGCCCCATCCCGGTCCATGGACCGATGCGGCTTTGCCCGCCCTTGGCGCCCTGCTGCGGCAGATGCATATCGCCAGCGCCAGTTTCAAAATCCCTGAAAACGCCATCTGGCGCGACTGGTTCGGCCGCAGCCTCGGCGATGGCCCCAAAGTCATCGGTCATTGCGACACTGGCGATTGGAACATCATCGCCGAGGCAGGCCACCCCGTCGCTCTGATTGATTGGGAACAGGCCGGCCCCGTCGATCCGCTGGTCGAACTGGCGCAATTGTGCTGGCTCAATGCCCACCTGTTTGACGACGACCTCGCCGCCCATATCGGCCTGCCGCCCCTTGCCGACCGCGCTAGAAAACTGCGCTTGATCGTCGAGGGTTACGGCCTCGCCGCCGCTCAGCGGCGGGGCCTTGTCGAGACAATGATCCACCTGGCCATCCACGATACCGCCAACGAAGCCAGACAAGCCGCCATCACCATGGCCAGCACCGACCCAACCCCGCTCTGGGCGTTGGCCTGGCGCTCCCGCAGTGCAGCGTGGATGTTGAGCCATCGTGGGGAACTGGAGCGGGCGTTAAGGTAGAAAGCCAGAGTTTGCAGCGCTGTCACCCAACACGCGGTGTCATTCCGGCGCAGGCCGGAATCCAGGTCCGTGGCCATCCATTCGCATCCAGCTCTGGGAGCGTTCACCGCATGGATTCCGGCCTGCGCCGGAATGACATCGCGGCGCGGTTAGAGCGCGGCTAGGGCGTCATCACGTCATGCGACAGGTCCCGCCACTCGGATTGCTCTCCTCGATCGGCCGGTCCTTCCAGTCGCGATGCCATTTCTTGATGCGTTTTTCGCGGGTGATGGCGGCCCGCCCACCAAGTCATTCCGGCGCAGGCCGGAATCCAGGTCCGTGGCCTTCCATTCGCATCCAGCGCTGGGACCGTTCTCCGCATGGATTCCGGCCTGCGCCGGAATGACATCGCAGATAGCTGCAGCAGCTAAGGCGTCACCACGTCATGCGACAGATCGCGCCAATCAGGATTGCTCTCCTCGATCGGCCGGTCCTTCCAGTCGCGATGCCATTTCTTGATGCGTTTTTCGCGGGTGATGGCGGTCCGCCCACCGAGTCATTCCGGCGCAGGCCGGAATCCAGGTCCGTGGCCATCCATTCGCATCCAGCTCTGGGAGCGTTCACCGCATGGATTCCGGCCTGCGCCGGAATGACATCGCGGATAGTTACAGCGGCTAGGGCGTCATCACTTCGTGCGACAGGTCGCGCCAGGTCGGGTTGGTTTCTTCGATCAGCCGGACCTTCCAGTCGCGGTGCCAATCCTTGATACGCTTTTCGCGTTGAATGGCGATGAGCGGGTCTTCGTGGACTTCATACCAGACCAGCCGTTCGACCTTGTGACGGGCAGTAAAGCTGCGCGGAAAGGCATGGGTCTTGTGCTGCCACACGCGGCCGGCAGGGTTGCCGGTGACGCCGGTATAAACCGTGCCGCCCTTCATGCTGGCCATGATGTAGACGATAAAAACCTTGCCCATGGTGCCAGACAAGCATAGGGCCGCCGACGGTTCAACGCCCACGGTGTCATTCCGGCGCAGGCCGGAATCCAGGTCCGTGGCCATCCACTCGCATTCAGCGTCGGGAGTATTCACCGCATGGATTCCGGCCTGCGCCGGGGTGACATCGTGGGTGTGGAACCATCGGGTTAATTTGCCCATCTTATCCCCGTCCCCCAAAACCTCCCGTACAATCCCCCCATCACCCCACCGGAACGCGGTCATGACGAGTGAAGGAGTGGGGTGACAGTTGGGGAGGCGAGGTCGCTCGCCTCACGTGGGCTGAAAGTCGGCATGTGCGCCTGCAATAATGGCGCACCTGAACCGGACCCGCGAAAAGTCCCGGCGCGATGGCGAGACTTCGCTGCTGCTCCGGCATAGCCGGACAAATCGCTCCAGTGGAGCGATTTGAAGCGAGAAGGCCATGAGGGCTACGCCCGAATGGCGCTTCATCTCTACGCTTACTACCCCCGAGGCTCCGGTCTCGCCATCGTCGTTCGATCATCCCGCCGGCCATCGCCGCGCGGCGCTTGTGGCCGCGTGATGCATCCTTCGCGCCATCCAGCCGTTTCCCTCTCCTCAATCCCAACAGGAGAACTCCCCATGACCGATCTCAGTGAAATTGCCGAACATATGGATGTCTATGGCGCCGATGGCGTGCATGTGGGCACGGTCGATCATGTCGAAGGCGACCGGATCAAGCTGGTCAAGGCCGATAGCGGTTCGGGCCGCCATGCCGGGCACCATCACTTCATCGAAGGCCAGTATGTGGCCGAAATCGAAGACGGCGCCGTCCGCCTGTCGGCCAATGCCGATGTGGCCGTCAGCCACGAGGAAGAAGCCGACGGCAAGCCGGTCTAGCTACTGCTCGACCTTGAGCGTGATGATCAGGTCGGCCCGGTCCTGTGACTGGCAGACCAGATCATAATTGGGCAGGTCGGTGCGCTCGATATGGGCCTTGTTGCGCTCCTCGGAAAACAGCCCTTCCTCGGCGTGGCGCTTGAGCAGTCGGGCGCGGACGATTTCGCGCTCGACATCGATGAACACCGCATAATCGAGCAGCGGCTTCACCCCGGCCCATGGCCCATCGGTGAGCAGCAGATAATTGCCCTCCACGATCAGCATGGTCACGTCCGGCTGGATGGTGAAGGCATTGTCCACCACATCCTCGATCTTGCGCGAATAGCCCGGCCCGTTCACTGCCGTGGTCGCCTGCTTGAGGTGGTGCAGGAAATTGACGAATTCCGCACCCTCGAAAGTATGTGGCGCGCCCTTGAAATCCACCGTGCCCAGGGCCTCGAGCTTGGCATGGCGCATGTGAAAGCCATCCATCGGCACCAGGGCGGCCGCGCCCGGATGGGTGGCGTTGAGCATGGTGACCACTTCCCTGGCCAGCGTCGATTTGCCGGTGCCCGGCCCGCCGGTAATGCCGATGGCGATGCGTTTTCCCGCGGCCTTGGAGTGCATGCGCTGGATATGCACGACCAAGAGCGACAAAGCCGTCTGCGGCTCCAGCGTGCGGCGGGTCGGGGTGGATGAGCGTATCAAATCCTCGTCGGCCAACTGAGCCTCCATGCCGCTTCTGCGTTGTGGCTCAATACTATAGTGTCGCGACCAACGAGCGGTAGGGTGTTGTTATGCTGGCAGCAAAATTCACGGGTTCGGGCCAGCTGCCAGCATTGGTCGTCGATATCGCTACAGGCAAAATGTCACCCTCCCCCTTGCGGGGAGGGCTAGGGAGGGGGTTCTGCGTTCCCGCACAGAATCCGCTGCATTGACCGATCTCCCCCCCATCATCGCCAACTGGTTCGCCGCCAAAAACTGGTCCCCCCGCACCCATCAACTCGACGTGCTGCAAAGTTGGAACGCCGGCGCCTCGGCCCTGCTGATCGCCCCCACCGGCGCCGGCAAGACCCTGGCCGGCTTCCTGCCGACGCTGCAGGATCTGATCCACACCCCCCATGAAGGTCTGCACACGCTCTACCTGTCCCCGCTCAAGGCGCTGGCAGTCGACGTGGCCCGCAATCTCACCACCCCGATCGGCGAGATGGGCCTCAGGATCACCGTCGAAACCCGCACTGGCGATACACCGGCCGCCCGTCGCCAGCGCCAGCGCTACGATCCGCCCAATATCCTTTTGACCACGCCGGAACAATTGGCGCTGCTGACCAGCCATCCCGATGCGCACCGGCTGTTCGGCTCGCTCAAGCGCATCGTGCTCGACGAATTGCACGCGCTGGTCACCTCCAAGCGCGGCGAACTGCTGTCGCTGGCTTTGGCGCGCCTTGCCAAGCTGGCGCCGCAGATGCGGATCACCGCGCTCAGCGCCACCGTCGCCCGCCCCGACCTGTTGGCCGACTGGATCGCCGCGCCGCTGCCGCAGGCGCCAACCCACCTGCTGACCGCTTCGGGCGGCGCGCCGCCTGTCCTGCACATTCTCGACACCGATGATCGCCTGCCCTGGGCCGGGCATTCGGCAGCCTATGCCACCCCGGCGCTCTACGAAACCATCAAGCAGCACCGCATCACGCTGCTGTTCGTCAACACCCGCTCGCAGGCCGAAATGCTGTTCCAGGCGCTGTGGGCGATCAATGACGACATGCTGCCAATCGCGCTGCATCACGGGTCGCTCTCGGTGGAACAGCGCCGCAAGGTCGAGGCGGCCATGGTCGCCGGCACGATCAAGGCGGTGGTCTGTACCTCGACGCTCGATCTGGGCATCGATTGGGGCGATGTCGATCTGGTGGTGCAGGTCGGCGCACCCAAGGGTTCCTCGCGCATGCTGCAGCGCATCGGCCGCGCCAATCACCGGCTCGATGAGCCGTCCAAGGCCCTGCTGGTGCCCTCCAATCGGTTTGAAGTGCTCGAATGCGAAGCCGCGCTCGAAGCGGTCGAAGAGCGCCATCAGGATAGCGAAGACCCGGTTTCTGGCGGCTATGACGTGCTGGCGCAACATATTCTGGGCATGGCCTGCGCCGACCCGTTTGCCGCCGATGATCTATACGCCGAAGTCCGCCGCGCCTGGCCCTATCGCGACCTGCCGCGCGAAAAATTCGATCGCGTGCTCGATTTCGTCGCCACTGGCGGCTATGCCCTGCGCGCCTATGAGCGCTATGCGCGGCTCAAGAAAACCGCCGAGGGCCTGTGGCGCATCGCCAATCCGCAGGTGGCCCAGCAATACCGGCTCAATGTCGGCACCATTATCGAAGAGCCGATGGTGCGGGTGCGGCTGGTGCGGGGCAGGGGCCACAAGCAGGGCGCCACCACCGGCCCGATCGGCCGTGGCGGCCGCGTGCTGGGCGAAATGGAGGAATATTTCTTCGGCACGCTGGTGGTGGGCGATACCTTCATGTTTGGCGGCGAAATCGTCGCCTTCGAGGGCATCCGCGACAACGAAGCCTTCGTCAGCCGCGCCTTCGCCAAGGACCCCAAAATCCCGTCCTATATGGGGGGCAAGTTTCCGCTCTCGACCTATCTGGCCGAGCGCGTCCGCAAGATGATCGCCACGCCCGAAGACTGGCGTCGCCTGCCCCATCAGGTCAGCGACTGGCTACGGTTGCAGCGCGATGTCTCGACCCTGCCGGGACAGGAAAGCCTCTTGGTCGAAACCTTTCCGCGCGGCACCCAGAATTATCTGGTCTGCTATCCGTTCGAAGGCCGGCTGGCGCACCAGACCCTTGGCATGCTGCTGACCCGCCGCCTCGAACGCTCCCGCGCCCGGCCACTCGGCTTCGTTGCTACCGAGTATGCGCTGTGCATCTGGGGCCTCGGCGACCTGTCGGCGCTGATCCGCACCGATCGGCTGTCGCTTGATGAGTTGTTTTCCGAGGACATGCTGGGCGACGACCTCGAAGCCTGGCTCGATGAATCGGCGCTGATGAAGCGTACCTTCCGCAATTGCGCGATCATTTCCGGGCTGATCGAACGCCGCCATCCCGGCAAGGAAAAGACCGGCCGCCAGATCACCATGTCGTCCGACCTGATCTATGACGTGCTCTACCAGCATGAGCCCGACCATATCCTGATCCAGGCTACCCGCCGCGATGCGGCACGCGGCCTGCTCGATATCGAGCGGCTCGGCAATATGCTGCGGCGGATCCGCAAGCATATCGTACACAAGCCGCTGGACCGAATCTCGCCCTTTGCGGTACCCATGATGCTCGAAATCGGCCGCGAACCGATCTTCGGCGAAGGCCGCGAGTCGGCCATGGCCGACGCCGCCGATGAACTTTTACGCGAGGCACTGGGCTAGGTTTGGGGCAACCACACTATCAGGACGCAGCAACGGAGACTCAATTGCTGCGCTTTGCCGGACAGATTTTTGAACCGCTCAATTCCGGCGCCCTGTTCTGGCGCGCCGAAAACGCCCTGCTGGTCGCCGATCTGCATCTGGAAAAGATGAGCTCGTTCGCCCGCCATGGCCAGTTCCTGCCGCCCTATGACACCACGCTGACGCTGAAGCGCCTGGCGCTCGATATCGTCCATACCGGCGCCAGCACGGTGATTTCGCTTGGCGACAGTTTTCACCGCGACTATGGCCCCGCTACGCTCACCGATCACGACCGCGCCCAGATCGATGGGTTGACCGAACGGGCCAACTGGTTCTGGCTCTCCGGCAATCACGATCCGGCACCGCACCTGCTGGGCGGGCAATGCCTGCCGCATCTGGAGCTGCGCGGGCTGACGCTGACCCACGAACCGCGCCGGGGCGTCACCGGCCTGATGGCCGGCCATCTGCATCCGGCGGCGCACATCTACATCAATGGCCGCGCCGTGCGCCGGCCCTGCTTTGTCACCGACCAGCGCCTGCTGATCCTGCCCGCTTACGGCGCCTCGACCGGAAATCTCAATATCCTCAGCCCCGCCTTTGCCGGCCTGCTCAACTGGTCAGCGCTCGAAGTGACCATGCTGGGTCGCGACCGGCTCTATCCAGTCAGCCCCAAGCGGCTGGTGCGGGGATAGGGGCGCCCACTTCTACCCTCTCCCCTTGAGGGAGAGGGACAGACTTTTCGCGTTCAGCGACAAGTCAGGGTGAGGGGTTGCTTCCGCAAATGCTGGGTGGTGGACAAGCAAGACACCCCTCATCCGCCCTTCGGGCACCTTCTCCCTCAAGGGGAGAAGGGCGGCGACTGAGGTTTCCAGCGCACCTAACCCCGCTTGAACAGCACGCCACCGGCCCAGCCGGTAAACACGGCCAGCAGCACGCAGACGATGCCGTAGAGCAGCGAATGCTGGCGCGACTCGATGGCGAGGAACCGCTCGAAGCCGATCTTGCGCACCGCAAACCCTTCGGAATTGCGCGCCACGATCACCCCGTCCTTGAATATGTAAGTCACCGCCAGATAGGGACCGGGCGGCGCATCGCTGGGCAGGGTGAGGCGGGCGGAGTAAAACGTCGGCGACTGGAAGTTGATGGCATTTTCGTTGACCCCGAACAGGCCCTGTTCGTTCATCAGCCGGATCAGTTCGCGCCCGAAGATTGCCGATTTCCACCAGCCGGATTCTTCCGAAATTCCCGGCTGCGCGTCGGGCGGAATATGCTCGACGGCCAGCGTTGTCGCATTGGTGATGTCGCTCATCTTGCTGCTCGACAGCACCTGATAATAGCTCGGAAAGCTCTTGAAGGTGACCTGATCGGTATTGAGCCAGACGCCAAAATTGCGGGTCTTTTCGCGCGCCACCCGGTCAAGGGCCGGCCCGGTCACCACGATAATGACGTGATAGGGTCCGATCGCTGCGTCCTTGGCGCTGATCTCGGGCTCGATACTGCCAAAGAAGGTCATCTTCTCGCCAGTGAAGCTAGAGGTGATTTCAACGGTGTCGGTCGAGAGCTCGGACACCAGCTTTTCGGCGCGCGCCGGATGTGTGAATGCTGCGACGGCCAGCACTGCCAGCAGATATGCCCTGATCCCGTTCAATTGGCGCCCGGCCCGAACACGGTCATGCTGAACGTATCGCCGGGCGACAGGACCAGCGACAGCCCGAAGCGGATCGCCACCGCCAGCACCAGCAGCGCCAGCAGTCCGCGCAACTGTTCGCCACGCAGATGCCGTCCGGCCGAGGCGCCGAACTGGGCGCCGGCAACGCCGCCCACCATCAGGCAGAAGGCCAGCATGATGTCGACGCTCTGGCTCTGCACTGCGTGCAGGATGGTGGTCGCGGCCATCATCGCCACCACTTGGAGCAGCGAAGTGCCGATCACCACATTGCCCGGCACCCGCAGCAGATAGACCAGCGCCGGCACCATGATGAAGCCGCCGCCAATTCCCAGCAGCGAGCCCAGGAAGCCGATGACCAGGCCAATCACCAGCACCGGCAACACGCTGATATAGAGCTTGGACTTCTTGAAGCGGATGCGCAGCGGCAGGCCGTGGATCCAGTTGTGCTGGTTGGGCAGGCGCTCGCGCACCACGATGCCGGCGCGTTGCTTGATGATGGCGCGGGCCGATTCCACCAGCATCAGCACGCCGACAAAGCCCAGCAGCACCAAAAAGCCGACCGAGATCACCAGATCGAGTTGGCCGGCGGCGCGCAGCACCGAAAAGGTCGCTACGCCACCAAACGCCCCCAGAATGCCCGACAACACCAGATAGAGCGCCAGATGCAGGTCAATGCCACCGCGCCGGTAATAGGTCAGCGCGCCCGAGGTCGAAGCGGCCACGACCTGACCAGTCACCGAGGCAACGGCCACTGAAGCCGGTACGCCTGAAAAGATCAGCAGGGGCGTCAACAGGAAACCGCCACCGACTCCAAACAGACCCGACAAAAACCCGACCGCCCCCCCGATCCCGACAAGAAAGAAGAGGTTCATGGAAAGTTCGGCGATCGGCAGATAAATCTGCAAGATCCAGGTCCGTTCACGGTGACGGGCAAGACCTAGGCCGGCCCTGCGACAACAATAAGACGACGCCCCGCGCTTCAGATCGAGCGACGGAGCATCGGGTTCGGCAATGTCCATAAGGGCTTATGGCGCAATTGCCGCTTCGTCAAATGCTCTAGACCGGCTGGCTGCCCAGCACCGCCAGAAGGCGCGGATTGATGGTGCCGGTTTCGGTCATGCCGGTGCCGCGCTCGAAGGCCTTGATCGCCTCGGCAGTCTTTGGACCGGTAATGCCATCGGGGGTGCCGATGTCATAGCCAAGCTTGCCCAGAACCTTTTGCACCTTGGAAATTACATCCTTGGAGGCGATGGCCTCGCCCGGATTGAACTTGGGCGACCAGGTGCCGATCGGGGCAAAATTGGCCGCCAGATTGACCCTGCCCGGCTTCCAGGCATCGACCTCGGCCTTGACCTTCTTGACCACATCGGCGGTCAGCGACTTGGCAATATCGTCGCGCGCCTTGACCGCATCGGCATCGCCGTCGCGCGCTGCCAGCGAGAACCACTTGAACGATTGTTCCATGTCCTGCGGCACGCCCAGCCCGCGGGCATGCAGCATGCCCAGGTTGAACTGGCTGTCGGTCATCCCCAGGTTGCCGGCCTGCTCGAACCACTCGGCAGCCTGCTCGAATTTCTGTTCGCCCAACTGGCCGCTGGCAAACAGCGCCGCCAGATTGTGCATGGCCATGCGGTTGCCGCTATCGGCGCTGCGCTGATACCAGAGCTTGGCCATTTCGAGGTCCTTGGTCACCCCGTTGCCGGTCTCATAGAGATTGCCGAGCCGATACTGCGCCGGAGCAAACCCCTGCGCGGCAGCGCGTTCATACCAGGTGGCGGAGGCCTTGTAGTCCTGCGTCACCGCGCGACCCTCGCCATAAATGGCGCCGATCTCGAACTGGGCGCGGGCATCGCCATCGGCGGCCGCCTGCCGCAGCTCGATCGGGCCAACCGCTTCGGGCGCCAGCTCGAACTTGATCGGGCTGTCGGTCTTGGCTGGAATGCTGCCGGTCAGGACTTCGGCATTGACGTTGGGTACGTCCACCGGGTCGATGGTCGCAGGCAACGGCTTGCCGGTCGAAGCCAGCAGGGTCGGTGGCATCGGCGTGGTCTCGACCGACGATTTCGAGAACGAACTGGTTGAGGCCGGATTGATCGAGCCGGTGGTCGAATTGTCGACCATGGAAATGACGCGTGGATCGGTCGGCAAGCTCGCGGGATCGACCAGGTCACCAAGATCCGAAGTTTTCTCAGGCGTTGCATCCATGGCGGCAGGTTCTGCCGACGGCTCAACCACGGGCGCCGAAGAATTGACCCGCTGCATCACCAGGTTCAAGGCCAGCAGCGACACCACCACCAGCGTTGCTGCCAGCAGCAACGGTCGGCGATAACGCGTCAAAAAGCTTGGTTGCGCATCGATATCGGCGACAGCAACGCGCCCCATTTCTGGCATCACTGGCACATCAACGGCCTTGGGGGCCTTTGCTGCTTTGGGCTTGCGCGCAAACAGCGAGGTCTTTTCGGCAGCCGGCTCGGTGGCGACGGCCCTGGCCTCTGCGGGGTCAGCCGGCGCGGGCATCACCCGGGCCAGCGCCCGGCTGATCAATGAATTGCCGCTCACGGGTGGCGCGGCAGTGTCCTGCTTGGCGCGCTGGGCCCGGCGTGCTGCCGCAACAAACGTACTGGTGCTTTGCGCATTGGCAGTCTGCGGCGGCTCCACGGCGCGCGGCGCGGCCTGCACTTCAGCAAAGGGGTCCTTGCTGGGCGCATCGAGGCTGGATTGTGGGCGTGGCGGGCGCTGCGCACCGGCGGGATCAAACACCACCGGCGCGTCCACGGCCGGAGCGCGTGGCGCTGTGGCCGCAACCACTGGTGCAGCGGTCGGCTTGCGCACCACTGGTGCCGGTTCGGCCCGCGGCGGAGTCTGTTCCTGGAACACCACATCGCGCAACGGCGCGTCTTCGGCCGGATTGGCCGGCATCGCATCGCTCTGGCCCGTAGTAACGGCACGGCTTTGCGACAACGCTTCGAGCATGCTGTTGAGCTTGCTCGGCTCTGGCAGCTTCTGCGCCACCGGCTCGGCTTGGCGCGGGGCCAGCGCTGCCGGGGCCAGCATCGGCTCGGCCGCGCGCTTGCTCAGCGCCGCTTCCAGCTTGGCCAGCCGTTGGGCGGTATCCTTGCCGGCGGTATTGAACATCGCCGACATGCGCTGTTCCAGCGCACTGAAACTGTCTTCACTGATGCCGGGGGCAGCAGCCGGGCCTGCTGATTTGCTGACCGCGCTTGCGGTGCGCTGCGCCACCAGCATGGCCAGCGCTTCAAAGTCCGGGCTCGCGTCCGGCTCGGCCGAATACAGCTGGGTCAGGCCGTTGAGCTGGGCCCCGGTCTCATCCATGCGGCTGATCAGCTTCTTGAGCTGGCTCTCGATCTGGGCGACGCTGGGATTGGCAGCGCGTGGCTTGTCCATCTTGACCGACAGCGCTTCAAGCTGGGTTTCCAGCCGGGCAAAGCGCGGCTCGACCCCGGCCAGCACCACATCGCGCAAGGCCGCGATATCGTTCTGCAGGCCCGCGACATCGTTATTGGAGCTTTCAAAGCCGCCGATGCGCGCCTGCAAGGCATCGATCTTGTCGACCAGCTTGCTCGGCCCCACTTCCTTGTCGCGCACCGCCTTGGTGAACGCCGACATTTCGGCAGTCAGCCGCTCAAAGTCACCAGCCGACAGCGTCACATTGCGCTCGATGGAATCGATGCGGTCATAGACGTTGCGCACGCTCTGTTCGATCGCCAGCATCGAGGTGCCGAGGCTATCGGACTGGACACCGGCAGGCGCTGCGCCATCGGCGCGATCCTGCCGCGCCACTTCGCGCTCCATCTGCTGGGCCTGCAGTTCAGCCAGCTTGCCCACGGTGGTCGAAACGTCGTCGAGCCGTTTGTTGACGGCGGAGAGATCGACCTTGGGCGCTTCGCCGATCAGCCGGGCAAGGCCCGCGATCTGGGTTTCGAGCCGCTTGACCTGGCCGGTTTCGCCCACGGCGCCCGCCAGCAATTCCACCACGTGGGAGAGCTGTTCGACCTGGCTGGCCACTTCGCGCACATTGCCATTGCCGGCCCGCTGCGATTTGAGTTCGCCTTCGAGGCGTTCGAGCCGGTGCGACAATCCGCCGACCAGCGCGGTCAATTCGCCGAACTGCGGCAGCTCGGCGACATGGCGTGCCACTGCAGCCATCGGTGCGGAAAGCTGACGGCCACGAATTTCGGCGATTGCCGATTGCAGGCTGTCGGTATCGTTGAGGAAATCGGTCTCGTCGCGTTCGCTGAAGCGATCGACGGCGCGTTTGACGGTCTTGAGGGCCTCGCGGTGCCGCGCATTGCCGGCTGTGCCATCGACCTGATCGCGCAGGTTGCGCACCCGCTGCGTCAGGCCTTCATAAGCGGTCTTGGGGGCAGCTGCCTGGTTGAACCGGCCTTCGACCTGATCCAGCAAAGCCACCAGTTCGCCACGCAATGCCTGCCATTCGCCCGGCTGTGGGTCGGACGCCGGATCGTGCATATCGGAAAGCGGGAAGGCGCGGGCCATTACATTTCCCAACCGGAAAAACTGCGGGGACCGCCGCGAGTCAACACGAAGGTCTAACGCTCACTCTTGGTAAAACATGGTAAAGAACCCGTTAAGCATTGCACTAATTGACTGCTTCGGCGTTCAAATCTGTTGGTTGAACATCAGCAAACCCCGGTTAGGCTGGGGCACCGACAGCGCCCCAGGGACATCACGACCACCATGACTCGCCGCCGCATAATCATCGTCGATGACCACCCGCTGTTCCGCGCCGCCCTCCGCCAGACCCTGTCGGGCGGTGACGCAACCGTAAATGTCGAGGAAGCCGGCGACCTTGCCGGGCTCAATGCCGCGCTCGAAGCCGACCGCGATTGCGATCTGGTCCTGCTCGATCTCAACATGCCCGGCGTGCGCGGCTTTTCCGGCCTGCTGCTGCTGCGGGCCCAATATCCCGATATTCCGGTGATGATCATTTCGGCGGTCGAGGACGGCACCGTGGTGCGCCGGGCGTTCGAGCTGGGCGCCGCCGGCTATCTGCACAAGTCCATCGGGCCCACCGAGATTCGCCGTTCCATCGAAACCGTGCTGTCTGGCGAGGTCTTCGTGCCCGAAGGCATGGTGCTGGGCACCGAAGATGCCCATTCCGCCCTGATGCGGCGGCTGGCGACGCTTACGCCGCAACAGGTGCGCGTGCTGATGATGCTCAGCGACGGGCTCATGAACAAGCAGATCGCCTATGAGCTGACCATCTCCGAGGCCACGGTCAAGGCCCACGTCTCGGCCATCCTGCAAAAGCTCGATGTCGATAGCCGCACCCAGGCGGTCATCGCCGCAGCGCGCATCGAACAGGGACAGTTCGAAGCGCTGTTTTCGATTGGTGCCGACAAGGCCTGATCCTAGCCCGCCTTGCGCCCCTGCCGTCCGCCCTGGCCCGCCAGCCCGGTGATTGCCGCGCGCAGCGCCGCAGGTTTGACCGGCTTGGTCACCACCGCAATGCCGCGTTCTTCCGCCAGTGCTCGCACCGCCGGGCTGCGGTCCGCCGTCACCAGCGCGGCCGGCAAGTGCCCGCCTACATTGTGGCGCAGCCACTCGATGGCATCGAGCCCCGAGGTCTGGTCGAGGTGATAATCCATCAGCACCAGGTCGGGATACCAGCCTTCCAGCAACCCATCCCGGTCGATCTCCTTGAGCGAGCGGGCGCTACGCACATCGCACCCCCAATGGCTCAACAGCCCTTCCATAGCCTCCAGAATATTGCGCTCGTTGTCGACGCACAGGATGCGCAGATCGAGCTGCCCAAACACCGGTTCGGGCAGGGGTGTACCCACTTCGGCGACACTGCGCACATTGCGCGCCGCCGCCAGAAACAGCGAAAACCGCGAACCGCGCCCTTCGACACTGTCCAGTTCCAGTGTCAATCCCAAAGCGGCCACGAGGCGCTGCACGATGGACAGCCCCAGCCCCAGCCCCTGCGCCATGCGCGCGCCGCGCTCCAGCCGCGAGAATTCGGCAAACAACAGCCGGTGCTGGTCCTTGTTGAAGCCAATCCCGGTGTCGATCACGTCCAGTCTGATCCGGCTGCCGCGTCGGCGAATGCCCACCAGCACCCGTCCGCCAGGCAGGGTATATTTGATGGCGTTGGACACCAGGTTCTGCACGATGCGGCCCACCAGCATGCGGTCGGCGATCACCACCGCATTGGTCGCGACGATTTCCAGATGCACCGAACGCTCCCGCGCCATCGGCCCGAATTCGACCTCGATTTTCTTGAGCAGTTCGCGGGCGCTGAAGGCTATCGGCACCGGGCGCAGTGCGCCGCTGTCGATGCGCGAAATATCGAGCAGCGCCGACATGATGTCTTCCACCGCGGTCAGCGACGCCTCGATGGAATTGGCCAGATCCGCTAGCCCGGTCGATTTGGCCCGCTCGATCAGCGTCGAGGTGTAAAGCCGCGCCGCATTGAGTGGCTGCAGCAGATCATGGCTGGCCGCCGCCAGAAACCGTGTCTTGTCGTGGTTGGCCGCATCGGCCTTGGCGCGAGCGCTTTCCAGTTCCGCATTGACCCGGGTCAGGGTGGCGGTGCGCTCGGCGACGCGCCCTTCCAGCGACTGATTGACCCGTTCCAGTTCGCGTTCCGCCTTGATCCGCGCCGTGACGTCGGAAAAGCTGATCGCCAGACCACCATCGGGCAGGCGGCTGGTATAAAATTCCAGCATCTGCCCGACATTGCCCAGCCGTTGCGTCACGGTGTTGGGTGCAGCGGTGATGGCGTTGACCCGCTCGATCGCCAGCCGTGCCGCGTCGCCCTGTCCCAGATCGCCCCGATCGCCCAGAAACAGCGCGATATCGAACAGCGCCGTGCCCGGCTTCAGCAAATGGTCGGGCAACGCCAGCAGCAGGCCATAGCGGCCATTGCTGCTGACGAGGCGTAACGCGCTGTCAAACATTGCAATGCCCTGCGGAACATAGTCCATGGCCTGCCGCAGGCTGGTCAAGGCGTCATCAGGAGTGGGCGGCATGGGACTGGCCTTGCGCGGAACAATGATCACATTTATCCGCCCTGCGCCAAGGCGGCGCAAGGCCAACTGATGACCCATTGCAAATCCGGCAAATCTACGAAAATCTCTAAATCTGCACCCTGGCGACGGTGCGGCTGCCAACGACAAGAGTAACGCGTCGCCACAAGAGGCCCATCGTGTTCAAGGAATTCCGCGACTTCGCCATCAAGGGCAATATGGTTGATCTGGCCATTGGCGTGATCATCGGCGCTGCTTTCGGCGCCATCGTATCGTCGATTGTCGATGATCTGTTCATGCCGCTGATCGGACTGATCCTGGGCGGCATCGATTTTTCTAACCTGTTCGTCGTGCTCAAGAACCCGTCCAACCTGCCGGTGGTATCGCTGGCTGCGGCCAAGGATGCCGGCATTGCAACGCTCAATATCGGCCTGTTCCTCAATGCGGTGGTTAAGTTCGCGATCATTGCCTTCGTCCTGTTCATCGTGGTCAAGGGCATCAATTCGCTGAAGAAAAAGGCAGCCGAGGAGCCAACTTCTGCTTCCCCCGCGCCGAGCCGCGAAGAAGTGTTGCTCACCGAAATCCGTGACGCCCTGCGCGCCAGGCCCTGATCGCCATCTGACGAAAAAGCCGGCGCAGTGTCATCGACGGCGATCCGGCCAGGTGTGAAGCCTTGACGTATTGTACCGTCTGGAGGGCTTCCAGACGGTGTTTTCCCGCGATTGACACCAGGTCACCGGCTGCTGACGGCCTCAGTAGATCTCCGGCACGTACAGTTCCTTCGGCACCGGGGTGCGGAGATAGTCGTCGTGCCGGACGCGGCCGGGCAGTTCGACATCCTGTTTGGGCACATCGCCATAGGGGATCTGTGACAACAGATGCGCAATGCAATTGAGCCGCGCCTTCTTCTTGTCCACCGCCTGCACCACCCACCAGGGGGCTTCCGGCGTATGGGTGCGGGCCAGCATTTCTTCCTTGGCCTTGGTATATTCTTCCCAGTGGATGCGGCTTTCCATATCCATCGGCGACAGCTTCCACTGCTTCAGCGGATCGTGGATACGCATCTTGAAGCGGAATTCCTGCTCCTCGTCGGTGATCGAGAACCAGTATTTGATCAGGATAACGCCGCTTCGAACCAACATGCGTTCAAACTCGGGCACCGAACGGAAAAACTCATCCAGTTCCTCAGTCGTGCAAAAGCCCATGACGCGCTCGACCCCGGCCCGATTGTACCAGGAGCGATCAAACAGCACCATTTCGCCGGCCGTCGGCAGATGCGGCACATAGCGCTGGAAATACCACTGGTTCTTTTCGCGTTCGGTCGGGGCCGGCAGCGCTACGGTGCGGCAGACGCGCGGATTGAGCCGCTGGGTGACACGCTTGATGGCGCCGCCCTTGCCCGCTGAATCGCGGCCTTCGAACAGCACCACCACCTTGAGCTTGTTGTGCTGTACCCAATCCTGCAAACGCACCAGTTCGTGCTGCAGGCGGAACAGTTCGCGGAAATAGATCTTGCGGTCCAGCGTGTCAGGTGCCGGGGCGCTCATCCCCTCGGCAACCAGCTCGTCGAGCCGGTCGTCTTCCATCTGCAATTCCAGCTCTTCGTCGAAATTGTCGGCGATTTCCGCCTTGATGCGGTCGAGATATTCCTGATCGTTGGACATGCCTGCCATCCTTGTTTGGCGCACTCAAACCCCAGCTTTGCAACACTATTGTGACGGTGCCCACGGCAGCGTTGTCGTGGCCCGCGCGATTGACTTGCCGCAGTCAGTGCGATCACATCGCCGCGGCGGCAGCAGGGGGCATGCAAAGTGATAAGCGAGCTGGAGCAGCGGATTGCGGACCTGCCGGTGTGGCAGGGCAAGCTCCGCATTGAGCCGCTGCTCGGCGGCCTCTCCAATCTCAGCTTCACCGTCACTGACGCTGCAGGCAAGTATGTCGTTCGCTTCGGCAGGGACTACCCCTTCCACCACGTCGACCGCCATCGCGAGGTGATGACCGCCCGCGCTGCCCATGCTGCGGGATTCTGTCAGGAAGTGGTCTATGACGAGCCGGGGCTGATGGTGTCGCGCTTCATCGAGGGGCGCGTCTTCACCGACGCCGATATTCGCGCCAATCCCGAACGCATCGCCGCTTTCATCCGGGACTTTCATGAGCAGATGCCGCTGCGCATCACCGGGACCGCCTTCATGTTCTGGGTGTTCCACGTCATCCGCGATTATGCCAATACGCTCAAGGCCTCGCCCAACCCGCTGATCGCCCGCATTCCGGCGGCGCTGGCCATCAACGCTGAGTTGGAAGCCGCGCAGATGCCGCTGCCGATCCGCTTCGGCCACAACGATCTGCTGCCGGCCAACCTGATCGACGACGGCAAGCGGCTGTGGCTGATCGACTACGAATATGCCGGGTTCAACACCGCCATGTTCGATCTGGCGGGGCTGGCGTCTAACGCCGGCTTCGACGCCAGCCAGTCCGACGCGTTGCTCACCGCCTATTTCGGTGCGCCGCCCAGTACCGAAATCCGCCGCAGCCACGCCGCCATGCAATGTGTGTCGCTGCTGCGCGAGGCGCTGTGGGGTCTGGTCTCCGAACTGCACCTCAATGCACCGGGCGCAGACTACAACGCCTATGCCATCGACAATTTCGCCCGCTTCGACGCGGCCTACGCCGCTTATCAATCCCAGTATGGAACGTCCAAATGAGCTTGCCCAAACATGCGCAGATCGTGGTCATCGGTGGCGGCATTGTCGGCTGTTCCACCGCCTATCATCTGGCGCGCGACCACAAGGCTGATGTGCTGCTGCTGGAACAGGGCAAGCTGACCTCGGGCTCCACCTGGCATGCAGCAGGGCTGGTTGGGCAACTGCGCTCGTCAGCGTCGGTTACCCAGGTGCTCAAGCGCTCGGTCGAACTCTACAAGACCCTCAAGGATGAAACCGGCCTCGATACCGGCTGGAAAATGACCGGCTGCCTGCGCCTCGCCACCAATGAAGATCGCTGGACCGAATATCGGCGGCTGGCCACGACTGCGGGCAGCTTCGGCATGGAAATGGAACTGCTCTCGCCCGCCGAGGTCAAGAAGCTCTGGCCGCTGATGGAAACCAGCGACCTGATCGGCGCCAGCTATCTGCCCACCGATGGGCAAGCTAGCCCTTCCGACATTACCCAGTCGCTGGCCAAGGGCGCCCGCATGCACGGCGCCAATATCATCGAAGGCGTCACCGTCACCGGCTTTGTCATGGACGGCAAACGCATCACCGCCGTCAAAACCGATCAGGGCGACATCGCCTGCGAAACCGTGGTCAATTGCGGTGGCCAATGGGCCCGCCAGATCGGCACCATGGCTGGCATCAACGTGCCGCTGCAACCGGTCAAGCACCAGTATATCATCACCGAAAAGATCGACGGCCTGTCCACCGACGCCGCCACCATCCGCGATCCCGATCGGTTGACCTATTTCAAGGAAGAAGTCGGCGGGCTGGTCATGGGCGGCTATGAACCCAACCCGATCGCATGGACCACCGGCGACGTCCCCTCGGATTTCCAGTTCAAACTGTTCGATGACGACTGGGACCATTTCGAGCAACACCTGACCCAGGCCATTGCCCGCATCCCGGCGCTGGAAACTGCCGGCGTCCGCCAGATGATCAACGGCCCGGAGAGCTTTACCCCCGATGGTAATTTCATCCTCGGCGCCGCGCCCGAATGCACCAATATGTATGTCGGCGCCGGGTTCAACGCTTTCGGCATCGCCTCGGGTGGCGGCGCCGGCTGGGTTTTGGCCGAGTGGGCGATGCGCGGCGAAGCGCCGATGGACCTGTGGGTGGTGGATATCCGGCGTTTTTCCGGCATGCACCGCGATCGCGAATGGGTCAAGGACCGCACGCTCGAAGCCTATGGCAAGCACTACACCATCGGGTTTCCGCACGAAGAATATCAAAGCGGCCGCCAGCGCATCGTCTCCCCGCTCTATGATCGGCTCAAGACCCGCGGTGCCGTGTTCGGCTCCAAACTGGGCTGGGAACGGCCGAACTGGTTTGCTGCCGGGACCGGAGCCAGCGATATCTATTCCATGGGCCGCCAGAACTGGTTCGGCCCGGTCGGCGAGGAACACCGGCTGGTGCGCGAAGCGGTCGGCCTGTTCGATCAATCCTCCTTTGCCAAATACGAAGTCAACGGCCCCGATGCGGCCTCGGCACTCAACTGGATTGCCGCCAACAATGTAGACAAGCCGGTGGGTCGGCTGACCTATACCCAGATGCTCAACTCGCGTGGCGGCATCGAATGCGACCTGACCGTTGCGCGTTTGGCCGACGACAGGTTCTACATCGTCACCGGCACCGGCTTTCGCACCCACGATCTTGCCTGGATCGAGGAGCATATTCCCGCTGGCGCCAACGTCACGCTGACCGACGTCACCGAGGAATTCGGCACATTGAGCCTGATGGGCCCCCGCGCCCGCGACGTGCTGCAACAGGTCACCGCTGCCAATGTGAGCAATGCGGCATTCCCCTTCGGTCATGTCCGCACCCTGCCCATCGCCGGCGCCGAAGTGCGCGCCCTGCGCGTCACCTATGTCGGCGAACTCGGCTGGGAACTGCATATTCCGCTGGCCAAAACCGGCGCAGTGTTTGACGCGCTGATGGCGGCAGGCGCCCCGTTCGGGCTGCGTCCGGTGGGTTATCGAGCGCTGGAATCGCTGCGGCTGGAAAAGGGTTATCGCGCCTGGGGCTCGGACATTACGCCCAATGATACCCCGTTCGAAGCCGGCCTCGGCTGGGCGGTCAAACTCAAGACCAATACGCCATTCATGGGCCGCGAGGCGCTGGAAGCCCGCGCCGGTCAGCCGCTCAAAAAGCGCCTGATGATCTTCACTACCGAACGCGACGATGTGGTCCTGCTTGGCCGCGAAACCATCCTGCGCGATGGCAAATTTGCCGGCTATCTGGCCTCCGGCGGCTATGGCTACACCGTCGGCAAGCCCATCGGCCTTGGCTATGTCCGCAACCCCGATGGGGTCAGCGACGACTACCTGACCAGCGCCAGCTACGAACTTGTCGTGGCCAATGAACGGGTCAAAGCCACGCTGCATCTCGAACCGCTCTATGATCCACAGGCCGTGCGGGTGAAGGCATGAAGATCCTCGTCGCCATCAAGCGGGTGGTCGATTCGTCGATCTCCATCCGCGTCAAGGCCGACGGCAGCGGCGTTGATCTGGATAACGTCAAAATGAGCATGAACCCGTTCTGCGAGATCGCCGTCGAACAGGCGATCCGCCTCAAGGAACAGGGCGTCGCCACCGAAGTAGTGGTGGTCAGCATCGGCGCCGCCAAGGCCGAAGACACCTTGCGCGCCGCCCTCGCCATGGGTGCCGACCGCGCCATTCTGGTCACCACCGAACACCGCGCCGAACCCCTCGGCGTCGCCAAGCTGCTGCGTGCCGTAGCGCTGGAGGAGCAGCCCGATCTGATCCTGCTTGGCAAACAGGCCATCGACGACGACGCCAACCAGACCGGCCAGATGCTGGCCGCGCTGCTCAACTGGGGGCAGGGCACCTTCGCCTCGGCACTGACCATCGCCGATGGTATCGCCACGGTCACCCGCGAAGTCGATTCCGGCCTGCAAACCATCGCGCTGCCGCTGCCCGCAATCGTCACCACCGATCTGCGCCTGAATACCCCGCGCTTTGCCTCGCTGCCCAACATCATGAAGGCCCGCGCCAAGCCGCTGCGCAAAGCGACGGCCGAAGAGTTTGGCGTTGACCTGACCCCACGGCTCAAACTGCTGAGTGTCGAAGCCCCACCCAAGCGTCCCCCCGGCATCAAGGTCGCCTCCGCCGCGGAACTGGTCACCCGGCTGAAAGCTGCCGGAGCACTCACGCCATGACCACGCTGCTGCTGGCCGAACACGACAACAAAACGCTCGATCCCCGCACCGCTCGCGCGCTAACCGCTGCACTGGCATTGGGCGGACCAGTGCATGTTCTGGTCGCCGGCCACCAATGCGCCGCCGTCGCCGAGTCCGCGCGCCAATTGACCGGTGCAACTCGCGTGCTGCTCGCCGATGATCCGGCCTACGCCCAGGCCCTCGCCGAACCGCTGACCACGCTGATCCTCGCGCAAACCGCCTATTCCGCCTTCGTCGCTGCCGCCACCAGCACCGGCAAAAACGTCATGCCACGCGTTGCTGCGTTGCTCGACGTTATGCAGGTCTCCGAAATCACCGCCGTGCTCGGTCCAGACACCTTCCAGCGCCCGACCTATGCCGGCAATGCTATCGAGGCGGTGCAGGCTACCGATGCGATCAAGGTTGTTACCGTGCGGACTTCAGCCTTTGCGGAAGCCAAAACTGGCGGCGATGCAGAACTGGTTAGACTTGCCCCAGCCGTCGATCCAGCCCTGTCGCGCTACGTCGGCAGCGCCGCCACTGCCAGTGACCGTCCCGATCTGACCTCGGCCAAGGTGGTGATCTCCGGCGGCCGCGCCTTCGGCTCACAGCAACAGTTTGATGCCCTGCTGGTCCCGCTGGCGGCCAAACTCAACGCTGCCATCGGCGCCAGCCGCGCCGCCGTCGATGCCGGCTATGCCTCAAACGAGCAACAGGTCGGCCAGACCGGCAAGATCGTCGCGCCCGATCTTTATATCGCCTGCGGAATTTCCGGGGCGATCCAGCATCTGGCCGGCATGAAGGAAAGCCACGTCATCGTCGCCATCAACAGCGATCCGGACGCCCCGATTTTTCAATATGCCGATTTCGGCCTCGTCGGCGATCTGTTCGAAATCCTGCCGGAACTGACGGCGCTGCTTTAGCAGCTTGCTCCCTCGGGCCGGAAGGGCCGAGGCGGGGCTATCACCGGCAGGAGCGGCATCCCAGGGAGGGATTAGACCACTCAACCCACCCCGACCCTTTCGGCACGAAGGAGCTTCTGTCTTCTGTCTCAATAGGTAGCGCGGCCGCCCGACAGGTCGAACACCGATGCCGTGGTGAACGAATTCTCGCTTGTCGCCAGCCAGCAGATCATCGAGGCGGCTTCAGACAATTCCAGCATCCGGCCGCGCGGAATCTTGGCCAGGATCATCTTGAGGAACGCCGGGTCCTGGCTCATCGACATCGTGGTCTTGGCCACTGCCGGGGTCACGGCGTTGACCGCGATATTATAGCCGGCAAGTTCCTTGCCCAACGACTTGGTCAAGGCGATCACGCCCGCCTTGGTCGAGGAATAGGCCGACGCGCCGGGATTGCCTTCCTTGCCCGCCACCGAGCTGAGGTTGACGACGCGGCCATAATTGGCGGCGATCATGTGGGGCACCACGGCGCGGCAGACCATGAAGGTCCCCACCAGCCCGATATGCACCACGTCGATGAACGCCTGAATGGGATAATCCACCGTGGGCGCATTTGGCCCGACAATGGCGGCATTGTTGATCAGGATATCGATCCTGCCATAGCGCTGCTTGACCGCGTCGGTCGCGGCCAGCACCGAGTCATTATTGCCGATATCGACATTGAGCGTCTGGATGCGCTTCTCATTGGCGTACTTTGCCGCCAGCCCATCGAGCAGGCCTTGGTCGCGGTCCCAGATCGAAACCGTCCCGCCATTGGCCAGCATGGTTTCGGCCACGGTCAGTCCGATCCCCTGGCCGGCCCCGGTGATGATGGCAACACGATCGGCAAAATCATAGGAATTCATGGCGAGCATCCAATGGCAAAGAACGGGCGCCGATACCAGATCGGCGCCCGCCGGAACTGTCCAGATCAGAAGTTGAACTGGTCGATGTTTTCGGCGTTGAAGGTGGTCAGCGTCGCCTGGGTATTGATCGAGTTGTTGGCATTGATGGTGACGGTGCCAAGGTTTGGCACTTCAAAAGTCGAACCGACTTCGTTCTTGATGGTGCCACCGAGCACGCCAGCAGCAAAGTGTACAGCCAGCCAGCCTTCATTGTACGGCGACCAGAGCTGGAACGCGGTCACGGTCTTGTCCTTGACGAAATCTTTCATTTCGCTGGGCAGGCCCAAACCCGTTACATGCACCTTATCGGCAATGCCACGGCTCTGCACGACCTGTGCAGCAGCAGCGATACCAACGGTGGTCGGTGCGATAACGCCCTTGAGGTTCGGGAAGTTCGACAGCAGGGCTTCCATTTCGGTGGTCGACTTTTCCGGCTGGTCATCACCATACACGGTCGCGACCAGCTTCATCTTGGCGTATTTCGGATCGGATTTGAGCGTCTCGTTCATGCCCACGATCCACTTGTTCTGGTCGGGCGCTTCGGTGGTTGCCGACAGGATGGCGATCTCGCCTTCATAGCCGATCAGCGAGCCGACCATTTCAACCTGGTCCTTGCCGACGATGTCGAAATTAACCGGCAGGATGGTGGCGTCGCGGTGGCTTTCATTGCCGGTCAGATCGCCGTTGACGGTCAGCACCAGAATGCCCTTGGCCTTGGCTTCATCCAGAACCTGGTTCAGCGCATCGGGGCTGTTCGGTGCGATACCGATGACGTTCACGCCGCGCTGGATCTGCGCTTCGATGAACGGAATCTGCGAAGTGGCTTCGGCAGTGGCAGGCGCCACGAACTCGAATTCACAGCCCAGCGACTTGCACGCATCCTGGAACCCGCCAGTGATGCTGTCGAAGTACGGATTGCCGGTATTCTTGCCGATATAGACGATCTTGAGCGGGTCAGCGGCATAAGCGCCGGTGACCATGGTGAGGCTGAGAGCCAGCCCGGCCAGTACGGTTTTCTTGAACATGTCAGTTTCCTCCAGGTGGTCGTCGTTTGTATTCTTGCCGGCCGCAAAGCCGGGTCGTCGCCCGCTACCTTTGGGTGCGGGAATAGATCAGATTGGTGGTGATGATCGAGACGATGAGCAGCACGCCGAGCACGACGAGCTGCACTGCGGGCAGCACATTGGCGACAGTCATGCCGGTGGCGACGATGACCAGCAGCCAAGCGGCGAGGAAGGTGCCGAGGATGGAGCCGCGCCCGCCGAAAATGTAGGTGCCGCCGAGCATGGCCATCAGCACCATCTGCAATTCACCGCCCAGCCCCAGATCGTAGCGCACCGAACCCAGCCGCGAGGCAGTCATCAGCCCGGCAACGGCGCTGACCAGGCCCATGGCCAGGAACAGCACGAACTTGATCTGCTTGGAGCGGATGCCGGCATGGTTGGCGGCAATTTCATTGGTGCCGACCTGATAAATCTGCCGGCCGTAAATCGTGCCGCCCAGCACCACGCCAAGCACGATGGCCAGCACGACAAAGATCAGTACCGGCATCGGGATGCCGAACACCAGCACGGTATTGATGCCAATGAACCACTCCGGCACGCGGATCGACTTGTCGCCGGCAATCACCTGCGCCAGACCGCGATACAGTGTCAGCGTGCCGATGGTGACGATGATCGAGGGGATCTGCAGGCGGATCACCATGATGGCATTGATCAGCCCCATCAGCAGCCCCGAAGCCAGCCCGATAACGATAGCGATCGGCATCGGAATGCCGGACTGCTGCGCCCACGCAAACAGGCAGGCAGACAGCGCCATATTGGCGGCGGGCGACAGATCGATTTCGCCGGCGATGATCACCATGGTCAAAACCAGCGCCACCATGGCGAATTCGGCCGACAGCGTGAAACTGCGCAGGATGTAATTGACGTCGAGGAAGTAGGGCGACAGCAGGCTGGCGCCGCAAAACCCGATGATCAACAGGATCAGCGTCATCGTCTCGGGACGGATGATCATGGTCTGCCAGCGCGGCCGAGCTGGCGCGGCATCCTGAACCTGCGGGGTCGCGCTCTCGATCGTGCTCATGCGCGCACCCGCTTGAGGCTGACCACGCCCTGCTGCCGGACCGTGCGGTCGATCAGCAGAGCCACCAGGATCACCGAGCCGTAGATCGCCGCCTGCGAGGTACCC